>NZ_JBRBUI010000044.1:0-54808 GCF_052826185.1 Heliomarina sp. | reverse complement strand
CGGCACGGTTACGCTGGCGGAAGGCACCGAGATGGTGATGCCGGGCGACAACGTCTCCTTCGGCGTCGAGCTGATCGCACCGATCGCGATGGAGCAGGGCCTCCGCTTCGCCATCCGCGAAGGCGGCCGCACGGTTGGCGCCGGCGTGGTGTCGAAAATCGTCGAGTAAATCGGCAGGGCTTTCGCAAGGAAGCGCAAAAATGGGAAATGTCGGCTTGAAAGCCAGGCCGGCCTTTTCCATCTGCTGAATTTCGGGCGGTGACGCCCGGACCCAAAAATTGGTTCGATGAGGGGCGGCGGTGGTCGTCGTTCCTCCTCTCAACTTGAAAAGCCCTTGAAGGGGATTGCTAAATGGCCATCCAAAGCCAAAACATCCGCATTCGGCTCAAGGCGTTTGACTATCGTGTGCTGGACGCGTCCACACAAGAGATTGTCAACACCGCCAAGCGGACCGGCGCCAATGTGCGCGGGCCCATTCCGCTGCCGAACAAGATCGAGAAATTCACCGTTCTGCGTGGCCCCCACGTAGACAAGAAATCCCGTGACCAGTTCGAAATCCGCACGCACAAGCGTCTGCTGGATATCGTCGATCCGACCCCCCAGACCGTGGACGCGCTGATGAAGCTCGACCTCGCCGCTGGCGTGGATGTCGAGATCAAGCTGCAATCGTAAGCGAGGAGGGCAAGAAACATGTTGCGCTCTGGTATTATCGCAAAAAAAGTCGGCATGACCCGGTTGTTCATGGAAGACGGCAAGCAGATCCCTGTGACCGTTCTTCAACTGGACAAACTTCAGGTCGTCGCCCAGCGTACCGCTGACAAGGATGGCTACACCGCCGTTCAGCTTGGCGCAGGTACGTCGAAAGCCAAGCGGGTTTCGCAGGCGATGCGCGGTCACTTTGCCGCCGCCAAGGTTGAACCCAAGCGGAAAGTCGCGGAATTCCGCGTCGATCCCGACAACCTGATCAACGTCGGTGAGGAAATCACGGCTGACCATTACTTTGCAGGTCAGTACGTCGATGTCGCCGGCACCTCGATCGGTAAAGGTTTCGCCGGTGCCATGAAGCGGCACAACTTCGGCGGTCTGCGGGCCTCGCACGGTGTGTCGATTTCGCACCGTTCGCACGGTTCCACCGGTCAGTGTCAGGATCCGGGCAAGGTCTTCAAAGGCAAGAAGATGGCCGGTCACATGGGCGCCGTGCGCGTCACCACGCAGAACCTCGAAGTCGTGAAAACCGACGCCGAGCGTGGTCTGATCATGGTCAAGGGCGCCGTGCCGGGTTCCAAGGGTGGCTGGGTCACCGTCAAGGACGCGGTCAAGAAGCCGTTCCCCGAGAACGCCATTCTGCCCGCCGCGCTGAAGTCCGCCGCTGAAGAAGCCGCGAAAGCAGCTGAAGAAGCCGCCGCAGCCGCAGCAGCCGAGGCGGAAGCCGAAGCCAAGCGTCTGGCCGAAGAGCAAGCCGCAGCAGAAGCCGAGGCGCTGAAAGCAGCCGAAGCCGACATCGAAGCCGATAAGGCAGAAGATGGCGCGGCCGAGAAGAAGGAAGGCGAAGAATGAAACTCGACGTCATCAAACTGGACGGCGGCGCCGCCGGCAGCGTGGACCTGGACGAAGCTCTCTTCGGCCTGGAACCGCGTGCCGACATCCTGCACCGTGTGGTCCGCTGGCAGCGCAACAACGCGCAGCAGGGCACCCACAAGGTCAAGACCCGCTCGGAAACCAGCTATTCGACCAAGAAGATCTATCGCCAGAAGGGGACCGGCGGCGCTCGCCACGGTGACCGTAACGCGCCGATCTTCCGTAAAGGTGGTATCTACAAGGGCCCGACCCCGCGCAGCCATGGGCATGACCTGCCCAAGAAGTTCCGCAAGCTGGGCCTGCGTCACGCACTGAGCGCCAAGGCGAAAGCCGGCGAGCTGGTCGTGATCGAATCCGCCGAAGCCGAAGGCAAGACCGGTGCACTGGCCAAGCAGATCGCCAGCCTCGGCTGGAAGCGCGCGCTGATCATCGACGGCGCGTCGGTCAACGAAGGTTTCGCCAAGGCGGCCCGCAACATCGAAGGTCTGGACATCCTGCCGACGATGGGCGCCAACGTATATGACATCCTCAAGCGTGACACGCTCGTGATCACCAAGGCGGGTGTCGAAGCACTGGAGGCTCGACTGAAATGAGTGCCAAGGCAGAACATTACGACGTGATCCGCAAGCCGGTCATCACCGAGAAAGCAACCATGGCGTCCGACGCCAACGCGGTTGTCTTCGAAGTGTCGATCGACAGCAACAAGCCGCAGATCAAAGAGGCCGTCGAGGCTCTCTTTGGTGTCAAGGTGAAGGCCGTCAACACGACCATCACCAAAGGCAAGGCCAAGCGTTTCCGCGGCCAGATGGGCCGCCGGAAAGACGTCAAGAAAGCCTACGTGACCCTCGAAGAGGGCAACACGATCGACGTGACCACCGGTCTCTGATCGTGAGGGCAGGGGAGACCCTGCCGAACGTTAGAAATGAGAAAGCCCCTCGCCGGATGGCGGGGGGCTTTTTTGTTGAACGATGATGTTCTATTGCGCTTCCGTATTGTTGCCAATACTAAAGGACCGTATTTGAACGAAAGTGTACAGCTTCCATGATAATTGCAATTTTTGTTATCGGCATATCGCTCGTGCTTTTGGTAACCGGTTGTGTTTTTGCTCCTAGTTTCTTCTTTGGTGATCTTGCCAAGGATATTTGGTCGTTCGTTGGGGTTTTCCTGAGCTATATGGGCGCTTTTTTTTCTACATACGCTCTTCTTGAGGTTCGGGCGCTTGGCAAAAAGTATTTTGCGAAGCAAAGGCTGCCTGAGCTGAAAAAAGAATTATCAGAAATAACCCGAAAACTTGATTCTCTGAAGGAGAGGACATTGAAAGACATATTGGGTGAGGGGTTTGCAGGGACCATAAGAGTCATTTTGAAGCAGCTGGAAAAGACAAGGGCACCTGGATTCACCGAAGTCGTAACGAAAACGAAGAACTACTGCAGTTCGGTGGAAAGTGCCGTCGCGGCTGCTCCAGATCAATCTGTACTACTCAGAGACGTCGAAAATTTTTGGCTATTATATACCGCATTGACCGAGTTGATTGATGAGATAAATGCCTATGAGAAAGAAGCGAGGGCAAGTTTATGATCTACTCAATGCAGGACTGGCGGAAGGCTATCACAAACTTGATGCAAAAGACTTCAACTGGGGACCTGAATTGGTCTTTCTCACAAATATTCATTGCAGACGCAGGGGATATTGTCGAACGTTCATTCGAAGCGAAGTTAAAAGAAAAAGTCTATGTTGTATCGAAGGTGCGTACTAAATATTATATTGATGAAGACGAATTTGTTTGGAATTTCTATTTTGATTTGAGTATTTTTGACGACTCGTTTGAACCGCGAAGGATTGCTTCAGCGCCTCCAGAACTAAGTATACTTTCAAATCTTTTTAGGGTCGTGGAAGATAGCTTCGCATTCAAGAACGATGCGCTTGGCGATTTGCTCTGATCTGCAAGAGCATGACAACTTTTGCTCAATTAAAGCCACCCCTTGCCACCCTCACCCATCCCTGCTAGACGCACCCAATCACGCGGCCCCGGGATTCGTTCCGGGGTCTCGTGCTTATTGAACCTGGGGACCTTCGGGGCCCTGTAACATAGGGTAGTCTGTCAGCGGCGGCCAATTCCAATCGTCCGGCAAGTACCCAATACATAGCTGCCCTACGTCCCCGCGCGGGAAACGACGGCAGCGTTTGCTAAACGGAAGACAGAAAGCATGGCACTCAAGTCGTATAAGCCGACGACGCCGGGCCAGCGCGGGCTGGTGCTGATCGACCGTTCGGAGCTGTGGAAAGGACGCCCCGTCAAATCCCTCACCGAGGGTCTGACGAAGTCGGGCGGCCGGAACAACACCGGACGTATTACGTCGCGTCGCCGCGGTGGTGGGGCAAAGCGCCTCTATCGCGTTGTAGATTTCAAGCGGAACAAGTTCGACGTATCGGCCGTCGTTGCACGGATCGAATATGACCCGAACCGGACCGCGTTCATTGCCCTGATCCAGTACGAAGACGGCGAGCAGGCCTATATCCTCGCGCCGCAGCGTCTGGCAGTCGGCGACAAAGTCGTCGCGGGCACCAAGGTCGACATCAAGCCGGGTAACGCGATGCCGTTCTCGGGCATGCCGATCGGTACCATCGTGCACAACATCGAGATGAAGCCCGGCAAGGGTGGTCAGATCGCACGCGCCGCGGGCACCTATGCTCAGTTCGTCGGCCGTGACGGTGGCTACGCCCAGATCCGCCTCTCCTCGGGCGAGCTGCGCATGGTCCGCCAGGAATGCATGGCAACTGTCGGTGCGGTTTCGAACCCCGACAACAGCAACCAGAACTACGGTAAAGCCGGCCGCATGCGCCACAAGGGCATCCGCCCCTCTGTGCGTGGTGTCGTGATGAACCCGATCGACCACCCTCACGGTGGTGGTGAAGGCCGTACCTCTGGTGGTCGTCACCCGGTTACCCCTTGGGGCAAACCGACCAAAGGTGCCAAGACCCGGAACAAGAACAAAGCGTCCAGCAAGCTGATCATCCGCTCGCGGCACGCCAAGAAGAAAGGGCGCTAAGACATGTCTCGCTCTGTTTGGAAAGGTCCTTTTGTCGACGCTTACGTGTTGAAAAAGGCCGAGGCGGCCCGCGAAGGCAGCCGTCACGAAGTCATCAAGATCTGGTCGCGCCGCTCGACGATCCTGCCCCAGTTTGTGGGCCTGACGTTTGGCGTCTACAACGGCAAGAAACACGTTCCTGTCAACGTCACGGAAGACATGATTGGTCAGAAGTTCGGTGAGTATTCGCCGACCCGGACCTATTACGGTCACGCCGCTGACAAAAAAGCGAAGCGGAAATAAGCCATGAGCAAGGACAAGAATCCCCGCCGCGTGGCCGATAACGAAGCAATGGCAAAACTGCGTATGCTCCGTACGTCCCCGCAAAAGCTGAACCTGGTCGCCGCGATGATCCGTGGCAAGAAAGTCGATCGCGCCCTGACCGATCTGACCTTCTCGAAAAAGCGGATCGCCGAGGATGTGCGCAAGTGCCTGCAGTCCGCCATCGCGAACGCCGAAAACAACCACAACCTGGACGTGGACGAGCTGATCGTCGCCGAAGCCTATGTTGGCAAGAACATGACCATGAAGCGCGGTCGCCCGCGTGCCCGTGGCCGGTTCGGCAAGATCGTCAAGCCGTTTTCCGAGATCACCATCAAGGTGCGTCAAGTTGAGGAGCAAGCCTAATGGGTAACAAAGTCAATCCGATTGGCATGCGCCTTCAGGTCAACCGCACCTGGGACAGCCGCTGGTATGCCGACACGAAAGATTACGGCGATCTTCTGCTCGAAGACCTGAAGATCCGTGATTTCATCAAGGATGAATGCAAGCAGGCCGGTATCGCCCGCGTGATCATCGAACGTCCGCACAAGAAGTGCCGCGTCACGATCCACACGGCCCGTCCGGGTGTCATCATTGGCAAGAAAGGCGCAGACATCGAAACGCTGCGCAAGAAGATCGCCAACATGACCGACAGCGAGCTTCACCTGAACATCGTCGAAGTGCGCAAGCCGGAACTCGACGCCGCGCTGGTGGGTGAATCCATCGCGCAGCAGCTCGAGCGTCGTGTGTCCTTCCGTCGCGCGATGAAGCGTGCGGTGCAGAACGCGATGCGCATGGGCGCCCTCGGCATCCGTGTGAACCTCGCCGGTCGTCTCGGCGGTGCGGAAATCGCGCGTACCGAATGGTACCGTGAAGGCCGCGTGCCGCTGCACACCCTGCGTGCGGACATCGATTACGCTCACGTCGAGGCGCAAACCGCCTACGGGATCATCGGGATCAAGACCTGGATCTTCAAAGGCGAGATCATGGAACATGATCCCTCCGCGCGTGAACGTAAGGCACAGGAACTCCAGGACGGTCCGGCCCCGCGTGGCGCCGGTGGCCGCCGCTAAGGAGAAAGAAAGATGCTTCAACCTAAGCGTACAAAATACCGCAAGCAGCACAAAGGCCGCATCAGCGGTCTCGCCAAGGGCGGTTCTGACCTCAACTTCGGAACGTTCGGCCTCAAGGCCCTCCAGCCCGAGCGTGTGACGGCACGTCAGATCGAAGCGGCACGCCGCGCGATGACCCGCCACATGAAACGTCAGGGCCGTGTCTGGATCCGGATCTTCCCGGATACCCCGGTGACCTCCAAGCCGACCGAAGTGCGGATGGGTAAAGGTAAGGGCTCCGTCGATTACTGGGCATGCAAGGTCAAGCCCGGTCGCGTGATGTTCGAACTGGACGGCGTAAACGAAGAAATCGCCCGCGAAGCCCTGCGCCTCGCCGCGATGAAGCTGCCGATCAAGACTCGCGTCGTCGTTCGCGAAGACTGGTAAGCGGTCCGGAGGCAACTCCGATCAGAAACAGGAAACCCCCGTCGTGCAAACGGCGGGGGTTTTGTTTTGTGCTTTCCTCAATGCGCCCGGGGACGGTGAACAAAAAATGCTTTGGTGCGTTCATTCCCTACAGGTCGAATTTGGCGCGAAGCCACGGCCTGACACATGGGGAATTGTGCCAATCGAAAACGTGATCGAAACATCCGCGCGCTTGCGCGGCAACTGGCTGCCCGTCAGCATCCTGAGAGTCGTAAAGCAGGAGCCCCGCCATGTTCTTTGATCAACCGTTTGCAGATAGCCTTGCCTCCGGTGTCATCCTCGCTACGATCGGCGTCTTCTGGGTTATCTTCGTCGTCCGGGTGGTTGGCCTGCGCGCCTTTTCCAAGATGACGGCTTTTGATTTCGTGGTCACGGTGGCCATCGGCTCGCTTTTGGCAGGGGCAAGTCAATCCTCCGAGTGGCCCGCATTTGTTCAATCGCTGGGCGCCATCGCCGCTCTCTTGGGTGTCCAGTATATAATGGCCAGGTTGCGCATTGCCTCGGACACCCTCGAAACCGTGGTCCAGAATGCGCCCGTCCTGCTGATGCGAGATGGTGAAATCTTTGACGATGCGCTGCGCGCGACACGGGTGGCCAAGGATGATCTGGTCGCCAAACTGCGCGAGGCCAATGTGCTCGATTATTCCGAAGTCCGGGCCGTGGTGCTTGAGACAACCGGAGATATCTCTGTCCTCCACGGACCGACCTTGCAGGAAAGCCTTCTCGATGGAACGCGACGCGTCCAATAGCCCCGGTCAGGTCACATGCAAAAGGCGCGCGGACGGACGGCATTTCATGCTAATAACTAGACGGGAATCGGCCAGACCCGGATTTATTACATGAAGAGGCGCGCAGGACGGGACAATTGGCCACCGTCGTTTCAGCGCCTTGATTTTCATCCGTCGAGCGCTTTGGGCGTTCATATTTAAAGCGAAGTTCTGACCGTTGCCTGAGAAGCAAACACTTGGTGTGGCAATCGTTTTATTCGGTAAGCAATTGTTGACACTCGAGCGTCCTTCTCGGCAACTTCAGATAGAAACAGGGGTAAGTGATGAGATTAGTCGGCGTTCTGGCCGTCGTTCTGGCGGCAGTTCTTTGGGGAACAACTGGCACGGTGCAAAGCCTGCTGCCCGAGGGTCGCGATCCCCTTGCCGTCGGCGCGCTGAGGCTTCTCGTCGGGTCAATCGCCCTTCTTGCCATCGCCTACGCCCAGAAATACGACATCACCAAGATGCCCGATCTGCCTTGGCCGGGGATCGTCTTTGCCGGCATCGCCATCGGCTTTTATAACCTTCTGTTCTTCTGGGGGGTGACTCTCGCCGGCGTCGGCGTCGGCACGGCTGTAACCATCGGCAGCGCACCGGTATTCGCCACGCTTTATGAATCGCTGCAAAGCAACCGGACACCGAACCGGATGCGCGTTTTCGGGCAGGGGATCTCGATCACCGGGGTCGCCATGCTCTCGACGCTCGGCAGCGGCGACCGGCCCTATCTTGGCATCGTGATCGCGCTGTTGGCCGGGGCCTGCTATGCGGCCTATTCGCTTGCCACCAGCCGGATCAGCGACAAGGCTCCGACGACCGTCATTGCGGCCAGCACCTTCAGCATCGCCGCTTTGGTAACACTGCCGATCCTCGCCTTCGTGCCACTTGGCTGGGCATTGGATGGCAGCGCGCTGATGGGCATCGCCTTCCTTGGCGTCGCCGCCACCGGTCTTGCCTATGCCTTCTATACCTGGGGTCTGAACTACGTGACCGCCTCGACCGCCGTGACCCTTGCCCTGATGGAGCCGGTCACCGCATGGGTGCTGGCGATCTATATCGTGGGCGAACCGGTCACCTATGAAAGCATGATCGGTGCGGGTCTTGTCCTTGCCGGGCTGGTGACGGTCACCCTGATCCCGGCACGGCGCAAGGTCAGTCCCATCGGTAGTTAAAGCTGACGCTGATCCGCTCGTCCTCCGAGCGGTTCATCGGCACCTCGTGACGCAGCCAGCTTTCCCAAAGCAAGACTTCGCCCGGTTCCGGCGCAACATAGATAAAGCTGCGCAATTCGCGGCGCGCATCCTTGCGGCGGGGCGGGGCGGCCATCATCATCGCATGGCGCGGGTCTTCAAATTTGATCGCGCTCGCATCCTCGGGCATCGTCACATAGGTCGTACCGCTGATGACGCTGTGCGGATGGATATGCGATCCATGGCTCCCATCCGGCGCAAGGATATTGATCCAGAGATCGTCCAGCACCAGCTTGCGCCCGTCGAGATCGAATTCGAGATCTTCGAGAAAGGCCGACACATGTTGATCCAGCGCCTTGGTCAGATCCTTGAAGATCGGGAACCGCCAGCCAAGATCGGTCAGCGAGGCATAGCTCGTATAACCGGGATAGCCGTTCTCTTCGCACCAGTCCTGCCCCGCTTCATCATCCTCGGCGATGGACCAGCAAGAGCCTTCCAGCTCGTCGCGGTCGATGGCAGGACCGAACTCCGACAGGGCGGCGCGGTAAAGGCGGGTGGCGAAAAGCGACTCGATCTGTGACATGGGGCTGTGATAGCGCAGGGTCACAGCCAAGGCGAGAGGGCAAAATCGCCAGTAAATGCGGGTTATTTCGCCGGTTTACCGGCAAATGCCCCGGCGGGGACAGACAGGGGTTGCTTTATGGGCGCCTGGCGTCTAAATGGCCCTCTCATCATGAACTCCACTGGAATCACGGTGACCCTCGCGCAGAGGCAAGGGGCCTGCCAGTGATGTTGAAAGGAAGGGCGACATGAACGCCAAGGAACTGAATGACAAGACTCCGGACCAGCTCCGCGAAGAACTTGCCAACCTGAAAAAAGAAAGCTTCAACCTGCGCTTTCAGCAGGCCACCGGCCAGCTCGAAAACCCGGCGCGGATCCGTGCGGCGCGTCGTAACGCTGCCCGCGTGAAGACCATTCTGAACCAGAAAGCCGCAGCCGCGGCGTCGCAAGAATAAGGAGCCGATAGATGCCCAAACGTATTCTGCAAGGCACCGTCACCAGCGACGCCAACGCACAGACCGTCACCGTTTCGGTCGAACGCCGCTTTACGCACCCGGTTCTCAAAAAGACCATTCGCCGGTCCAAGAAGTACCGCGCGCATGACGAGAAGAACACCTACAAGACGGGCGATACCGTGCGCATCATCGAATGTGCACCCAAGTCCAAAACGAAACGCTGGGAAGTTCTGGAAGCGTAAGCTTCCCGGACTTTTTCAGTTTGAGCGAAACCCTGGGGCAGAGCGAATGAGAGCCTGTCCCCAAAGGTCGGGAGAAACCATATGATCCAGATGCAGACCAATCTGGATGTTGCTGACAACTCCGGCGCACGCCGAGTTCAGTGCATCAAGGTCCTGGGTGGGTCCAAGCGGAAATACGCGGGTGTCGGCGACATCATCGTAGTATCCGTCAAGGAAGCCATTCCGCGCGGTCGTGTTAAAAAGGGCGATGTCCGTAAGGCCGTCGTCGTTCGCACCGCCAAGGAAGTTCGTCGCGAAGATGGCACCGCCATCCGCTTTGACCGCAACGCCGCAGTTATTCTGAACAATAACAACGAACCCGTCGGCACCCGTATCTTCGGGCCGGTTGTTCGTGAGCTGCGCGCCAAGAACTTCATGAAAATCATTTCGCTGGCGCCGGAGGTGCTCTGATGGCCGCTAAACTGAAAAAAGGTGACGAAGTCATCGTGCTTGCTGGCAAGGACAAGGGCAAGAAGGGCACTATCCAGTCCGTCGACCCCAAAGCCGGCAAAGCCGTTGTGGAAGGCATCAACGTTGCCATCCGCGCCACCCGTCAAAGCCAGACCAGCCAGGGCGGTCGTATCCCCAAGCCGATGCCGATCCAGCTCTCGAACCTGTCGCTCGTTGACGCAAACGGCAAGCCGACCCGCGTTGGCTTCAAGATCGAAGGCGACAAGAAAGTGCGCTTTGCCAAAACCACGGGGGACGTGATCGATGCTTGATTCTGAAAACTACACCCCGCGTCTGCGTACGGTCTTCAACGACACCATCAAGGCGGCGATGAAGGAAGAGTTCGGTTACTCGAACGACATGATGATCCCGCGCCTGGACAAGATCGTCCTGAACATCGGCGCTGGCGCCGAAGCTGTTCGCGACACCAAAAAGGTGAAATCGGCTCAGGAAGACCTGACCGCGATCGCCGGTCAGCAGGCCGTCGTCACCAAGGCAAAGAAATCGATCGCCGGTTTCCGCGTCCGTGAAGACATGCCGCTTGGCACCAAGGTGACCCTCCGTGGTGACCGGATGTACGAATTCCTCGATCGCCTGATCACCGTTGCAATGCCCCGTATCCGCGACTTCCGCGGCGTTTCGGGCAAGAGCTTCGATGGTCGCGGCAACTATGCCATGGGCATCAAGGAACATATCGTTTTCCCCGAAATCAACTTCGACAAGGTCGACGAAGTCTGGGGCATGGACGTCATCATCACCACCACGGCAAAGACCGACGCCGAAGCAAAGGCGCTGTTGAAGCATTTCAACATGCCCTTCAATTCGTAAGCGCGGGAAGGATTAGACATGGCTAAGAAAGCAATGATCGAACGCGAAAAGAAGCGCGAACGCCTGGTGGAGAAATACGCCGCCAAGCGCGCCGAGCTGAAAGCGATCGTGAACGACGAAAGCAAACCGATGGAAGAGCGTTTCCGCGCGTCCCTCAAGCTGGCGAAACTGCCGCGCAACAGCTCTGCTGTGCGTCTGCACAACCGCTGCCAGCTGACCGGCCGTCCGCACGCCTACTATCGCAAACTGAAAATCAGCCGTATCGCGCTTCGCGACCTCGGTTCGTCGGGGCAGATCCCCGGCCTCGTGAAATCGAGCTGGTAAGGGAGGGCATAAGATGAACGATCCTATCGCAGATATGCTCACCCGTATCCGGAACTCGCAGCTCCGCGGCAAGTCGACGGTTATGACACCGGCGTCGAAACTGCGCGCTTGGGTTCTGGACGTGCTGAAAGACGAAGGCTACATCCGCGGCTACGAAGAGACGACCGGCAAAGACGGTCATCCGGCGCTGGAAATCAGCCTCAAGTATTACGAAGGCATCCCTGTCATTCGCGAGCTCAAGCGGGTTTCGACCCCGGGCCGCCGCGTTTACATGGGCGTCAAGGACATCCCGCAGGTTCGTCAGGGCCTTGGTGTGTCGATTGTCTCCACACCCAAAGGTGTGATGTCGGATGCAGCCGCACGCGAAGCCAATGTTGGCGGCGAAGTGCTCTGCACCGTATTCTAAGGAGGTCTGAATGTCTCGTATTGGTAAAAAACCGGTCGAGCTCCCCAGCGGCGTAACTGCTTCTGTTTCGGGCCAGACCGTCGAAGTGAAAGGCCCCAAGGGCGCCCGGACCTTCAAGGCAACCGACGATATCGCGATTTCGGTCGAAGATAACGTCATCACCGTGACTCCGCGCGGCAAATCCAAGCGCGCGCGTCAGCAGTGGGGCATGTCCCGCACGATGATCGCCAACCTGGTGACCGGCGTCACCAACGGCTTCAAGCGCGAGCTTGAAATCAACGGTGTTGGTTATCGTGCCCAGATGCAGGGCAATACCCTCAAGCTGAACCTCGGCCTGTCGCATGACGTGGACTTCACGGCGCCTGATGGCGTGACCGTGACCGCGCCCAAGCAGACCGAGATCGTGGTCGAAGGTATCGATGAGCAGCTCGTCGGTCAGGTCGCAGCGAATATCCGCGCCTGGCGTGCTCCCGAGCCCTACAAGGGCAAAGGGATCAAGTACAAGGACGAGTATATCTTCCGCAAGGAAGGCAAGAAGAAGTAAGGACCAGTCAGATGGCAAACAGCAAAAGACAACTGTTTCTGAAGCGCCGCCTGCGCGTCCGGAACAAGCTTCGCAAAGTGAACGCGGGACGTCTTCGTCTTTCCGTTCACCGTTCGAGCAAGAATATCAGCGTCCAGCTGATCGACGATGTGAAAGGTGTCACGCTCGCGTCGGCATCCACGTTGGAAAAAGATCTGGGCGTTGTGGGCAAGAACAACGTGGAAGCGGCCGCCAAGGTCGGTTCCGCAATCGCCGAGCGCGCCAAGAAGGCGGGCGTGGAAGAAGCCTATTTCGACCGCGGCGGTTTCCTCTTTCATGGCAAGGTGAAGGCTCTGGCCGACGCTGCGCGTGAAGGCGGGCTGAAGATCTAAGTGCAGACGGTCCTTCGGGGCCGTCTCGATGATCCGGGAGAGGGGCGCGCTGCGCCCCAATCTCACCAGGATTGAATGCATATGGCGCGCAGGCAGCGGGCCGAATGAAAGGAAGCCTTATGGCAAGAGATGACAACCGTGGCGGTAACCGTCGCAACCAGCGTGAGGAAGCCCCTGAATTCGCGGACCGCCTCGTCGCGATCAACCGCGTGTCCAAGACCGTCAAGGGTGGTAAGCGCTTTGGCTTCGCCGCACTCGTCGTTGTAGGCGATCAGAAAGGCCGTGTCGGCTTTGGCAAAGGCAAGGCGAAAGAGGTCCCCGAGGCCATTCGCAAGGCAACCGAGCAGGCCAAGCGTCAGATGATCCGCGTGCAGCTGCGCGAAGGCCGCACCCTGCACCACGACATGGAAGGCCGTCACGGCGCCGGTAAGGTCGTCATGCGCACCGCTCCGGAAGGTACCGGTATCATCGCCGGTGGTCCGATGCGTGCCGTGTTCGAGATGCTGGGCGTCAAGGACGTCGTGTCCAAGTCGATCGGTTCGCAGAACCCCTATAACATGATCCGCGCCACCATGGACGGTCTGCAGAAAGAAGCGAGCCCGCGCTCGGTTGCGCAGCGTCGTGGCAAGAAAGTGTCCGACATCCTGCCCAAGCGTGATGACGCGCCGCAGGCGTCGGCACAGGTCGCTGAGGAGGCTTGAGAAACATGGCTAAGACCATCGTCGTAAAACAGATCGGTTCGCCGATCCGCCGTCCCGCCAAGCAGCGCCAGACGCTGATCGGGCTGGGCCTGAACAAGATGCACAAGACCCGCGAACTCGAAGACACCCCTGCCGTGCGCGGCATGGTGAACTCGATCCCGCACATGGTCGAAATCATCGAAGAGCGCGACTAAGCCTTTTCGCTTCGTGCAAGTATCTGAACGCCCCCGGAAATCTCCGGGGGCGTTTTTCGTTGTCAGATTGGGGCGCGGGGCAGGGGACATAAACCATGCTGCAGGTGCATAACGGGCCTTCGTTTCTGTCAGTTGTTAGCGCAACCAAATCTCCTTATCTCACGGTCAAGACAATGAACCAAAGCTGACAAGAGCCGCGGAAAACCGTCCCGGCTAGAGACAAGGACAGAGACACATGGCACATGCACTGACCGCCAACACGATCACCTTTCCGATCATCGCCCGCCTGCGCGGCACCATCGAGAACTTCCGTGCTGACCGCGCGCTTCGTCGCGAATACGACGCCACCTGCGCTCAGCTCATGGCGATGAGCGATCGTGATCTGAACGATATAAACATACGCCGCGGCGATATCACCGACATCGTGCGCAAGCACGTCTACGGCGCCTGATCCATCCGAATTGCCCGGCTTCCAACTCCTCCCTCTCTGGAATGCCGGTGCTTCGGGAATGCCCTCGCTCCTAATCTCCTCCCTCAACGGGGCGGGGGCATCTCCCTCCCAAATCAGACAGTATCGCTGACCCATTCATGCAGGACGCGCATAGCGGCCAGACCGAAACGGAAATTGTTAGCCATCCCGCCGCAGCCTATGCTGCATTGCAGAATATATCGACGGCCCGGTGCGACAGGTAAGACGCCGGTGCCCAGACAGACAGGAATAAGATCATGACCACCATCACCCGTACCGCCATCGCTGCCCCGTCCTTTGCTGACCGCTTCCGTGCGCTCGTTGACTCGGTCAAGGCCGCTCAGGCCCGCCGCGCCGTTTACAAGCGCACCCTGAACGAGCTGCACAGTCTCAGCGCCCGCGATCTTGGTGATCTGGGTATCTCGCGCAACAACCTGCGCGCCATCGCCTACCAGGCTGCCTATGAGGGCGAGACCCGGCTGAACGGCCGCGCCTGATCCCTCCGCCTCCAAGGGCGGTACTCTTCCTTGTTAACCAGTGAGACCTCCTGTCCGCGACAGGGGGTCTTGTTTTTGGAGGTGTCCGCAAATCTTGTTGGTCAGCACGGCGGACATTCCCGACATTCAGCGCTAGAAACGTCACTAAGGGCGATGTCTTCGTGGTAGATGCGGCACCCCAGACACAGGAGCACGTGGATGGCCCAAATCATCTTTCTGCATGGGCCGTCTAGCAGCGGCAAATCCACCATCGCGCGGGCTTTGCAGGCGCAGATCGAAGTGCCCTTCTGGCACATCTCCATCGACCACCTTCGGGATGGCGGTGTCCTGCCAATGGCGCGCTTCAAGGCAGGCGAATTCGACTGGGCAGCTGCCAAACCCGCTTTCTTTGACGGATTCCATATGTCGCTGGCTTCTTACGCGAATGCCGGGAACAACCTCATCCTCGAGCACATCTTGGACAATGACCATTGGCTTCCGGACCTTCAGCATCTGCTGACAGGGCATGACATCTACTTCGTAGGGGTTCACTGCGCCCTACCGACCCTCTCGGCCCGAGAGATCAGCCGAGGCGACCGCCCCATCGGTAGTGCACAGCTCGATTTCGAAACGGTTCATCTCGGCAAGCGATACGATCTGGAAGTGCAGTCGGAAGATGGCCCTGAACATAACGTCAATTTAATCCTCGAAGGATGGCGCACTAGAAAGCGGGTGTCCGACTTTTTCGTGTCCTGCGACCTGTGAAGGTCAGCTTCGGTCTCTTTCCAGTCCTTAGCCGCGGTCTGTCTGGTGGTCCGGATTCCGGGACACAGTGAACTTTCGCCGCAGTTGCACAGATGTCAGCTTTGGGTTCGACGGATCAGCTTCATCCAGCGCGGCTGTTGCCACATCGCAATGCCACTCAGTGCGATGATTGGAAAGACGCCAAACTGGATCAGCGCCTGAAACGCCAAATTGCTACTGAGCGTCGGACTGTAAACATACGCTCCAATCAGAAGTGCAACTGCCAAATGGGTATATCGAAATGGCTTGCGCATTTTGTTACTCCCTATTGCGTGGCCTTAGATAACTCGATATTGCCAGTGTCAATATACCTGTAACTGGACAGTGTCAATATGCCAAGAAAGAAGGACTACCATCACGGAGGCGTTAAGACGGAGTTGATCAATGCCGCAGTGAAAGCGTTAAAGACCCAGTCTCTGGAAGCCGTAAGCATGCGCAAGCTGGCGGCTGCGATTGGGGTAAGCCACAACGCGCCCTACATGCACTTCAAAGATAAGGAAGCGCTTTGGCTCGCGATCTCGGATGCCGGCTTTGAACGTTTGAGCAAGGAGATCAATCGAGAGATCGCGATGCATTCGCTTTGGAGGGAGCGGTTGGTTGCTGGCTGCAAGGCCTATGTGAGATTTGCCGAAAACAATCGCGAGTACATGCTCGTGATGTTCCGCCCATCGACTCCGGGTATTGTACGAACACTTTCACCAAAAGGAGCAGAAGCGTTGGGGCTATTGATCCGCGAGCTGACAGCCGGAGCAGCGTCAGGTGAGATTGAAAACACGGACCCTGAGAAACTTGCCGTATTGATCTGGCTCATGCTTCACGGTTTGACAATGGCAAAGCTTCAGATTGGCGGGGAGCGCGGTCCGTTGCGGCAACTCGGCAGTGAAGACCGAATTGGCTGGATGTTAGATAAGGTACTTGCAATGCATAGCTGAGAAGCTGTCATTCGTGGACTGCCCGGCATCTGTCTTTCTGGGCTCGAAGCGGTCCTTCGATGCTCGTGGCCCAAGACGACTTGCGGACACCGCATTTTTTTCGATGCCATGAAGGGGGCGCTGCCCCCATCGGCCATGGGCCGATTCCCCCGGAGTATTTTCGGCAAGAGGAAAAGACTGGAGCGGGGAGGCGATTGCGCGCGTAATCCGACGCCAGGACAGGATGCCGCGCGCGGGTTTTCGGGCCTTGAAACGGGGGCGGGCTGGGCGTATACGCCCGTGGTGGCCTCGATCGGGGCGACTCGTCTATGGCGATCCGGCGCACCGGGCGCCTTTTATCAAGAAACGCCGAGGTCGGCCGCTCCCGTCGCTGGGGGCCGCATCCGGCAAAGGAGAAGCGACAATGAAACTGCACGAACTTCACGACAATCCTGGCGCAACCAAACGTCGTCAGCGCGTTGCCCGTGGTCCCGGCTCTGGCAAGGGCAAGATGGGTGGCCGTGGTATCAAGGGTCAGAAATCCCGTTCGGGTGTGGCGATCAACGGCTACGAAGGCGGCCAGATGCCGCTTTACCAGCGTCTGCCCAAGCGGGGCTTTAACAAGCCGAACCGCAAGGAATACGCGGTTGTGAACCTGGGCCTGATCCAGAAATTCATCGAAGCCGGCAAGCTGGACGCGAAATCCGCGATCACCGAGGATGCGCTTATTGCCTCCGGACTGGTGCGCCGCAAGCGTGACGGTATCCGCGTTCTGGCCAAGGGTGACTTTACCTCCAAGGCCACGATCGAAGTGACCGGTGCTTCGAAATCCGCTGTCGAGCTCGTCGAAAAAGCCGGTGGCTCGCTCACCGTCACATCCGCAGCTGCGGCAGAGTAATGGGTTGTGAGCGGCGCCTGCGCCGCTTACATAGACCCATGTTTTCCCTTGACGCCGCCCGGACCGGAAAACGGTTTAGGGCGGCGTTCTAGCAAAAGAGACCTGTTTCATGGTATCAGCAGCAGAACAGATGGCGGCCAATACAAGCTGGGCAGCGCTCGGCAAGGCCACCGATCTGCGCAACCGCATCCTGTTTACGCTTGGGCTATTGGTCGTCTACCGGCTGGGCACCTTTTTGCCGGTTCCCGGTATCGACGGCGCCGCTCTGCGCGAGTTCATGGAATCGGCGGGGCAGGGCATTGGCGGCATGGTTTCCATGTTCACCGGCGGTGCGCTGGGGCGGATGGGCATTTTTGCCCTTGGTATCATGCCCTATATCTCGGCCTCGATCATCGTCCAGCTGTTGACCGCGATGGTTCCCCAGCTCGAGCAGCTCAAGAAAGAGGGCGAGCAGGGGCGCAAGAAGATCAACCAATACACCCGCTATGGCACGGTGGTGCTGGCGACGGCGCAGGCCTATGGTCTGGCGGTTTCGCTGGAATCCGGTGACCTTGCGACCGATCCGGGCATGTATTTCCGCATCGCCTGCATGATAACCCTTGTCGGCGGTACCATGTTCCTGATGTGGCTGGGTGAGCAGATCACCGCGCGCGGCATCGGCAACGGTATTTCGCTGATCATCTTTGTCGGCATCATCGCCGAGGTTCCCGCCGCGCTGGCGCAGTTCTTTGCCTCGGGCCGGTCGGGCGCGGTAAGCCCGGGTGTGATCGTCGGTGTCATATTGATGATCATCGTCACCATCACCTTCGTGGTCTTCATGGAACGTGCCCTGCGTAAGATCCATATCCAGTATCCGCGCCGTCAGGTCGGGATGAAGGTCTATGACGGCGGTTCCTCGCACTTGCCGGTCAAGGTCAACCCCGCTGGCGTGATCCCCGCGATCTTTGCTTCCTCGCTGCTGCTCTTGCCGACCACCATCGCCACCTTCAGCCAGGGCGCGGCGCAGGGGTCGGTGATGAGCTGGCTGCTCGCCAACTTCGGTCCTGGACAGCCGCTTTATCTGCTGTTCTTCGTGTCGATGATCGTGTTCTTTGCGTATTTCTACACGTTCAACGTCTCGTTCAAACCCGATGACGTGGCCGACAACCTCAAGAACCAGAACGGCTTTGTGCCGGGGATCCGTCCGGGCAAGCGCACCGCCGATTACCTTGAATACGTGGTCAACCGTATCCTCGTGCTCGGCTCGGCCTATCTGGCGCTGGTCTGCCTGCTGCCGGAAATCCTGCGCGGCCAGTTCTCGATCCCGTTCTACTTTGGCGGCACCTCGGTGCTGATCGTCGTGTCGGTGACGATGGATACGATCCAGCAGGTTCAGAGCCATCTTCTGGCACATCAATACGAAGGGCTGATCGAAAAGTCGCAACTGCGCGGCCGGTCCAAGAAAAAAGGCAAGCGGAGTCCGACGCGTCGATGAATATCATTCTTTTGGGGCCTCCGGGCGCAGGTAAGGGTACGCAGGCGCGTACATTGGTGGAAAAGCGCGGGATGGTGCAGCTCAGCACCGGCGACATGCTCCGCGAGGCCAAGGACTCGGGCACCGAGATGGGCAATATCGTCGCCGACGTGATGGCGCGCGGCGGTCTTGTCACCGATGAGATCGTGATCGGCCTGATCCGCGAAAAGCTTGCGACGGTGAAGGCGAACGGGTTCATCTTTGACGGCTTCCCCCGCACGCTGGGGCAGGCCGATGCGCTGGACAAGCTGCTGGCCGACGAAGGCCAGAAGCTGGATCAGGTGATCGAGATGCGCGTCGATGACGCCGCGCTTGTTGCCCGGATCACGGCCCGGTCGACCTGTGCCAATTGCGGTGAAGTCTATAACGACAACACCAAGCCGATACCGGCAGATGGCAAATGCGCCAATTGCGGTGGCACCGAATTCAAGCGCCGCGCAGACGATAACGAGGAAAGCCTCAAGACCCGTCTGATGGAGTATTACAAGCAGACCTCGCCGCTGATCGGTTACTACTACGTCAAGAAGATCATCTGCCGCGTCGACGGGCTTGCCGATATCAAGACGGTCGAAGCCGAAATCGCCGAGGTTCTGGACCGCGTCGCCAAGGTCGACGCCTGAGGTCAATCTTTCTGCAAGGGGCCCGTGCGGCCCTTTGCCCGCCAGACGATGTTTCAGATTTCGTTTGCGCAAACAGTTCCGGAGATGCTCAAAACGCATCCTGTGTCAACTGGCTCTTGACGCTTCGGCGAAAACCCCATATCGACCCACATCTCGCAAGAGAATCAATTTGTGCGCGATTCTTTAACAGACCGCACGCAGACCACCTCATACTGCTGGGCCCTCTGGCGACACTGCCAGGGTCAAGCGTTGTGAAAAAAGGTTCTGGAGCTACGGAACCGCAACGAAAGGAAAGTGACACGTGGCACGTATTGCCGGCGTAAATATCCCGACTGCCAAACGGGTACCGATCGCGCTCACCTATATCACCGGAATCGGCCAGGCATCCGCCAAAGCCATCTGCGATGCCGTCGGTATCGACCAGACCCGCCGTGTGAACGAGCTGAGCGACAGCGAAGTCCTGTCGATCCGCGAACATATCGACGCCAACTTCACCGTGGAAGGTGACCTGCGTCGTGAAACCCAGATGAACATCAAGCGTCTGATGGATCTGGGCTGCTATCGCGGTCTGCGCCACCGCCGGAATCTGCCGGTTCGTGGTCAGCGCACCCATACCAACGCACGTACCCGCAAAGGCCCCGCAAAGGCCATTGCCGGCAAGAAGAAGTAAGGGGACGCACAGATGGCTCGCGAAAAGACACGCACCAAGCGTAAGGTTTCCAAGAACATCGCCGCTGGCGTTGCTCATGTGAACTCGTCGTTCAACAACACCAAAATCCTGATCTCTGACGTGCAGGGCAACGCGATCTCTTGGTCGTCCGCCGGCACCATGGGTTTCAAAGGCTCGCGGAAATCGACACCCTACGCAGCTCAGATGGCTGCCGAGGATGCAGGCCGCAAAGCTCAGGAACATGGCGTCAAGACGCTCGAAGTCGAAGTTCAGGGCCCCGGTTCGGGTCGTGAATCGGCGCTTCGTGCCCTGGCCGCTGTCGGTTTCAACATCACGTCGATTCGTGACGTGACGCCGATGGCCCACAACGGCTGCCGCCCGCCAAAGCGTCGCCGCGTCTGATACCAGATTTATAAACTGGGGCTGCGCAGCTTTTTGCGCGGCCCCATTACGTCATTTTAAACCTCGGGCGTCGGCACCTTCGTGGACATGGGGCGCGGACAGGAATGGAGGGACACATGATCCATAAGAATTGGGCAGAACTTATCAAGCCGACCCAGCTTGACGTCAAGCCGGGCAACGATCCCGCACGTCTCGCGACGGTCGTAGCTGAACCGCTCGAGCGCGGCTTTGGTCTGACGCTTGGCAACGCGCTGCGTCGCATCCTGATGTCGTCGCTTCAGGGCGCCGCCATCACCTCGGTCCAGATCGACAACGTGCTGCACGAATTTTCGTCCGTTGCCGGAGTACGCGAAGACGTAACCGACATCATCCTGAACCTCAAGCAGGTTGCCCTGCGCATGGAAGTCGAAGGCCCCAAGCGCCTCTCGATCAATGCCAAAGGCCCGGCAGTCGTCACCGCCGGTGACATCAGCGAAAGCGCCGGGATCGAGATCCTGAACCGCGATCACGTGATCTGCCACCTCGACGACGGCGCCGACCTGTTCATGGAACTGACCGTCAACACCGGCAAAGGTTATGTCGCGGCTGACAAGAACAAGCCCGAAGACGCCCCCATCGGCCTGATCCCGATCGACGCGATCTATTCGCCGGTCAAGAAAGTGTCCTATGACGTTCAGCCGACCCGTGAAGGTCAGGTGCTCGACTATGACAAACTGACCATGAAAGTCGAAACCGATGGCTCGATCACCCCGGACGATGCCGTAGCCTTCGCTGCGCGTATCCTTCAGGACCAGCTGTCGATCTTCGTGAACTTCGACGAACCCGAATCCGCTGGCCGTCAGGACGACGACGACGGGCTCGAGTTCAACCCGCTCCTGCTCAAGAAAGTCGACGAGCTGGAACTGTCCGTACGTTCGGCCAACTGCCTCAAGAACGACAACATCGTTTACATTGGCGATCTGATCCAGAAGACCGAAGCCGAGATGCTCCGCACCCCGAACTTTGGCCGCAAGTCGCTGAACGAGATCAAGGAAGTCCTGTCCGGCATGGGTCTGCACCTTGGCATGGACGTCGAGGACTGGCCGCCCGACAACATCGAAGATCTGGCGAAAAAGTTCGAAGACGCCTTTTAATTGATGCACGCCCCGATGTACGGGGGGTGTACAGGGGGTGCACAGATGTCACCCCCTGAAAAATGCCCGGAATAGGCCGGGGAAAAGACGGGCAATCCCGCCCCAACAGAACCGCTGACACGCATCGGCGGTCGTACAAAGAATAAGCTGAGAAGGAACTAGAAAATGCGTCACGCACGTGGTTACCGCCGCCTCAACCGCACCCATGAACACCGCAAGGCGCTGTTTGCGAACATGGCCGGCTCGCTCATCGAACATGAGCAGATCAAGACGACCCTGCCCAAGGCAAAAGAACTTCGCCCGATCATCGAAAAGATGATCACGCTCGCCAAGCGCGGCGACCTGCACGCCCGCCGTCAGGCTTCGTCCAAGCTGAAGGAAGAGCAGTACGTCGCGAAACTCTTTGACGTTCTGGGCCCGCGCTACAAGGACCGTCAGGGCGGCTACGTCCGCGTCCTCAAAGCCGGTTTCCGCTATGGCGACATGGCTCCGATGGCAATTATCGAATTCGTTGACCGCGACCGCGACGCTAAAGGCGCCGCAGACAAGGCACGCGTCGCTGAAATGGCAGACGCCGACGAATAAATCCTTCGGGATCTGGAATAAGAAAAGGCGCCCGAGAGAGGGCGCCTTTTTTCTTTCTATCCGACGTATGTCAGGTCAACTCGCTTTCACGTTCGTCGAGTTCCTTTTTGACCAGTTCCTCGATCTTGTTGATCGGGTGGTTGGTCAATGTCTTAGGAATTTCTGCGACGATCTTGTCGGTCACTTCCTTATGCATGTCGTCGCGCAGATTGCCCAACACCTGAGGCGAAGCCACAATGATCAGCCTTTCGAATTCGCCCTTATGGGCTTTTTCGTACAGGATATCAGACAGGTGGCTTGCAAAGCGTTCCTTTTGGAGCTCGTGCCAATCGGTGTCGTCCATCGAAGAACGCTGCTGCACGCCAGTGTCATTCATCCGTCCCGGCCGGTTTGCCGACTGTTCCCGATCCGAAGGGTTTTCCTGCTCTTCGCTCTCCATCATGTCGAGATTGGGGTTCTCGTGATCGGTAAGGTTGCGCAGGAACAATGCCTTTTCGCTATCGGTTACCACAACCCAAGTGTTTTCTATTATTTTGGCCATGATTGCCTCCATTAATGTCGCGTCTGGTCGAAACGGGGTGAGTTAGCTGCCGGTTCCGTGGTGACCGCCAAGATTTCCTTGGCCTTTCTCATCGGATTTATGAACGCGGGTCGTGCCGGCATCGTCGCCTTTTTCGGCGCGTTTCAGCAGGTCTCTGGTGCCGACCTTTCGTTCCAGATTGCCGCCTGCGCGGCCGCCTTGATCCGGCGTCTCGGTATCGTCGATGAATTTTTCGGTTTCGCGGGTTCCATCCTTCGAACGGTGTCTCTCAGCCATGTCGAGCCTCCTTTAGTGGTTCAGGGAAACAACCACTCGGCGCAGCGATTGTTCCACTGCTGATGGCTTGCAAACCCGGTCGGGCTGCGCATATCAGGGGCTATCTCGGAGGGTTACGAATGCGAAATATTCTGCTTGCCACCCTGCTTTTGGTCACACCGGCGCTGATCGCGCCGCCGGTCACGGCGGAAACCCGGATACCGCAGAGCGAGGCCGAAATCGCTCTTGGCTTTGCGCCGCTGGTCCGACGTGCCGCTCCGGCGGTGGTCAACATCTACGCGCGCCGTGTGGTCGAGGCGCAGGCCAGCCCCTTTGCGGGCGATCCGTTTTTCGAACAGTTCTTTCAGGGCTTTGGCAAGCCGCAACCGCGGGTCCAGAACTCGCTTGGGTCCGGTGTGATCCTTTCTGCGGATGGTATCGTCGTGTCGAATTTTCACGTGGTAGGACAGGCAACAGACATCCGCGTCGTGATGACCGACCGTCGTGAATATTCGGCCCATGTTGTGCTGGCCGATCAGGAATCCGATCTGGCGATCCTGCAACTCGACGGCGCGACCAATCTGCCGCATCTGGAGTTGCGCGATTCCGATCACGTCGAGGTCGGCGAATTGGCGCTTGCAATCGGCAACCCTTTTGGCGTTGGGCAGACCGTCACCAGCGGGATCGTTTCGGGGCTGGCGCGATCCGGCATGGCAACCGGTAATGCGCGCGGCTATTTTCTGCAAACCGACGCGCCGATCAACCCGGGCAATTCGGGCGGGGCGCTGATTGACGTGAACGGGGCGCTGATCGGGATCAACACCTCGATCCTCAGCCGCTCGGGCGGGTCGAACGGGATCGGCTTTGCCATCCCGTCAAACCTTGTCGCGGAATTCGTCAAGCAGGCCCGCGATGGCGAAGAGGGTTTCCAGCGGCCCTGGGCTGGCATGGCCGGTCAGCCGGTCGATAGCGACCTTGCCGCGTCGCTGGGGCTGAGCGTACCGGATGGAATCATCATCTCGGACCTCCACGCCGACAGTCCCTTTGCCGCCGCCGGGTTCGAGGTTGGCGACGTGATCACCCATGTGGCCGGTCAGCCGGTCAATTCGCCGTCCGAGATGATCTTTCGCATGACCGTCACCGGCATTGGCAATACGGCCATGGTGACCCGTGTCCGCAAAGGTCGCGCTGGCGAGATCGAAGTGGCGATGGAACCCGCTCCCGACACGCCCCCGTCGCAGGAACTCACGCTGAGCGACGACACGGTGCTGCCGCAGTTGCAGGTTGCGCGGATCAATCCCGCGCTGATCGCGCGCTATGGTCTGCCGCTTGATATCAACGGCGTCCTGATCACCGACACCGGCTCCTATGGGGCACGGGCCGGGTTGAAACGGCTCGACATCATCCGCGCGATCAACGGCGACCCGGTCGAGACGACCGCCGAAGTCGAAGAGGAGCTCAGCGATCCGGGCCGCTGGGTGCAGCTTGATCTGGAAAGGGCCGGACGATTGCTGTCGCTCCGGTTCCGGCTGTAACCGGTGGCCGATCTGTTCGACAAGGGAGAGGCGCCCGCCGAACCTGAACGCAACCGTCCGCTGGCCGATCGGCTACGGCCGCAGTCGCTGGGCGAGGTGATCGGACAGGAGCAGGTGCTGGGGCCGGATGCGCCGCTGGGCGCGATGCTCGCGGCGGGCAGTCTGGGCAGCCTGATCCTCTGGGGGCCGCCGGGCGTGGGCAAGACCACCATCGCCCGCCTGCTGGCCGACGCGAGCGATCTGCATTTCGTCCAGATCAGCGCGATTTTCACCGGTGTGGCAGATCTCAAGAAAGTCTTCGAGTTGGCCAAGATACGGCGGGGCAATGGGCAGGGAACCCTTCTGTTCGTCGACGAAATCCACCGTTTCAACAAGGCGCAGCAGGATGGATTCCTGCCCTACATGGAAGACGGCACCATCATGCTGATTGGTGCAACGACCGAGAACCCCTCGTTCGAGCTGAACGCCGCGTTGTTGAGCCGGGCGCAGGTCCTGGTATTGGAACGGCTTTCCCCGGCCGATCTGGAACGGCTGACCCAGCGGGCAGAGAAAGAGCTTGGCCGTCCGCTGCCCCTGACCGGCGCGGCGCGGGATACGCTGCATGAGATGGCCGATGGGGATGGGCGAGCGCTTTTGAACCTGATCGAGCAGGTCACCGCGTGGAAGATCGACACGCCGTTGGACCCGACGGCGCTTGGCGCGCGGCTGATGCGACGGGCCAGCAAGTACGACAAGTCGGGGGATGAGCATTACAACCTGATCTCGGCTCTGCATAAATCGGTGCGCGGATCCGACCCGGATGCGGCGCTTTACTGGTTCGCGCGGATGCTGACCGGCGGCGAGGACCCGCGCTATCTGGCGCGGCGCATCCTGCGTATGGCGATCGAGGATATCGGTCTTGCCGATCCGCAGGCCCAGACCGTCTGCCAGCACGCATGGGAAACTTATGAGCGCCTCGGCAGCCCCGAGGGCGAGCTGGCGCTGGCGCAGGCGGTTGCCTATCTCGCGCTCGCGCCGAAATCGAACGCGGGATACGTGGCCTATAAGGCGGCGATGCAACTGGCGAAAAAGACCGGATCGGCTCCGCCACCCAAGCATATCCTCAACGCGCCCACCTCGATGATGAAGGATCAGGGCTATGGCGCGGGATATGCCTATGACCACGATGCAGAGGATGCGTTCTCCGGGCAGAACTATTTCCCGGATGACGTCAAACGCCCGGTGCTCTATGCCCCGGTCGAGCGCGGATTCGAGCGCGAATTGAAAAAGCGGGTGGACTGGTTCGCAAAAAAGCGCGCCGAACGCCAGCGACAGGACAAGGAATGACCCCATGATCGAACGTTTCGACACCAACCAGCGGATGAGCCAGATCGTCAAGCATAACGACACCGTCTATCTCGCCGGTCAGGTCTCCAAGGGCGACAGCGTCGCGGCGCAGACCCAAGGCTGCCTCGACCAGATCGACGCGCTTCTGGCGCGTGTTGGCTCGGACAAGACCAAGATCCTGCAGGCGGTGATCTGGATGGCCGACATGGCCGATTTCGCCGAAATGAACGAAGTCTGGGACGCATGGGTGCCCGAGGGCAACGCCCCCGCGCGTGCGGCTGGCGAATCCAAGCTCGCGACCGAGGAGTTCCGCGTCGAAATCATCATCACGGCCGCCTGCGACTGACCCACGGGCAGGGCCGCTTGACATCCGGCCCCGCAGGGGCGAGGGAGCGCGATCATGATCCAGACCGTATCTCTTGTCGCCCTTGGCGGGGCTATCGGCGCCTCGCTGCGCTATCTTGCTGGCGTGGCGATCCTGCGGCTTATCGGCCAGCAGGCGATGCCGCTGGGCGTGATTACGGTCAATATCGTCGGCTCGTTCCTGATGGGCGTCTTCGTGAGTGCCGCCGCGCAAAAGGGCCTGACACATTACGCGCCCTTCGTGATGACGGGCATACTGGGCGGGTTCACGACGTTTTCGTCCTTTTCCCTTGAAACGATTACCTTGTTCGAACGGGGCGAAACCGGTTTGGCCGCCCTATATGTACTGTTGTCGGTGGCCGTTTCGATCGGTGCGCTGGCGTTTGGGATGTTTCTGACGAAAGGGCTCTGGGCATGAGCGGCGTACAGATGATCACGGTAGCGGATGATGACGGCGATCAGCGGCTTGACCGCTGGCTGCGCCGTATGTTCCCGCATGTCAGCCAGGGGCGTATCGAAAAGATGTGCCGCAAGGGCGAGCTTCGCGTCGATGGCGGGCGGGTCAAGGGCGCAACGCGGTTGATGCCCGGCCAGCAGGTACGCATCCCGCCGCTGCCCGACAGCGATAACCGTCCGGCCCCTGCGCCGACCCGGGTTTCCGAGGCGGATGCCAAGATGATCCGGTCTTGCGTGATCTATCGCGACGATCAAGTGATGGCGCTGAACAAACCGCCCGGGCTGGCTGTGCAGGGCGGATCGGGCCAGACGCGTCACGTGGACGGGCTGGCCGAGGCGCTGATGTTTGACCTCGACGAGAAACCGCGTCTTGTGCACCGGATCGACAAGGATACCTCGGGCGTTCTGCTGCTGGCGCGGACGCGTTCGGTCGCGGCGGATCTGACCGCCAGCTTCCGGCATCGCGAAACGCGTAAGATCTACTGGGCCGTGGTGGGGGGCGTGCCGCATCCCAAGGCCGGAACGATCAAGACCGGTCTGGTCAAGGCGGCGGGCCACGGGGCAAAAGGCGAGGGGGAGAAGATGGTCAATGTCCATCCCCGCGATATCGACGACACGCCGGGCGCAAAACGCGCGGTCAGCGAATATATGGTGATCGAGGCGGCGGCGAAACGGGCCGCCTGGATGGCGCTGACGCCGATCACCGGGCGGACGCACCAATTGCGCGCGCATATGGCCGAGCTTGGCCACCCGATCATTGGCGACGGCAAATACGGCGGCTCGGCGCAGGAAAACCTTGGCGATGGCTGGGGCGCGCAGCTTGGCGGTGACATTTCCAAGAAACTGCACCTGCATGCACGCTCGCTGACGATTGAACATCCCGTCTCCAAGGCCAAGCTGCATATCACCGCGCCTCTGCCCGATCACATGCAGCATACATGGGACACCTTTCAGTGGGACACCCGCGAAGTGCCGGAAGACCCGTTTGACGACGAAGCGTGGGAGCAATGGTGAAACTGGTCATTTTCGATGTGGACGGCACGCTGGTCGACAGCCAGGCCACGATCCTTGGCGCGATGACGGCGTCATTTGCCAGCCTCGACATGCCCGCGCCGGACCGGGCCGCGATCCTGTCGATTGTTGGCTTGTCGCTGGATCAGGCTATGTTCCGGCTGGTGCCCGAGCGCCCGCTGGAAGAGCGCGATGCGCTCGTCGCAGGCTATCGTAACGCCTATTCAACCCACCGCGCGCAGACCGGCGCGGCGGCGGGCTCGCCTCTTTATCCCGGTGCGCTCGACGTGATCGAAACGCTTGCCGCCCGCGATGACGTGTTGCTGGGCATCGCCACGGGTAAATCGCGGCGGGGCCTGACGGCGCTGCTCGCCGATCATGGGCTGGAGAAGCGTTTCGTGACGACGCAGGTGGCGGATGACCACCCGTCCAAACCGCATCCGTCGATGATCCTGACCGCGCTGGCCGAGTCAGGCTGCGAGGCCGGGAATGCCGTAATGATCGGCGATACGAGTTATGACATGGAAATGGCCCGCAATGCCGGTGTCACCGGGATCGGTGTCGGCTGGGGCTATCACGCGCCCGCAGAGCTTGCCAAGGCGACGCCGCATGTGCTGGACGATTTCGCCGGTTTGCCGGGGGTGCTCGAACAGATCTGGAGGGACACCGCATGAGCGAATGGAAAGCGCGCCGGTTCTGGAAGGCAGCCGAGGTCGCCGAGGCCGAGGGTGGGTATACGGTTCTCCTTGACGGTCGTTCGGTCAAAACGCCGAACAAGACGCTGCTGGTCGTGCCGGGGGCGGATATGGCGGCGGAGATCGCCCGTGAATGGGACGAACAGGAAGGGGTGATCAACCCGCTTTCGATGCCTTTTACCCGGTCCGCGAATTCGGCGCTCGACAAGGTCGCGCCGCAAAAGGCCGAGGTCGCCGATATGCTTACGGGCTACGGCGACAGCGATCTGCTTTGTTACCGTGCGGACGCACCCGACGAGTTAGTCGCTCGGGAAAGCGCTGCCTGGGATCCATTGCTCGACTGGGGTGCTGAAAATTTAGGCGCGCGACTCGAGCCGCGCGTTGGCGTCATGCACGCCCCGCAGGATGAAGCGGCCATGGCCCGCCTCTCCGCCCTTGTGCATGAAATGTCCCCTTTCGAACTGACCGGTTTTCACGATCTCGTCAGCCTTTCCGGCTCGCTGGTTATCGGTTTTGCGGCGGCGCGAAATGAGCGCGGAATCGACGATCTCTGGAACTTGTCGCGTCTGGACGAGCTCTGGCAGGAGGAACAATGGGGCGCGGATGACGAGGCGACCGAGATGGCCGAGATCAAGCATCAGGCCTTTGTTCACGCCAAACGATTCTACGATTTGTCGCGTCCCGACCAGGGGTGAGCCACGCGCGGGTGACGTAAGGACAGGTGTGATCGGGACCGTAACTCCTGCGCAAACAGGTGATTTTGCCGGGCTCGTGAAATCGTTTTGTTTGATCAGTCCCTTGACGTTTGTTGATGAATCCGCCCAAACTTAGGCGCACTAAGGGGGGAGTGAACACCCTTAGAATTTTCGTTCGGCATATAAAATGCCAACTAGTCGCCCGCTACGAGGCGGAAAAATCAGGAAGAGGTAAAAATGAAGAAATCCGTATTCTTAGGCGCGCTAACCGTTGCCGGCTTGGCAGCAGGTGCAGCGGCCGCAACGACGCTGGAAGACGTCAAGGCACGCGGTAAGCTGAACTGCGGCGTGACGACCGGTCTCGTTGGCTTTGCGGCGCCTGACGCCAATGGTGAGTGGAACGGTTTTGACGTTGCCGTCTGCCGTGCCGTCGCCGCCGCCGTTCTGGGTGACGCTTCCGCCGTCGAATTCGTTCCGACCACCGGCAAGACACGCTTTACCGCTCTCGCTTCCGGCGAGATCGACATGCTGGCGCGTAACACCACCTGGACCTTCTCGCGCGATGTCGACCTCAAGTTCGAATTCGTCGGCGTGAACTACTACGACGGTCAGGGCTTCATGATCCCGAAAGAGCTGGGCGTATCCTCGGCCAAGGATCTCGACGGCGCCACCGTCTGCATCCAGACCGGTACCACCACCGAGCTGAACCTCGCGGACTTCTTCCGCGCCAACAACATCAGCTACGAGCCGGTTCCGATCGAAACCAACGCCGAAGCGCAGCAGCAGTACCTTGCCGGTGCCTGCGACGTTTATACCACGGACGCTTCCGGCCTGGCCGCAACCCGCGCCACCTTCGAAGATCCGACTGCGCACGTCCTGCTGCCGGAAATCATCTCCAAAGAGCCGCTCGGCCCGCTTGTCCGCCATGGCGACAACGAATGGGGTGATATCGTGCGCTGGACCCTGAACGCCCTGATCGCTGCTGAAGAATACGGCGTTTCCTCGGCCAACATCGGTGAACTGGCAAGCGGCACCGACAACCCGGAAATCAACCGTCTGCTCGGCACCGAGGGTACCCTCGGCGAGATGCTCGGCCTTGACCTCGAATGGGCCAAGCGCGCGATCATGGCAAACGGCAACTACGGCGAAATCTTCGCAAAGAACATCGGTGAAACCACTCCGATCGGTCTGGCCCGTGGCCTGAACGCTCAGTGGACCGATGGCGGCCTGCTCTACTCGCCGCCCTTCCGCTAAGAACTCTTCGGGAAAGGCGCAGGATAACACCTGCGCCTTTTTCGCAATAAGACCAATAAGATAAACAACACACGATCTTCATTGAGCCGGGATATACCTGGCCGGCAGAAAAGATCGCAGAGCCAGACAGGGACGTCACATGACGACAATTACTGACCCTCCCAAGGGCGAATTCCGGCTATCTATGCTCTTGTACGACACGCGCTATCGGTCGATGACCCTGCAGGTCATCGCGGCGCTCGTGCTCGCACTTGCATTGGCCTATCTCTACCGCAACCTCGCCACCAACCTGAGCGAAGCCGGTCTGAACATTTCGTTCGAGTTTCTGGGCAGCCCTGCGGGCTATGACATCAACCAGACACTGATCGAATACACCAGCCGGTCCAGTAACCTTCGTGCCGCTATCGTCGGCATTCTCAACACGCTGCTGGTCGCCTTCCTCGCTTGTGTTACGGCGACGGTGTTCGGCGTTCTCGCCGGTGTACTGCGCCTCTCGAACAACTGGCTCGTGCGCAAGCTTATGGCGGTTTATGTCGAGGTCTTCCGGAATATCCCGGTCCTGATCTGGATCATCATCATCTTCACGATCATGACCGCGGTCATGCCCAGCCCCAGCGCTTTCCGCGGCGATGATCCCGACAGTTCGATGCTGTTCAATCTATTCGCCTTCACCAACCGGGGCGTTTATGTGCCCGGACCTTTTTTCACGCAGGGCATCGGCGGCGAAGAAGGCAGCATCTTCAACTGGCTGCTGGTAATCGCGGTTCTGGTCGGGTCCTTCTTTGCGACCCGCGCCGTGACGCACCGCGCGAACAACATTCAGGAAAAGACCGGCGTCCGCCCCAAGACGCTCTGGATCAATCTCGCCATCTGGTTCGTGCCGATCATCCTGCTTTGCATTCTGCTTGGGCTGTCATGGGATGTGCCCGTCCTCAAAGGCTTCAACTTTGGCGGTGGCCTCAAGGTCGGTGGTCCGCTGATCGCGCTCTGGTTCGCTCTGTCGATCTATACCGGGGCCTTCATCGCGGAAAACGTCCGTGCGGGTATTTTGTCGGTCTCGAAGGGCCAGACCGAAGCCGCGTCGGCGCTTGGCATACGTCCGCGCCGCGTGATGAGCCTCGTCGTGCTGCCGCAGGCGCTTCGGGTGATCATTCCGCCGCTGATCTCGCAATATCTCAACATCACCAAGAACTCGTCCCTCGCCATCGCGGTGGGCTATGCCGACATTACGGCAACGCTGGGCGGGATCACCCTAAACCAGACCGGGCGCGCCATTGAATGCGTGCTGTTGCTGATGCTGTTCTACCTCGTCATCTCGCTGCTGATCTCCGCGGGGATGAACGTGTACAACAACACCATCAAGCTGAAGGAGCGCTGAGATGTCCGATACACATGCACAGTCCGTTGCCTTCGTCCGCGACACGGCAATTCCCGCCGCCCCCGCGCCGGCCAATGAAACCGGCCCGGTCAAATGGCTGCGTGAAAACCTCTTTGCCACATGGGCCAATGCGCTGCTGACCATCGCCGCGCTTTTCGTCATCTACCTCATCCTGTCCGCGACCTTGCCGTGGATTCTGGGTGGTGTCTGGACCACCTCCTCGCTGTCGGAATGCCGCGAGGTTCTGGCCGGCGAGACAGGCGCCTGTTTCTCGGTGCTGTCCGAACGCTGGAACCAGCTCCTCTTCGGGTTCAAATACCCAAGCGAGTTGTACTGGCGGCCAACTCTCGCGCTGGTGATGCTTTTCGTCGCCGCAGCCCCGGTGCTGTTCTTCGATCTGCCGCGCAAGCTGCTCATCTTCACCGCGCTTTACCCGTTCATCGCCTTCTGGCTGATCTGGGGCGGCAGCATCCTTGTGCCCATCGTGGCCCTCCTTGGCGTGGTCGGCGGCTATCTCGTCTATAGCCGTTTTGTTACGCAGAGCTTTGCAACCGGGTTCTTCGGCGGCATCGTCGCGGCGCTGATCATATGGTATATCGGCGGTTTCATCACCGAGGCGCTGGCTCCGGCCAATCCGATGCTGGCGGCGGTACCCTCGCGCGATCTGGGCGGCTTCATGCTGAACCTGATGCTGGGTGTGACCTGCGTGTCCCTGTCGATCCCCCTTGGGATCGCCCTCGCGCTGGGCCGGCAGAGTTCGATGCCGCTGATCAAGGGAATCTGCGTCATCTTCATCGAGTTCATCCGCGGTGTGCCGCTGATTACGCTGCTCTTCGTAGCGTCGGTGATGCTGGCCTATTTCTTCCCGCCTGAGGCCAATGTCGACCTGTTCCTGCGGGTGGTGATCATGATCACCATGTTCTCCTCGGCCTATATCGCCGAGGTGATCCGGGGCGGTCTCGCCGCCCTTCCCAAGGGCCAGTACGAGGCAGCCGACAGTCTGGGTCTGGAATATGCTCAGGCCATGCGGCTGATCATACTGCCACAGGCGCTCAAGATCTCGATCCCCGGCATCGTCAACATCGCCGTGGGCCTGTTCAAGGACACGACACTCGTCTCGGTGATTTCCATGTTCGACCTCGTCGGCATGATCCGCGGACCAATCCTCGCCTCGACCGAATGGAACGGCGTCTACTGGGAACTCCTCGGCTTTGCAGCCCTGCTGTTCTTCGTCGTCTGCTACGGCATCTCTCAATATTCGCAGTGGCTTGAACGCCGTCTCGCGACAGATCATCGCTAAGGAGTTCCCTCATGGCTGACACCGCTGAAACCCAGAAAATCGAGACCTCCAAGATGGAGGTCTCCGACGAGGTCGCGATCTCGATCCAGAAGATGAACAAGTGGTACGGAGCTTTCCACGTGCTGCGCGACATCGACCTGACCGTGTACCGGGGCGAGCGCATCGTGATCTGCGGGCCTTCGGGCTCGGGGAAATCGACCCTCATCCGCTGCATCAACGCGCTCGAGGAACACCAGAAAGGCTCGATCACGGTCGATGGCACGCTCTTGTCCTCGGACCTCAAGAATATCGACAAGATCCGCTCCGAGGTCGGCATGTGCTTCCAGCACTTTAATCTCTTCCCGCATCTGACCATTCTCGAAAACTGCACGCTGGCCCCGATCTGGGTGCGCAAGACGCCCCGGAAAGAGGCGGAAGCGACAGCGATGCATTTCCTCGAAAAGGTCAAGATCCCGGATCAGGCGCACAAATACCCCGGCATGCTCTCGGGCGGTCAGCAGCAGCGTGTGGCGATCGCCCGTTCGCTCTGCATGCGCCCCCGCATCATGCTCTTCGACGAACCCACCTCCGCGCTCGACCCGGAGATGATCAAGGAAGTGCTCGACACGATGATCGAACTCGCCGAAGAAGGCATGACCATGCTCTGCGTGACGCATGAAATGGGCTTCGCACGGCAGGTCGCCAACCGGGTGATCTTCATGGACCAGGGCCAGATCGTCGAACAGAACGAACCGGAAGAGTTCTTCAAGAACCCGCAAAGCCCGCGGACCCAGCTCTTCCTGAGCCAGATTCTCGGCCACTAAGCTCTGAGCCCTCTAAATCCTAACGCCCCGGCTCCACGTCGGGGCGTTTCGCATTTCGCAAAACCCTAAACGCCCGCCAAACGTCGCCCTTTTCCTCTTGCGTAAAATACTCCGGGGGAGTCGGCCATCGGCCGACGGGGGCAGCGCCCCCTGCCGCCGTTTCAGCCGGTCTCGCCCATCAGCTCCCGCGGCACAACAAAATCCACCGCTTCACCACTGCCAAAGGTCACCGAGGCCCAGAAATTATCGGGGAAATCGACCACCAGCGTCGCGCCGGTGGGGTACTCGTCGAACCGGGGGTGATCCACCGGATCGCCCAGGATCATCTCGGCGAAACCGGCAATCCCCGGGTTGTGCCCGATCATGAGCACCGTATCGCCCTTGGCCTTGCGTAGAGATGACAGCATTGTCTCAATTCCGGCGTGGTAAAGAGAATCCAGCACCCGCGGCGCGACCGAGAGGTTCAGCCCGTCACAGGTCTGCTGCGTCCGCACCGCCGAGGAACAGAGGATTTCATCCGGCAGGTAGTCGTTCGCCCGCAGCCAGTCCCCCAGCAGCCGGGCCGAGATCACGCCCCGGTCGTTCAGCGGACGCTTGTGGTCATCCATGTCCGGTGTGGCCCAGCTGGACTTGGCGTGGCGCATCAGGATCAGGGTCTTGGTCATCGGCGGTGAAAAGCCTCCATATGAAGGGCGGATTGCGCCGCCGTGCGTCCGGCGCCGGCGCTGACCGGGCAGGCCAGCCGCACGGCGCAGCCGCGTGTCATGCAGGATTGCCGCCCTGGCCCGGTATCGAGATAGGCGTGGCAGGCATCCAGACGATATCCGTGCATATCACTCAGCGCGCCAACGGGACAGGCCGAAACACAGGGACGTGATTCACAGGAAACGCACGGGTTTTCCGAGGTCGGCGCGGGCAGGGGGATCGAACAGGTCAGATGCAGCGCTCCACGATAGGAAATCATCATCCCCACTCGGTCATGAACAAGCATCCCCACCGGACTCTGCCAGGCGCGCCCGGAATCGACCGCCCAGCGGATGAACGGCGCATAGGGCGGACCTCCAAAGGGAAAGATCGCTTCGGCGTCCAGCCGGGCCGCAAGCTCGCCGACAACGCGCTCTGACCAGCGATCCACCGGATCCGCTCCGTCGTCTTTTGCCTCGGGCGCCGTGCTGAACACGTCCCAGAACCCCGGACCGGCACCAAGTAGGATCATGCTGCGCCGGTCCTCTTCCAGCGCACCCATCACGATCAGCCCGGCCGCCTCGGCCAAAGCTGAAATCTCATCGTATTCGGGGTAACGGCTCACTTAGTCCGGTCGGATCAGCGATCCGGCCCCGTGCTCGGTAAACAACTCGAGCAGGCAGGCATTGGGCGCACGACCGTCAAGGATGACCACGGCGCGCACGCCCCCGTCAATCGCGTCCAGCGCGGTTTCCGTCTTGGGGATCATCCCACCCGCGATCGTGCCATCTTCGGTCATTTCGCGGATGTGGTGGGCCTTGAGCTCGGTCATGACCTCGCCGGCGGCATTCTTGACACCGGCCACATCGGTCAACAGCAGCAGCCGGTCGGCCTTGAGCGCGGCGGCAATTGCCCCGGCGGCAGTATCGCCGTTGATGTTGAAGGTCTCGCCGTTGCGCCCCATGCCAAGCGGCGCAATGACGGGAATGATCTCTTTCTCGGCGAAATCGCGCAGCAGGGCCGGGTTCACTTCGGTCGGCTTGCCAACCAACCCAAGCTCCGGGTCCTCGTGGTCGCAGACGATCAGACCGCCATCCTTGCCAGAAACGCCAACCGCCCGGCCGCCCTGTTCGGTGATGGCCTGCACGATCTGCGAATTGACGATCCCGCTCAGGACCATCTCGACCACTTCCATGGTCGCCGCATCGGTCACACGCTTGCCGTTCTTGAACTCGGACTTGATCTGAAGGCGTTCGAGCATCTTGTTGATCATCGGGCCGCCGCCATGCACGATCACCGGATTGACCCCGACCTGTCGCATCAGAACAACGTCGCGGGCGAATTCATCCATCGCCTCGTCGCTGCCCATGGCATGTCCACCCAGCTTGATGACCACGGTGGCGTCGTTATAGCGCTGCATATAGGGCAGGGCCTGGCTAAGTGTCCGGGCTGTATTGCCCAAGTCGCGGGTCATATCCTGAGATCTCATTTTAGCTCCCTTTGTCGCGTTATCCGAAAAGGCAGCATGCGGCGCAAGGCCCATGTCGGGCGCGACGCCGGGAATGGGCCGGAACGCGCTATTCGAGCGTTGCGATGATCGAGCGCAAGGTCGGGATGCCCCAGCCCTTTTCGGACGAGGTCATAACGATCTCGGGGTAGGCGGCAGGGTGCTTGGATAGCGCGTCGCGGACCTGAGACAGAACCTTGTCGCGTTCCTTGTCCTTGACCTTGTCGGCCTTGGTCATCACGCATTGAAAGGTCACGGCAGAGCTGTCGAGCAGCTTCAGGATCTCCTGATCCACGGCCTTGATCCCGTGGCGCGTGTCGATCAGCACAAAGGCACGCCGCAGGGTAGGGCGCCCCGAAAGATACTGTTTCAGCAGGCGCTGCCATTTCTCGACCTTGTCCAGCGGCGCGTTGGCATAACCATAACCCGGCAGGTCGACGAGATAGAGTTCGGGCCCTTGGGTGAAAAAGTTGATCTCCTGCGTCCGTCCCGGCGTGTTCGAGGCGCGTGCCAGCGCCTTGGTGCCGGTCAGCGCGTTGATCAGGCTGGATTTGCCGACGTTCGAGCGCCCTGCAAAGCAGACCTCAAGCCGGTCCGCAGGCGGCAGGCCCGACATTGCGACCACGCCCTTGAGGAATTCCGACTGCCCGGCAAAGAGCTTGCGGGCATGTTCAAGTGTGGCATCGTCGGGCGCTTCGGCCAGCGGAAAGGGCAGTTGCATCAGATAACCTCCACCCGGTCGCCCGGGCGGATCGTACCTGGGGTGATGACTTCGGCGCGCACGCTGAAATCCTGATGTCCAAAGGCGTTCAGCGCGGCGAGCGTATCAACATCGTGTTTGCCGGTATCCGGGTTCGATTTGGTCGATGGGCATCTTTCGGTCCGCTCATGTACCCGCAGTACCGCTTCACCGATGCGTACATCCCGGTCCACCCAGGCAAGCTCTTCCCACGCGTCGATGCCATCGAACCAGATATTACCGCGCCAGCGCAGGATCGACAGCTCGTGACCGACCTGCTTTTCCACCTCACGGTGCGAGGCCATGTTGCACAGGGTCACCGAGGCAAGCTTTGTATCTGTCATGCCGCGCCCCGGAACACGTACGATCCGCGCCGGTGCGGCGCGCCCCTCTGGCACCAGCGGCGCAACCCAGTCAAGGAAGGCCTGCGCCTCCGTGTCAGGATCGAAATTCAGATCGCTCAGCTCGGGGTGAAACAGCGTGACCTTGTTATTCGCGTCGTCCAACTGCGCCGAAATTGCCATCAGCGCCGGATTGCGGGACACGATGCTGAAGCTTTGCGGGCGGGCCCAGGCTGTATTGTCGGCCTTGGAATTTTCGTGGGCAACGGCCCATACCCGGTCGCCGGGCACGGTCATCCCGGCGGCCAATGTCACCTCGCTCAGCTCTTCGCGCCCGTGACTCTTTATCGGGTGTCGCCAGATCGAGGTGACGGTTCCGGTCATTTCTTTTCCGCCTTGGGTTTGCGTTTGAAGCCCGACTTGATGTTGCCAAATACGTCCGGCTTATAGCCCTGGCTGCGCATGATCAGGTACTGCTGGGTAAAGGTGATCGTGTTGTTCGCGATCCAGTACACCACCAGCCCGCTCGCAAATCCGCCCAGCATGAACATGAACACCCAGGGCATCCATGCAAAGATCATCTGCTGCGTCGGATCGGTCGGCGCCGGGTTCAGCTTTTGCTGCAGGAACATCGATATACCCAGCAAGAGTGGCAGGATGCCGATAAAGATCAGCGCCATCATCGATCCGGGATCCGGTGCGCCCCAGGGCAGCAGACCGAAGAAGTTGAAGATCGAGGTCGGGTCAGGCGAGGACAGATCCTGAAACGGGCCAAAGAAGGGCTCGTGGCGCAGTTCGATGGTGACAAAGATCACCTTGTAGAGCGAGAAGAAGATCGGGATCTGCAGCAGGATTGGCAGACAGCCCGCCGCCGGGTTCACCTTTTCCTTCTTGTAAAGCTCCATCATGCCCTGCTGAAGCTTTTGCCGGTCGTCGCCGGCATTTTCCTTCAGCTTTTCCATCTGCGGCTGCAATTCCTTCATCTTCGCCATCGAGACGTAGGATTTGTAGGCCAGCGGGAACAGGACCGCCTTGATGATCAATGTCAGGCCGATGATCGACCAGCCCATGTTGCCGATCAGCTCATGGATATGGTGAAGCAGCCAGAAGATCGGCTTGGTCAGGAAAAAGAACCAGCCCCAGTCGATGCTGTCGATGAAACCGACAACGCCGCGGTTTTCGTACTTGCGGATGGTTTCCCATTCTTTGGCACCGGCGAAAAGCTGGGTGGTGACAATCGCCGAGTCGCCATCGGTCACGGTTTGAGTCGGCAGCACGGCCTCGGTCTGGTAGATATCGCGGCGCTCGTCATATTTCGCGACCGATTTGAACGCGGTGCCGGGGGCGGGGATCAGCGTCGACATCCAGTAATGGTCGGTGAACCCGATCCAGCCGTTCTCGGCGACCTGCTCGACTTCGGCGCGCGCGCCTTCGTTCGCGTTCATCTCGAAATCGGGGATATTCTTGTAGGTCACCTCTTCGAGCGTGCCGTCGGACATGCGAACGATGCCTTCATGCAGGATGAAGAATTTCTTCAAGTCCGCCGGTTCACCGTGACGGGCCAGCACGCCATAGGGGGCAAGTCCGACTGTCCCGCCCGAGGCGTTTTCGACCGACTGGGTAACAGTGAACATGAAATCTTCGTCGACTTCGATGGTGCGGCGGAAAGTCAGGCCGTTATCGTTGGCCCAGCGCAGCGTGACAGGGCTGTCGGTGCTCAGCGTCTCGCCGCTTTCGATGGCCCATTCAGTCTTGGGCGAAGGCACGTCGTCCGGAGACAACCCGGCACCGGGCGCCCAGCCGTAAAGCGCGTAATAGGCGTTGGGTGTACCGGCGGGGGCCAGAACCTGAACGATGGGCGAGGCAGGGTCGACATCGACATGGTAGTCCTTGAGGAACAGCTCGTCGATGCGTCCCCCGATCAGAGAGATACTGCCGCGCAGACGCGGCGTTTCGATGGCGATGCGCGGGGCGTTCGCAACGGCCTGCTCGGTCTCGCCCACGATCGCCGTGGTGCCCTGTTCGGTCGTGGCGGTGGCGGGAACGCTTGCTGTCGATCCAGTCTCGGCGGTCTGGCTTGTCTCCGTCTCGGTCGGGTTCTGCTGCGGCGGTTCCGGTGGGAACAGAAACAGCCAGACCAGGATCACCAGCCCGGAAAGTACAGTTGCGAGGATTAGATTCTTGTTCTGATCGTCCATTGGGGACCGGCACCTTCGTCCATGTATGACACCGGTGGGTTCAACAGAGTGCGGCCAGAAAGGTCAAGCCGAATCCGGGTGACATAGGGCCGCGAGGGCCAATTGCAGGGCATAAAACAAGGGAGACCGCGATTCATGCGAAATCCTGCCGGTCGGAGGGTGGGGTGTCAGGTTCCGTTGTGGAACGTGGTTCGCAATGTGACGGACCGGTGCAGTCATCCCCGTTCGGGTGCCGAGGGCGAAGATTCCCGCCAGATAACGCGGGGAGTCCAGCGGACGTTGAGCCAATCTGCCTTGAAGTCTTATTCGGCGATTAGCCGGTGTCGCGGCGCAGGATCGGGGTGTCGATCAGCGTCACCCGATGGGCAGTCAACCAAGAGAGTGTTTTTTCAAACGGCATCGGCCGCGCGATACCAAAGCCCTGTACGTGATCGCATCCAAGCTGTGCCAGTATCACATGTTCACCGGCGGTCTCGACACCTTCCGCAAGCGTTTCGATCCCGAGCCGTTCCGCCATGGTGAGGATGGCCCCGATCATGCGCTGTTGTTCAGGGTCGAGATCTGCGCGCAGGACAAAGGATCTGTCGATCTTGATCCGGCTGATCGCAAAGCGGCGGATCGAGGCTATCGAGGCATGACCGGTGCCGAAATCGTCGAGGTCGATGTGACAGCCCAGCTTGCCCAGCCCCAGCACATTGCGCGTGACCATGTCGTCAGAGCAGCTTGTCACCACGGTTTCGAGTATTTCGACGCAAAGCCGCTCGGGCGTCAGATCGAACCGGTCGATTTCCCATTTTATGCGATCCACCAGCGTCGGGTTGCGCAATTCATCCGTAGCAAAATTCACGCCGACCATTGGGACATCGAATCCGGCCTCGTCCCAGGTCTTCACCGCGCCAAGCGCATGCTGCAACATGATCTGGCCAAGCCGTTCCCCCAACCTGGCCTCTTCGAGGATCGGCAGGAATTCATTCGGAGGGATCATGCCGTGTTCGGGGTGGTTCCAGCGTGCAAGCGCCTCGAACCCCGTCACCTTTCCCGTGTCCGAAGATACCTGAGGTTGATACCAGGCTATGATCTGGCCGTTTTCGAGGGCATCTGCGGCTTCGTCATGCAGCGCGCGCCGGGTCCGTACCCGGCGATGCAGTTCCAGCGAGAAGGCCCGGATTGCAGAGGGCCCGTTCAGCTGGGCGTCGGCGAGTGCGGTCGCGGCTGCGGCGATCCAGTCATCGGAAGTCTTGCCAGGCGCACGGCTGCGCTGGCAAAACCCGATGGAGCAGGAAAGATAGAGTGACATGCCGTCCAGTTGAATCGGGTCTTCGAGCGCGGCCTGTATGCGCCCAGCCAGGCTGATGCAGATTTCGAGATCAAGCTGCTGTATCGGGCTGGTACAGACGCCAAAACGGTTGTCGCCGAGACGGGCAAGCGTATCGCTGGCCCGCAGAAAGCCCTGGATACGCTGGCCGCATTGCACGACCACCTGATCCGCCGCCGCCTGCCCGTGCAGATCGACGAGATCGCGATAATGGTCGATATCTATCAGAATACAGACCGATTTGAGCCGTGTTGCGCCGGTTCTTGCGAAGATATCCGCCGCGATTCGTTCAAACCCGTCCCGCATGATCAACTCGGTGATGCGGTCACGCCCGCCCGCGCCGCCGATCCCGTGCCGGGAATAAAGCCCGGTCGCGGCAAAGAGCAGGGGCAGCCCAAGCGCGGTCAAAAGGAGAGCGATTTCTCCACCGAACCAGAAGGCGGCAAGCGAGATGGCCGGGAGAAAGGCAATCGACGATGGCCCCGAGATCATCGGTGCAATCCAGTCCCGCAGTTTTACCAGGCTGTCGGGAATTCGCATGTCCTACCCTTCTTGATGCAGCTTGCACCAAGTGACACTAGGCAGGCCCGATCACCGCCCGGTTAACGTCCTGGGGATTTTTGCGACGAATTAGTCGGGAATTTTCGCTGTATCCCTCATCAGCCCTGCGAAATCGAAAAGCTGCGGGTCGAGCAGGTGCGAGGGCCGGGCATTCATCAGCGCCCGGAACATGACCTGACGGCGGCCGGGGCTGTTGGCTTCCCATGTATCAAGGATCTGCTTGACCTGCTGGCGTTGCAGCCCGTCCTGGCTGCCGCAGAGATCGCAGGGAATGATCGGATAGTTCATATCGCGGGAAAACCGCTCGCAATCCGCCTCGGCCACGTGGGCGAGGGGGCGATACACGAACAGATCGCCCTCTTCGTTCAAGAGCTTGGGCGGCATGGTCGCAAGACGTCCGCCGTGGAACAGGTTCATGAAGAAGGTTTCGAGGATGTCGTCCCGATGATGGCCAAGCACCACGGCAGAGCAGCCTTCCTCGCGTGCGATCCGGTAGAGATTGCCGCGCCGCAACCGCGAGCAGAGCGCGCAAAAGGTCCGGCCCTGCGGGATCTTGTCCATCACGATCGAATAGGTGTCCTGATATTCGATCCGATGGGGGACGCCCATTTTTTCGAGGAATTCGGGCAGCACGGTTGCCGGAAAACCCGGCTGACCCTGATCTAGGTTGCAGGCGAGAATGTCTACCGGCAGCAACCCGCGCCATTGCAGTTCATGCAGGACGGCAAGCAGGGTGTAGCTGTCCTTGCCGCCAGAGAGGCAGACGAGCCAGCGCGCGCCGCGTTCGATCATGCCATATTGTTCGATGGCTTCGCGCGTCTGCCGCACGATGCGTTTGCGCAGCTTTTTGAACGCGGTGCTCGACGGCGCCCCGGCAAAAAGTGGATGTATATCGTCGTTATCGTCCAGCATGTGCGAGCTTTAGTCGAGCGCCCCGGTCCGGGCAAGGGCGCGTGATGATTGTTAGGGCACGTTGTCGATGCCGGACCCGCCCAGAGGGTGACAGCGTCCGATCCGGCGCAGGGCAAGCCAGCCGCCTTTCAGCCCGCCATGCTTTTCAATCGCTTCCAGCGCATAGGCCGAGCACGTCGGCTGGTAGCGGCAATTGAAGCCGACCCAGGGCGAGAATATCAGCCGATAGGCCCGTACGGGCAGGGCGACGATATGGCCAAGCGGGGTCATGGGCGGGCATGCAGCTTGCGCAGCGCATAGCGCAGGTCGTTCTGAAGGTCGGTGAAATCGCGTTCGGCCGTTGCACCGGCCCGTCCGATCAGCACGTAATCCCAACCACTTTGTCCCGCATCGGGCAGGACCAGCCGCGCCGCTTCGCGCAACCGGCGCTTGGCACGGTTGCGGGCCACGGCATTGCCGACCTTTTTGGAACAGGTGAACCCGACACGAATGCCGTCATCATCTTCGGGCCGCTTGCGGGCCTGTACCATCATCGAAGACGTGCCCTGTCGCCTCGCACGGGCGGCGGCGAGGAAATCGGCGCGTTTCTTCAGAATGGCAAGTCCGGAACTCATCGCACAGCCTCCTGCCTGCGGGAGTAATCCGCATTCAGTCGGCGAGCGTGCCGGGTTCCGGACAATAAAAGAGGCACCGCCGGAGGTCGTTTCCCAGTGCTGGTTGGTCCAGCGCGGAAAACCTCCGGCGGTGCCACGTCAATCCGTTCCCGAGGCGCGTTGTTTACGCGCTCAGTTCCTTGCGGCCGCGGGCGCGACGTGCGTTCAGGATCTTGCGGCCGGCTTTGGTAGCCATGCGCGCACGAAAGCCGTGCCGCCGCTTGCGGACAAGATTAGAAGGTTGAAAGGTGCGTTTCATGGCGCTCTCTCCAGTTTCGGGCGGGATGTGGCGCGGATTCGCCGGACCCCGGGTATAAGAAGCCCGGTCTCTACTGTGGGTTTCACGGCAAGTCAAACCCTTCGGCAGAGAAATCGACAGCGCGTGAAACATTTCGCCGTTTCAGAGGCGGCAATTCCCCTTATTCCTCAAGTTATTCGGGAAATTTCGCTTCGCAAACCCATATTTGATCAAAGAAACGTCAATCCCCTGTTCCAGCCCTGGCGATTGCAGCATGAAGAATCCGGGCGGACAAAAGCGAGGCAAGGGCAGATCAATGGCAGAATCGATGCAGTCTCCGGGGTGGCGGCGGTACATACCCATCGCCATCATCGCTGCGGTCGCGCTGATCGGTGCCTTTACCCTGCGCGATTACCTGAGTTTCGAGACCCTGCGCGACAACCGGGAATCGCTGCTGCAGTTCCAGCGCGACAACCCGCTGCTTCTGGGTGCGGTTTTCGTGGCGATCTACGTGACCATCGTTTCCTTTTCCCTGCCCGGTGCGGCGGTTGCATCGGTGACGGGTGGCTTTTTGTTCGGACTGCCGCTGGGCACGGCGCTGAACGTCCTATCCGCTACCATCGGGGCCTCGGTCATATTCCTTGCCGCGCGCTGGGGGCTGGGTGCGGCGCTGAGCGCCAAGATCGACGCCTCCGAAGGGCGGCTACGCCGGTTGCGCGAAGGACTGCGCGAAAATGAGATCAGTGTGATGCTATTGTTGCGGCTGGTGCCTGCCGTTCCCTTTTTCGTGGCCAATCTGCTGCCAGCGCTGGTCGGGGTGCGGTTCGCGAATTTCTTCTGGACCACGGCGCTGGGCATCATTCCCGGCGCGTTGGTCTTCACCTCCATTGGCGGCGGCCTTGGCGCGGTTTTCGACCGAGGGGAGACCCCCGATCTTTCCCTGTTGTGGGAGCCGCGGATCATCGGTCCGATCCTTGGTCTTTGCGCCCTTGCGGCGCTCCCAATGGTCATCAAGGCATTTCGGGGCGGAAAAGGGGTTTGAGAATGGAACGGATAAAGACGGATATCCTCGTGATCGGTGCCGGTTCCGCCGGGCTTTCGGTTGCATCCGGTGCGGTTCAGATGGGGGCCAAAGTGGTCCTGCTTGAAGGCCACAAGATGGGCGGCGATTGTCTGAACTATGGCTGCGTCCCGTCCAAAGCCCTGATTGCCAGCGCCAAGGCCGCCCATCAGCAGGCGCATTCGGCACCCTTCGGTGTGGCTAACGTAAAGCCCGATGTCGACTACAAAGCTGTCATGCAACATGTCGCCGGGGTGATCGACACCATCGCGCCTGTCGACAGCGAAGAGCGGTTCGAGGGGCTGGGCGTAAAGGTCATCCGCGAATTCGGCCATTTCATCTCGGAAAACGAGGTGCAGGCCGGGGATACGATCATTTCAGCCAGACGCATCGTCATCGCCACCGGCTCGCGCCCGATGGTGCCGCCGATCAAAGGCTTGGACAGTGTTGAATACCTGACCAACGAGACGCTGTTCGATCTGCGCGAAAAGCCGGAACATCTGCTGATTATCGGAGGCGGCCCGATCGGAATGGAAATGGCGCAGGCGCATCGCCGTCTAGGCGCGCGGGTCACGGTGATCGAAGGCAGCAAGGTGCTGGGCAGGGGAGACCCGGAACTGGTGCGTTACGTCACAGATGCGCTGACCGGGGAAGGTGCAGATATCGTCGAAGAGGCCAAGGTCTCCTCTGTTCAGCAGGTCGACGAAGGCATTCGGGTCAGCTGCGAAGACGGCCGGGTGTTCACCGGCTCACACCTTCTGGTCGCAGTGGGTCGCGTTTCGAACATTGAAAAGTTGAACCTCGGGGCGGCCGGAGTCGAGACGGCCGACAAGGGCATCCGCACCGATGACGGCCTGCGCACCACAAACCGCCGCGTCTATGCTATCGGCGACGTGGCGGGCGGTATGCAGTTCACCCACGTGGCCGGTTATCACGCCGGAGTCGTGATCCGGTCGCTGCTTTTTGCACTGCCGTCCAAGGCCAAGACCGATCACATCCCGCAGGTGACCTATTGCGACCCGGAACTGGCGCAGATCGGCCTTACCGAAGAGGGTGCACGTGCGATGTACGGAGATCAGACAGAATGTGTACGGTTTTCATACGCCGAAAATGACCGTGCCCAGGCCGAACGCAAAACGGAAGGGATGATCAAGGTGGTGGTGGTCAAGGGGCGCCCGGTGGGAGCCTCTATCGTCGGGCATCAGGCGGGCGAGCACATCAACCTCTGGGCGCTGGTTCTGGCGAACAAGATGAAGATGTCGCAGATCGCGGGCATGGTCTCGCCCTATCCGATCATCGGTGAAATCAGCAAACGTGCCGCCGGGGCCTATTTCTCACCTAAACTGTTTGGTAACAAAACGGTCAAACTCGTGGTTGGGGCTATTCAGAGATGGCTGCCCTGAAGATGGAACTGGCTTGATGCTGAACACGCTGTCCGGGCGCATTCTGGTTTTGACCACGCTGTTCGTGATGCTGGCCGAGATTTTCATTCTCGTGCCTTCGGTATCGCGATACCGTGAAGTCTACCTGAGCGACCGGCTCGAACGCGCACAGATCGCATCGCTGGCGCTGCTGGCCGACGATATGATCGACATGGATCTGGAGGCCGAGCTTCTGGAAAACGCCGAGGTGTTCAACGTCGTTCTTCGGCGCGATGAAATGCGGCAACTGGTGCTGTCCTCGCCCATCCCGGATTCAATCTCCGAAACCTTCGACATGCGCGAATCCAGCGCGCTGGGTCTGATGAAGGACGCGCTGAAACGGCTGGTGACGCCGGGGAACCAGATCATCCGGGTTATCGGCGCACCGGTTCGCGACGCCGGGCTTCTTATTGAAATAACGATGGAATCCGGCCCCTTGCGGCAGGGCATGATCGATTACGGCATTCGCGTTCTGACCCTCTCTGTCATCATCTCGCTGATTGCAGCGATGCTGCTGTTCCTTGCGGTGCGCATGTTGCTGGTCAAGCCGATCAAGCGCGTGATCGGCAATATGAAACGCTATGCGGCGGACCCCGAAGATTCGCGGGGGATCATCGAGCCCGGCGCAGGTATCCGGGAATTGCGTGAAGCCGAAGAGGCACTTTACGGTCTCCAGACCGAATTGACCCATGCGCTGCGGCAAAAGGAACGGCTTGCGCAACTGGGTGGCGCCGTCGCCCGCGTGAGCCATGACCTGCGCAATATCCTCGCTTCGGCACAGCTCTTCACCGACCGGATCGAGACCAGCGAGGATCCGCTGGTGCGTCGCATGGCGCCCAAGCTCGTGAATTCGATTGCCCGGGCGATTTCGCTCTGCGAAAGTACGCTGGCTTTCGGCCGGGCCGAAGAGCCCGGGCCGACCTTGTCAATGGTGCGTCTGGTTTCGGTCGTGGATGACGTGATCGCCAGCGAAAGCATCGCCGTCGAAGACAGCGGCAGCACCCTGACACGGGATGTACCAGGCGACATGATGCTTCGTGCCGATCCCGAGCAGTTGTTCAGGGTGATTCTGAATCTCGTACGCAACGCGCATCAGGCGCTGATCTCCGCTCGCCGCAACGGCGTCGTGACAATCTCGGCGCGGGATACCGAAGAGGCATGGTATATCACCGTTTCCGACACCGGTCCCGGGCTACCCGCCAAGGCCCGGGAACATCTTTTCCAGCCTTTTCAGGGTGGTGCACGCAAGGGCGGGTCCGGCTTGGGCCTTGCGATTGCATCCGAACTGGTACGCGGTCACGGCGGCGCGTTGCGGCTGGTCACCTCGACGGATGAAGGCACAACCTTCGAGATCCGGCTGCCCAAAGGGCAAGACATCATTTAACTTCAAATCGGGGGTTGCAAACCCCCCGCGCCTTGTCTACATCCCGCCCTCAGTGGACCGATAGCTCAGCTGGATAGAGTACTTGACTACGAATCAAGGGGTCGGGGGTTCGAATCCTCCTCGGTCCGCCACTACCATCTGAAAAGATTAATTAAATTGACGATGCTTTTAGCGCACCCGCCAAAAAGCCCGCCAACCTAATTTCGCTTGGATGCTACACGCTGCAACATCTATCGTCGTTGACGTAGGTAGCGAGTTCTGGGTCAAGTTGCCTCTTTAACTCGCATAGGATTGCCATCGTTTTGTATCAAAGTCTTTGTGCGTTCCATGCTGGGTCTGATCTAAAGAAAGCGTCATGATATTGACCCAGAAAGGCTTACCGCAGGCAGCGCCTATGGGTCAGGGCCGATGCTGGGATGGCTGGTTGATCGTGAAATCAATCCCCGCATTCCTGTGCTGGACAAAGTAGGCCGTACAGAAGGCACATGGAGCCGCACTGACTTTAATTAGGACCCTGAGAGCAAACAGTACATCTGACCTGAAGGCGAGCCACTCAGGCAGTTTCGGCGCATTTACTCGGACCCGAACCGTGATCCGACTGGCAAAGCTATCGCCAAATATCAGGCGTTGAAGCACACCTGCCAAGCCTGTCCATCGAAAATGAAATGCTGACCAAAAGCCGATGCCCGCAAGATTATGCGCGAAGAGCACGAAGATGCCGGTCATGTTGCCCGCGACATCGCAAAGGCGAAACAAAATGCGATCTCAATGCGGCTCCACCAAAAGGTCGAGATTCTCTTTGCCCACCTCAAAACGATTCCCCGGGTTGGGCAGGCTACGACTACGTGGGCCATGCGGTGCAAATGACGAATTTCTCCTCGCCGCAACCGCCCAAATCCTTCGCGAATTAGTCAAGATCTTTCCTGCACTGCAGCAAACGCGCAAAGTCTACAAGAGAGGCACTCGCGCTCAGTTCGTACCGTCATTTTCTGCGCAGGCAACACGTTGCTTTTCCAAAGAATGGGCGGACAAACGACCTTCGCTGCGTCCCGCACGAACGGCCGCGATGCGCAGAAAGCGCCCTTTGCAAAGTTGCGGTGGCGTCGCCTGCTGGAGCGACGTGACCGGCCCTATCCGGACATTCGCCAGGCTGGTACTCGCTGCGTCGCAGCTTCCCCGAACCGACCCTTCGCGGCAACGTGCAGCATCGTCTTCAGGCCCGAGGTCCGCAATGCGGGACCAAGCGGCCATTGATGGCGTCCCGCTCAATGGCCGCATTGGTGGATGTCAGGCCGCTGCTGTCGCTTCAATCTCGAACAGCAGTCCGGGGATGGCCAGACGTGTCACGCCCAGCAACGTCATCGGCGGGGCCACTTGGTGAGGACCGAACCGCATGCCCATCAGATCGAAATTCTTCAGCGCTTCGTCCACGTCAGTGGCATAGACGCCCAGCTTGACCACGTTGCCCAGGTTCATGCCCGCGCCTTTCAGGACCGCTTCCAAGTTGTCGAGCGCCAGGCTGATCTGCGCGCGCATGTCGCCGAAATGCTGCGGATTGCCTTCACCATCCACTGAGGTCTGACCGGCGCAGATCACTTGCCGCGTCGCGCTGTCGATCACTTCGGCCTGATTGTAGCCAAGCTTGATCGACCAGTCCCACGGGTTCACAGCTGTCCGTTCCATCTCGCAATCTCCTTGTTCTCAGTTGCCGGAATCGGTGTAGAAGGAAGCAGTGCCAAAATATGGCACCATTTTTGATAGTGTGCCGATATGAATGTGAGACTCAGACATGACGCTATCGTGCGCACCCTTCGCCGCAACGACACGTCCACGATTGATGCGCTGGCCGAGGAGGTGGGTGCGTCCCGCCGCACTGTTTTGCGCGACATCTCTGCCCTACGTGACGCGGGTTATGTCATCCATTCCGATGTCGGGCGCGGTGGCGGGCTGCAACTTGATCCGCAGTCCGTTCAGACGAGCGCGAAGCTGACGGTGCCGGAGGTCTTTGCCCTGTTGATCAGTGTCGCGGCGATGCGGGCAGCTGGCAACCTTCCGTTCTCCGAACTCGCCGATGCGGGCCTTGCCAAGATTGAGAAGGCCCTTCCTTAGGACAAGGTGAAGGATCTTCGAAACTTCCTGGATTGCCTGCATATCGGTCAGGTGTCGCCGCTTCAGGATCTGTCCGACATGGGCAGGATGGACCCGGACCTGCTCCCGGCTTTTGAACGGGCGTTCCTGGGGCGCCACCTCATCCGGTTCGATTATCGGGATGCGAAAGGGCGCAAGACCCGGCGCGAGGTGGAGCCGCAAGCCATGCTAATCCTGCCGCCGCTGTGGTATCTCGTCGGCTGGGACCAGACGCGTGACGATTTCCGGCATTTCAGGATGGACAGGATCAGCAATCCGGTAGCGATGGACGACACAGGTTTTCGCCGTCGGCATGTGCCGTTCGAAGATGATGTCTGTCCGTACAGCGAATTGCAGTCGGAGCGGCGAAGCAGTCATTCCTGGTAAATGCAGCATCCGCCAAATTGGGCTCAAACCCGACCTTCTCCGCACGGCAGCAAAGATTCCAACGGTTCCCGGGCTCGGGAAGGTCGGTTATGCTGACAAAGCTGCCACTAATCAGATCAGCTGCCGCTCAAAGCCGCAAAGACAAAGAATGTCCACGCCGCAGATGCCAAAACCACAAAGCGCAGCCAGCCGAAAACCGGCTGCCCACGGCGCTTTTGGCGAACATGGATAGGCCATGCGATTGCACAACATATGGTCGGCATGAAAAGCAGTCCTAAAAGCATGGCCGCATTTGCCAAACCAGTTAGATAGCGAGGATGTGTCCCGACTGTATCGGATGGAGGCGTGAAAACATCGGCAGAGATTGTCACCAATAAGCAGACACTAGCAGCCAACGCCACCGATGCTGCGACGTCCAAAATCCCCCAACTCGTGACACTAAATCCGGCAAATTGTCTCCCTCGTCATCACGCTAGTTCAATGCCTTTCCGTTGGCTATGGCCTCGACTGCGGGTTTTCTGAACTATCCCCGGGCTCTGACTAATGCCGACAGTGCGGACGAAGCTGCCATTTAGCCGAACCAGTTGAAAGGTCGCGTCTCAACCAATTTGATCTGGATGATTCGAAGATGGCACCGACGTTCATGTCCAGAGCGAAGTAACGACTATGATCCAGCCCAAAAAAATTCCGATTTTCAGGACATAGACCTTCCAAGGATAATCGGTGGCCGTTTTCCCGGAAACGTATCGGAAAAAGTAACCAGAAACAGTGCTATCAGCGCCATAGTATCGCTTCCATTTTTGGAAGCCAAACACCCCAAACACCGCCAGAGGCAGTAGGAGTGCGGCAACCAATCCAGTTAGAGCTATGACTTTCAATTGGCCCCCTTTTTTGAAACATTTATCCGCCAGCTTCGAGCGTACCAAACACCTGCTTAGCAGTCCTTCATGATCTATGCAGCATCAGGAAAAGTGGGCTCGAAGCGGACCTTCGCTGCGCTGCGCGGCCAAACGATTGGTCGCTCCTAACGCGCCGTCGCCTCCGGCCCTAACCCGACCTTGGGGCTGGCCGACCTCGCTGCGGCGCAGCTCCACCGAACCAGTCGTTCATGCGTCGCGCAGCATTTTTCTACGGCCAAGGTACGCTGTGCGGGACTTTCCGGCCATTCGGCGATTAGCTGGTGCAATTACAGCATGACGAAGGAGTTACTCGCAGCCGCAGCGCAGATCACGTTGGCGGTCGTTCAAGACCGCACCAAACCCAGGAGCCTGATGCACCTTGCGTCAGCGCCACCCCACCGATGCTGATAAAGTCGCCGTTTGGTGCTGAGTTGCTAAGGACGGCATTGATCCACAAACATCTTACCGGAGATCAGAGCAAAGAGGCTCGCAGATAAATGATATCATGCGGCTTTGGAAAGCTGGATGCCTGGCAACCCATAGGCCATGTCATGAAGCACCTTCGGATATTCCGGAGGTGTTGCACTCGCACGCTGGCTGAAGTCTTCGTACCAGCGGTCCAAGGCCGGGCAGTCTTCCGGCAGCGTTACCCCGTAGAACCTGTTTGCAAATTGAAAAGTTGCCATCGCCATGCAATCGGCGACGGTGACTTCATCTCCTGCCAGGAATGGTCCGCTGGTCTCTGAGACCAATACCTCGAGAATGGCCACGTGATGGAAGAAGGCATCTCGCGCCACGCGAGCAGCATCATGACTCTGCGGCTCGCGCATTGCGAAAACCGGGCTTGCATTGTGGCACCAGGTGCCGAAGTGAATGCAGGCTTCGTCGATGACGGACATAAGTTCACGGGTACGTGCGCGATCCCGCGCCGTCCGGCCAAGCATGCCAGGGCTGGGATGTATTTCTTCGAGATACTCGAGAATAGCGACCGACTGCCGGATTGCCGGGCCACCATCGGGGATGAGGATCGGGACGGTTCCGGAAGGGCTGACGGATTTCAGTTCGGCGGGTGGCCACTCTTGCATGGCGTCAAAGGCGATGCGCTCGATCTCGGCCAATCCCTTTTCAGCAAGGTAGATGGCAACACGGCGCGGGTAGAGGCCCCATGCAAGTTCATAGAGTTTCATGGTGTGTCCTTTCGCATTGTCTTCCAGCGCTTGCCGCGCATTAGCCCTGTTGGATTTCGAGCATCACTCGGGCCAGACCAGCGAGCGATGCAGCTGCATGCCTGCCAGCGCTCCATCCCCGACAGAAAGCGAGACGGAATGCGGAATCCGGGCAACATCTCCACAAGCGTAGATCCCCGGAACCGAAGTCTGTTTGGTCTCATCCGTCGAGATCATGAGACCGATCGGCGTTTCAGTGGTCTGACACCCGACTTGTAGATGGAGCGGGCTGGCCGGCGTCACGGTTGTCGCGACAAACAGCGCTGCGAAAGGGATCATCCGACCGTCCACCAGCTGAACGTCGGCTTCGCCCTCGATCTTCAGGATCGACGTCTCCTCAAGCACGACACCACGCTGCAGAAGGGATTGCCTGCTGGGATCTTTAAGCGTGACGGCCCGGTTGGTGAAGAGCGTCACATTCCCCCATTCGGAAAGAAGCTCGGCCTGATGAGCGGACATGGGACCGTTGCCTATGACACCAATCCGACCTTCGTTCAGTTCATACCCATGGCAGTACGGACAGTGGAAAACGGACTTCCCCCATTTGGAGCCAAGGCCGTCGATCTCGGGCAGGATGTCACGGACGCCGGTGGCAAACAGGACGCGGCGCCCGCGGATCTCAGTTTTGTCCTCCAGCTGGACGACGAAGGCATCGCGTACTCCATGTAGAGAAAGCGCCCGGGACTCGTGCCATTCGAGGGTTGGATAGGCTTCCAGCTGCGCGCGGGCATCCGCGGCAATCCGATCGGGGGATATGCCGTCCTGCCCTAAAAAGCCATGGGATTGGCTGGCGAACCGGTTGCGCCGTTGACAACTATCGACCACGCAGACCTTGCGGCGCGCGCGCAACAGTTGAAGCGCAGCTGCCATTCCCGCGTATCCACCGCCGACGATGATGACATCATGAGACATTCTTGTCCTCCCTGTCCTGTTGTTCCCGGTCGGCAAACCGCTGGGCGAAGTCCGTCGCCAGCTGCTGAAGAGTAACGCCCTCTAGTCGGCTCAAGAGGAGCGCCTCTGCTTCGGCAAAGGCATCGTTCAGTGACGCATTGACCACCTGTTCAACGAGACAAACCGGCATCTCATCGCGATTGCCAATCGCGAAAATCTGCGGTTGTCCCAGAGCGACGTGCAGATCTCTGAGGGTGATCTCAGCCAGATCAGCGGCGATATACCATCCACCCGCATGCCCCCGCTCCGAGGCCACGATGCCTGCTCGGCGCAATAATCCCAGGGTTCGCCGAACAACGACCGGGTTTGTTTGGAGACAAGCAGCAAGTTGTTCTGAGGTCATGGAAACATCGCGCTCGGCCATATGCAGCAGCGCGTGAAGCACGAGTGAGAGGCGACTATCACGTTTCATGTAACTATATGTGTTACGAATCATGTCGAGATGCAAGGCCAATTTGGGTTTAAGGCCTGTTAGCGCTCAGCATAAGCGAATGACCCCTGCAGCGATGGCAACGAACCGTCATTAAGAGCCAACTGAATCCAATAGAGAAAACAAAACCATGGGCCAGCCCCCCCCTACAACGGTCGGGATGACCGGATCGATTTCATACGAGCTGGGCGGCACTATCGCGGTCGCCAAACTGAGGAGCGTGCTCGGCAGCGTCCGCAATGGGCTCGGCGCCGCCATGCGGCGATGCAGAGCAAACCCCGATCTTGGTGTGCTCTGAATGTCGGCATCCACCCTTGCTCGGCGATTGGATCGTCGCAGCAGCGAAGGTCCGGAAACCGCCCTTTCGGTCGGACCCCTCGCAATCGCGGCACACATCGAGCCTTTGCAGCGAATGTCAGGAACGTCCGGATGGTGTTGAAAAACTACACTTGAGTGATGTCTTGGCTGCTGATTCACTTCACGTGAGGCATGGGAGAGCTGACGATGATGGGGTTGAGGCAGGTTGCGCAAGGCGCGCTGTTCTACGAGTTCACGATAGAAGACCATGTCCCGGAGGATCATTTGCTCAGGCGCATCGATCGTTTCGTCGAACTCGGTGACATGCGCCACCATCTCGGGCCTTTCTACAGCACGACGGGTCGGCCATCGATAGATCCCGAGCTGATGATCCGGATGCTGATTGTCGGCTACGCCTTCGGCATTCGGTCGGAACGGCGGCTTTGCGAGGAGGTTCATTTGAACTTGGCGTATCGCTGGTTTTGTCGGCACCTGGCCGATCCGGTGCCCGACCATTCGACCTTCTCGAAGAACCGGCACGGACGGTTCCGTGAGAGCAATCTGTTCCGACATCTCTTCGAGGCGGTGCTGGCGCGCTGCATCGCCGAGGGCCTGGTGGGTGGCGAGAGCTTCGGAGCGGATGCGTCGCTGATCAAGGCGGATGCCAGCCGTTATACCAAAGCGGATTTCTCGGAATGGTCGGCGGAAGACGGGGCCAGCCGAGCAACGCAGGAATACCTCGACACCCTCGATGGTGAGCGCAGGAACGCCACTGGTTCGAGAGAATGCGCGAACGCTTTCGGCGCAGCCACGCCCATGAAGCCGAAGGCGATCTCGCCTACCGATCCGGCCGCACGGTTTACCGGAGCCAACGGTGATAGACCCTTCTTCGCTTATAGCACCAACTACTTGGTGGTTCTGGATAACGCGATCATCGTCGACGTCGAGGCTACCGTTCCGATCCGGCAGGCCGAGGTCTGCGCCGTGCGTGACATGCTGACGAGAACCAGAGAGCGGTTCGACTTTCATCCGGACACGCTGGCCGCGGATACGGCCTACGGCACGGCCGAGATGCTCGGCTGGCTCGTCGACGAACAGAACATTGAACCGCACATCCCGGTCTTCCACTGCCCGACAGGCGATTGCGAAGCAATCTGCCGATAGGGACAAATCCGAGCGCAAGGACGGCGCTTATCCGGCCACCGACTTCGCCTACGATGAAGCGGCAGACGAGTACCACTGCCCCGGAGGCCATGCGCTGAAGCCCTACTGGCGGGACATCTCGAAGGGGCGACCAGAGTTCGGAAAGGACGGCTTCAAAAAATACTTGGCCCGAAAACAGGATTGCGCCGCCTGCGCCCTGAAACCCCGATGCACGCCCAATCAGACGACCCGCAAAATCTCTCGGTCAAGACACGAGCACGCGCGCCAAAAGGCGCGGGAGATCGCCACGACCGACGCATATGTTGCGTCGGGCTATGCCAGGAAGAAAGTCGAGATGCTCTTCGCCCACCTCAAGCGTATACCCGGTCTCGACCGCCTTCGCCTTCGAGGACCGAACGGCGCCAAGGACGAGTTCCACATAGCCGCAACCGTCCAGAACCTCCGCAAACTCGCCAAGCTGAGGCCGTCACCGGCGTGAGACATCAGCAGGAACGCTATGCCTGACTCGCCGGCCGGAAATTCGGCTCGAGTTTTTCAACACCATCCGGACAAAGCTGCCGTTCGGTGCCCATTATAGAGGGTCCGCTTTCATCTGACTTAAGATGCAGAGTATTCTCGAAACAATAAACCAAAGGATATTCGACGTGAACCCAGGCACCTTCGACAGCGTCAACATTCGGCGGCTG
>NZ_JBRBUI010000043.1:0-2911 GCF_052826185.1 Heliomarina sp. | reverse complement strand
AGAGATGGACGCCGCGATCATGTCGAAGGCGGTTTGGATCTCCAGACCCTGAACGTCGAAGTAATGGGCCTCGGAAGAGGCGCAGTCTTTCAAAAGGCTGAGGGAGTTGGTGCTGTCGACATCCATGCCGATGGAATAGACGACGACGCCAGCGGTGTTCGCGACGCCGCAGATTTGGCGCAGGCGGCGGTCTTTCTCGTTCGCGCTGATGGTGTCGTGCATGTTGTTCCAAAAACTATTCGCGCGCGAACTCCAAGTCTGCGATCCGCCCCACCAGCTCGTCGTCCGCCGCCGGCCATAGAGGTTATAGCCGTAGTAATAAGGGGACATCTCGGCCCAAACCTCGGGCCAGTCGAGCCGTTCTTCCTGCCCTTGATCCCTATAGTCCCGTAGACTGGGGTGGTTGAGCAGCGTGTAATCATCCCACCTACGATCAGAGCCCCAAGGGTGGGTCGCATAAAAGTAGTCCTCAGGATAGGAATTATCCCCGTCGTATTCGTTGGAGCGTTCAGCAGAATCCACTGTATAGAACACCACCGACCCGTAGTCGGTGCGGATCACATCCGACTCGCCGGAAGCATACTCAGGCTCAAGACGGTATTCCGGAAAGTTCTCACCATCCGTCATCAGCACCAGAACCTTCATACTGTTATCAGCCCCGTGCGGGTGCGGGCGGCCTTGAAACTCCTGCGGGACCAGACCGGCGTCGATCAAGCCGCTCACCGGCCCCTGTGCGGATGGGTCGAGCAAGGCCAGCCCCCACTTCGCACCAACGTCGATCGACGTCGACCCTTCGGCGGTCAAGGCGAGGATTTGCGATCTCAGCGCCGCGACCGAGTCTGACAAAGGAGTAATTTCAAAGCCTGCGTCTTTACGGCAAACCCATTGGCCCCTTTCCTGATTGGAACTCGACATGCTCTGGAACTGGAAGTGCCCTGTCCGTTGCATCTGTTGTTGGGGGTCGATCGCCAAGGAACCATAGTCATTCCCATCGAAATCCACGCAGTGGGAATAGCTATGTTCGGTGGTTGTCGAATATTGGCCCAGCAGAGCTTCTCCCGCATTTACCTTGGTCGAATAGGGAATGATCGAAATCGATACGCGTCCCTCTTCGGTATCGCTTAGGATCGTATCGACAAAGTCGATGGCCGCATTCTTCAGCAGGGTCAGCTTGATCCCGCTGCGGTCGCTGGTCCTCTCCCCCATCGACCCCGACACATCCAACACCAGAGAAATCTCGATATCCTCGACCCGTTCGGTCGCCTCAGAGCTGATCGTCATCCCGAGTGAATCGATGTCGAAAAACCGGAAGAAATAAGTGTTCAGCCCGGCGGGAAGCGAGGCTTCGACGGTGCGCCCCACCAGAATGCCGCCGATCTTTTCTTCGCTCGAGTCGATCACCACCTCGGAAGGATCGAGCCCCGCGGAGGTCAGGTAGCTGCGCACGACCTCTTCAGGGTCGAGGTCTTGCGACAGGCTCGCCGCGGCGAGCACGGCATTGTCGAGATGGGTCTGAAAGGTGGTCCGCGTCCGCTCGTGGTTCGCCAGGTCCACGGCCAGCCCGCCAAAGATCGTGATCCCGAAAAACACGACCAACATGAGGACCAGCATGCCGCCGCCCTCGTCCTTGCGAAAACGCTTTGCCCGCTTGCAAAGCATTCGACTGATAATACTGCGCCTCATGACACCTCTCTTTTTCGGAGGTTGAATCCGTAAGCAAATTCTGTGCTTTAGGCTGCGGCATCCGCGGGTGGTGGACCTGTAAATCACGCGCCGGAGGGGCCGCTGCCTCCAAAAAAACCTGACTGTTCTCGTTCAATTAATGATTGCTAATGCTCGATCACTGCGCGGTTACGGTTGCATAGTCAAGCCAGCGCGCGGGGGCCGGGGCGATCAAAATTCGCAACTGTAGCGGCATTCACACGTCTGCCCCGTCAAAGCCGTGGCAAGTCCTGTGCGGTTTCGCTAAAGTATGGAACCTGCACCTTGCTGCCCCCTGCAGCAAAGTGCACCGACATGACAACGGCCCTTGCAATTCGCCCGGGGCTGCTCAGCTTTATCAGACCAGCCATGCCGTTGGAGAGAAAGGGATCACACCGATGTATCAAGCCGCCATCACCGGTACGGGCGTTTTCACGCCGCAGCAAACCATCGCCAACGCCGAACTGGTCGAAGCCTTCAACGCCTATGCCGACCTCTACAATGCCGAGAATGCCGAGGCGATCGAAGCGGGCACCCTGGAGGCCAAGGCGCATTCTTCGGAAGAGTTCATCGTCAAAGCCAGCGGCATTGAACAGCGCTATGTCATGGATAAATCCGGCGTGCTGGACCCCAATGTGATGCACCCCCTGCTGCGCCAGCGCGCGGATGAGGAGCCTTCCCTCATGGCCGAAATGGCCATTGATGCCGCGCAAAAGGCGCTCGCCGCCGCTGGAAAGAGCGCCGAGGATGTGGACGCGGTGATCTGCGCCGCCTCCAACCTCGAGCGGGCCTATCCTGCCGTGGCCATCGAGATTCAGGAGCTTCTCGGCGTGAAGGGCTTTGCCTTTGACATGAACGTCGCCTGTTCTTCGGCGACTTTCGGCATTCAGGCGGCGGCGGATATGATCCGCTCCGGCTCCATCCGCTCCGCCCTCGTGGTGAACCCCGAGATTTGCTCCGCCCACCTCGAATGGCGTGACCGCGATTGCCACTTCATCTTTGGTGACGTGGCCACCGCCACGCTGCTGGAACGCGCCGAAGATGTCGAAGGCCCCTGTTTCGACGTCATCTCCACCCGCTGCGCGACCGAATATTCCAACAACATCCGCAACAACAACGGCTTCCTCCGCCGCTCCCGCCCCGATGGGCTGAGCGACCGGCGCGATATGCAGTTCATGCAGAATGGGCGCAAAGTGTTTAAGGAAGTGTT
>NZ_JBRBUI010000042.1:0-7036 GCF_052826185.1 Heliomarina sp. | reverse complement strand
CGCAGGTAGATGCACTGGTAGCGCGGCTTGCCATCGTCCGTGAACCCCACGAGTTCATACCGGCAGCGGAACGCGATGCCCTGTTCGGACAGGTCTTTGACACCATCGATGGTGATCAGGATCTGGTTGCGCGCTATCGGCATGTTCGGACTCTCCCCACGAGAGCCCTTCTACTTCCTGCGCTTAAATCCATAAAGTCATATGGAGTCAATACGACATATTGCAGATAAATACATATTGCGCGATAGTCTGCGCAACTTTTGCGGGAGAGCGACATGAAGCGACAGGCGATGGCAGCGGCGATGGGGGTGATGGCGGTGTTCGGAGCCCCGGGGAAGGCGCAGGCCTATGACATCGACTGCGCCATCATGCTCTGCATGGCTGGCGGCTTCCCCCCGAGCGCAGTCTGTGCACGGGCCTATCGCACTATGATCCGCCGCATCACGCCCTGGCCGAGCCTGCCGCCCTTCGGGGTCTGCACCTTCGCACATGTGCCGGTCGAGCTGGGCGGGCCCGGCGGGGAGGGCGAGCTCGACACCACTCTGCCCGAATACGAATGGCTGAACCGCACCCATGTGATCTGGTTCACCGGTCAAGCCTATAGAGAAAGGGGAGGTGAACAGTATTGGGACTGGTCTCTCCGTTCCTGCGACCGAGAGAACCGCACCTGCCGGTACATCCAGCGGGTCTACCGATCCCACACGCCCTGGCCCGAGGCATTCGTATCGGAAGGCGGTCAGGAGATCGCCTATCCGACCGGCGGAGGTTCCTCGTACTTCTATTTGCGCAGTATCATGGTTGAATACGGCGACTACGAGGGCAACATGGGCCACTCGGAGTGGTTCTCCTACTGATCCGAACGGTCTGATGCCTTCAGGGAAACTGGGCGAAGCTCGACCAGACAAGCATCAAAGCGTTCTGGATCGACATGCCAGCGGCGGCTCACCGAGCCATCATTCCAACGGTAATCGGTGAACAGGTGAATCTCCTGCGCACCGTCGTTCAGAAACCCGTTCTGGAAGGGCCAGCCTGTCTTCTTCTTACCCATCGAACTCTCTGCACTCCATTTGACTACCTCTTGAGACGTTCCGCTCCAGGACGCATCAGGGGCTGGCAAAAACTGGCTAGCGTTTTGTGAAGAGCTCTGCTGGATCTACGTTCAGTGCTTTGGCGATACGTTCGAGAAGGTCGAGGGAGGCCGCGAACTTGGCGTTCTCGAGCTTGCCCATATGGCCGCGACTCACATCGGCCCGATGAGCAAGCTCCTCCTGGCTGAGGCTGCGGGCGCGTCTCAATTCCTGGATGTTTAGTGCTACACGGTCCCGCAAGTTCATGCCGTTGAAACGGACACGATGCGCGAAATATCGCCACGCGATATATGTTACATTCGGAAGTGCAGAGAAGAAATCTTGGGATGGCGCGAGATCGCCGGAATGGAATGCCTGCCGAAACGCAGGTCACGTGATGATCCGTCTCGCAAACATTATGGGCCGTTCAATCGTTCTTTCAGGAAAGGGCGGCACCGGAGAGAGGTTCCGGTACCGCCAGGGTATCGCCCACAGGGAGGTGGTAGAGGGCGAATTCTACACGGAAAATTTGGGGTCGACCAATAATCGCGTAATCATGATTATGGTAATTTTTAGGCTGTCACGGCACCTCAGACAGCTTCGAGTGCGATTGCAATTCCCTGTCCCACGCCAATACACATGGTCGACAACGACTTTTCTCCAGGTTTGAGGTCCAGCATCGCTGAGCCGGTGATGCGGGCACCCGACATGCCAAGCGGATGGCCGAGAGCAATAGCGCCGCCGTTTGGGTTCACGCGGGCATCATCATCCGCGATCCCCAGGTGCCGTAGTGTGGCCAGACCCTGCGAAGCAAAGGCTTCGTTAAGTTCGATCACCGAGAAGTCTTCTTGTTTCAGTCCAAGTCGCGCCATCAGCTTTTTCGACGCCGGTGCCGGCCCGAAACCCATGATGCGCGGTGCAACGCCGGCGGTTGCGCCGCCCAAGACCCTTGCGACCGGCGTGAGGCCAAATTTTTTTGCGACGTCGCTGGTGGCAAGGATCAATGCTGCGGCACCATCGTTCACGCCTGAAGAATTCCCTGCGGTTACCGTGCCATCCGCTTTTACGAAAGTTTTCAGTTGGGCGAGCGCTTCCAAAGTCGTACTCGCGCGAGGGTGTTCATCCTGTACGACGATCTTTGGCTCCCCCTTTCGCTGAGGAATCTCTACCGGGACAATTTCACGGGCCAAACGACCGTTCGCCATAGCAACGCTCGCCTTTTGCTGGGAATGTAGGGCGAAAGCATCTTGGTCGGCGCGGTTGATGCCGAAGACTTCAGCCACGTTTTCGGCCGTTTCAGGCATACTGTCGACGCCGTATTGGCTCTTCATCAGTCTATTGACGAAGCGCCAGCCGATGGTGGTGTCTTCCACACTATTCTCGCGCGAGAATACTGTTGTAGCTTTTGGCATCACAAACGGAGCACGCGACATGCTTTCCACACCACCTGCGACAATGAGATCGGCCTCTCCTGATTTGATAGCGCGGGCGGCCGTGATTATCGCATCCATGCCCGACCCGCACAACCGATTCATTGTTGTCCCCGGTACACAATCCGGAAATCCAGCTAGTAGAAGCGACATGCGAGCAACATTACGGTTGTCCTCTCCCGCTTGGTTGGCGCAGCCAAAAATCACTTCGTCAATGGTCGCTAGATCTAGCCCCGGGTTTCGGCTGGCCAAGGCCCTGAGTGGGATTGCGCCAAGATCGTCGGCTCGCACAGAAGAAAGCGCGCCGCCATAGCGACCGATTGGTGTGCGGATGTAATCGCAGATATAGACGTTTGTCATTCTTTGAGTGCCTTTGTCAGGTCCGGGACTGCGTCGAAGAGGTCTGCGACGAGGCCGTAATCGGCGATTTGGAAGATGGGGGCCTCTTCGTCCTTGTTGATGGCGACGATGACCTTACTGTCCTTCATCCCCGCAAGGTGTTGAATTGCCCCGGAAATCCCGACCGCGATATACAGCTCGGGCGCCACGACCTTGCCGGTCTGGCCGACCTGCCAGTCGTTCGGTGCGAACCCAGAGTCCACAGCCGCGCGCGAGGCGCCGACGGCAGCACCCAGTTTGTCCGCAAGTGCTTCAATAATCGCGAAATTTTCCTCGGAACCGACGCCGCGCCCGCCCGAGACCACGACCTTGGCCGAGGTCAGTTCCGGACGATCCGACGCCGCGACCTTGTCCTCGACCCAGGCGCTCAGGCCCGCGTTGCCGGCTGCTGCGATGGCCTCGACGGCGGCCGAGCCACCCTGGCCAGCCGCGTCGAAGGCGGTGGTGCGGACGGTCAGTAACTTCTTGGAATCGTTGGACTTTACCGTCTGCATCGCGTTGCCCGCGTAGATCGGGCGCTCGAACGTGGACCCGTCCAGGATGGCCGTCACGTCCGACAGAACCATCACATCCAGCAGCGCCGCAACGCGCGGCAGGATGTTTTTCGCGCTTGCCGTGGAGGGAGCAACGATATGTTCATAATTGCCTGCCAGGCTGACCACCAGATCGGCGACCGGCTCGGCCAGGCCGTTGGCGTAGGCCGCGTCATCCGCGACCACAACCTTCGCCACGCCGTCGATCTGCGACGCGGCCTGACCCGCAGCAGCAGGGCCCGCAACCAGAACGGTCACATCGCCCAGCGATTTGGCAGCGGTCACCGCCTTGGCGGTGGCGTCCAGCGCCAGCGCGCCACCGGCGATTTCTGCAAGGAGAAGAACAGCCATTACACGATCCCCTTTTCTTTCAGTTTCGACACCAGCTCGTCGACCGAGCCGACCATCTCGCCTGCCGACCGTGCGGCGGGCTCGGCGGTTTTCACAATCTCCAGGCGCGGGGTGACATCGACGCCGTAATCGGCGGCGGTCTTCTCATCCAGCGGCTTCTTCTTGGCCTTCATGATGTTGGGCAGCGAGGCATAGCGCGGCTCGTTCAGGCGCAAATCGGCGGTGACGATCGCCGGCAGCTTGACCTTGATCGTCTGCAACCCGCCATCCACTTCGCGGGTCACGACGGCATGATCGCCTTCGATCCCGACCTCGGAGGCATAGGTCGCCTGGCCCCAGCCCAGCAGCGCCGCCAGCATCTGGCCGGTGGCGTTCATGTCATTGTCGATCGCCTGCTTGCCCGCGATCACCAGGCCCGGCGCCTCGGCGTCGATCACGGCCTTCAGGATCTTGGCCACCGCCAGCGGCTCGATGTCCTGGTGCACGTCATCGGCGGCCACAACCAGGATCGCCCGGTCCGCGCCCATCGCCAGCGCCGTGCGCAGCGTTTCCTGCGCCTGCTTCACGCCGATCGAGACGACGACAACCTCGTCCGCCTTGCCCGCTTCCTTCAGCCGGATCGCCTCTTCGACCGCAATCTCGTCGAACGGGTTCATCGACATCTTCACATTCGCGAGATCAACTCCGCTCCCGTCCGCCTTAACGCGAACCTTCACGTTGTGGTCAATTAGGCGTTTTATAGGAGCAATTATTTTCATTGGCTTTTATCGTTTTCAAAATTTGCAATGGTGGTAACGGCCCGGATTCCGAGCCGTTACTCGGGATGGGTCCCTGTCAATTCGCAGTATAACCGCCATCTACTACAATCTCTGCTCCGTGAACGAACGATGACTCATCCGATGCGAGGAACAGGACCGCATTCGAAACCTCTTCAGGTTTGCTTGGTCGCTTGAGCAGCGTCGCCCCCAGAATTGCCTGCCGGGTAACTTCGTCGGCGTGTAGCAGATCTTTTGTCATGGGAGTATCGATGACACCGGGATGGATCGAATTCACGCGTATGCCACTTTCAGCCAGGTCGACTGCGCAGGATTTCGTCAACATCCGTACGGCGCCTTTGGATCCAATGTAGGCTCCCGCCGAAGCGGCTCCAACAATCCCATAGATTGAAGAAATATTGATAATAGATGCCTTTTCGGCCTCTTTCATCAATGGAACCGCGGCTCGGATGCCGAGATAAATACCGCGTACATTGACGTTGAACGTCATGTCAAATTCGTCAGGCGAGGTTTCGTGGAGCGGCTTAAGAATGAGAATGCCAGCGTTGTTCACTAGCACATCAAGCCGACCAGCACTTGATTGCACCGTAGAGATGACATTCTTCCAATCTTCTTCAAGCGTCACGTCATGTTGAATGAATTCCGCCTTCCCTCCGGCTTCAATGATACCTTTCACTACGCTTTCAGCCGCTTCCGTGTCACGGTCGGTTACAAATACATGCGCACCTTCACGTGCCAGCGTTTCACAATGGGCTTTTCCCATGCCCATCGCTCCACCTGTTACCAGTGCGACTTTTCCGAATACCCTTCCCAAATCTCTCTCCCTAGTTTTCATGAACAAATTTAATTGGTTCCGCCGGGGATTCTTGATGCCCGGCGGAATTCTTTACACCTTCTCGGCAGTGCGGTTGCGGATCAGGGATGTATAACCTTCCTCCTTCACTGCATTAATGGCATTTCGGTAATTGCCAATCCCGGCCATGTAGAACATTACTGCATTCTTCTTTCCGGGGATATTTGCGCCGAAGATCCAGCTTTCAGCTTTGGGGAAGAGTGTCATGTCGGCGATTTCACGACAGGTGCGAACCCAAGCATCGCGCGCTTCCACGGTTGGCTCCACATTTCGAACCCCCTCTTCTTCCACCGTGCAAATCGTGTCAGCGATCCATTCGACTTGCGTCTCAATGCTGGGGGGCAGGTTGGTGAAGGGGCCATTAGGGCCAAGGATCATGAAGAAGTTCGGGAAGTCGACCTCCATCATGCCGAGGTAACCGAGCGGGCCTTCCTTCCAAGTGTCGCGCATGGTCACGCCTCCGCGTCCGCGGAGGTCCATTTTGACGTAATTGCCGTCGACCGCATCGAAGCCAGTGGCAAAGATTACGATGTCAAGCTCATGCTCCTCGCTGCTTTCGAGACGTATGCCGTTCGGAGTGAACTCTGCGATCGGATCGGCCTTAACGTCGGCGAGGGTCACGTTGTCTCGGTTGTAGACCTCGTAATAGTTGTTTCCGCAAAGCGGGCGCTTGGCGTAAAGGTCCTTCGGCGTCAGTTTCTCTGCGACCTTGGGGTCCTTCACGATTTTCTTGATTTTGCCCTTGATGAAGTCAGCGGCCGCATCATTGGCCACTTGGCTGGTCGCAATATCGCAAAAGGTGCCAAACATGAAATAGAAACCACCGCCGCGCTGCCAGGCGGCTTCGAAGACCCGCTCCCGTTCTTCGGGGGAGGCGGTTTCGGCGGGCTTGACGCTTTCTTCGAAGCCGAAGGCCACAACAGAATTCTTCACTTGATTCCAGATACTATCGTAGTTTGCCTTTTGCTCTGCGATGGTAGCATCGTCTTGCGGGGTGTTCCCAATCGGCACGACATATTGTGCAGAGCGCTGAAAAACAGTCAGGTGTTTTGCAACTGGTGCCGTTGCTGTAATAACCTGCACACCGGTCGAGCCAGTGCCAATAATGCCCACGCGTTTGTTGCTCAAGTCCACGCCGTCGGGCCAGGCACCTGTGTGTAAGATACGGCCTTTGAAATCATCGATGCCCTTGAATTTTGGAACATTCGTTGCGGACAAGAGACCGAGGCCAGTGACAAGGTATTTGGCGGTAACTGTCTCACCACTATCAGTGATCACGTTCCAGAGACCGGTTTTTTCATTATAGTGCGCGCCGTCCACCTTGGTGTCGAACTTGTAGCTGCGTCGGAGATCGAGATGATCCGCCACCTCGTTCATGTATTCGAGGATCTCGGGCTGGGTCAGATACCGCGTTTTCCAGCGGCCTTTTTGAAGCAACTCTTTGTCAAAAGAATAGCGGTAGACATAGCTTTCCGTGTCCGACAGCGCACCGGGATATCGGTTCCACCACCAGGTGCCGCCAACGTCACTGGCGCTGTCATAGCCCCGGACGTTCAGTCCCTGCTCGTTGCGAAGTTTGTGGACGGCGTAAAGCCCGCCGAAGCCCGCGCCAATGACGACTGCGTCG
>NZ_JBRBUI010000041.1:0-12602 GCF_052826185.1 Heliomarina sp. | reverse complement strand
TCAACACAATGGTTCCCGCCCATGCACCGTTCCTTGCCGGTGAAACAGGCTGGAGTGTTGCGTCAGAAGAAATGGAGGATGGTGTCGCACTGATCGTGGGTGGCGATGGTGAACAAATACAGGGCCTTGGTTTCTTTGGTCTGATGACAATCGGTGTACATCATCAAGAGCACCATCTGATGATTGCGAAAGGACGCAAGCCGCATCATTGAGCACGCGCCCAAGGCTCATATGCGGACCCAGGCCGCAATGGTCACTTCGCCAACACTACGCTCGGATATTCACAAAGAATCTGATGTCGACACCAGATCCGCAGAATTAACCGTCACACGCCTGCGGGACCATACGATCAGGGCCGCGCCAAGGATAATCATCGGCAACGACAGCAGTTGGCCCATTGTCAGCCCATAGCCCGCCCAATGAACCGCATGTCCAATCGGGTTGTCCTGCGTGACGAACTGCATATCAGGCTGCCGGAAGAACTCGACAAGGAACCTTGCGCTTCCGTATCCCGCCAGGAACAGGCCAGTAAGGCTTCCGGGAAAGCGCAGCCAACCGCGTTTCCAGGCCAGAAAGATCAGGACCGAGCCAAGCAGGATACCCTCCAGAAGAGCCTCATAAAGCTGGGACGGATGGCGGCCACACAGGCCCACGACGCCCGCACAGGACTGGGCCGCCTCGCCGGGGAATGCCACCGCCCAGGGCACATCGGTCGGACGGCCCCAAAGCTCGTTATTGGTGAAGTTGGCCAGCCGACCGAGGAAAAGACCCGGTGGTGTTGCAACAGCGAGCAGATCCGCCGTTGATAGAACGGGTGCGCCGTTGCGATAGCAAAAAAGCAAGGTGGCCACGACCACGCCGAAAAAGCCGCCATGAAATGACATACCACCCTGCCAGACCATGAAGATTTCGACGGGGTTCTGAAAATAGTACTGAGGTTGATAGAAAAGCACGAACCCCAGCCTGCCCCCCACGATCACGCCCAGAATGATCCATGTCAGCAGGTCTTCCAGTTGCTTGGGTTGCAGCGGCGGCGCCCCGGCCCCCCAGACTGACGAAGAGCGGACCAATGCGACACAGATGCGCCAGCCGATAAGGAGGCCAACAATATAGGCCAGCGCATACCAACGCAGGGCAAAGCGGAACGATCCGATATCAACGGCAAAAATCTCTGTTCCGATGTCAGGAAATTGGATAATCGAAGTCAGCATTCTTTGTTACCTTTGCCTGTTTCACACAAAGCCACATTTTGTTTCCCGCAACGGACGTTGGCGCGTTCAACCCTGTTGTCCCCAGCCCAAAGCGCTGTGGTGAATGTGCCATCCTTGCGTGCGGGAGTCGGTTCCGTTGAACCAGAGATGACGCACATCGGCACCCGCGTCCATGTGTTCAGGCGCTTGTATCCCATGAGTTTTGTACTTGTTTGTAACGGTTGGAAGCTCCGCCGCCTACTGGATCCGTCCGTCGCGGGAAATCAGCCGATCAAGGTCGCGCTCCATGATCTGAATTCGCTCCCGCGTCCTGCAACGACCATTGCGCAACCACATCTATGATCACGGATATGTTCATTGAAGTTGCGCGCGCCCGGCACAATTCAACGGATCATGACGGCACATAATGGTGATAACCGGGATCAAAGCAGGACCAGCGGCATCGCAAAAGGAGTTCAGATGTTTATACGGTCCCTCGCAGCGACACTTTTCATCGCTTTTGTTGCATTAGCTGCAAACGCCCCGCCCCTCTATGCGCAAGGAAAGACAATTCCATTCGATGGAAGCTGGAAAGAACAGGGCCTCTTGCGGCTCTTTTCGAACGAGTACGGCCTGCAAGGTCGGCGGCTGGACGTGATTTCCGATGGCACGGTTTCGGTTCTCTGGCGTCCGGTCAGCGCAGCCCTTGGCACCGCAAAGGCAGCAATGTGGGAATGGTCCGTCACGCAGGGTGTTAAGGGAACCGACCTCACACGGCGCGGCGGCGATGATCGCAATCTTGCTTTGTACTTCATATTCGTCGATCCGCAGACCGCAAGCACGCTTGGCCGAACAACGGCGCGCAAATTGCTGCGTGATCCCAATACGCGGGCGCTGGTTTATGTCTGGGGTGGCAATCATGCGAAAGGCGCATTGCTGAACAGCCCCTACTCGACGGGTCTCAAATCGAAAATTCTGCAAACGGCGCAAACCGGCAACTTCACCGAGAATGTGAACCTGGATCGCGATTTCGTGCGTGCGTTCGGGGACATGCCAAAGGTTCTGGTCGGTCTTGCGGTGACAGCCGACAGCGATGATACCGACGGAAAGATCCTTGCGGCCATTCAGGACCTGCAGATACGTTAGGTGCTCTCCGGTATTCCGCCAAACCTGGGCGCCGATCTGCAATGTATCAATATATCTCGCCGGGACGCCCTTCCGCAACGGTGGGGGATGTGGGTTGCAGGCCCCAGAAACGGAATACACGGAAACCCATGCTTAAGCGTCTTCAGATGATGGTTGCGCTTGGCGCAGCCACGCTCCCCCTGCCCCTGAGTGCGGCTTCGGTGCCTGTCACCCTGACGCCCGGCCTTCACCCGGATCGGGTCGCGGGACATTGCAATGCTTGGATTCAATGGCACCTGTCCCGGCCCCGAAATCAGACAGCGCCAGAACGATATTCTGCGGGCGCGGGTGGAAAACGGGCTGGAGGACGGGACCCTCGTACACTGGCATGGCATTCGGTTGCCCAACGCGATGGACGGCGTAAACGTGCTGACACAGGATGTCATCATCCCGAATGAGGGTTACGAGTACCGGTTTCCGGTTTCCGGTTCCCGATGCCGGAACCTACTGGTATCACTCCCACTACCTTTCCTACGAACAGGTCGCCCGCGGACTGTTCGGCCCCTGATCGTCGAAGAACCTGCCCCGCCAGACGTGGATCAGGACATCACGGCCATCCTCTTCGACATTCGGCTTGATGACACCGGCCAGTTCGACATGGAATTCGACCGCGCTGATTTCATAACAGCAGGTAGGCTGGGGGACTTGATGACCACCTTCCTGTCGTCTGAGCAGGCGCGGCTGGGGGATCACATCCGGTTGCGTCTGATCAATCCGACACCGGATCGCATTTTCGAGATACGTATCGACGGGCTGACGGGCTTTTGTGTGGCCTATGACGGGATGCCGCTGCCCGAGCTGGTTTCGCTGGGCAATCTAAAACTCGCACCGGCGCAGCGCATCGACATCATCGCAGATGTGACGGGTGATGTGATCCTAAGAGAAACCGTGCCTTCGGGTGGCGAGGAACTGGGGGGCATTATGTTGAACGGTCAGCGACAAATCCGGTCTGCGCCGATAGCTCCCCTCCCCGCGAACCTCGTGCCCGCGCCCGGAGAGATCACGCAAACGGCAGATCTCTTCATGCAAGGCGGTGCCGGGGACGGCGCGCACGGCGGGTTCGGGGGCTGGGCCTTCAACGACGTGAGCGGTCTGCCGAACAAACCGCTGATTTCGGCAAGACGTGATGAAGCAGTGCAGGTGCGGATGGTGAACGACACTGCTTTTCCGCACGGTATCCACCTGCATGGCCACCATTTCTGGGAAACCGATCAGAATGGTGCGCGAACCCACCTTCGCGACACGACCCTCGTAGCGCCGGGCGAGACGATGACGATTGTGTGCGTACTCGACAATCCCGGCGCGTGGATGCTGCACTGCCATATGCTGAGCCATCAGGCTGATGGCATGGCGACCTGGATGCAAGTCAGCTGAGGTCGGAGCGGTGGTTGCGCCAACCGTTGACGCGAAGCTGTGCCACAACGGGATATCGCTCTTAACAACAAGCACAGGCCCGTCATACAAAAGTTTACATGGCACTCGCCAAAATTTGCCTATGCTCAGGTTGTGAATGACGCTGGTCTGATAATCGGAAAGGTGCGCAATGCCATCAAAAATCCATTCTGGCGTGATTGTGGCCCATCTGTTCATGGGCATGACGGCGGGCATGGTCCTTGCCGAGCCATTGGAGTTCGCCGACCTAGACCCACCGGTCGGGAACAATGCGCAGGAACCCACCCTGTTCGCACTGCAGGATGATCGGGTCCTGCTGGGTTGGACCGAACCACACCCTGCCGGGTTTGCGGTAAAATTGTCGGTCCTTGAAGACGCAGAATGGAGCGCGGCCCGCACTGTTACCGTGTCCGACGAACTCTTCGTGAACTGGGCCGATTTTCCGTCCGTTGTTGCGCTTGATGACGGTACCTTTGCGGCTCACTGGCTGTGGGAAAATTCCAAAAACGACTATGCCTATGACGTCAAGATCTCTCTTTCGCCGGATGAGGGCCTGACATGGAGCGCACCGATAACGCCACATGATGATCGGTCGGTTAGCCAACACGGTTTTGTCACGCTCCAGCCGCTCGAAGACGGTTCCTTGATGTCTGTCTGGCTTGACGGACGCGCATATGACAAGCCGCTTTTCACCAGCGCAGCCAGCAACTACCCGGATGCAATGCAGTTGCGCGCAACCCGGATCACGCCCGAAGGTACGCGAACCGATGATGTTCTTGTCGATGCGCAGACCTGTTCATGCTGCCAGACGTCCGCCGCATCGCTGGACGATGGCACCGTCCTTGTCGCATACCGCGACAGAACAGATGCGGAAATCAGGGATATATCTGTCGTAAGACACCAAGGCGGCATGTGGTCAGAACCAACAAACGTCCACAATGACGGCTGGGAAATCTCCGGCTGCCCGGTCAATGGCCCCGCCATCGCGACCGCCGGTCAAACAGCCGCCGTGGCCTGGTTCACGGCTGCAAATGACAAGCCGGAAGTCAAGGTTGCGTTCTCTTCCGATGGTGGCAGAAATTTTGGCGATCCGGCGAAAGTCAGCCTCGGGATTCCCGCCGGTCGGGTCGATATTCTCATGCTGGACCCTCAGACTGCGTTCGTGACGTGGGTCGAATGGGCAAATGAGAGCGAGGTGATCCTTGCTTGCCAGATCACAACCGGTCAGCAGTGTAAGGACCTGCAACTGATTGCGCGAAACAACGGCGCAGGTTCGGTCAACTTCCCGCGCACGGCGCGAACGAATGAAGGGGTTTACCTGTCGTGGACACAGCCCAGCAACTCGGATGATCCGGAACCGAGTTCGACTATACGCACGGTTTTCGCTTCCTATTGAAGGTTTCCGGACGAAAGCTGATGGTTCTTTCGCTTGGCTCACATCAGGAGTGGGTCCAACGATCACCGTCAACAAGAATTGCATTTCCTGCAATAGGGCTACCGGCAAATGACGGTGATTTCTCATCCATAGTGACTGGTCTCTGGCCCGGAAATTGTAGCGTGCCACGCTTTTTCATGATCCCGGTCCCGAGCATATGACCCACCAGCGCTACCCAGGCAATGCCGGTGAAATTCAGAAAGAAGGGAAGATCTGCGACAGAAGTAGTGCCCCCGATGGCGAACACCCACAGGCCGAACCCATAAATCGCTGAGGGCAAAAACCAGTTCGTCTGCCCCGCGATACGGTGCCAAATTGGTCTAAAGACGAACAACCAACCGACGGGATAGCCAATCAGGCCAACAAGATAAAAATGTACGAAATATCCTGCGAAATCACCGTTCGGCAGACCAAGGCTGCCGAGTAAGCTCCTCGCTAGCCCGTGCGGTGACAACCGCGAAAAGCCCAAGCCCGGGCTGATGATCTGACCCAACAGATCGAACGCGACGGTCGCAAAGAAACCTGCGACGAACATTAACCCTAAAGTTCGGGCGTTGAATGCGGGTAGTGAACCTGTTGTGCGAGAATCAGTATCAACTGTATTCATGGCGATTCTTTCTTTGTATTGCGGGCGATCAAATAGACAGGGCTAATGTAATGACCAATTGTTGACCCAGCGACGTTCTCGGCAACTCCCGATCACTTTCCATCTTGATGAGATCGGTCTGTTTATGAACCCCGCCACAATAACCAACCTAATGACAGAACGTGGGATGTGCACTGCTGGCTCTAATATGTGATTATCCGTTACCGCCGTCAGCCTCCATGCCGAGAGAATGCTGACCGCCACAAGCACTTTGTGGCTTTGTACGCGCTGGTTCACAATGAGCGCTGCTTATGAGTCGGTGTCGCCGGAATTTCTCGTCTTTTCACCCCGCGCAGCAGCTGAGTTTGGCTACATCCTTGTCGAAGGTTTGTGCGGCGAGTTTCAGCCCTTCGACCGTGGTCAAATAAGGAAAGATCGTCTCTCCGAGCGCCCGTGCGGTCATGCCGAATATCAGCGCCATTGCCAGTGTCTGAATCGTGTCCGACCCCTCCGGTGCTGCGATCTGACCGCCCAGCAGGCGGTCGGTCTTCGCGTCGGCCACCAGCTTAATCACGCCGCGGGTATCGCGTGCAGCGACGGCGCGGGGCACGTTGTCGAGCGTGATCACACTGGTTTTGACCTTGTGCCCCGCCGCCTTGGCCTCAACCTCCGAAAGGCCGACGCCGGCCACTTGCGGGTCGGTAAACACGACCCACGGCATCGCCGCGTTGTCATAGCGCATCTGCTCCAATCCAAGGGCATTGTTGATCGCCACCTTGGCACCATAGGCCGCCATGTAGACGAACTGGTCACGGTCAGTGACATCGCCCGCGGCCCAGACGCCGGCACGCGTGGTCGCCATGTCCTGACCGACCTTGATAGAGCCGCGTGCGTCGGTCTCGATGCCAAGCTCTTCCAATCCAAGGTTCTCGGAATTGGCGATCCGGCCGGTGGTCACAACCAGCCGTTCGGCGGTCAGATCCTCGGTCTTGCCACCCCGTTCGACAATCAGATTGACGCCGCCCGCAGCTTTCGCGACCGAGACGTAAGCAAGACCGGTCTCGACCGCGATGTCTTCGGCCTTCAGCGCTTGCGTCAGCGCCTGGGCCACCTCCGGTTCGGCGCCCGGCAGGAGGCGCGAGCGGGTCACTAGCGTGACCTTCACCCCCAGCCTTGAAGCCATTTGCGCCAGCTCGCAGCCGATATAGCCGCCGCCCAGCACCAAGATGCTTTCGGGCCGGTCAGGCAAAGTCAATAGATCGGTGGAATCGAGGGGCTCCACTGTGTCGATCCCCTCGATCGCTGGCAGGTGGGGGCGCGAGCCGGTGGCGATCAGGACGCGCGGGGCGGATATCACCCGTCCTCCAACAGCGACGCCACCCTCGACCAATCGCGCCGGGCCATCCTCGATATAGGTAACGCTTTTATAGGCGGGCAGCAGGTCTATATATTTCTTGTGCCGCATCTCCTCGACCAGATCGGTGGTGCCTTGCACTACGGCACCCCAATCCACCGCATGATCACAGGGCTCGACGCCCGGGAACCGGGCGGCCGACGCGCCGCCATGCACCGCCTCTGCGGCGCGGATCATCGCCTTGGACGGCACGCAGCCGACATTCACACAGGTGCCGCCGGTGGTGCCGTGCCCGATAAGCGCCACGCGCTTTCCGGCATCGGCTGCCGTGATCGAGGCAGAAAACCCGGCCGAGCCGGCACCAACGACAATGAGATCGTAGTTGTCATCGCGGGTTTCACTGGCAGTGCAGCAATCGTCTTTCGTTACAGTTTGGTCCATTGGTTCTTCCTTAGCTTGCGATCGGTATCGCGACACGGCCCCGATCAATAATTTTGAATCACACCATCGAACCGATGTCGGAGGCATAGCTCGGATAGGCGAAAATCATGGCCTTGATCTGGTTGGCGGTCTGCCCGGCACCCATGGCCATGGCGAAAAGATTGATCTGCTCCTCGGAGCCCGGCCCGATCAGATGCGCGCCGAGGATCTGTCCGCTGCCCTCTTCGACAAGAACCTTGAATCCGGTATGTTTCGCGCCGACGCGCAGCGACGAATACCAGTCCCCTGTCTTTTCGAAATGGGTGTCGAACTTCAGCCCCTGTTCCCTAGCCACCGCTTCCGACAAGCCCACGGTGGCCACCATCGGGAGGGTGAAGACTACCGACGGGATCGGCGGATAATCCACGGTACGCTCGTCTTCTCCAGCCAGCAGGTTCTTGCCTGCCACACGCCCTTCGAAGGCGGACACCGGGGTCAGCTTGGGCCCACTGGCAGCGCAGTCGCCCGCGGCGAAGATCGCCGGATTGGTGGTGCGCATCGCGTCGCTCACCTTGATGCCACGGCGTGAGTATTCGACGCCGGCGGCCTCAAGGTTAAGGCGATCGATATTGGGCACCCGGCCCGTGCCATGCACCACCAGATCGCAAGTGATCGTTTCGGTGCCGTCGGGAGTTTCCACCGTGACGGTGAATTCGTCGCCCTGCTTTTCGATCTTCGCCACCTTCGCCTTGGTGCGGAGATCGACGCCGAGCTCTTCGGTTGCCTCAACCAGCATTGCGACCAAGTCGGGATCGAAAGGACCCAAGGGGCGGTCCATCATCTCCAGCACTGTCACTTCGCGCGCGCCCGCCCGCTTGACAATATGGGCGAATTCCATGGCGATGAAGCCGCCGCCGACAAAGGCGATGCGGTTCGGTCGCTCAGGCAGTTCCAGGAATTCGGTGCTGGTGGTCAGATGCTCTTCGCCTGGGATGTTCAGCGTCATCGGCCGCGCGCCGGTGGCGATATGAAAATGCTTCGCGGTCAGGGTCTCGCCGTTCAACTCGATCGTATTGGGGCCGGTGAACCGTGCCAGCCCATGCAAGACGTCGATCCCCGCTTTTTCCAACCCGGCTTCGATGCGCGGTGGCATAGCTTCGGTGAAGCTGCGCTTGAAGGCGATCATGTCGGGCCAGTTGACCGAAGGTTGCGCCTCCAGCCCCTTGCCTTCCATGTTTTCGGCCCATTCGACACCCTCGGTGACCGCGACCAGCATTTTCTTGGGGTCGCAGCCGCGCAGGGCGCAGGTGCCGCCATGGGGTTCGCTGTCGATGCTGGCGACGCTCCAGCCTGCATCCGCGGCCATCCGGGCGACGCCATTTCCAGCGGTGCCGCCGCCGATCACGATGAGGTCATAGGTCTTGGTCATACCTGTTCCTTTCCTTGTGCCAGTTTCTCTTGATCCGGCTCACTGCTGAACTGCCTGATTTTCTGAGCCAGAGCGCATATCCCGCCACCGCCAAAGCGGCGGCAACCGAGATCCGCAGAGCAAAGCGGAACTCCAGCCAGAACAGCAGAGCCGAAAGAACAACCGCCAAGCCGATGAGAAGGGCTTTCGGACTGTGCCCTGGTCTGCCGGCTTGCTGCCACAGGGCATATGCAACCGCACTCAGCGAGGCGAAGAGCATCGGGAAAAGCGCGTAGTCGAGCCAACCAACAACGGCAGAAAGTCCGACCCCGGCGACGATCAGCACCAGGAACGGCGTGAAGCAACAGATCGCCGCAAATACGCTGCCGATGAGGCCGCGCCGCAAAAGGGTCGTGGGTTCATTGTTATTGTTCATGTCTGTCATGCTGTCTCCAGCTCCGAGTCCGGGTCGGTGAATGCGATCAGAAATCGCCGGACTCGACGATGTCCGCCGAATAGCCGGTGGCGCGGATTGCTTCGACGATCATGTCCTGATCGGCGGCCTCGTCATCAAAGGCGACGATGTAGGTGCCGGTGCCGAATTCCTCTCCTTCCATGAAGTCGATGATCTCGACCGAGGGAACGCCCCGCATGGCCGCCGCCACCGTGTAGGAGCAGGTCGGGCATGTCAGTTCGCCTACCCCGATATTGATGCGCTGTTCGGCGGCGCTGGCGGGGGAAGCTGCGAGAGTGCCAACGACCGCAAGGGCAAGATGGAGTGACTTCATGGGTTCGGCCTTTCAGTAGGACAGAAGGTATGGGGTGAGATAGGGAAAGATCATCGCGACGGTGACGATGGCGGTGGCAATCCAAAGAATGGATCGCATGAGTTTCCGGTTCATGGGGCGCGCGCAGGTGCCATCCGCGCAGGCCTCAGTCGGGATCGGACGGTAGGCCTTGTAGAATCCATAGCCGATGCAGGCGGCACTCAGCGCGAAGGTGATCCATTTGTACTGGTAGAGAACGCCCAGCTGCGCAATGAAAACGCCGGTAACGCCGAAGCTGACCAGCACCAGCGGCAGGATGCAGCATGAGGTCATCGCCAGCGCGCCAAGCGCGCCGAGCCAGGTTGTCGTCCATGCCTTTTTGTCGGCAGCCCCTGTTTCGTCCATTGCCGTCTGCCGGTCGGCGGATGTGGTTTCAGTCATGGTTCGAATCATCCTTGCCTCAGTGATGATCTTAATCTAGGGTCTGTAGCAGGTACAGGCTCAAGAGGGTCAAACGTGAAAAATCGTCACAGATCGGTGAAGGTCCTCAGGCGCGGAGATCTGGCCAGGCTGACCGGCTGCAATCTCGAGACCATTCGCTACTACGAGAACATCGGCGTTATGCCCGAGCCGCCGCGCTCCAGCAAAAACTATCGCGTCTACGATGATCGGCATGTCGCGCGCTTGTGCTTCATCATGCGCGCGCGCGAGCTTGGGTTCACGCTCGACGAAGTCCGCGATCTGCTCGCCTTGGTCGATGGCGGTGCCCAGACCTGCGGCGAGGTGCAGGGTCTGGCAAATTCGCATCTCGCCTCGGTCCGCGCCAAGATCGACGATCTCAAACGCATCGAACGCGTGCTGTCTTCCACCGTGGCGCAATGCACCGGTGACGATGTCCCTGAATGCCCTGTGATCGACGCGCTGACGGAGGTGACCTGAAGGGCCATAGTTGAGGACGCCCATGCATGTCAGCCAAGCGGACAATGGTGCCAGCGCCGTTGTTTGCGATCATTCGTTCCCCGCGGAGTCCTGCGTGGTCGCCGCATGTTCGGGGACCAGATAGCGCGGCACGATCCACAGATAGGCGACCATGCCGAAGAGCTCGACGAGCGACTGGAAGACGATGACCACGGCCGCCACGTTCCACTCCGGTCCAAGCACCAGCACCAGCGGAAGTACGACGAAGGAGTTGCGGGTTCAGAGCGAGAAGATGACCGTTCGTCACCCGCTAGTGGACAATCCGGCCGCCCGCCCGGTCGCCGCACCGAGAAGTGCTGCGGCGACGAGGTAGGCGACGTAGGCGCCCGCCACCTGCGCCAAAACCGGCAGCGCATCCCGTACCGCGTCGACTTGCGAGGCCGCGATCAGGAACACCACGACAGCCAGAAGCGGAACCGGCAGCCAGGCGAGGCGATTTACGATCGCGGCCCGCTCCGGGCGCGCCTCTGCCCAACGCTCCAGCAGGAAAGCCGCTGTGAGCGGCAGCAGGACAAGCGCCGCAAAGACGGCGGCAATGCGGTCGGCGGCGAGAAGCTCAAAGAATGCCTCGCCGAGAAAAAGCCAAAGGAAGAGCGGCAGACAGGCGAACTGAACCGCGAGGAGGATCGGTGTCGCGGACGCGGCACGCACCGCATCGCCGCGACCGAGATGGGTGAATGTGATGAACCAGTCGGTGCAGGGCACCAGCAGCACGACAAGCACCCCGAGCCGAAGCGCAGGATCGTCAGGCAGGAACGCGATCAGCCCCCAGACCAGCAGCGGCACCAGGACGAAATTGCCGATCAACATGGTGCCGATGAAACGCCGGTCGCGCGTCGCGCGCGGCAGGTGCGCTAGCGGCATCTGAGCGAAGGTAGTGAAAAGCATAAGCCCCAACACCGGCCAAAGCAGCGCCTCGAACACCCCCGAGATACCGGGGGCGAGCGAGCCCAAGACCAGACCGGAAAGGATGGCAGCGAGGTAGATCCAGGCTTGATGGCGTTCGAGATTTTGCAGCTTCATGTCCTGCCCCTGCTCTTTCCGAAGGCGATTTTCAAGAAGACATCACTGGACAGGCCATTGCGACAACGGCTCGTTCGTCGCTTGGAGCGTTGTATGGTCTGTCCGGTTTATACCCGCAGACCGGTCACGACCCAGTCGACAATGCTTTCATGGTAGTTGGGGACGTGGCGATAGCCGAATTGTCTCAGCCGATCAGCCGAACTCTTTGACCTCGAGCATCTGCAAAACGGTGCTCCTCACCGTTTCAGCCGTGCTGCGGATAGACGCAACATCGGCGCGCACAGATCGCTTCGACAATCAGTTTGTGGCGCGCCACATTCGGAACCGTCCTTGCCCTGTTAGCTCGCGGACCAGATCCCGCGCTTCCATCCAGGCGAGGTTGCGCTGGACAGCGGCGCGGCTGGCTCCGGTCAGGGCCTCGGCCATAGGGGCAGAGACCAGGGGCCATTCGGTCAGCACTCCGCGCAGGGCTGGCGGCGTCTTGCCCGAGAGTGGGGTCATCTCGGCTTCCGCCAGCGCCGACCATGTCTCGATATCGTCGAGGTGCCGCATCGCGGTCAGGCAGGCCGTTTCCATTTTCTCGAGCCAGCGCGCCAAACGTTCAGCCGGGGGGCCGCCGGCGCGCAGCGCCCCCGCCCCACCCATGGCCAGGGGTGCGAATATTGCCCCCTCGCCCTCATGCGCGGCAATGCGCGACGCCGTGACCGCCGCTTCCATTCGGTTGCTCTGCTGTCCGAGGCCCGCGAGGCTCCAGAGGTGAAACCCCATGCAGGCACGCGTGATCGGGTGCAGGTCGGCGGCTTGCGCCATCAGGTCAAGCCACCCGCCCGCGCGATCCGCGAAGGGCTCGGCTTCATCCACCAT
>NZ_JBRBUI010000040.1:0-7261 GCF_052826185.1 Heliomarina sp. | reverse complement strand
GAAAGCCTCCTACGGCTGGTCGGCCTCGACTGGGCAGTACCAGATTTCAGCACGCTGAGCAGGCGGCAGAAGGCTCTGGTCGTGACCATCCCCTACCGCGGCTCGCGGGGGCCGCTGAACCTTATGATCCCCTCTCGGGGCCTCACTTCGTGATGCCCTGCCGGGCAGTGGACAGCACCGGCATCAAGGCGGAGGGCGAAGGCGAGTGGCATGCGCGCAAGCACGGCGGCGCGAAACGCCGTCTATGGCGCAAGATCCACATCCCTTGCGACCGTAGCCGCCAGCTGCGGCGACACCCGCAGATCGAAATTGTCGCGCGAGATCGGAACGGCGGGTATAGACAGGCAATTTCCGAAGCGCGTCCTGACGCGACCCAGGTTGCCGATCGTTGGCACCTCTTGCAAAACGCGAGCGACGCGTTCCAATCCGCCGTCCGTCGCGCAATGCCCGCCGTAGCCTGCAGCGCCGAGCTGGAACCAGCCATCCTGACGGCGGCGGAAAGCCTCCAATTCGACGGCTTTCAACGGCGCCAGAAAACCAACTTGCTGATCTAGCGCATGGGGTCCGAAGGCGTACCAATCAAGCGGATCGTCCGGATCACTGGTCTGAGCCGGGGCTTGGTCCGGGGCGTCCTCCGCGGCGAACGGTAAGACGTCTTCCGGCTGCGCCAAAGCAGCCTTACTCCTTGGTTCCTGCTGCTGGAGGAGCATTGCCCTTGGCCTTTTTCTGCTCGAGCGTGTTGACCAGTTTTGATGGTCTAGAAGAAGCACACCTTTCGACGATGGTGTTCGACAGCCTGAACCGTGGCGAGATGAATTTTCACGTGTCGGGGCTGCCGATGGGCACGATGTTCTCGGATGCATCGATGACCTCGCACCTGTGCAGCTGACGCACCGTAGCCTCGTTGATCTCGTGCTCCGCGACCTCAGCCTTTAGCAAACGCGTAAGGATAGCCGTCGTGCAGCAGACACGACGGCTTCGAAGGCTGGGCCCCCCTGCTCGATCAGGTTGATGACGGCTTGCGACATGCCGTAAATCTTCAGGCTGCTGGGACGCTCCGGTACCGTGCACTTCGGTCCCAACGTGCCCGCCCTCTGGAGCAGTTCTGGTCGGAAATCAATGCATTAATCCAGCCCGATCAAAACCTCACAGCGCCGCATTTTGCGCCGTTCGTAGTTATGCACGCACTGAAGCATCGCCTTCGCAGTTGCAGAATCTGGCGTACTCGGTCAGGGTCGCAGCCGAAACCTGCGCTAGGTTGAACTGGGGCGCGCGTTCCTAGATAAGTCGCGTCGAGGTAGACCAGACGCAGATTCCCTATGAGGTAGCAAAGGCGCGAGACTTGGCATTGAAAAACCAACCTCCCTTGAAGGTCGCCATCGTGCATTACTGGCTCGTCGGAATGCGGGGCGGCGAAAAGGTTATCGAAGAATTCTGCCGCCTTTATCCCCAAGCGGATATATTTACCCATGTCGTGATTCCCGAGAAACTTTCAGACACAATTACAAAACACCGGATCATCGAAACAGGTATTGCGCGCTTGCCCGGTGCGAAAAAGCATTACCAGAAGTATCTGCCTTTCATGCCACGTGCTCTCGAAGCGCTGGATCTATCCGGATACGACTTGGTCATTTCGTCGGAATCCGGACCTGCGAAGGGTGTGATCACTGGACCGGATACCGTGCATGTCTGCTATTGCCATTCGCCAATGCGGTACATATGGGACCAGTACCATATCTATCGCAATCAATCTGGATGGCTGACCCGGTCGGTAATGCCTTATCTTGCGCACAAGCTACGGATTTGGGATACGGTGTCGGCATCGCGTCCGGATCACATCGTGGCGAATTCAGCGTTTGTTGCTAAGCGTGTCGCGAAATTCTGGGGGCGTGAAGCTGACGTAATCCACCCTCCCGTCGACCTAGAGGCTTTTAAGCTGGCCCAGACACCACCTGAAGACTTTTATCTTACGGCGGGCGAACTAGTCACTTACAAGCGCGCAGACCTAGTGATCAATGCCTTCAACCGCTCTGGCAGGAAGCTTGTGATGATCGGAGACGGTCCCGAACGCGAACGTTTGCAGGCCAGCGCGGGGCCAAATATTCAGTTCCTTGGACGTGTTTCCTTCGATGTTCTGCGAGATCACTATGCGCGCTGCCGCGCGCTGGTCTTTCCGGGGGTGGAAGATTTCGGCATTGTACCGCTCGAAGTCATGGCTTCGGGACGTCCGGTAATTGCTTATGGGCGGGGCGGTGCATTGGAGACGGTTCGTGAAGGGCAAACCGGATTGTTCTTTCGGGAAGACAGTCCCACCGCGCTCAACACGGTCATCGATAAGCTTGAAGCGGAATATGAGCAGTTCAACGCGCCTACTATACGGGCTCATGCCGAAGGTTTTTCCGCCGCGCGTTTTCGCGATGCCTTCTCGGAATTCGTGACGGCTCGGATGGCCAGCGCAACATGAGTCTTGCAGATGCCTCTATAGACGGCCGTCAGACAACAAGAGCCACACGATACTCCTCTGGAACGGCTCTGTCGATCCAGGTCGTCTTCGCCCTGAATTTTGCGTCGGCCCTGTTGCTCGAATTAGGGGTAGCCATCGCCGTTCCGGGTATAATGGCAAGCATCGTTCTTTCTTTGGCGGCCATACTAGCTAATCCAATTGTTTCCCGGGTGACATTCCTCGCGATTCTGTTTCTTTTTTATGCCCTAATTAGTGCGATTATGTTCGGTGGGATCCTGTCAATCAAAACGAACGGGCTGGTAGCGTGGCTTGGCGGAGAAGGCCGGTTTTTCTTATACTACTGGCCGTTCATTTTCTTAACTGTAATGCTTCGTAAAGATCCGAACCTAGTGCTTCGAGGAATTGAGCGCTGCCTGTTAGTTCTGACTGTCTTTGGATTTCTGACCGTCATGGTCCGGCATGCCGGCATTCAGCTTTATTCGTCGCACCACGCGGCTGGCGCAGTTCTCGCCTCTTTGGTAATCTTCAACTACTTCCGGTACCGCACGAAAAAGAATTGGGAAGGACTATTCCTGCTTCTTCTCGCGCTCATTGGTCTGCTTGGTACCGGCTCGCGCACATCTGTTCTGGCTGCTGTCATGGGGATGTTCATCCAACAGATCATTCTGATCCGCGTCGGGCAGCTTATAAAGGTTGCTATCTTCATCCCGATTCTTGCTATCGGCATGTCCAAAGCCTTTCCGAATCAATATGATCGCCTGGCCAGCACCTTTACAACGGCCAATCCGTTGGAGGTTATCTCAGTCAATTTCGAACGAGCTTGGCTGGCGGAGCCTCCTTTGGAGTCCGGCAGTGCTTGGTCACTGGAAGCATTTGCTGACAAGCAGGGGCAGGCGAACTTGGCCATTCGTGGTCTGCTGTGGGCCCGAGGCGTGGTTGAGGGAACTAAATCTCCAATCATTGGTACGGGCTTCGGTCGATACAATGACACCGGACGAGAGTTTACCAGAGCTATTCCCTTGGTAAATGTGGTTGTGAGCGCATCGTATTTGAACCCATCCACCCACTCAAGTCATAATACTTTCATTATGATTTTCGCGGAGCTTGGCTTTATTGGTTTGGCGATCATAGGTGGGATTTTTCTTACCATAATTCCAAAATCCATGCAGGTGCTACTTCAAAAGGAAGCTAGCAATGAAGGGAAGCTCTGGGCAGGAACATGCCTTGGCTGCGTTGTCACCCTCTTTCTGGCGGGGCTCACCCAACATAGTCTTGGAGCACCCATTTACGGCCTTTCTCTTATGCAGCTCATCGCCATTGGATATGTGGTCGTTTCAAAGGAGTGAATGTCGTGACAGATCTTAAAATAGATATTTCCGTGATCGGCGCTATGAAGTCCGCCTCCTCTACTGTGACAGATTTTCTGCGGCAGCATCCCGGCGTTTTCGTCCCCCAAAACAAGACACTGAACTTTTTTTCCTATGGCTTGGACGGGGCAACTCTCTCGGAACGTGACGGTGTTGAGGCGACTGCATCCGAACAGGCAGTGCGCAGCGAGGAGGAGTATGCCAAGCATTTCACGGATTCTAAACCCCATCAGCTTCTGTGCGATTGCTCGGATTCCTATTACTTCTATCCTGGTACAGCTGGACGGCTACACGCGCATAACCCTGACATGAAGATCGTATTGGTCATGCGCGAACCAGTTTCCCGCGCATATTCCAGTTTCAATCATGCCCGCAGTCACCTGCTGGAGATGAACGAAGACTTCAAAGCGGTTTTCGCCCGCCCCATCGCTGAGGAAGAGAATCTGCTTCCGATCCGTCGCTACAAGCTCCTAGGATATTATGGCGCTTTGATATCGCCCTTTGTCCAACTTTTTGGCACTGAGCAAATTCATCTAGTCGCCTTCGAGAACCTCGTCGAGGATTACGACGGCACGCTGAAGGAGTTGACGGATTTTCTGGGGTTGCCGCCGCATGAGGGCGAAAAGCTCTGGTCCAATCCTAGTTATGTCCCGCCTTCAGGCTTCACGGGAAAGGCGGTCAGGCTCGTGAAAGGTCCTGCCCGCAAATTACTGCGTTTCGGCAGTAACGACGCCCGGGCCAAAGAGAGGATTAAGTCTTTGATGAAGCTTGTCTATAAGCGCCCGGACATGCTGTCCCAAGATGTCAAAGACCATTTGAAGCCCGCATTTAAAAACGATATCGCTCGGCTCGAGGCTATGTTTGGGCCCGGCTTCTATTCCCACTGGGTCTGAAAGGCGTATCCAAGTATGCTCAAAGGCTCCATTTTGATCTTTTTGCTGATGATCGTCGGCGAATTTCTCGGGTTCGCATTGATCATTGCTGCGACACGGTTGCTCTCTCTGGAGACTGCCGGCTTGCTGATCTATCTGCAGAACAACCTGTTTCTGTTCGGAGCGGTCGGAACGCTCGGCCTTGGCACGGCCATGTACCGCTTCATACCCCGCTACAGAGAGACCGGGCAGTTTGCGACGGTGCATGCTCTCATTCGCTGGTCACGCTCCTGGGCGCTGCTCGCCTCTGTGCTATCCACGGGGCTGTTCGTCGCAACGCAATATATCAGCCCGGAGATCATTCTGAAGCCATGGCACATGGCCTTGTTCGGCATGTGCATTCTCGCTTGGAGCTATCTGACCATGGACAGGCAGATCCTCCGAGCGCTTGGTGTGGTGTTCTGGTCCGACTTTTCGTATCAGATCATTCGGCCGAGCTGTGCAGTTTTGACACTGCTTGTTGGTGTCTTGGTGCTCCCCCAGGATACCGCAGTTTTTGCAGCGCTCCTGATACCATTGCTTCTCGGGCTGATCTATGACTGCTGGCAGTTGCGCCGAACCCTTGGCCCGAGGCCAAAAGATACCGGAACCGACCCGGTGGACCGCGCCGCTTGGTGGCAAAGTTCCCGGCACTTCACCTTGGTCATGATGGCGCGCGTCCTGAGAGACCGGTTGGATGTTCTGATGGTTGGCGCGCTTCTCGGGTTTGAAGCCGCCGCAATCTACGGAATCGTGGCGCGCGTATCGATACTTGCCGCAATGGTCGTCGAGCCAATCCAGAGCATGTTCCAGCCCCGGGCATCGCTACATTTTGCACGGCATGATGAAAGCGGTCTGCAACGGGATATCGTACAAAGCGTCTACTGGAGCGCGACAGCGGCATTGGTGGTTTGTGCTGTACTCTTCGGCGCTCCTGCTTTCTGGCTGCAGCTATTTGGAGAGGCCTTCGATCCGCAGCTCAGTATCCTCTTGCTGATAATCATGATCGTAGGGCGGGTCCCCACAGCGATCTCAAGTACGGCGAATTCTCTGTTGTTGATGTCAGGACATGAAAAGCTGGTCTCACGCCTTATGACGAGCATCAACTTCGTCTTGCTACCAATCAGCCTCTACTTCGGCACGACCCTCGCAGGAATGCTTGGCGCTGCCCTAGCGGTGAGCGGTGTGCGTATTCTGACCAGCGGGCTGGTCATCTATTTCGCTTGGGCGGTTCCTGGCTATCTGATTCTCTCGGTGCCGACACCCGAACGTTTACGCGTCGCGTTCAAGCCTTTTTACAACGCTTTGTCCAGATTGTGGAAGAATTGATCTGCACTGCCTCAACCAATGCCGTACTCAAACAGCCCAGTCTGCCAGAAAAACCAGTGACGATTATGAAAGGAAATCGTGATGCAAGTGAATGACTATATCGATTTCGTCATCATTGGAGCGCAAAAATCTGGGACGACCTCGCTGCACGAGGTCATGAAAATGCATCCGCAAGTTACAATGCCCGCGAGCAAAGAAGTGCCGATCTTCAATCGGACAGATCTTAGCCCTGATGAGATCGCTGCGAAGACGGCGTCTTTATTTCAAGGAAGCCCAGCCGGGTGCCTGAAGGGGAAGGCGTCCCCGCAATACCTACCAAGCAAAACTGCGCTCGAAAACCTTTACGCCGTCAATCCAAAGGTGAAGATCATCGCAATTCTGCGCGACCCGGTCGAGCGGAGCTATTCCCATTTTCGCATGGTCAAGCGCCGGGCAGGGGAAGACGGTGATTTTGATCATGAGATCTTCAGCCTTTTGGAGCAGGATCGTCTAATACAGGCGCGTGCAACGGAACATGAGAACAAGGAAGATGAGTCCGCCTACATCGTTGCTTGGAGTGAATATGGCCGCATGCTGGAACCGTACTTTGAGAAATTCGGCAGAGAAAACATGCTCATTCTCTACACTCGGGATTTGGAGCAAGACGGCGAAGCCGTCTATGCTAGGATCTTTGATTTCCTAGGCATCGACAGGTTTTGGACCGCTCCAGAGATGACGACGGTCTTCCACAAAGGCGGCGACAAGCCCATTGTTAACGTGAAAAAGCTGAAAAAGATCCCCGTGTTTGGCTGGCTTTTGAAAACAGCCTATAACTTGTTGCCAGGGCACTTGAGATACTTGATCAGCACACGCAATATTCGCGCCGTATCTAAGTCCGCCCGGGATCTACACCCTAGCACGAGCGCGCGTCTTGACCGGCATTTTGCCGAAGATCAGTCTAAGATAGATCGTCTGGTTGCGGGCTCATAGCCTCGGCCGGCCGGTGCTGTCTTAGGTTCAGGCCCCATTGATTTTCGCTGGATGGCGTGATTCACGGTTCGAAAAACGATTGACCTGCCACGGGATTTTTCCTCCACCGTCGATTAGAGTCCGGCCCAACCTGAGGACGGACAATGAAGCGAACGAGATTCACGGACGAGCAGATCATCGGCATCCTGGCCGAGCATGAGGCCGGCGCGAAGTGCGCCGAT
>NZ_JBRBUI010000039.1:0-3914 GCF_052826185.1 Heliomarina sp. | reverse complement strand
CAACATGAAGGGCGGCATCGGTGGGGAACCGGTCGAAGTCATCGTGCGTGACCACGGGAACGAACCGCAGCGCGGAATCGAGTGCTACTCGAAACTCAGCCGCGAGGGCGTCTTTGTTTTCGATACCCTGTCCACTCCGGTGTCTCTGGCTATCCTGCCGCGGGCCATGGAAGACGGGCGTATCCTGATGCAGTCTCTTGTCGGGCGCGGCGATGCCGTTGATGGCACCGTCTTCGATTGGGTCTATCCGATCGGGCCGACCTATTGGGGACAGGCCGCCAACGATGTCGCCTACATCAAGCAATTGCATGACGGCGATCTGTCAGATGTGAAGGTCGGGTTTGTTTACTTCGATTATCCCTTCGGGCAGGAGCCGATCGAGATCCTGGAAACCCTGTCCGAGAAAGAGGGTTTCGAGCTTGAACTGTACCCCGTGCCACTGCCTGGCAGCGACCAGGCCGGCGTGTGGTCCAAGGTGCGCCGCGACAAGCCCGATCATGTGATCGTCTGGATGCTGGGCGGTGCCCATGTGGTTGCCTCGAAAGAGATGAAGCGCAATCGCATTCCGATGGACAAATACATCTCGGTCAACTGGCTGAACGAAGTCGATATCGCCAACATCGGTAAAGAGGCCGCCAAAGGTATCAAGCGCGGGACCAATGTCGTGGGCGGTCAGGATATTGCCCTGTATCAGGAAATCATGGCCGAGCTTTATGACAAGGGCGAGGGATCCGGCCCGATCGAGAAGACGCAGGACGTTTTCTACAACACCGGGCTGGCCATGTATTCGATCATGTTCGAAGCCGCGCGCAAGGCAGCGGAAGCCGAGGGGCTGCCGATCACTCCGACATCCTACAAGGCCGGACTGGAGTCGCTTGAGGGCTATGACGCGAACGGGCTGATGGCCCCCATTACGGTGACGGCCGAAGATCATGGCGGCGGGGGCAAGACCCGTATCGAAATGTGGGACGGAGAGACTTGGGTGCCGCAAACCGACTGGATCTCTGAATACGCCGACGTCGTGTGGGACGTGGTTAAAGAAAGTTCCTCAAAATACGGGCAGTGAAAGACTGACACAGGAAGGGTTCCGCCATGCGGGGCGGCAGTGGCCCATGAAACGGTATAACCGCCCTAAATCAAACCAACGGGAGAGAGAAACGATGAAGATCAAACAGCACATAAAGGCGGTGGCCCTGACTGCCGCGCTGGCAGCAAGCGCGACTGTGGCCGCAGCGCAGGACAAGGAGCCGATCCGCTTCGGACTCTGCTTCGACCTCAGTAAATCCTACACGTTCATTTCGCCGCAAGTGGCCCAGGCGGCACAGGACCTCGCGAGGTACACCAACGAGAACGGTGGGATCGAAGGGCATCCGGTGGAAATCATCGTGCGCGATCACGGCAACGAACCGCAGCGCGGCGTGGAATGCTACGAGCAGCTCAAGCGCGAAGGTGTGTTCCTATTCAATTTTCTGTCCACGCCGGTCACGAACGCGGTTCTGCCGCGTGCGATGAAGGACGGGAACGTGTTGATGCAGTCTTTCGTTGGCCGCGGTGACGCGGTGGACGGCGAAGTATTCGAATGGGTTTTCCCGGTCGGTCCGACGTACTGGCAGCAGGCGGCAAATGACGTTGCCTTCATCAAGGATCAGATGGACGGTGACTTGAGCAAAGCGAAGATCGGGTTCATCTATCTGGATTATCCCTTCGGTCAGGAACCGATCGAGATCCTGAAAACGCTTTCCGAGAAGGAAGGGTTCGAACTGGAGCTTTATCCCGTGCCGCTTCCGGGATCGGATCAAGCCGGCGCATGGAGCAAAATCCGCCGTGACAAGCCAGATTATGTGATCAGCTGGCTACTGGCGGGCGGACATGTGGTTGCCTCGAAAGAAATGCGTCGCAACCGTTTCCCGATTGACCGCTATCTTGCGGTGAACTGGCTGAACGAAGTCGATATCGCCAACATCGGAGTGGAAGAGGCGAAAGGCATCCTGCGCGGGACCAACGTGGCCGGTGGCCAGGAAGTTCCGATCGTCAAGACGATGCTGGACACCTATTATGCCAATGGCAAGGGCAGCGGACCCGAGAGCCTCGTGCGCGACGTGTACTACAATACGGGCATGGCGATCTACTCGGCCGGTTTCGAAGCTGCGCGTATTGCGATTACCGAAAACGGTTGGCCGATCACACCGGAAAACATGAAGAATGCCTATGAATCGATCGAGAACTTCGATGGAAACGGCATCATGGCCCCGGTTACAGTGACCGACAAAGACCACGGAGGTGGTGGCAAGACCCGGGTCGAACAGTGGAATGGCGAAACCTGGGTTCCGCTGACCGACTGGAGCGCCGACTATCTCGACGTTGTTTGGGATGTCATCAAGCACAACTCCGCGACGTTCAAAGTCGAATAAGACTGGGCTTCCCCGCGGCAGACACGTCGCGGGGAAGCTTTCCGCAGTTAGATTGTCCCGAGAAAGCGAAGCAGGTATCATGAGCCCCATTGACGTGAAGATCGAAGACGGAATTGCAACCGTCTGTATTGACCGGCCCGAACGCAAAAACGCACTTTCCGTGGCGGCTACGAACGGGCTGACCGATGCTTGGGAAAAGATCGAGGCGGATGACAGCGTTCGTGTGGCCATTCTGACTTCGGCCGATTGTGGCGTGTTCAGCGCCGGACTGGATCTGAAGGAAGCCACACAAATCGCACGCGACGAGGGCGTCGATATTCTGACCAAGATGCGCGACCCGTTTCACGAGACAATGCGCGCCTGCAAGAAACCGATCATCGCGGCGATGACGGGGTCGCTGATGGCGGGCGGAATGATGCTGACCTTGAATTGCGATCTGCGGGTCGGTCTCAAGGGGACCAAGGTCGGTATCACCGAAGTAAAGATCGGTCGTGGATCGCCCTGGGCATCGCCGGCACTGTCCATGCTACCGCAGCCCATCCTTATGGAAATCGTTCTGACCGGCGACTTGATGCCGATCGAGCGCCTGCACGAATACGGGTTCACCAACTATCTCGAGGACACGCCCGATGCCGTCCGCGCAAGGGCATTTGACCTTGCCAAGCGCATTGCCAGCGCGGCCCCGCTTTCGGTGATTGCGGCCAAAGGCGGCGTTCGCGCGACCATGGACCTGGGCTGTGCGGGTGGCCTGAAAGAGGGCAAGCGCCTTCACGAGGTGGTTTACGCCAGCAACGACGCGATTGAAGGCCCAAAGGCCTTTGCTGAAAAGCGCGCACCCGTCTGGACCGGAACCTGATGGAGGCTTGAATGACTGAGCTTATTCGCCTGGACAGGGATGGCCCTGTCGGAATCCTGCGGTTTCTTCAGCCGACAAAACGCAACCCTTACAGCATCGGGTTCGTCGATGAACTGGTGGCGCTCCTGCGCGAAGCCGAACGTGACGATGCGATCCGTGTCGTTGTTATGACCGGTGGCGATCATTTCAGCAGCGGCGGCGATCTTGTCGGGTTTCAGTCTGAGATCGCGAAAGGCGCAAAGGCGACATCGGAAATGGTGGAGCTGGTTCACGATGGCGGACGCGCGGCCTATCTGTTTCGCAAACCTCTGATTTCCGCGATATGCGGCGTGGCTTTTGGCGCGGGTTTAAGCCTGGCCTTGTCGGCGGACATTGTCGTTGCTGCCGAAGATGCCCGGCTGTGCGAAGTTTTTGCGCGCGTCGGCGGCTGTCCCGACACGGGATCTAGCTGGCTGCTTCAACAGCGTGCCGGTGCGGGGGTGGCGCGGATGCTGGTGCTCACGGGTCGTGAAATCGACGGGCGCACCGCTAGGGACCTGCGCGTTGTCGAAGAATGCGTGCCGGCCAACCAGGTCGAGGTACGGGCGTTGGAAATTGCCCGCGAGATTGCAACGCACCCGATGTTTGGCGTTCAGACCGCCAAGCGT
>NZ_JBRBUI010000038.1:0-5185 GCF_052826185.1 Heliomarina sp. | reverse complement strand
GCACCGGGATATCGGTTCCACCACCAGGTGCCGCCAACGTCACTGGCGCTGTCATAGCCCCGGACGTTCAGTCCCTGCTCGTTGCGAAGTTTGTGGACGGCGTAAAGCCCGCCGAAGCCCGCGCCAATGACGACTGCGTCGTAATCCGCTCCGGATGTTTTAGTAATCTCAGTCTGAATGTTCATGTCACTCCTCCCAGAGTAAGACTGCTCCGCCCCGCAGTTTGCGGGTGAGATGGCAGATGAATGTGTCGTAGGGGTTTCTCTCGCACCGCACCGCACCGCACCGCAATGCAGTGCGAGTACAGGTGTCAGAGGGCCTGATACCATGCGGCGATGCGACCAAGTTCCTCGTTCGCCTCGGGCGCGCGTCCCGAAAGCGCGGGAAAGACATGCTGCATGCCTTCGACGATAGACAGGGTCACATTTACGCCCTGTGCCTTGGCCTTTTCGTGCAACCGCTCGGCATCGCTCCTAAGCGTCTCAGCCCCTCCGGCATTGATATAAAGCGGCGGGTAACCGGTGAAATCGTTCTCCAGAGGGTTGGCCAACGGATTTAGCTGATCAGTGCCTTCACCGAGGAACATTCCCGCCATCGCTTCGAGAATCGGTTTCCCGACTAGCGCATCGGTTTCCGCGTTGGTTTCCAGTGTTTCCCCGCGCATCGCCATGTCTAGCCAGGGCGAATATGCGATGACCGCTCCGGGCAGTGGCAGCCCAAGTTCGCGAAATTTCAGCACGCTGGCGATGGCAAGATTGCCGCCAGCACTGTCGCCAGCGGTCAGAATATTTCTTGCCTTGAAGCCCTTATCCAGCAATGCTGTGTACGCGGCTACCGCATCTTCGATCTGCGCCGGAAATGGGTGCTCGGGTGCGCGTCGATAGTGCAGGATCACCGACGTAACCCCAAGCACCTTAGCGAGGTGCCCTGCCATTTTCCGATGACTATCGGCTGAGCCGACGGCAAAGCCGCCACCATGAGTGTAAACAATTACACGCGAGGTATCGGCCCCGACAGGCAGTGCCCAGATAGCCTCGACTCCTCCGATATGATCGCTTTTGTAGCTAACGTTTTCCGGCTCTAGAGCAGGCTGCCCCCATTCATCGAACATGCTGCGCAAGTTCGCGATCGTCAGGTCTGGGTTCTCGACCATCTGATCGGTCCAATTCTGATAAAGCGCCCGCAGCGTATCCGCTTCTCTACTGATTTCCATATTTATCCTCCCAAGAGTAACATTTGGCAAAGCCACCACCTGACGTCGCCAATCTCGGAGGCGTCAAACGGTCTGAGGCGTACGCCAATGATCTCAGAGTAAGGGCGAAGAATGCACCGTGTATTGAACATACCTGCTTTGGAAATTGTATGATCTTGCTCAGCCTGTCGTGAGGCAGATATGCCTGCTACTAGGCTCTGTTGAACAAATTCCGTGCGGGATCCATCTTATGAACCCGGCTTGGTAGCCGGGGTGCATGAGCAGACTGCACCCCCGACCTACAACACCAGGAACTTGCGAGCCTACAATGAAGCGCTCAAGCGCCGGGGCGCTCTGGCAATCTGGTTCGACCCCGAAATGAGCTGGGAGGCCGCGCCGATAGGCAGTCGTGGCCGGCAGCAGACCTACAGCGATGCCTCCAGCCAGACCTGCCTTTCCATGAAGGTGTTATTCGGCATGGCGCTCCGGTAGACGACTGGGTTCGTCTAGAGCCTGCTGCAGCTGGTTGGTCTCGTCCGGACTGTGCCCGACTTCAGCACCCTGTCCCGGCGTCAGAAGACCCTGGCCGTGAACATCTCGAATCGCGGCTCCAAGGGGCCGCTGCACCTGCTGTCAGCACGCGTATCAAAGTCGCGGGCGAAGGCGAGTGGCACGCCCGCAAGCATGGTGGACCCAAACGGCGCGTCTGGACCGAGATCCATCTCGGGGTTGACGAGGAAACACTGGAGGTTCGCGCAGTGACGAGGTCACAGGGAGCCACATCGGCGATGCATGGGTTTTACCCGACCTCCTCAACCAGATCCCGGCGGACCAGTAGATCGGCAGTGTCATGGCTGACGGTGCCTACGACACACGGAAATGCCACGACGCAATTGCTGACCGTGGTGCCCACGCCGTTATCCCGCCACGCAAGAACGCAAAGCCATGGAAGACCATCACCGCCGGAGCCGTGGCGCGAAACGAGGCCCTGCGCGCGGCGAAGTGCCTGGCTCGCGCGCTCTGGCGACGATGGAGCGGATACCACCGCCGAAGCAGTGTCGAGACGAAAATGAACTGTGTCATGTCGCTGGGGCATCGCCTTATAGCGCGGGACTTTGACCGTCAGGTCGCGGCACTCCCAGTCCGCATCGCCGTCCTGAACGGATACACTGCACTCGGCATACCCGTTACGGAAGCTGTGGGATAAGTTTATCCGGGGAAAGGGCAACCACGGCCATCACCCCATTTGCAAAACAGACTCCCTCTACCACAGAAAGACAACTTATCTGCCGGTGATCGTGGGAAACATGCTGACATGTTCCTCCCCGGTCGCGAAAACTCTTTCTAAATAACGAGGCACCCTCCAGCCGCAAGGATCCTCTTTGACATGCGCGCTGAAGAGCGCGGTCAACCGATCCTTGCCGATATTTTTGGCGTGGTGCATCAGGCCTCCCCGCCAGCGGGGAAATCCGTAGCCGTGAATCATTACTAGGTCGATGTCTTGCGGTTTTTCTGCTACGCCTTCGTCAAGGATATCGCAGGCTTCCGCCACCATTGTGAGCAAGAGCCTTTCTACGATTTCGTCAGCTGAGAACTCGCGGCGAGTGAAGTTCATTTCTTCTGAGACACGGAGTATTTCGCTAGCGACCAGCTCCGAATGTGAGGGTTTGCCGTCTGGCCCATAGTCGTACCATCCGGCGCCCGATTTGCGTCCTAGGCGTTTGTGCTTTTCGACCAGCCGCTCGACCAAGGGCACGTGACCACAGCAGTTCCCTTCGGCAACTGCCTTGCGACGGATATTCGCGTAGGCGATGTCCAGCCCCGACATGTCCTGTGCAGCATATGGACCCATCGCCATACCGAATCCGCGCATAGCCGCGTCGATCTCGTCGACATTAGCCCCCTCCACCAGAAGGCGATTAGCGGCGCGACGGTAGCTCGACAAAATTCGGTTTCCGATGAAGCCATCGCAAACACCAGACAGTACCGGGATTTTACCAAGCCTGTGCGCCAGCACAAGTGCTGCACCTAATGTTCCGTCTGACGTTCGGTCGCTCCTGACGACTTCCAGAAGTTTCATAATATGCGCAGGACTGAAGAAATGCATCCCTACAAAGCGTGCCGGGTGTTTCAACCCATCAGAGAGCCGATTTACATCGAGATAGGATGTGTTTGTGGCAATGATGGTCTCGGGTGGCAGTGCGCCTTCGAGTTCGGTCAGGATCGCGGTCTTAACCGCAAAATCCTCGAAGGCCGCCTCGATTGCTAGATCGGTTGGTGGCAGAGCGTCATAGCCTGAGACCGTAACCAGCCGGTCTTCAACCGTCTTTGCCGCATCGACGGACAGAATACCGCGACTGATACCCTGATCAATCAGCTTTTGCAGGTTTTTACTGGCCCACTCGGCGGACGAGGCACTACGTTCGACGACAGTCACCGAGATCCCTGCGGTCGCCAGCGTGTACGCAATAGCTGCGCCCATATTGCCACCACCGACCACGATGGCGGTTTCAGCATCTCGGGAAGGTCGGGGGTAGGCGCGCCCCTTGTTGGTTGCGGTACGCTCGGTGAAGAAAACGTGCCTAAGGGCCCGCGCCTGATCCGAGGTACGAAGGTCCAAAAACGCAGAGCGCTCGCTGGCTAGTGCGTCGTGCAGCGGCGTCGTCGCACTGGTCGCGACTAGGTTCACCGCAACCTGCGGGGCATTCTGGCCAGGCATACGCCGCGCTACATGCGCTCGGGCGACTTCCGCTGCGACGTGGTTTGGCTTTGGTGAAGGAAGATTGTCGGGTGCCTGTGCCGCCTCAAGTACATCGTCATCGAGAGCTATGGCCGCGCCAAGCGGGTCATCGGCTAGCAGCTGGATCAGTCCCATTTTCAGTGCCTGCTCGGCGGAAACAGCCTTCCCGGTGACAATCATGTCAAGCGCAGCTTCAATACCGATAAGTCGCGGCAGTCTTTGGGTTCCCCCTGCGCCAGGCACGATCCCCAAGTTTACCTCTGGCAAGCCCAGTTTGGCAGAAGTTGAGGCGATGCGATAGCAGCAAGCCAGAGCAATCTCTAGTCCCCCACCAAGCGCAGCCCCGTTGATTGCTGCGATAGTAGGAATCGGGAGGTGTGCAAGTTGCATCAGCACATCATTTAGTTGTGGATCAACAGGCAACTTACCGAATTCCTTCGCATCCGCGCCCGCGACGAAGGTCGTTCCTGTGCCGGTGATAATCAGCCTGGTAGCCCCAGTTTCGAGGACTTTGAAGATACAGTGTTGTATTCCAGCCCGAACCTCCGCGTTGATTAGGTTAAGCGGCGAATTGTCTATGGTCAGAATTGCTGCGTCATTTGAGAAGCTTAATTCAACAGGCATGGGCATCCTCACAGCACTGGCGCGCGATTGCGCGAGATAAATTTGGTAATGAGATAGCCTTCGAAGGTTTCCGTCCCGCCTTCAGTCCCATAGCCGCTGTCTCTCACGCCTCCAAACGGAGTCTCGGGCAGAGCGAGGCCGAACTGGTTGATGCTTACCATACCTGCCTGCAAACCCGCAGCTGCTTTATCTGCACGCTCTAACGAATTGGTAAAGACATAGGACGCCAGCCCGAAGGGTAGCCCGTTGGCCCGCGACAGTCCGTCCTCTATGTCACGAAAAGACGAGACGACAGCAATCGGGCCGAAGGGTTCTTCGCGCATCAAGTCAATGTCGTCGTTGGGCGTATCGACGATTGTCGGGGCATAGAAGTTACCATGATTTCCAAGCCTTTTGCCTCCCGTCAACACCCGTGCGCCGTTTTCGCGGGCATCCTCGACGAGCTTTTCCATCGCATTCACGCGTCCGCGATGACACAATGGTCCCATCTGCGTGCCTTCGGCTAAACCAGCGCCCACCTTTACGCTCTCAAATGCTGAAACTAGTTCGGACAGAAATCGATCGTAGATGCCTTGTTGTACGTAAAACCGGGTTGGGGCGATGCACACCTGGCCTGCATTGCGCAGCTT
>NZ_JBRBUI010000037.1:0-13283 GCF_052826185.1 Heliomarina sp. | reverse complement strand
GGACCCTGACCACCGCAATCGCCCGCCCCGCTGCGCGAGATGAAAGCTCCGCGCGCCGGGCGATTGCTCAACCTGCGCCAACCGGCGTAAACACTAACCGGGCTCCGGTCGTGGCTGGATGAAAGTTCAGTGGCAGGTCACTGTCCACAGCTATGATGCGGACTGGTTCCAGGAAGCGCTGAAAGACAAGGGGTTACGCGCCTGCATACCGGGTTGGAAGCAACGCAGGACGATCGTGACATACGACAAGCGCCGCTACAAACGGCGCAATCGGATTGAGATCATGTTCGGCAGGCTCAAGGATTGGCGGCGCGTGACGACCCGATACGACAGGTGCCCAAAGGTCTTCCTCGCCGCAACCGTCATCTATTGGCTATGAGTCCTGACCCTGGACGCGGCTTCGGTTCAATTCAATCTCGTCCACCCATACGGTCAGGGGGCGGTCGATCATCGACTCCAGCCGACGAATATTGTCAAGATAGATATCCACCACATCTGACGGTAGTTCCTTATAATACATAGTGTTGTCTACTTCGATTGGCTTGTAGAGCAGCTTCTGCATCATCGCGCTATTTTTGAGCATGCCAAGCATGCTATGCAATCCCATTGACCGCATATGACCGGCTATCCACTTGCCGAGTTTCCCAATCACACCAATCCGGGCCTTGGAGGCCACACGAACCTTCCTGTCGATTGCCTGATAGTCAAAATACTCGACACCAAGAAAGTCGGTCACCCGACGGGCGAGTGCACGCGGATCTTCCAGAAGGTCATCATATAGGAAAACCAAAACATTCTCGCGCGGAAAATGCTCATAGACATGCCCCAGATCGTCTGCGTAACGCCCTTCGGCGAAAATTCCCCGCTTCTTTCCTACATGCGCTTTTAGGGACGGCTCCACAAGTCCGTGGCGTGCACCGTAAAGGTAGGTCGAAATCACCCTGTCTATCGGTTGGCGCAGACTGCAGATCAGTTTCACATCTGGATAATCCGCGGCAATTCGCGAAATGGCATCGGCATTGTGCAGATAGTCATGGCAAATTTCGCCTGCGACTTGGCCGGGCTTTGCTTGCGCGAAACATCTTTCGTACCAGTCAGTGCCACGATCATAGAACTCATTGAAAAAATAAATGTCTTTCGCGGTTGGGACAAAGATTCCGGGATGCTTCAGGAAGTAGTTATGTAGCCAAGACGACCCAGACTTGCTTGCCCCGACAAAAATGAAATCCGGTTTTTTCATTTTCCTAATGCCCGCGCAGTTTTCTTCAGACCAAGGCAGAGTTGCGGAGGCAGCAGGCAGGCGCCGTAATACCAGAGCCTCGTGCGTCCTGAGATTTCAAAGGTTTTAAACAACGCCGGCAGGCTTTTCCAGTTGACGAGATTCTCGGACCGGCGCGACAAGATCCAAAAAGGGCTGTCATACTGGAAGGTCACCTCGCTCTTGTTAGCGCGATATTCGTCGAGCGTACATTTTCCGTGGCTCTTACAAGATAGCTCGATCATGCGCCACCATCCGTGGATCACATCGAACATCTGGTGCGACCAGCTCGTAACCCGAATATCTCCAGCACGGTTCAGTACCACCGGGTTTCCCCACCATCTGATCTTAGTGTCGTTGGCGAGGAGTATATTCAGGGCTGCGCCTACATGGTTGAACCAAGTTCCCAAGAAGGCTGGATCACGATATTGCCGGTAGGCCGAGCTGCGAAACGCAACCGAGCCCAGAAATCCGAGCTTCGTCCCACGATCAAAAAGGAAGCGCCGCCGCCCTTCTAGGCTGTCAAGATTAGGTGTATTGCCAAGATTGATTACATGGTCCTTCTGCATGCTCAGATCGCTGTAGATATAGCTATACTCGACGATGGTCAGATCCGCATCGATCTCGGCCAATGAGGCGAGAAACGCAATGAAATTAGGTACGTTTAGGCGATCGTCATCACCCACAGCCATGACGAACTCTGTGTTTGCCGAAGATAAGCAGCGGTCGATGTTGCGATCAATTCCCAGATTTTCGGTGTTTCGTGATATCTGGAGATCTCTCAGCTTGCATTCGGCATAGACCCGGGTGGCCTCATAGGCCCGTTCGGGACCTTTATCACTGATGATGATGACCGCAAACTTAGACTGCTTTTGAGCCTCGTGCAGATCGTCAATAAGCTGACAAACTTCTTCGACCCGTTTGTATGCGGGCACCACTATCGTCAGGTTCGTAGTGATATCGTCACTCATAGAGCCGCTCATTCTGTTGAATATTATAACAGCAGGCGTTTAAGATATTTTCCATAGGCAGTCTTTCTGTATACCTCGGCGTATTCGTTTAGTGTCTCGTCTGAAATCCAGCCTTGGGTCCAAGCAATTTCTTCAGGGCAGCCAACCTGCTGACCCTGACGCTCGGATAGGGTGCGTACGAAGTTGCCTGCATCCAGAAGCGAGGCATGGGTGCCAGTGTCAAGCCAAGCATAACCCCGCCCCATCAATTGCACGTCCAGACTGCCCTCCTTAAGGTAAGTTTCCAGTAGTGACACGATTTCCAGTTCCCCACGCGGAGAAGGCGTGATGCTGTGTGCGCGGGCGGAAGCTTCGCCATCTAGGAAATAGAGCCCAGTGACCGCATAATGCGAAGGCGGTACCTTGGGTTTCTCGATGATCTCTTTGGCGATACCCTGCTCGTCAAATGCCACAACGCCATAGCGCTCCGGGTCTGAAACGCGGTAACCAAAGACTGATCCGCCGGTCTCGCGGGCATTGGCCGAGGCCAGCAGGTTGGGTAAAGACGCGCCGTAGAAGATGTTGTCGCCTAACACCATTGCTGAGGGGGTTTCGTTTAGGAAGTGTTCGGCCAGCAGGTAGGCTTGTGCAAGACCGTCCGGAGACGGCTGCGTGATCCACGTGAATTCCATGCCCCATTGGCTGCCATCCTTGAGCAAGCGGCGGAACTGTTCCCGATCATGCGGGGTGGTGATGATCGCCACTTCCCGCACTCCAGCCAGCATCAGCACCGACAGAGGGTAGTAGATCATTGGCTTGTCGTAGACTGGCATCATCTGTTTGGAGACGCCGATGGTGATCGGATAAAGGCGTGTTCCGGAACCTCCGGCGAGAATGATGCCTTTGCGTTTGGTCATATCAGAGCGCTCCCAGGCACGATGGTCAAATAAGATGTCGGTCCCCGCTTCTCGGGGATCTCAGGCCAAGGCCTGCAGTTCGGCCAGAACCGTCTTTAAGTCGTCGCGCCAGTCCGGCCGCACGATGCCGAGATTGGACAGACTGCTGCAATCCAAGCGGGAGTTCGCAGGGCGTTTCGCTAAGGTCGGATAATCCGAAGAAGGGATGTCGATCACCTCGACCGGTCGTTCGGCCAAGGCAAAGATCTTGCGGGCGAAATCGGCCCAGCTGACATCGGGTGCGCCCGCAAAATGATAGGTTCCCGAAACGCTCGCATTGGCTTGGAGGGAGGTGACCGCTTGCAGGCAGGCGGCGGCGATCGGACCCGCTGCGGTCGGGCCGCCGATTTGGTCGGCCACGACGGTTAGCCTGTCGCGGGTCTCGCTCAGGCGCAACATTGTCCTGACAAAATTGCTGCCCTGCGCCGAGAACACCCAAGAAGTCCGCAGGATCACATAAGGCGCTCCAACTGCAGCCACCTTGGTTTCTCCCACCAGTTTCGATCGCCCATAAGCCCCTAGCGGGGCGGTAGGATGATCGGGTGGGAAAGGGGTCGCGCCGGTGCCGTCAAAAACGTAATCGGTCGAGATATGTACCATCGGGATATCCAGCTCAGCGCAGGCTCGCGCCATGGCACCGGGCGCCTCACCATTGACCGTGGTTGCAAGGTCCTCTTCGCTTTCGGCCTTATCGACTGCGGTATAGGCGGCGGCATTGATCACCGCCGTCGGTCGGTGTTCGAGTATGCGCGCAGCACAGGCCGCAGGATCCCTCAGGTCCGCCTGATCGCGCCCGAGAAGGATCGCGTCGGGCGCGCGGCTCGCCAGTTCGCAAGCAACTTGGCCAGCCTTGCCGAAGATCAGCACACTCATGCTTTTGTCCCTAAGCGCTGACCGACGCCGTGGCGTTGCTGCAGTGGACGCCACCAGCTTTCGTTATCGAGATACCATTGCACGGTGCGGGTCAATCCTTCCTCGACGGTGACCGATGGCCGCCACCCTAGTTCAGTGCGAATTCGGCTTGAATCTATCGCATAGCGGGCATCATGGCCGGGACGGTCGGTCACGAAGGTGATCTGATCGGCGTAGGAGCCGCTTGCCTTAGGGCGCTTTTCGTCGAGGATGGCGCAGAGCGTCTTCACGAGTTCGAGATTGGTGCGTTCGTTTCCACCGCCTATGTTGTAAGACCGGCCCAGTTTGCCCTTTTTGACTACCAGAAGCAGTGCATCTGCATGATCTTCGACAAACAGCCAGTCGCGTATGTTGCTTCCATCACCGTAGATCGGCAGCGATTTGCCAGAGATAGCGTTCAGGATAACCACCGGAATGAGCTTTTCCGGAAAATGATACGGACCGTAATTGTTCGAACAATTGGTTAGAACTACCGGCAGGCCATAGGTTTCGTGCCAAGCGCGGACCAGATGATCGGAACTGGCCTTCGAGGCCGAATAGGGAGACCGCGGATCATAGGGCGTGTCCTCGGTGAACATCACTGACTTGTCGCCGGGCAAAGATCCAAAGACCTCGTCGGTCGAGATATGGTGAAAGCGAAAGCTTTCCGGCTTGCCGGCGTCGGTCCAGTATTTACGTGCTGCTTCCAACATGTTGTATGTGCCAGTGATGTTGGTCTCGATGAAGTCCCCGGGCCCGTCGATCGACCGGTCCACGTGGCTTTCGGCGGCTAGGTGCATTATCGCGTCTGGCTTTCGGGTGGCAAGTACCGCATCTAGTGCCGCACGGTCGCGGATGTCGGCTTGCTCAAAGGTGTATTTAGGGCTGTCTGCGAACATCGCCACGTTGTCGAGGCAAGCCGCATAGGTTAGCGCATCGAGGTTAATCACTTGGTGCCCGCGAGACATCGCCAACCGGATCACCGCTGAGCCAATGAAACCAGCTCCTCCAGTTACAAGCAGTTTCATTCCTGAACCTTCTCGAAGATGAAGGGATTGTCAAAATCCTTGAGTGTTTGGGCCGCTTCGTCTTTGGCAGACAGAACGGGTGGCACTCCTGTTTCCGGCCATGCGATGGCAATGTCGGGATCGTTCCAGACAACTGCGCCATCACAGTCGGGCGCATAGAAATCCGAACACTTGTAGACAATCTCAGTGTTGTCGACGAGCGTCATAAACCCGTGCAGAAATCCTACCGGGATCAGCAGCTGTTTACCGTTTTCGAAGCTCAGCTCTGTACCGTACCACTGACCGTAAGTCGGGCTGCCTTTGCGGATATCCACGGCCACGTCGAACAGCGCGCCACGTCCGCAGCGCACTAGCTTGGCCTGGGCATGCGGAGGTATCTGAAAGTGCAAACCACGAATGGTTCCCTTGGCTGCGGACAGCGAATGGTTGTCTTGTACGAAAGAGGTGGTGATGCCGTGATTTTCAAAAATCTTTGCGTTGTAACTCTCGCTGAAGAAGCCTCGGTGATCACCGAAGCGCTTGGGCGCGATCTCGTACACTCCTAGGAGCGGTGTGCTCAAAAACTCTGTCATTTTCCTACCCGTGGAAAAAGTGGCCGCGACCTAAATCAGTTGACAGATACCGGTCTTAGCTCCTCTTTAAAAGCCTAGTGGCTCGAAAAATATCAGATTTTTTTGTGCTGCCGCATTCTATTGCTTTAGAGGCTGACTGGCGTAGACTTCAGGAGCGCCTTGGCCAGAAGATTTTGTGCGTACTACTTCAGGCCATGCCAGCCCTGCGTTCCGCAAAAATGGCGACAGGCTTTTCGGAAAGCTTCTTGAAGTCCGCTCCACCGCGGCGGCGATGTCTTCTTCTGGAATATACAGTAGTTCCGCCCATGGAAGGAAGTAACTTGCTCAGTGAGTTGCTGCCGTCGCCAGCCTTGTCGAGCACGCCACTGACATGGGCTCGTAGAACTGTATCGAACCAGCATCATGTCGGCAGACATGTATCTTGGTTAATGATCAAAACATATTCCTAAGGATTTCGGGCAAGAGGGTGATCTGATCGATTAAGAGAAAAACACAAACCGTCACCCGGGCCAAATCGTGTGACCGAGTTATTTTGAATTACACGAACACATTATCGAAGTCCGAATCCTAAAAAGCATGATTATTACTAGCTTTGGCGCTCTTGAAGAACTGCTGTAGGAGATTCCATTTTTAGCATGGATGTAGAGTACAGTATCATGCTCTTCTTGTCCCGCCCCTAGCACCGTCGACCGTAGCCCTCTTGAAATTACCCCTAAACTGTTGCCATTCATAATATCCGCGGCGCCATAAAGTTAGCGAAAAGCGTCACGATACTACGGGGATATTCACATCAGGTCACAAGCGACCCTTATCTCCCGGTGGGGATTACCACGACAAGGGCTGTTTTCATGATCAGCCCCAGATCGCGCCGCAAAGACATGCTCTTGACGTAGTCCACGTCCAGCTGGACGCGTTCCTCGTAGGAGATGTCGTTGCGGCCCGACACCTGCCACAGGCCGGTCACGCCCGGCTTGACCGAGGTGTAGATCGGGCGGTGGATGCCGTACTTGTGCATTTCAAGACGCACGACCGGACGCGGGCCGACAAAGCTCATGTCGCCCTTCAGCACGTTCCAGATCTGCGGCAGCTCGTCCAGCGAGGTCCGGCGCAGGAAGCGCCCGACGCCGGTGATGCGCGGATCGTTTTCCAGCTTGTGGTCGCGGGCCCATTCGGCCGCGGCCTCGGGGTTGTTGGCCAGGTGCTCGCGCAGCCGGGTTTCGGCGTCCAGGACCATGGTCCGGATCTTCCAGCACTTGAAGACCTTGCCGTTCTTGCCGATGCGGCGGTGGCCGAAGAAAAGCTTCGATCCCTCGCCCGACGCCGTCATGATCACCGCCACGACACCCACCACGATCAGCGCGAAAGGCGCGATCAGAAGGGCGAGGACGATGTCGGTGATCCGCTTGCCGATGATCTTGTATAGGTTGCGCGGCGTAAGGGCGCGCGCCGTGGAAACTCTGAAATGCTCGCCTGTCGCTGTGTACTCGCGCACGGAATAATCCTCGCCTTTGGTCGGAATGTTCGACCCGTTTTATCTCGATCTTCTTCTTTGAACTACGTAACGAAGTTAACATGCTCTTAACAGTCAACCACCCCGGTGCAAATGAATTGGACGGTTGACCCGGGGAGAACGGCACTTTTTTGGGCAGAATTCTGCCGTGTGACGCGTAAACCGCATCATGTCGTCTGTGCAGCCGCAGCAATATTTCTGCGGCTGCGTGATTCGCCGGTGGCGATCGCGCGAATCAACCCTGGGGTGTGCGGCCTTCGAACTGGTCCATGAGGATTTCCAGCATGTCGTAATAGGCGCGCCGGTCCGCCTTGCACATCGCCCGGAACCGGTCGAGCACGTGGCGCGGACCTTTCAGATTGAGCTGCCCGTCGGTCGCCGCTTCACGTGACGGGAAATGCGAGACCGCGTCGATGGCACGCCGCGTCTCGGCGGCGGAGGGTATGTGACGCGCCGCGACGGGGGCCTCTGCCGGGCGGGATTTGCGGCGCGGTGCCTCGGCCGGCACGGTTTCCGTCACCGCCTCCCCCTGCCCTTCCGGGTCCTGCATGTCCGCCTGTCCGGCGGCCCCGGGATTTTCCCCCGTGCGGCTGCCGCCACTCTCCCCAGACTTGCGGCTTGTGCCGCTTTCCTGGCTTTTGCGGCTCCCGCCGCGGGGCGCAAAATCGTCCAGGTCGTCGAAGCTGGGCATCGCCAGCGCCGCGCGGGTGCCCCCGGCCGGTTCGCCGCTCATGCTGCCCTGCCCTTCTCGGCGGCGTCGCGGATCGCGCGTAGCCGGGAGATGACCTCGGTGCGGAAGGCCTCGATGTTCTCCAGCGCCTTGTCGAGGCCGTTGACGTATTTCGGCGACATGCCCGCCACCGTGCCGCCCATCGAGAACATCGCCGCGAAGGCGTCGCGCTCGTGGATCTCGGTCTCGAAGCAGTCGATGTGGGCGTTGCCGCGGAACTGCGCCGCGATGTGCCGCGCGGTGCGCGACTTCACCGCCGCCCGGCTCTGGGTGAACAGCACCGAGTACGGGATCTTGCGCCGCGTCGCCTTCATGTCGCGGTGGATCTCCTGGATCACGTCGAGCGCGGCCAGCGCGTCCTGCTGCTGCTCCTTCATCGGGATCACCACGAGGTCCGACTGCGAGATCGCATAGCTCATCAGCCGCGAGGCGGTGCCCTCGAGGTCGATGATGACGAAGGGATCGCGGGCGGCGGCCTCCTCGATCTCGTCGAGGATGGTCTTCTCGCTGTCGTTGGTGACGACGCTCAGCGTGTCGGGGCGGCCGGGCTTCTCGGCCCAGGTGGTGATCGGGTGCCGGGGGTCGGCGTCGATCAGGGTGGTGGGGCGATGGGCGGCAAGGGCCTGGGCCAGCAGAAGCGCGCTTGTCGTCTTCCCGCTGCCGCCCTTGGAATTGGCGAATGCGATCACCGGCATGGGTGGGTGTCCTGTCATGTCTCGGGCCGCATGGCGCGGACCCGGTGTTGCTGCTCTCCCGCCGTGGCGGGCCTTTGTCTCCGCGTTGCCGCGGGTGGCCTCTCCGGGCCCTGTGGATAACCTTAGCATAGGTTAGGCTACCCTACCAAGGGGAACCTTGGGCTATCTTCAGGTACCTTTTGATAGCCTACCATACCATACCATACCATACCATACCATACCATAGCGTTTGATATCCAAGGGAAGCCCCGGATAGCCACCGGTACCCTGTTGCGGGGGAGATGCCCGGGACGGCGGCGCGGCGTTTGCCCGGTACCCTATGGTACCGCAGGATAGCCCGCATCCCGATCCCCCGTGTTGCCGGTGTCTGGCGGCAGGACGGACGGCACGCGGCAGCCGGTCCATGCTGGGCCCGCGCCCGGCAACACAGGCGGGTACCCCGTGGTAGCCTACCGTACCCCCCGGCACCCCGTCTTAACCTTTCCGACGCAACGTCACGCGCCGCGCCCCCTCCGCCCGGGGGCAAAGGTTAACAACCGGCCGGAAAGACCCCCCTTACCGGCCGGGACTCACCTTAACGGGCGCGAAACGGCGTTCATCTTTGTGCAGGGCCTTGTGGCGGGGCAGGGCGCCGCCCCCCGGATCTTGCGGCGCACGGCGCGTTCATCCCGGCGCACGCCGCGTTAAGGCGGCAATCCGGGGCCCCGCGGACCCCGATTAATGAATGCCGCGCACGGTTTGCACCCCCGTCACACCCCCGGCGGATTGCCTTGGTCGCGGTCGGCCGGTGGAGACAGGGACACCGCCTCGCAGATGTCGCGCAGGGCGGAGCGCAGCCCCTCCTCCAGCGTCGGATGATAGAAGGGCTGGTCCAGCAAATCGCCCGCCGTGGCGCCGGTGGCCATCGACCAGGCCAGCAGGTGGCCCAGGTGATCGGCCCCGGGGCAGAACAGGTCCGCGCCGCGGATCCGCCCCTCTCGATCCGCGTAAAGCTTTGCCAGACCTGTGTTTTCTCCGTCCACGCTGGCGCGCCCCTGGTCGGTGTAATCGGCGTGGCCGGTTATGGGGCCGGTGATCCGGTCGCCGTTCTCGCCCGGGGCCTCGCCCACCGAGACCAGCGGCGGCTCCGTGTAGGTGACGGTAAAGGCCACCTTGCGCGCCGAGCGCTGCGTGTCGGGAAAGGCCACGGCGTTGCGCCCGGCGATAGCCCCCTCGTCCGAAGCCTCGTGCAGCACCGGCCTGAGCCCGTTCACGTCGCCCGCCATGAAGATCGGCGCATCGCCACATTGCAGCGTGTTTTCATCCACTTGCGGCATCCCGTGATCGTCGAGCTCCAGCCCCGCGGCCTCCAGCTCCAGCCCCTTCACGTTCGGCGGCCGCCCAGTGGCGACAAGCACCCGCTCAAACCAGGCCGACTTGCCGTCCCAGTCGATGCGCACCCCGCCGTCCTCGGCCCGGGGCTCGGGCGTCACGCCGAGGTGCAGCTCCATCTCCTCTGCCATGGCGTCCTTCAGCGCTGCGTGCACCGCGTCGTCGCGCACCCCGGCCAGCCGCTCCTCCATGTCGAAGAGCGCCACGGTGACCCCCAGCCGGGCCATGGCCTGCGCCAGTTCCAGCCCGATCACCCCGCCGCCGATCACCGCCAGCCGGCGCGGCAGGTCCTGCAGTTCGAAGACCGTCTCGTTGGTCAGCTCCACCTCGCCAAGTGCCTGATACGGCTCGGGAACCATGGGCGAGGAGCCGGTGGCGATCACCACCGCGCGGGCCTCCACCCGGCGGCCGTCGTCCAGCTCCAGCGTGGCGGGGCCGGTGAAACGCGCCCGCGCCTTCACCCGCGTGCCCTCCGGCAGGTTGTCGAACCCCTCGCGTACCGAGGCGGCAAAGCGGTCCCGTTCGGCGCGCAGCCGCGTCATGACCGCCGGGCCGTCGACCCGGACCTCACCCGTGTGCACGCCGAACAGCGCGGTGTTGCGCGCCCGGTGCGCCGCGCGGGCCGCGGCAATCAGCAGTTTCGAGGGCATGCAGCCCACCGTCGCGCAGGTGGTGCCGTTGAAGGCCGGATCGATCAGCAGCGTCCGCGCGCCCTGCCTGCGGGCGCTGCGCTCTGCCGCAAGCCCAGCCGTTCCGGCGCCGATCACCGCCACGTCACACGTCAAGTCTGTCATGAATGCCCCCTTGGTCAGCTAGGCCAACGGGGCAGGGGGGTGGGGGGTTCCGACAAACCGCCGCCAGCAGCGGCCTGTACACGCCCATGCCGGGGCAGGGCGGCGTCAGCCGGCCTCAGGCACGGTAGTAATCGCGGTACCAGTCGATGAAGCGCTTCACGCCCTCGCGCATGTCGGTTTCCGGACGGTAGCCGGTCAGCCGCTCCAGCAGCCCCGCATCCGCCCATGTGGCGGGCACGTCGCCGGGCTGCATGTCCATCATGTTGCGCGTGGCGGTCATCCCCAGCGCGTCCTCGATGGCCGCGATGAAATCCGTCAGCCGCTCCGACCGGGAATTGCCGATGTTCACCACCCGGTAGGGGGCCACGGGGCTGAGGCTGTCGCCCTCCGGCACCAGGCCGTCCTCCGGGCGCTCCGGCACCGCCTCCGTCATCAGGAGCCGGATGGCCCGCACGAGATCCTCGACATAGGTGAAGTCGCGGAACATGTCGCCGTGGTTGTAGACGTCGATCGGATCGCCGTTCAGCGTCGCCTTCACGAACTTGAAGAGCGCCATGTCCGGCCGTCCCCAGGGCCCGTAGACGGTGAAGAAGCGGAACATGGTGGTCGGGAGCCCGTGCAGGTGGGCATAGGCATGGCCCATCGCCTCCGTCGCCTTCTTGGTGGCGGCGTAGATCGTCATCGGCGTGTCGGCCTTGTCGGTTTCGGCGAAGGGCATACTTGTGTTGGCGCCGTAGACCGAGGAGGTCGAGGCCATCATCAGGTGCCCGACCTGGTGGCGCAGCGCGCCCTCCATCACGTTGAAGGTGCCGGTGACGTTGGCGTCGACGTAGGCCCTTGGGTTTTCAAGAGAATACCGCACCCCGGCCTGACCCGCGAGATGCACGACCACGTCCGGCCCGAAGGCGTCCATGGCGGCGTCCAGCGCGCCTTGGTCCTCCAGCATGGCCTCGGTGGCGGAGAAGCCGGGGGACTGCATCAGCATGGCGTGGCGGCGCTGCTTGAGCGTGACGTCGTAGTAGTCCGTCATGCCGTCGAAGCCCGCCACCACGTGACCCTCGTCCAGCAGCAGCCGGGCGAGGTGGTAGCCGATGAATCCGGCGGTGCCGGTGATGAAGATGCGCATGGGCCGGGCCTCCTTAAATAGTGCTTGGCCCGCATTCGGCGTGAACGCAAGATTAAGGATAGGCATGTGGAACCGGAAGCAACGAACTCGAAGGATCCGGGCCTAGTTGGAGGCGCGGACTATTCATTTCTGCAAAAAAAAGACATTGCAATCTCTCTTGGACTTCTCACACAAAAACTTGTGCAGAGCCCAGGTGTTCATGTCGAAAGTGTGGGGGTCGATACAGGACAGGTGTGCGTGCAGTGCACGCAGGCGTTCGATGTTCATGGTATCCTCCGACGGATATGGTTTTTTAAACCCGAGATCAGGACCTTGGATCAGGATCGCGGACCTTGGATCGCGGATCAGGATCCGGCTCGGGTTCGAGGCGGTTTAGACCAGTGGTGGCGTGCGGGGGAACCCGCATTTCCGTAAATAGCCTGAGGGCGGTAGCAGGGGCCTCAAGCAAAAAGTGTTAAGTCCCCGAGGATCATTTCATTTCTCTAAATAAAATAACATTTACGAAAATTAACTAAAAACTAGACTACTGAAATTTCTTTTGGGGACTTAACAGTTCTCTCTTCTATTCTCTCTTCTCTCTCTCTTTCTCTCTTCTTCTTGGAAAAGGGGAAAGAGAGAAAGAGAGAGAGAGAATAGAGGAAAAAACAGAGTTAAATCAAAGGCTTACGAGCGTTTAACGTAAATGCAAAAAAGAGGATGTGTCAGCTAACCAGCTGTCTTCCTTGGCCTTTTCCTCGATCCTGCAAAACGGCCGGCGGGAGCCCTACTCCTGGCCAAATCCCGCCCGCAGTACACCCTCAGGTTGTGTCAAGCGGAGATTACTCGCATAGTTGAACGATTGAACAATTGTTTTGCACCCCAGATTGCACACGCGCAGGGAGAGACGAGAGGGACGCAATGCACGCATCCGGGGTGCAAAACGCCCATCACCGCTCCACGAGAGCGGTCACGAGAACGAGCGCGACGAAGAACACGCCGCAAACGATTGCTGCTGACATTGGTTTCCTACCTGTCTTTGGGTTTCGAACCCGAACCAGAAGCGGGGGCGGGGGCAGGGGCAGGCGCCGGGGCGGCCTCAGTGCCAGGTTCTGGATCAGGTTCGGGATGGGATTAGCGCCGGGTCTCGCCGCACGCCTTGCGAAGCCGATACTCGATCAGCTCGAAGAAAAGATCGGGATCCATGGGGTCTCCTAGAATATTCTAGAACATTCTAGATCATTCTAGAATATTCTAGATCGGCCCCGTCGGACCCCGGGTTAGACCCGGGATCGTCTGGGGAGGATGCACCTGGCCGGGTGCTCGGTTAGCGACCGTCGGTCGCAAAGCGGGAAGAGATTTCCGGACGGCGGGTCCGCTTGGAGCGCGGGCTGTGCATGGCCGCGGTGAAAGGATCGGGTTCGGG
>NZ_JBRBUI010000036.1:0-104860 GCF_052826185.1 Heliomarina sp. | reverse complement strand
TATCCCTATGCCCTTCTATACTAGGCCATAACTGAGCAACGATCTCTCCCTCGCTGGGGGAGGTCACTCCAGCACATCCCCCTCCGACCAGCAACTGCACCAAAACCACTGGGGCACTAAACGGGGGCATTCCGGCACAACTGGTGCCCGGATCCGCATGTTCCATTCTCAGGGAGAGTACTGGCTGGGGTGGTAGGAAGCCTTGCCCTCCGATGATTGTTATCGGCTTTTCTCGGTCGGTGGACGGTCTGGGGCGGTTACTGGGGCAAAACGAGACCGAAGGACGAGTGAAGCTGTGGCTTGGGGCTGTGTGGGGTAGTAAAAGGCAGGACCGCTCACCTGCGCTAGCTACGGATGGTTTTCGCTTAGATTAGCCACGTGAAAGTCAGGCCGGTTACTCTGGCAAACCTTGGCTCTTAAAGATTGAAGCGCATGTCGTGTTGGTCAAAGCGACGAAACGATCCTTGTGGTACATGTCTCTGCAAACTTCAATGGTGGCGAGCCAGTATCGCCGCTCCCTCTTTTCCTGTTCAATTCGCTCCAAAAGCGCAAGCCTTTCTTGCTCCGCTGTTTTTTTCTCGGCCCTGCGCTCAGCCTCTTCAATTTGACGCGCTAGGTCTGCATCTTTCTCTCTTGATATGAATCTACCGCCTTCAAAGGTATACGTGAATCCGAATGCGCCTTTGAGGCATCGCCTACCTCTCTCCGCATTCTCTGGACCTAAGTTAAACCGGCTCCGCGAGATCAGTTCCTTCGCATAAGCATCAACGCTTTGGCCAAGTTCAAGTGCTTCCACACACGCGTTAACCAAATCGCCATGCGAGATTTGTTCAAGGTCATCAGCGGCACGCGCCGAAGTTGCCAATGCCACGGTAAGAACCGTGATGTGAAGTAAGTATCTCATCGAGTTTCCTTTGGTGTGTCGAGCGAAGCGCCGGTGAAGCCATGCTCCCATGTCGCGTGTAGTCTGTCTTTGAAGATCAATCGTACCTGAAGTCAGCTTCCACAAGGTGATCAAAACCGGTGTGATTAAAGAGCATTTCGCTAGTCGCCACATGGCGGCGCTCGTCCGTAAGGTCAGTTTGGGTGGGTGTTTAGGGGAGTGAACTAGCTGGATCCGGTGAGACGGGGCGCTCGCGAGTCGAGTAAATTCAGCTATTCATGACTTTGTTCCAGTCTACTTCTAGACCAGCCGCTTGGAGCTCTTTGGCGAGCGCCTGTTTCCATCCGCCGCTTGGGTCAAATTCAGTCCAGACCAATCCAAGAATGTCAGAAGGAAGTTCCAATTGCCCGACCTTCAAAGCACATACTCGGTCTCTCCCAAGTCGGCCCGTAAAATAACCTAGTTCGAGGATGACGTTCTGCCGCGCTCGCTTGGCGAACTTGACACCGTTGGCTTCCATTTCATCATCCGGCGTCAGGAGCACTACAGCGAAACTAACGTCAGCATGTGTTTCAAACTTTTCAATTATTGTTTTACCTTGATTTGCTTGCTCGTGAAGAACTACGGGTTCAAAACCACATCTCTCCAAAAATCGGCAGACCGCTTCCCTAACTGCAATGTCGTGACCATGCACCACAAATATCTTGCGTGTATCTGTCACGGTCGGCCGACGGGGGGGTATGCTCAGGTCCGAGGGAATTCCAGCTTCTTCAATCTACTCTTCGAGTGAAGATACAGCGGCCTTAAGCAGCACAGCTGACTCTTTTTTGCTTTGCATCAGACGCTCTATGATCTCCCGCAGAGTGGGCTCATCGTAAAAGCTGATCGGTAGACTGAAATCTGAGGCACGCGCATACCTTTGATATTCTATTGTATCCGAACCAAAAGTCCGAATTAAAGCATCTTCAATGGTGGCAGACAGTTGGGACGATAGCGCCGATGCTTCTGACTCAGAGCTGATAGCTTCAGGTTGAAAGTTTTCGACTTGATCTACGCGCTTCTTCAAGCGAACGACTGCTTTCTGCATCTGCTCAACGGGAATTTCGGCCCTTATCATATCCAGCGTTTCTCTCTGCTATAGGTACTAAACTTCTCAACTATCGTTCGATAATCCGACTTCACCGGACACTCCGGCAGACGCGATGATAAGTCAACGCAAGCAAACCCTGCAGTTCCACCAAAACCGAGGAACCCTCCGTATCTAATTTGATAGCAACTACGGAGGTTTATCATGCTGTCTCAAGTGCTTAAGGCGCTCCGCTGGCTCTTCACACCGGACAAGCCAAAAAGGGGCAAGCCCCGGTTCACCGCTGGCGACTACGTCTTCTTCTATCTGATCATCATCGTTCTGCTTTCATGGCTTCAATGACCATGGAACTCAGAGCTGGAAGCGTCGTGGTCATCGCGGCCTTTGATGACGTCCCCGAACACCTGTTCCGGGTCGATACTGTCTATGACGACTGTGTGGGCGGACACGCACTCACCGGACCCTTCGCTGGCGAATACGGCGAACCAGAGCTCGACCAGATCCTCCGGATCGAGAGCGAGTAACCCAATCCCAACAACAAACAAGAAAGGAGGAGGCATCATGTCTGCTCAAATTCGCTATGCCTATCTGAAAGGGCGTATGTGGCTTTACCGCCGCAACTACCCCAAGGACGTGTCCGTCGTTCTCGGTCAGCAGGCCCTCAAGCAGTCGCTCAAGACTGGTGATACAGCCACTGCTCGGGTTCGGGCAGCGGAGATCAATGCTCGCTATGAGACACTGGTGGCGGGAGTTCGGTCAAAGGCGGAAGAAGCTCTCAGCGGCACGGAGAGCGCGCACAACTCTCCTGCATGGGCAGAGGACACGGAATCCGTCCTCGATCACCTACGGACCACTCTGGAGGCCTCCGGAGCTGTTCTGGAACGTCCCAGGTTCAACCGTTTGGTGTCTCGCCAGAAAGTCCTGATCAGCGACGCCAGTCGGGTCTACCTGAACCGAAGAAGCGACGAGTTGCGTCCGGGCGGGTTCAAGTCCGTCCGGTACTCTGTGGGCCTGTTCGTCAGCCGCTACCGGGACCGTTCGCTTTGCAGCCTGTCCAGAACCGAAGGCCGGGAGTTCCTGACAGCGATAAGCCAGCTGTCTCCGCTCATCGGGAAGTCAGAAAGAACGAGAGGGATGGGGCTGGATCAACTGATCGTCTACAGCAGCCGCAGTCCGGTAAAGATCACGGTGCGCACCCAACGCCGTATCTGGTCTCAGGTCAATCACTGGCTCGACTGGTGTGTCTACGAGGGGCATCTGGAGGCCAACCCCTTCAAGTCTGTCCTGTTCGATCAGAAGATCAAGCCACGTCCCTATGCCGTCCCGACAGATGACGAGGTGGTTCGGTTGCTGGGGGCTCAGGATCCAGAGTTGAACGGAGTACTGCTGACCTGCTTGTTGACGGGCATGCGGGCCGGAGAGGCTGCTGGGCTGCTCAGAGAGGATCTGGTCGCCAAGGGGAACCTCGGTTGCTTCGTTCATGTCCGACCGAATGACCTGCGACTGCTGAAGACCGAAGCTGCGGAACGGCTGGTGCCGCTTCATCCCGTGCTGGAGGACCTGTTCCGGTCGCTTCCCGGCGATGGCCCTTTGTTCCCGGAGTTATCGGTTGACCGGATCACCAAGGGGTTCGCTGTGCTGAGAAAGCAACTGGACCTAGAGCGTCCGGGGCTGGTCTTCCACTCCACCAGAAAGTGGTTCGTTACCCAGTGTGAGAGGACGGGCGTCCCGGAGCACTTTACCGCGTCTCTGGTGGGGCATCGGTCCGCTCGGTCAGAGAACGGGATCACCTACGGGATATATTCCGCAGGCATCTCCGACGAGCAGAAGCGGGCCATAGTGGACCAGATACGACTTCCGGCGGCCTAGTGGGCGGCCATCCTCGGCGGGCTCTCAGTGGGCTCGCCGGGGAGTGTGCACTTTGCTATTCTTTTGCGGTCAACTTCACAGGCCTTCGATCTCATTAACCCCCACAATGTTTCGCTGCGGTTGCTTAGCTTCTTCAGGTTCATTGGACATACGGACTCCTATGACCCTACCTAGTTTGTGCAATTGTCGGATTTCATCGATAGTCGCAAAAGAGATCTCAGCTCGATAGGGAAAGCGACCTCCATACCGATGCTCGGTGAATACCGTCTCCTCATCACCCTCTTCTTTGCGAACTCTTCGTAGTACCATTCTCTGACTTCCCTAGTTGAAATGAATAAGCCAAACTTTGCATGGAAAATTGCTTGTTAACAGATGTTTCAGCATCTCCAATCCCCACAGACGGCCTCACTCGTCCTTGGGTCTCGTTTTGCCCCAGTAACCGCCCCAGATCGTCCACTCGCTGAGAAAAGCCGATACCAGTCATCGGAGGGCAAGGCTTCCTACCACCCCAGCCAGTACTCTCCCTGAGAATGGAACATGCGGATCCGGGCACCGGTTTTGCCTGAGCGTCCCTTTTTAGCGATCCTAAGGCTTAAGCCGCGAGCAAAGCGCTGATGGAAGCACGGCTTTTGAAGGATTCGGTAAGGACTCACGCTGTAAGACGGACGGACTTCCGTCAGGCTACCGTTCCAAACATTTGACTTTCTCGAATTCTCCGGGTCTGCCGGCTTCGTTCCATTGCTCCAAAAGCATTTGGGCCGCATATAGCAACCCGGCCACTTCGGTCAGCGCCGGATGATCGCCCAGGCTATCGACCTCCGCCCTTGCGTATTCGATCAACCGTTCCTCCGGGGATAGCGGTTGTTCTTTCTTCTTTTCCCTATTCATATTCCCTCCCGCTTGCGTTCCCCATCAACACGCGCGATCCGATAAACTATTTTTATTACAATTAGTTAGTTACACACTTAGGGAAACGCTAAATCTCTCTCATCAAATGTACGTTTGAAGATTTCTGCTGGATCAATGTTTGCGCAGAGTCCGGTGAGGCTGGTCAAGCACAGCAATTGGCCCGCAAAGCCCCCCGAACCTCACCAGAGGTGTCCTGCCTTTTGCAAAAACGGCGCAGCCATTCTGCGGCCACAAGCCTCGAGACCGGGTGCAGCCTTTGGCGACAATCCTGAAAACCGTTAAAGGCCCTTCAATCCACGCGGGTTTTTCTTTTTTCATCCAAAGTGGCTTAGATCCACGCCCCGGCCACGGTGACCCGGAATGAATATACAGAAGGCAGCCTGTGTATGACGTCCAGCCTGATCCTCTTTCTGGCCTCTGCCGCTGCACTGCTTGCGACCATGATGATCCCGGGCTGGGCCGAATTCCTCCTGCTGTCGGCTCCCTGTTTCATTGCCGCGAGCATCCTGTTGATCCGAAACGGGATGCTCAGGAATAGGCGCAGGCAATGGGTCGTCGTGGACGGATCGAACGTCATGCACTGGCGCGACGGGAAACCGCGACTGGAGACGGTAAAGGAGGCCGTCGCCCAGCTCGAAGCCTCGGGTTTTACCCCCGGCGTGGTGTTCGATGCAAATGCCGGGTACCTGCTTTTTGACAAGTACCTGCACCACCGGGCTTTCGCCAAACTGCTGGGCCTGCCCAAAGAGCGTGTGATGGTGGTGCCCAAGGGGACACCGGCCGACCCCACGATCCTTGCCGCGGCCCGCGACCATGGCGCGAGAATCCTGACAAATGACCAGTTTCGGGACTGGTCCGACCAGCACCCGGAGATCAAAGATCCCGGTTACCTTATCACTGGACGATACGCGTCGGGTCGTCTCAAGCTGGACCTCTAAGAGACGGCGAAAAGGATCCGTTTCGTCTCACGGCAAGTTTTCGCGAAAGATGATCTCCAGTTTCATCGGCGCAACGGGACGATCGGGTTTTTGGATCGCGTCAATCGCCCGGTCGATCAGGGTGCCGGGGTCGGTGTTGAACACCGCGTCCATTGCACCCTCGACCAAAGCGTTGCGCGTGTCGCGCGTCAATCCGTGACCGATAAAGACAATGTCCTGCCGCGCCCTTTCGGTCAGCGCCCAGGCGATCCCGCCGGATGAACCGCCCACGTTGTAGATGCCCAGGAGGTCGGGGTTTTGATCAAGCAGTGCGATAGTATGGCGATAATTCTGACCGCTGTCGTCATGCCCTTCGCGCATGCCGACGAGGCGGAGATGCGGAAAGAGTTCCTCTTGGATCGAAAGAAACCCGGCCTCTCTTTCACTATGCGCTCGATAGTGGCGCGACCCGGCAACCAGTGCGACGGTGCCTTCCCGCCCGTTCACGAAACGACCGATCAGCAGGCCCGCCGTGCGTCCGACCGAGCGGTTTTCGTGCCCAACGTAAGCGTCACAATCGGCATGGCCGAGGTCGGAAACGATGGTCACAAGCTTGACGCCTTTAAGGGCGACCTCGGCCACGGCCTCGCGCACTTCGGGATGGTCGATGGCGAAAAAGGCGATTCCATCCGCCCAGGCCGCATTGCGCCGGACCGCCTCGGCCAGCGCGGCGGCGTTGAAGCCTTCGATAAAGAAACAGCGGATGCGGGGGCTGCTTTCTTCCTGCGCCGCCACCCTTTCGCGCAGGTGCTCACCGAGATCGCGGAGGTATGGATTGGTGCCGGCCGGAAGCAGAAAAACGATCTTGGGCTGCTGGTTTGTGGTCAGCGCGCGCAGATCCGCCGAGCCGAGAAACCCCAAGGCAACCGCCGCATCTAGCACCTGCTGCCGGGTGCGTTCCTTGACCCCTTTGCGGCGGTTAATCACACGATCCACGGTCGCGAGCGAGACACCGGCCCGCGCCGCCACGTCCACCATCTGCACCCGACCGGAAAGGGAAGTTTTTTCACTACACATCAATACACCTCAAAAAACCTCATATGTTTTTCTTTGACACAGGATGCAGCGGAAACCTAATTTGGTCAAGAAATACGGTGTTTTATTGTGATCTAGATTAAAAACGCCGGGAGGGGATGGTAGATAGCCATCAAAACACATCAGAATTCTGAGGGAGGAATTCATATGACCAACACCTTGACCCGTCTGGGCCGCCGTTCGGTTCTGGCCCTTGGCGGCGCCGCGGCCGTCAGCGCCGCGCTACCGTTGCGCGCCCGTGCGCAAACCGTTCTGCGCTATGGCCACAATAACGAGCCCGCTTCCGTCGCGGGCGCTCAGGCCGACTGGTTCGCCGAAGCGCTTGGCGCATCGTCGAACGGTGACATCAAGGTCGATGTCTACCCCGCCAGCCAGTTGGGCAAATTGCAGGAACTGGCCGAAGCCGTTTCGCTGGGCACCATCGCCTTTTCGCATAATACGGCAGGGGCGCTCGGCTCGCTTTACGAACCCTTCGCCGCGCTCGACACGCCCTATCTGTACCGCGACATCGATCACCTGATGGCGGTGACGGATGTGAATTCGCCGGTCATGCAGGAGCTGAACGAAGGCCTGATCGCCGCCGCCAACGTGCGGGTGATCTATGCGCATTACTTTGGCCGCCGCAACCTGACCTGCAACAAGGCGGTGATGTCGCCCGAGGATCTCGCCGGTGTGAAAATTCGCGCGGTGCCCTTCCCGATCTACACCACCGCTGTCGAAGGCATGGGCGCTGTCGCGGTTCCGGTCGACTGGTCCGAAGTGCCGACCGCCCTTGCCACCGGCGTCGTGCAGGGTCAGGAGAACCCGGTGAACGTGGTGCTCAAGGTCAAACTTTTCGAGGTCCAGTCGCACCTGATGCTGACCGGGCATATGTCCAACGCCGAAGTCGTCGTGATGAACGAAGACGTGTGGCAGGGCATGAGCGACGAACAGAAAGCTGCCGTCGAACAGGCCGCAAACGAGACCCGCGAAAAGGCGACCAAGGCCATTCTTGACAATGAAGAGGCCGAAACTCAGGCGCTGCGAGATGCGGGCATGACCGTGATCGGCGAAGAGGACGGGCTGGACCTCGCGGCCTTCCGCGAAGGCGTGGACAAGCTGGTTCAGGAACGCTTTGGCGACAAGTACGGCGATCTCTACGAAAAGATCGCGGCTATTTCCTGATGACATCTGAAAGCAAAGGTCGCGCGGTGCTCGCGCGGCTTTCCCTTGTCGGTATCTGGCTGGGCATGGCGCTGCTTGCGCTCATGGCCGGGCTGGTGGTGCTGCAGGTCGGCGCGCGCAATTTGGCTGACCTTGGCCTGCCATGGGCCGATGAGCTGGCGCGGTTCTGCTCCATCGGGCTTGTCTTTATCGGCATCCCGGCGCTGGCCGGGCGCCAAGCCCTGGTATCAGTCTCGATCCTGCCCGACATGCTGGGCGCGCGCGGGCGCAAGGGTCTCACGCTGGTGTCAGACCTTGCCACTCTGGGCTTCTGCATCCTTCTTCTCTGGGGCTTTGCCGAGTTCCTGCCCCGCGCGGGCAAGTTCATGACCCCTGCCCTGCAGCTGCCCAACTATTTCTACTATTCGCTCGCCCTGCTCGGCTCGGCCTTTCTGTGCCTTGTCTCGGTCTACCGGGTTGCGAATGTCCTGCGGGGCCGCGCGCCCTCGCATGGGTTCCCCGACGCCGCCGACCAGATCGGACCCATCGAATGACTGCCCTTCTCCTTCTTATCTTTGTCGCGCTGCTGGTCTGCGGTGTGCCGATTGCCGTTTGTCTTGGCTTGTCTTCGGCGGTCGTAATCGTGACGCAGGGGCTGCCGGTTTCGGTTCTTGCCCAGCGCAGCCTGAATGCGCTCGACAGCTCTCCTCTGCTGGCCGTGCCGCTGTTCATTCTTGCCGCCAGCCTGCTGAACGCCATCGGCGTCACTACGCATCTTTTCGACCTTGTACGGATGATCTTTGGCCGCATCCGCGGCGCCGTCGCGCAGGTCAGCATTTTTGTTTCCCTGATCTTTTCCGGGATTTCAGGCGCCGCACTTGCAGATATCGGTGCGCTTGGCGCGGTGCAGATCAACCAGATGACCGCGCAGGGGTATCGCAAAGAGTTCGCATCCGGCCTGACGATCGCCGCCGCCACCATCGGGCCGATCTTTCCGCCCTCGATCCCGATCATCATCTATGCCTCGGTTGCCAATGTCTCGACCGTTCAGCTGCTTTTGGCGGGTATCGTACCGGCGCTGGTGATCACCGCGCTTTTAATGATCCAGGTCGCGATCATCGCCCGCGTCTCGAACCTGCCGCGTGATGACATCCGACCGCAGGCAAGCGACGTGGCGAAGAAATTCGTCATCTCCTTTCCGGCCTTGCTGGCCCCTGTGCTACTGATCGGCGGGCTGATGTCGGGCTGGTTCGGCCCGACCGAAGTGGCGGGGATGACTGTCGCTTATGCGCTGGTGATTGGCATCTTCATCTATCGCAGCCTGTCCTTCCGCGCGACGCTGAGCGCGCTGCGTGAAACCGTCGAGGCGACCGCCAACATCCTGTTTATCGTGTCGGCCGCTGCTTTGTTCGCATGGGTGCTGACGCTGGATCAGGTACCGATGAAGGCGACCGGGTTCCTGCTGTCGCTCTCGGACAACCCGCTGGTTCTGCTGTTGCTGGTCAATATCCTGCTGCTGGTCGTCGGTATGGTGCTTGAAAGCATTGCCGCCATCCTGATCATCGCGCCGATCATCGCCCCTGCCCTGACGGCGGCCGGTGTCGATCCGCTGCAGCTTGGTATCGTTTTCGTGCTGAACCTGATGATCGGGTTGCTGACGCCGCCGGTGGGCATGAGCCTTTATATGGTGTCGATCATCACCAAGATGCCAATCACCCGCGTGATTGCCGGAGTGATGCCCTTCTTTATTCCGCTGTTCCTGTCGCTGCTGGTTGTCTCCGCCGTTCCGGCGATTTCGACCTGGCTGCCCAACCTCTTAATGAAGTGAGCCTCTCATGAGCACTTTTCTCGGCCCTATCCGCCAACTCGGCTATGTCGTGGACGACATCGAAGCCGGTATGAAACACTGGTCCGACGTCATGGGGGTTGGCCCGTGGTTCTACAATCCACAAGTGCCGATCGAAGATTATCTTTACGACGGGAAAAGCTACCAGCCGCATAACTCTGTTGCGCTGGCCAATTCCGGCCCGATGCAGGTCGAGCTGATCCAGACGCGCAATGACGTGCCCTCCATGTATCGCGATTTCAAGAAAAAGGGGCTGCGCGGGCTTCAGCATGTCGCTTTTTGGACCACGAAATACGACGAGGATCTGGCGATGATGCTGGATCGGGACTTTACGCTGAAAATGTCGGGTTGCGTCGGTGTGAACGGGCGGTTTGCCTATTTCGCCGAAGAGCATCACCCCGGCACCGTGATCGAACTGTCCGAGGTCATGGGCCCAAAAGGCAAGATGTTCGACATGATCCGCGACGCCTCGGAAGGCTGGGACGGCTCCGACCCTGTGCGCCCCTTTCCTGACCTGAGCGCGCTCTGATGTCACGCGTCACCGCCGAATACCTGCTGGAAACCCCATTTCCGCCCGACGAGGTCGCCGCAACCATGGCGGGCGAACAATCCAGCGGAACCTTCGTCCGTGTCGCGGGCGAGACCGACGAATTGCGCGCCCGATCTTCGGCAGAGGTGCTTTCGGTTGAGTCCCTAGGCGAAAGTGACGAACCGACGCTGGCCTCGGCCTATCTGGAACGCAAGCAGATCGGCGGGCCGTATCATCTGGCTCGGGTTCGGATCGCTTATCCGACCGGCAACATCGGCAAGAACCTTGCGACGCTCGCCTCGACCGTTTCCGGCAATCTTTACGATCTCGGCGAGGTGACCGGGCTGAAACTGATCTCGCTGGACATTCCCGCAGAGTATCGCCGCCGCTATGCCCTGCCGACCCAAGGTATCGAAGGCTCGCGCAAAACGATGGGGGTTATGGGGCGGCCCGTTTTCGGCACGATCATCAAGCCGAATGTCGGCATGCGACCTGCGGAGATTGCCGCGCTGGTCGATCAACTTTGCGCGGCGGGCGTGGATTTCATCAAGGATGACGAAGTCTGCGCCAATCCGGATATCGCCCCGATAGCCGAGCGGGTGCCCGCCGTTATGTCCGTGATCCGCAAATGGCAGGAAAAGACCGGGCGCCAAGTCATGATGGCCTTCAACATCACCGATGAGACCGATGCCATGCGCCGCCATGCCGATCTAGTCGCGACTGAGGGCGGGTCCTGCGTGATGGCAAGCCTCAACTGGTGCGGCTTGTCGGGAATGGAAACGCTGCGCGCCCATACGCCGCTGGCCATTCACGCCCACCGCAACGGTTTCGGCGCGATGAGCCGTCATCCCCGTCTTGGCATGGAGTTTCAGGCCTATCATGCGCTTTATCGTCTGGCCGGGATCGACCACATGCACGTCCACGGTATCGGCGGCAAGTTCGTCGACAGCGCGGAAGAAGTCACCGAGGCTGCGCGCGCCTGTCTTGCGCCGCTGTCCGAGAACGGGCCGGATGACCGCGTCATGCCCGCGTTTTCCTCGGGCCAATGGGCGAGTACGCTACCGCGTACTCTGGAAGCTGCGCAGGGGCCTGACCTGATGTTCATGTGCGGCGGTGGCATTCTGGCCCATCCGCAGGGACCCGAGGCCGGAATAGCATCGCTGCGCGAGGCTTACGAGGCGCTGACCGCCGGCGAAACGCTGGAGGCTGCTTCGGCCACCCGTCCGGCGCTTGCGGCAGCGCTCGACTTTTTCGGCAGCCGGTGATGGTGCGCGCCGTATTCATCGGTGACGATTTCACCGGCGCGTCGGATACGCTCGCCACCTATGCGAGCGCGGGCTGGCGCACGCGGCTGTTCCTGCGCCCGCCACAGCCCTCGGAGTGCGAAGGTTTCGACGCCATCGGCATCGCCACTGCCTTGCGGGCGCTGACGCCCGAGGCGGCACAGACTGTCATCGAGGAAATCTGGCCTGCTATCGCGGCGCTTGATCCTGAAACCCTGCATTTCAAAATCTGCTCAACCTTCGACTCCTCGCCCCAGATCGGGTCCATCGGTGCCGTTACCAATGCTCTTGCGCTCCGTTTTGCGCCCGAGCATCTTGCCGTGATTGGCGGCCAACCGAACCTTGGCCGGTATTGCGTATTCGGCACGCTGTTTGCCAAGGCCAGCGACGGAAACGTGTACCGCATCGACCGGCATCCGGTCATGGCGCAGCACCCTGTTACCCCGATGAGTGAAGCCGACCTGCGTCTGTTGTTATCAGAACAGGGACTTGAAGACCTGACACTGGTGCGAGGGGATAGGCCCGCCGAACTCCCCCTGCGCGCCCTGTTTGACGTTTACGACAATGGCGACATCTCTCGAATTTCGGAAACTTTTGCCGGGTTGCGCGGGCATCGCCTGTTGGTGGGGGCAAGTTCCGTCGCGCAGATACTAACCCATGGCCCGACCGGCTCGGCCAACACTCTTCCACCCGGTGCCCCGCCCAATTCACGGGTTCTGGTCGTCGCAGGCAGCCGATCCTCGGTGACCAGTGCTCAGGTCGCCAAGGCCGAGGGATTTACCAAGATTCGGATTTTGCCCGAAGACATGGAGAATGCGCCGCAGATTGCTGAAAAGGCTGCGGAACTGTTGAAGGCTAATGTTCCAACCCTTGTCCATATCGACCCACAGCTTGATTATGGCATGTCGCCCGATGCGCTTGCGCTTGCCCTTGCAAAACTGACCGCGCGCATCATAGCGCTTGCGCCGGTGGGATGGCTGGGTATCGCGGGTGGCGATACATCGAGCCGCATCTGCGATTTGCTGGACTTTTCGGCCATCGATTATCTTTCGGATTTCCAACCGGGGATCGGTTTGAATTGCGCGCAGCATTCCTCACCCGAAATCAATGCCATTCGGCTGATCCTGAAAGGCGGCCAAATGGGTACGCCGAACCTTTTCAGTCAGTTCCTTGGGACCGCTCAGGCTTAGCCGACAGGACGGGCGGGAAAGGAACCGCTTTTCTAAAGTCGTCAGACGGATTCGACCTGGCTGGTCTCGAGGTATTTCTGCACGAAATCCCGACTGCTTTCGAAATGTGCGGCGAGCAGATCAGGCGCGCGGGGATCACGCGCGATGATGGCATCCCGAAGCAGGTCATGTTCGCGAATGAAACTGCTGATGTCCTTGGGCCCGAAATGGGCCAGGCGCAGCGCCCGGTAGCGTTCGGTCTGGTCCACCATCTGGGCAATCAGCCGTTTCAGCCGGGGCGCGGGGGCCGCCGAGATGAGACTGTTGTGGAAAGCACGATGCCGGATTTCCCAATCGCGCAGGGCTGCCGCATCATGCGGATCCTCCGGCAAGGGTGCATTTGCAAGCCGGTGCGCTGCTGAGAGGATCTGCCCTTCCCAGTGATCATCGCCGTGCTGCATGGCCAGCACCAGCGCCTCACGTTCAAGCGCGATGCGGATGCGATAAATGTCGTTCAGGTCTTCGACTGTCGGGAGCGGCACGCGCACGCCCTTATGGCTTGCCGCCTCGAGCAGACCCTCGGCCACCAGCTTGGCAAGGGCTTCGCGGATCGGGCTGATTCCGCATCCATAGCTTTCGATCAGCTCGCGCGTCAGCAGGGATCGTCCCGGCAAAACCGCCCCGGACAGGATATCTTCTTTCAAGGCGACATAGGTCGCTTCGGCAACGGTTCTTGGCGGAATCGTCTGCGCCGGAGTGGAGGCGGAACTGTTCATATCTGACATAAGCCGCAGTGCGCCTATGAAGTCAACGTTCGAAGATCCACTTATTTTCCAAAATCCAAAAATGTTGGAAAATGTGTTGACCCCGTCCTAAAATCGCCTCTAGCATCACGTCACAAGCCGGTTCGAAGAACGCTGTTCAGGCGCGTCCGGCGGGCATGCATCTAACAAGGAGTTTTTCATGACACGCCCCAAATTCCTGCTTTCGCGGCTGGCCGGTATCGGCACCGCAATGCTGATCGCCACTACGGCCTATGCCGACGACGTCACCCTGCGTTTCTCGACCGCCGGTCCCGCTGCCGATTTCCTTGCCAAATCGATGGAGAGCTTTGCCGAAAAGGTCGCGGCGGCGGATGTTGGCGTCACCGTCGAAGTCTATCCCGGCTCCTCGCTCGTGCGCCAAGGCGCCGAAGTGCCGGCGCTTCAGCGTGGAAATATCGAGATGAGCACCATGTCGACCTTTGAAATTGCCGCGCAGGTGCCTTCGATGGGCTTTCTGAACCGCGCGTTCCTGTTCGACGATTACGACCAGATGATGGAGGTCATGCAAGGCCCCATCGGCGAAACGCTTCATGATGCGGTTGCCAGCGACATGGGGATCAAGATCCTCTCGACAGCTTACCTTGGCTCACGCCAGTTGAACCTGCGCGAAGTAATCGAAGTAACCGGGCCCGACGATCTTGAAGGCGTCCAGATGCGTATGCCCGCTTCGCCCGAGTGGCTGTTACTGGGTGAGAGCCTTGGTGTTTCGCCCACGCCGCTGGCCATGTCGGAAACCTATGTCGCCTTGCAGACCGGCACCGTTGACGGGCAGGAAAACCCGCTGACGATCCTCAAGGCCGCCAAATTCGACGAAGTGACAGCCCAAGTGATCATGACAAGCCACCTTGTGCAGCCCGTGTTCTACGCTTTGGCGAAACCTGTGTGGGACGAGATGAGCAAAGAACAACAGGAGGCAGTCAAGGCTGCAGCCGTGGAAGCAGCCGCCGAAAACAACGAAGCGCGCTTTGCGGATGAACAGAAGGTCGCCAAGATATTGGCAGACGAAGGGCTTCGCGTCGACGAAATCGACCTGACACCGTTCCGTGAAAAAGCTGATGCCGTCTATTCGGAATCGGATCTGGCCAAGGAATGGGATCAGGATCTGATGTCCCAGATCATGGGCAACTGAGCCGATTGAGATGAAGGAAACATCTCCTGTCCTGCGCCGGCTGGGTCTGGCCGGCGCATGGATTGAACGTATCGCTTCGGCCCTTGCGGCGGCGGGTTTCGCCGTCGTGACAGGTGCTTTTATCTGGACGGTGTTCTGCCGCTACGTGCTGAGCGACCCATCGACCAGCAGCGAAGAGCTTGCCATCGTCGTCTACCTCTGGGTCGTCACGCTGGGCGCGTCGCTCGCCATGCGGCTTGATGCGCATATATCGTTCGATCTGCTGACGTCCCTTCTGCCCCGGCGGGCGGGGGCCGTACTGGCCGGGTTGGGTGCCCTGATTGCGGGTGCCGTTTTGCTGATCGCCCTGCCCTACACCATCGATTACATCAATTTTCTCTGGAGAGAGAGAACGACCGTGATGCGTCTGCCGCTGAACTGGCTGTACCTCTGCTTTGGCATCATGCAGGGCGCGTTTGCACTGAAGCTGCTGGTCGAAGCCGGGCGGCAGGGCATGATCGTTCTCGCACCGCGCGAGGCCACCCGATGAGCCTTGAACTTGCCGTTTTGCTGGCCGCTTTCGCGGGACTTTCGCTTTGCCGCGTTCCGATTGCCGTGGCTATGCTGGTTTCCGGTTTCCTGTACCTTGCGGTCGCCGGTCAGGACCCCGGCATCGTGACCGATCAGGTGATGAATTCGCTCTACGGCAGCTATGTGCTGCTGGCCGTGCCGATGTTCATCTTTGCCGCCAACATCATGACGATCAGCTCTATCGCCGACCGGCTGTTCCGTGCCGCCAATGCGTTGGTCGGAAGCCTGCCCGGCGGTCTGGGGCATGTTACTGTGACGACGTCGCTGCTTTTTTCCTCAATGTCAGGGAGTGCGCTGGCCGACGCGGCCGGGCCGAACCTGATTGCGTTGAAAATGATGCGCGACATTGGCGGGTTCCGGCCCGGTTTTGCCACCGCGCTGGCCGCAGCAGCGGCGGTGATCGCGCCGATCATACCGCCTTCGGTTCCGATGATCCTTTATGCGCTGAATTCTGGCGCTTCGGTCGGTGCCCTTTTCTTGGGCGGGATTGTTCCGGGGCTGATCATGGGGTTCGCCCTGATGGGCGGGCTTGCGATCATTGCCAAGCGAAGCGACCTGCCACGGGGCGAGAAGCTGCCCAAAGGCGAGCTTGGCCCGGTTCTGGCGCGCGCGATCATCCCGCTGTCGATCCCTGTCGTGTTGCTGGGCGGTATCTGGACCGGGGTTTTCACTCCGACCGAGGCCGCTGCGGTGGCCGCTCTCTATTCGCTCGCGATCGGGGTGCTGGTCTATCGCGCCATCACATTCGCAAGCCTATGGGGCGCTATCGTCGAATCCATGCGCACCTCTTCCTCGGTGATGCTGCTGATCGCCGGGGCGTTCATCATGAACTATGCCATCACGTCCGAGCGGCTCGACCGGCTTCTGGCCGACTATGTTCAGGGCGCAGGCTTTTCCCGGCTCGAATTCCTGCTGATGATCAACCTTGTCTTTCTGGCTCTTGGCTGCCTGATCGACACGGGCACGCTGATCCTTGTCTTTGTGCCGATGCTGCTGCCGACGGTCGTGGCGCTGGACATCGACCCGGTTCATTTCGGGGTGCTGGTGACGATTAACATTATGATCGGGCTGATCACGCCGCCCTTTGGAATGTTGCTATTCACCCTCTCAAAACTGGGAGAAGTCCCTTTGCGGCAGGTGATTTCCGAGATCTGGCCCTTCATCGGCATCCTGATCCTCGTGCTGCTACTTGTCACCTATGTTCCCGGCACCGTGCTATGGCTGCCCGGCGTTTTCGGGTTCTGAGGAACTGTCATGATAGAAAAATTCGATCTCGCCCCGCAGCCACCGCTGCCGGTTGCTGCTGCCGAGGATTACGCCAAGGCGGCTCTCGACGCCTCGCGCGGCGGCTGGCCTGGAGTGGACGAACACCGGGACATCGCCTTTGGACCGGGTGACTGGCAACGGTTCGACCTGTTCACGCCGACGGTTCCGGTCGAGGGCGGTGCTGACGTGGTCATCTTTTTCCACGGGGGCGGCTGGACCAATGGCTATAGGGAGTGGTGCGGGTTCATGGCGCCGGCGCTGGCTGCGCGCGGCGTGGCGCTGGCGGCGCCGACCTATCGGCTGGCACCGGAGGCACGATTCCCTTTGTTTTTTGAGGATGCGATGCAGGCGGTGGGCGCAATTGGCGCGCGGGTCTCGGATTACGGATGCAATCCCCGCCGCCTGTTTCTCTCCGGGCATTCTGCCGGGGGGCATATCGCGGCGTTGATTGCCCTGCGGCCTGATCTGTGGAAACGGACTGGCATCGGTGAAACCTCAGTTCGTGGATGCCTGCCGATCAGCGGCATTCTGGACCTACATCATCCCGCGCCTCCCCCCGGGAGCCTGGAGGAGCGGGTTTACCTCGACGTGCTGGCTCACGCCGATGATGACCGTGCGGCCTCGCCGCTGAACTGGCTGGACACCCTTTCTGTCCCGCTGGCGCTCACGTGGGGCGAAAAGGATACCGAACGGGTTCGCCGCAGCAACGAAACCGCGCGTATCGTTCTAGAGGGCAAGCCGGATTGCTGGTTCAGGACTTGGGACGAGGACCATTTCGGCACCCATCTCATGCTGCGCGATCCGTCGCACGGTTGGTATGACATTCTGGATGAAATGCGGAAAGGGACGGCATGAAACGCGAAATCGACATGGGACTGCCGCGACCGGGGCAGCCGTTTTCCTGGGCCATCGGATCAGGCGACATGCTGTTTACAACACACGGTCCCGTCACGCCCGAAGGTGGGATTTTGCAGGACACGACCGAGGCGCAGGCGCATCTGACCTTTCAGCATTTTCGCACTACGGTCGAAGCGGCAGGCGGTACGATGGATGACTATCTGCAATTGCAGATTTTCCTGACCGATCCTGCCGATGTCGGCCCGGTCGACGAGGTCTATCGCCAGTATTTCCGCGCGCCCTACCCCAACCGCGCCACGATCATCGTCGCCGGACTTGTCGCGCCGGGCATGAAGATCGAGGTCACAGGAATCGCGCGGGTCGGTTCGGATTGAGGTTTTCGTGACGTGGGATGCATAACCAGCAGCCAAGGGAGGCTGCCGTTTAACCGTTCAGGCCAGTTCGACATTCCAGGCGTCGTAGCCATAGACCCAGTCGGCGTTCCCCTGACCCTTCATGAATTCATTTGCCAGAGAATTTTCCTGAATCCGGGCTGTCCGTGGCTTGCGTGCCGCCTCGAAGACAGCAAGCGCCGCTGGGACGTCAGAGGTTTCGGCACCTTTCAGGCTGCGCCCCAATACAACTGCGTCCTCGATCGCCATGCAGGCTCCCTGGGCCATGAACGGCACCATCGGATGTGCCGCGTCGCCAAGAATGGTGGCGTGCCCCTGCGACCATGTCTGCATGGGTTCGCGTACGTGAAGGGCCGAGCGTGTGACTTCCTTGCAGTGCGACAGAAGCCGCTGGGCGTCCTCGTGGAAATCGTCGTATTGCGCGCGCAACTCGTCGGGGTCACCGGCGAGAGTCCAGCCCTCTTCAGTCCAGCCTTCCTGCGGCGTCGTGGCGAAAACAAAGATCTCCTCGCCACGCGTCAGGGGGAAGGTGACGATCTGCTTTTGCGGCGTTTGCCCCCACCACTTGGTGAAAGCGTCGAGATCGGCAAGATCCTTGGCCATTTCCTTGGGAAAGACCGACCGATAGGAAACGAGCCCGGTAAAGGTCGGGTCGTCCTCGCCCCAAAGGGCGGTTCGCACGACAGAGTGGATACCGTCGGCACCGACAACCAGATCAAAGTCGCGGGTAGTGCCATCGGCAAATGTCAGCTTTGCGCCGGCGTCCAGCAGTTCGATGGATTGGGCCGCCTGGCCGAAATGGATCTTCTCGGCAGGGATGCGGGCAAGCAGCGCATTCAGCAGATCGGCGCGGTGAATGGCAAGCTGCGGTGCGCCGTATTTCTGTTCTGCGGCGTCCGAGAGGGGAAGCCGCGAGGTTTCCTCTCCGGTCACGCCATCCCGGCTGATCCGAAAAGTGGGCCTTGCAGCGGTTTCGCGCAACACCTCGCCGACACCAAGACCGTCGAGCGCAAAGACGGCATTTGGCGTAAGATTGATATCGGCGCCGATCCGGCCAAAGTTTTTCGCCTTTTCAAAGACTTCGACATTATGGCCGGATTTCCCCAGCGCGATGGCGGCGCACAGGCCACCGATACCGCCCCCGCAGACGGCGATTTTCAATTCAGACATTTTTGGACCTTTCCGCTGCCGGTCGTCTTGAACCCGCCCCTATTGATTTGGGCGGGTTCAGTTTTTGCGCCTGATCAGGCGGCTTCGAACTTGACGGCTTCGGGTTCGGCGGAGCCGACGAGGTACCAGACAGTCGCGGCCTGCGCGCCGTTGTTGCGGAACCAGTGCTTGCGGCCAGCGGGTGTCTTGACCAGATCGCGCGGGCCAAGTTCGGTTTCAACCGTTTCACCGTTTTCTTCCCAGCCCACGATTAGCGAGCCTTCGAGCACGAGGAAGGCGTCTTCGACATCACGAGTGAAGGGTTTCACGCCGACGCGCGATGGGATGCCGAGCATTTCCTTGCGGCAGGTATCGGTTTCGACACCGCCGGGACCGCAGTAGATCTTGCGCGTGAAACCGGCGTCTTCCCAGTGAGTTTCCAGCTCGCTGTGGCGCACGACATATTTTGCCATGAGCTGTTGCAGCGCGTGATCACCCTTGGGGTCGAATTTCATCGTCTTGCCCGGCTCGGCACCAAAGGCACGGGCGAGTTCCGGCGCGTGTTCCTTGGGGTGATAGTGGTAAACCGGCGGCAGCGGCTTGCCCACGTCGACCGAGATCGACATGACGACCGGCTCCGGCCCGTCAACACGGAAACCATGGCCAATTTCGCGGGCGTTAAGGATCATGTCCTTGGGGCCGAGGTTAACCTCGACAACTTCGCCGTCCTTTTCCCAGCCGACGATCAGAGCGCCGTCGATGATCAGAAAGCTTTCTTCGATTTCGTGGCTGTGGCAGGCGGCGTACTTTCCGGTCTCCTTGTAGATCAGGGAAAGCGTGAAATGATCGGGCTTGAGCGTCGACGTGTCATTCACCTTGGGCGAGCCGCCGGCACCGATATAGCGCATCTGTGCCCGTGCCAGTTCGTCGAAACCGGCGTTGGAAGGAAAGGCATTCCAGTCGAACTGCTTGTCGGTAAAGCGTCCGGTCTGCGATTTCAGCTCATCTGCGAGGGTAGCGAAACCCGTTTCCTGTACGGTCATCTCTGGTTCCTTTCACGGTTGATTCTCGATTTCGGTTGAGAGAAGGATACGCCGACAGCGTTTTACTGAATACAAGGCGTTTTATATATGAAGCAGGAAGAGCCACCGAAACCGGATACCGGCAACATGGACAGGTATCTTGTGCCGGGCCTTGTGCGCGGGCTGAACGTGCTGAAGCTGTTTACCCCCGCGCAGCCGAACCTGTCGTTGCGGGATATTGCCGATGCGCTTGGCGTGACCCGGTCGGCGGCATTTCGTTCGGTCTATACGCTGGTTGAAACCGGATGCCTTTTGCATGACCAACGCGCCCAGACCTATTCGCTGGGTCCGGGCGTTCTGCGCCTGACCTACGGGTATGTTGCGACCCGCGAAATTGTCGAAATCGCCCAGCCCGAACTGGAACGGCTGCGCGACCGGACCGGCTGGTCCGCACATATGGGCATACTCGACGGATCTTCGGTTTTGTACGTTCTGCGCGCACCGGCGCGAGAGGCGAATGCCTCGATTGTTCAGGTCGGAAGCCGCTTGCCCTCTCGCAGCACGACGATGGGTCGGGTATTGCTTGCCGATCTGCCAGATGCGGAGATCATCGAACGTTTCCGCGCCGACAGACCGGGTGCCACAAAGGGCAAGGGGCCGTCGCTGCCCGGCTTGCTTGAACAGGTAAAGGGCGATCGCAAGGCCGACGTCATCTGGCACATGGGGGATTTCGAAGCAGGCATTGCCTCGGTCGCAGCTCCGGTCCGGGATCTCACGGGTCGCGTGGCGGCGGCGATCAACCTGACATCTGCAAATGGCCCGCAATCAGGCGCGCAACTGCCGCCGGAAATCATCTCGGACCTCAAAGCGACCGCAATTCGCATTTCCCGACTGCTGGGGCATGACGGGAGCGGTTGAGAGGGGTCAATTCGTGGGGATATGCCCCATCATGGCTGACAAACGCCGCGCTGCGTCGACCACGCCGGTCATGATCTGCTGGCGCTTTTCCGAGCCTTCCTCGAAATTGGCCTGCGGTCCGGAAAGGCTGATCGCGCAAACCGGCGCGTTATTCTGATCCAAGACAACGCAGGAGCAGGACCCGATACCTTCTTCGAAAAAGGCGACGGACCAAGCGATGCCAGCGGCACGATCCAGCTTTAATTGGCCTAGCAGGCTGTCCACCGTTGTAGGGGTCTGATCGGTGAAGGCAGAAAAGTTGTAATCGTCGAAGATGCTGCGTACCTCATCTTCGCGCATGTGCGACAGGATCACCCGCCCCATCACGGTCGCATAGGCAGGCAGGCGGCTGCCCACGCGGATATTCGACACCAGTTGCACCTCAGGCGTTTCCCGGACGAGCACGATGACATCCGTGCCAGCCAAAACCCCCAGATGCGCCGACAGTCCCGTTTCCGCAGCAAGATGATGCAGTACGGGTTGTCCGGTACGCACAACATCGCGGCTGCTCAACATGCCCGACGCCAGTTCCAGCACGCCATAGCCTAGAACGTAGCCGTCGCCCCCCGGTGTCTTTTCTATCATCTCCTCACGCTCGAGCGTATGCAGCAAACGGATCAGGGTCGTACGGTTGATGCCCACGGCGGCCGATGCCTTAGCGATGTTCCTGCAACGATTGCCCGCCGCAATATAGCGCAGCAGCGCCATCGCGCGGGTAACGGGGGGCACGTCATAGGAAACGGAGCGCGGTGCTTTTTCGTCGCTTTCCTGGGGCATGGGAGAGGTCGTGTTCATCTATACATTAAGTTCCTTTGACTGACGACGTGGCACCCATTCTGGGCAAGCACGGCTGAATATGGAATGTCTAACTTACAGGTGCGCGACGGCTTCGATTTCGACGAGAAGCGCGGGATCCACGAATGCCGAAACTTCCATCATCGTGGCTGCGGGCAAAACGCCCTGAAAGGTTTCGCGACGGGCGCGCCCGACCTCATCCTTGCGCGCCATGTCGGTTACAAAAACCGAAATCTTGGTTATGCGCTCTTTCCTACCGCCTGCCGCTTCGACAAGAGCGACAACGCGGCGCAAGGCCTCTTGCGCCTGCTCGTACATGGTTTCACCCACGACCCCTTCTGGGCCGCCAGCATGCTGGCCAGAAACATAGACGATACCGTCACAAACGATGGCGTTTGAAAACAGTCCCGGAACGGGTCCGGGAATGCCTTCGGCAGTTACGGCGACAGGATCACTCATCTGCAGCGGCCTCTTTTCTTTCCTGCCATTCGCGGGTCAGACGCTCGCGCACCGGGACGAAATCGTAGGTCGGGAAGAACTCGGTCGAGAAGACTCCCCAGGCCCGGCGTTCGAGTTCGACGTTAACTTTAGGCAGTAATTCCGGCGGCATCCGTAGGGTGACGATCTGGCCGATCCCCATCACCACGTTCCAGCTCACTATTTCTACGCCTTCGGGCGGGAAACCGGTCCACCAATCCTGTTCGCCCAGATGTGTCTGAATTTGCTCCAGATTCTGAGACTGATCGTGCTTGAGAAACACGGTGAGCATGACTGTTTCGGCCATCGGTCATCCCTTTTTTCATCATCGCGACACCGGCGTGTCATCGAAACTTCTTGAACATAGTACCGCGAATCGGCATGATTGCAAATAAGAACCATACGTTCAAATTTGAACAATCGGCAGAAAGGGAGAATTTGGGGATGCAAGATCCAGCCCTGAAGAACCAATCCAAAGGCCGCCCGCTCAGCGATGCCGAGCGCGCTTTCGCAGAGGCGCTCGAGCGCATTTACGAAACCGGTGAGCATGATTTCGCAAAAGTTGCTGAGAAGCTGAATGAACGGGGCGCTCCGCGCCCGTCCGGAGAGAGCGGCGCCTGGACGCTGGAAATTCTCGATGCGGAACTGAAAGCCATCAATGCATCCCATGACGCGGCCCACGCCGAACATGGCATCGGCGCCTGAGAGGAGTACGAGACATGGAAGCCACCGCAAAAGGCCGTGACCGGGTCGACGACTATATCAGCCTTGGTCTCCGGGGGTTCTGGATGCCGGTTGCCACATCGGTTCAGTTGAAAGCCGGTAAACCACTGGCCCGCAAGATTGCCGGCGAGAACCTCGTGCTGTGGCGCGATGGGGCTGGCAAGGTTCGCTGCGTCGAAGATTTCTGCCCGCACCGCGGCGCAAAGCTGAGCCTTGGACATGTTCAGGACGGCAATATCGCCTGTGGTTATCACGGTGTGACGGTCAATGGCGAAGGGACGGTCGTGCGCGTTCCTGCCATGCCCGACTGCGCGCTCGAAGGCCGCAAGGCGCTGACCTATTACGAATGCAACGAAGCTGGCGGCGCTGTCTTTATCTACCTGCCCTCGGCAGATCGCCCCGACGCGCCGGAATTCTTGCCGCCAGAAGAATTCACCAGCGACGAATGGCAGGTTTTCCCCTGCATGACCTACTGGGATTGCTCGTATCGCTTCAGCCTCGACAACGCGGCCGACCCGATGCACGCAAGCTACCTGCACGCCAACAGCTTTACGCTGGCCTACGGCTCCAAGCAGGACACGATGAAGCTGGAACGCCGCGAAAAAGGCTTTCAGATCGAACGAGTCAACCAGAAGGGTGTCAACTTTGACTACACCGAAGTTGTCATGGATGAAGGCACGATGTTCTTCCGGCTCGACATTCCCTATCCCGATGGTGCCGGTCCGGGCGGCCCGTTCCGTATCGTCGGTTTCGCGACGCCGGTCGATGAACACACGCATTACTCGTTCTTCTGGCGCTGCCGCAAAGTGCAGGGCACAGCGGCGGAGAGCTGGCGTTTCCTGTATCGCGCTTTCCTCGAAGACCGTCACTGGCACGTTCTGGAACAGGACCGCGTAATGCTGGAATCGATCCCGGAAGACGCCCGTCGCCGCGAGATGCTGTATCAGCACGACATTGGTGTTTCCCGTCTTCGCCAGATGATGGTGCGCCGCGCCAAGGAACATTTCAAGGCACTGGACGCAGAAGAATCCGCAGGAAAGCAGACGGCGTGATGAAAGACGCGACCCTCACCCCGATCGAGCCGGAGGCGGTAATTGCCGCCTTGACCGCGCCGTTCGAGCCGAAGGTCGCGGCGGATCTTCGCGGGCATCGCGTCAGCGGTGAGCTTGACCTTCGGGGGCGCGAGCTTTGCGGGTTCGACCTGTCGGGTTCCGTGTTCGATGGCGCGGTCCTTCTGGATCGCTGCACGACGCTGGGGCTGAGCTGGTTCCGGGGCTGCACCTTTCAATCGCAGCTCTCTGCACAGGACAGCCGGTTCGGCACCGATCTCAGGCTCGACGAGGCCCGGATCAACGGCAACCTGACGCTCTCCAAATCCGAATTCTGGGGGGCGCTGGTGCTCGACAAGGCACGTATCGCCAGCACCGCCTTTCTCGACAACATGCAGGTCCTTGGGTCGCTTTCCTGCGCCGATACCTGCTTTGACGGGCCGGTCAGCCTTGAACAGACTGACGCGCTTGGCGGGCTCTGGGCAGATGCGACGCACTTCGGGTCGCGGGTGACCGCGGCCGGTATGGAAATTCACGGGCGCACATGGCTACGGCATGTGCGTTTTGGCGACGGGTCGGGCAATCCGATGGCGCGCCTTCTGCCCCAGATCCGCCGCTACGGCTATCTCTGGAACTGAAAACATCTCCGCAAAGACAGGGAAACTCCATGACCTCAAGCCTTGAACTTCGGAACATCACCAAGGTCTTTACCGACCGCAATACGGGCAATTCCGTCACCGCCGTCGAGGATATGAGCTTTTCCGTAGGCGCTGGTGAACTGGTTGCCGTCGTCGGCCCGTCGGGCTGTGGCAAGTCCACCATTCTGAACATGGTATCCGGCCTTTATGGCACGAGTTCGGGGCAGGTTCTGATTAACGGTGACGAAGTGACCGGCACCCGTCCCGAAGTCGGTTTTATGCTGCAGAAAGACCTGCTGCTGCCCTGGCGCAACATCGTCAAGAACGTCGAGTTCGGACTTGAAGAACGCAAATTTACCCGAGCCGAGCGCCGGGAACGGGCCATGCAGGAACTTGAACGCATGAAGCTGGCCGAGTTCGCCGAACACTATCCGCACCAGCTTTCCGGCGGGATGCGCCAGCGCGCGGCTCTGGCCCGGACCCTGGTCATCGAACCCGATATCATTCTTCTGGACGAACCGTTTTCCGCGCTCGATGCGCAGACCAAGCTTGTCTTGCAGCGCCATTTCGCCCGTACCATCGCCGAGGCAGGCGTTACCTGCGTGCTGATCACGCATGATCTGAACGAGGCCGTTATCATGGCCGACCGGGTCGTGGTCATGTCCGGGCGTCCCGGCACCGTCGTCGACGAATTCGCCATCGAACTTCGCAACCGCCGCGACCCCCTCGCTCGTTCGATGGAGGCCCAGACCGGCGTCTACGTCAAACGGCTGTTCGACACGTTGCACCTAGAAAACGAAGCGGCCTGAAGGCCGTCCAACAAGGAGAAGTAAATGCGTTTTGGATTTGTAAAAGCGGCGACAATAGCGGCCGCTACCGTGCTGGCGACCATTCCGGCCGTCTCATATGCACAGGAAAAAGTCAGCTACCTGTTCCCGGCCCCGGACTTCCTGCCGGCGTTCACCCCGTTTCAGGTTGCCCGTGTAAAGGGTTACTACGAAGACGCCGGGCTTGATGTAAGCTGGGCCATCGGCAAAGGCGGCGCGGACGTCGCCAAGCAGGTCGCCGTGGGCAACTCGGACCTTGGTGGCGGCATCGGCGACACGCCGATCATCATCCGCCCCAACGGTCTGGACGTCAAAGCGGTTGCCGTTCTGGGCGGTAAGGCCCTGACCCAGCTGGTCATCCGCAACGACAGCGGTGCGACCGATGTTTCCGGCCTCAAGGGTCTGAACATCGGCGTCATGGCATTCCAGGACACCACCTATTACAACCTGCTCGCAGCGCTCGCTTCTGCCGACATGACCAAGGACGATGCAAATATCCAGGCCGTCGGTCCGGCAGGCATGGTCCAGCTGATGATCTCGGGCGATCTCGACGCGATCTCGGGTACGCCCGACTGGGCCGCCGCGATCGAAGGCGCGGGCATCGACCTGACCATCGTGCCGATCAACGATCTCTTCCCGGCAATGGCGCAGGCGATCATCGCCTCGGATGAAATGATCGAGGAACGTCCCGAAGTGGTCCGCTCCTTTGTTCAGGCGACGCTTCAGGGCATGCGCGACGTGATGGAAGATCCGGAAGGCTCCTCCAAGCTGCTGGCTGCCAACATTCCGCAGTTCGAAGGCAAGGCCGCGATGCTGGAAGACATCATGAAGCGCTACACCGAGCTCGTCTATGCCACGCCGGATATGGCCAAGCTTGGCATGATCGATCCCGAACGGATGACCGCCGTTGCCGATTTCTATCTTGAGAACGGAATCGTCAACGAAACGCTCGCCACCGAGGATTACTACGACAACCAGTTCGCAGCACCAACGGAGTGAAAATGGCCGACACGAGTGCATCCCTGAAAAATGGCGCGCCGGAGATTTCCTCCGGTGCCCCCGTCCACAAAGGCAGCAAGATGGCAAACCCGTTCAAGAAACTGACTGCGGGTTCCGGGTCGCGCACGGAAATCCTCGCCATGATCGGTGTAGGTTTCGTGTTTCTCGCGATCTGGGAATTCCTGCCCCCCCTGCTGGACGTGCCTCGCTATATCATTCCGACCTTCAGCAATTGTCTTGAAGAGTTCGGGCGCATGATGCAGCGCGAAAACCTGATGGGGCACTTCATGTCGACCTTGATCTCGGCGCTCGTCGGGTTTGCCCTTGGCGGGCTGCTTGGCGCGGCGTCGGGATACCTCCTCGGGCTATCGAGCCTTTGGGAGCGGGTTCTGTCCCCCTATATTCTTGCGCTGCAAATCGCGCCGAAGGTCGCCTTTGCCCCGCTATTCATCATGTGGTTCGGCTATAACGCCATCCCCAAGCTGCTCGTCACCGTGTTGATCGTGTTTTTCCCGATCCTCGTGAACGTGCTGCAATCCATGAAGACGGTCGACCGCGATCTTGTGAACCTCGCCCGGGTCTATTCGATGAACCGGCTGACGATCTTCCGCAAGATCGAGGTACCCTCCTCGCTTCCCAACCTGTTTGCAGGTCTGCGCATCGGCGCGACGCTGGCCGTGATCGGTGTCACCGTGGGTGAGCTTGTCGGTGGCAACACCGGTCTTGGCTTCCTGATCAGCTACGGCGAAGGACAGGCGAATACGGCGATGGTCTTTAACGCCATCTTCCTTTTGACCGTCATCGGTATCGCGCTCTACTTCGCCGTCGCGGCAGTCGAAAAACGCGTGCTGCACTACCTCGTGCGCGAGGATCACTAAGCCATGTCTGCCCTGCCCCTTTCCGTTGCCCATGACACCATCGCCGGTATCAGCTATTGGCGGCGGACAGGTCACGGGCGGCAGCTTGTCTGCCTGCATGGCATCGGTTCGAATGCCGGAAGTTTCCTGCCGCTGCTGGCCGAACTCCCCGAAGACTGGGATGTGATCGCGTGGAACGCGCCGGGGTATGGGGCATCGGAACCTCTGGCCGCCGACTGGCCGGTCGAAAGTGACTATGCCGAGGCGCTAAGTCGGTTTCTGAACGCGCTCGGCCTTGATAGGGTGACGCTGCTCGGCCACTCGCTTGGCACGCTGATGGCGGCCAAATTCGCGGCGCTTTACCCCGCGCGGGTTACCGAGATGATCTTGGGTGCCTGTGCCTGCGGGCATGGTCAGGTCCCCGGCGGCAACCTGTCGGATGCAGCCGCAGCCCGCTTGGCGGAACTGGACGATCTCGGCGCGCGCGCCTTTGCCGAAAAACGCGGCCCCCGCCTGCTGGCCGATCCGGATGGAAACCGCGAAGCCCGCGAACGCGTCATCGACGCGATGGCTTCGGTGAAACAGCCCGGCTACGGGCAAGCGGTTCGCATGCTGGCCTCGGGTCAACTGGTCGAAAACCTGAAAGATATCCGCTGCCCGACCCATATCATCTGGGGAGATGGCGATGTCGTCACCCCGCGTATCCAGAGTGAGCGTGCTTCGGCCGCCCTTGGCGGTGCGCCGATCACCGAGATTTCCGGGAGCGGGCATGCGCTGCATGTCGAGACCCCGGCAGAATTATCCAGGGTCATCCTGTCCTGCCTTGAGAGCACGAACGAGGGACCTTGCAGCGACAAGAAAGAGGAGACCGTTCAATGAGTGCCGATATGGTACGGGTCAGTCATCTGCGCGGCATCGTGATGCGCGCACCGGGCATGACGGCCACCAAGAACTTTTACGTAAACGACTGGGGCCTTCAAATTGCCAAGGAAGAAGACGGCATCGTCTATCTGGCCGGCACGGGCAAAGAGCCCTTTATCTATGCGTTAAAGGATGGCGACAATTACGGCGTCGAATACATCCATCTTGGCATGCCCGACCGGGCGTCGATGGATGCTCTGCACGCACAGGTCGTTGAAAAAGGCGCGCATGTGCTTGGCACCCCCGCCGTGTTCGACGATGCCATCGGCGGGTACGGGTTCGAGATGCTCGACCCCGATTTCCGTCGGCTGCGGTTCACCACCGATCTTGAACCGGTCGAGCGCGAGACCAAGTTCGCCTACCCCCGGAAGGTGACCCATTGCGTGCTGAACACACCCGATATGGAAGCGACCGAAGCGTGGTATGGCGACGTCCTTGGCTTTCGCGTGTCCGATTATTCCGCCGACCAGATGGTATTCCTGCGGTCCGCACAGGACATGGAGACTGTTGACCACCATTGCATCGCGCTGGTCCGCGCTCCCTATGCAAGCGTGAACCACGTGGCCTTTGAAATGGCCTCGCTGAACGATTTCATGCGCGGCATCGGGCGGATGAAGCAAAAGGGTCAGGTCCCGTCATGGGGTCCGGGCCGTCATGGACCGGGCGACAACCCGTTCGCCTATTTCGTATCGCCCTCGGGCTTTGTGATCGAATTCACCTCGGAAGTTCAGCAGATCGACGAGGCAACGCACGAGGCGCAGGTCTGGCCGCGCGACGATCCGGAAAAGATGGACCAGTGGATGACCGCAGGCCCGCCCACGCCGGCACAGCGGGCCGTCATGATGGGCCGCCCCGACCCGGGCTTTCCGCCCTCGAACGCCGAGTGACGCATGGATCTTGGACTGAAAGATAAACCTGTTGTCGTCACCGGCGGCTCTTCGGGCATCGGGCTTGCCACCGCGCGGCTGCTGCTCGAAGAAGGTGCGCAGGTCGCGATCTGCGCCCGTGGAGCCGAACGGCTCGACAAGGTTGCGGCCGATTTCGCCGATACGTTTGGTGTCGACCGCGTATTCGCGCAAGCCGTCGATGTGCTACAGGAAGAACAGATCAACGGTTTTGCAAAGGCTGTTGAAGACAGGTTCGGCGGCGCGGTCGCGCTGATCAACAATGCCGGACAGGGGCGCGTTTCGACCTTTGCCGACACCACAGACGAAGCATGGCGGCAAGAGCTGGAGTTGAAGTATTTCAGCCAGATCCGCCCGATCCGCGCGTTTCAGGAAATGCTCGCGGCAAGCGGCAGCGGCGCGATCGTCGCCACCAATTCGCTGCTCGCCCTGCAGCCGGAACCGCACATGGTCTGCACCTCCTCGGCGCGTGCCGGGATACAGAACCTGCTGAAGTCACTGGCCCGCGAACTGGCCCCCGACATCCGGGTCAACTCGATCCTCGTGGGGCTGATCGACAGCAATCAATGGCAGCGCCGTTTCGAGGCGCGCGATGACAAGAACCAGACGCGAGAGGCATGGTACGCCGATCTCGCAAAGAACAAGAACATCCCAATGGGGCGGCTCGGAAAACCGGAAGAGGCTGCGCGACTGCTCGCGTTTCTCGCCTCGCCTGCCGCGTCCTTTATCACAGGAGCACAAGTTGAAATCTCTGGCGGCATATCCCGATTCATTTGAACCCACCGAGGTCGATCCGGTCCGCGCCGAAATCGTGGGCGACCAGATTGCCCGTGCGCTTGCGGACCTTGGCGTAACCACGGTTTTCGGTGTCATTTCCATTCACAACATGCCGATCCTCGATGCGCTTGCGGAACAGGGACGGATCCGTTTTGTCCCCGCCCGGGGCGAGGCCGGTGCGATGAACATGGCCGATGCCCATGCGCGGGTGACCGGGCAGCTTGGTGTCGTGATGACTTCGACGGGCACGGCGGCGGGCAACGCGGCCGGTGGACAGGTCGAGGCGCTGACGGCGGGCACGCCTCTCTTGCACATCACGACACAGGTGGACCTGAAGTTCGCCGATCGCGACCGTGCGCCGATCCATGATGTTCCCAAGCAGCGCGAAATGCTGCAAGGCATGTCCAAGCAGGTTTTCCGGATCTGGGATCCGCATGCCGCGATGGGTGTCATGCAGGCCGCCGTGTCTGCCGCACTTTCCGCACCCTCCGGACCGGTCAGCCTTGAAATTCCGGTCGACATTCAACGCAGTCTGATTTCCGGCACAAAGCATGCCGGTTGGCCCGCGATCACCCGTCCATTTGCCAGCGACGCTGCTATCGAGGCGCTGGCCGAGCGTGTGCTTCAAGCGAAACGGCCGATGATCTGGCTGGGCGGTGGTGCGCGGGGCGCATCGGAACAGGCGCTGGAACTCGTCAATCGCGGCTTTGGCGCCGTCACTTCGACCAACGGCCGTGCGGTCGTCCCCGAGGATCACAAGGCGACGCTTGGGGCGTTCAACATGACCCCGCAGTCGGAACAGCTGTTCCAGTCCTGCGATCTCATGCTGGTGGTCGGCTCTCGCCTGCGAGGAAACGAGACGAAGGATAACAACATGGCGCTGCCGCCGATCTGCCAGATCGACGCCGAGGCCAGCCAAGGCGGGCGCAACTATCCTGTCGAGCTGTTCGTTCATGGCGATGCGGCGGACACATTGAAGCGTCTGCTCGATTGCCTGCCGGAAACGCTCGATACCGATCCGAACCTGCCGCATGAAATCTCGACCGCGCGCGCATTGGCCGAAGGCGCATTGCGCCAGCGGCTTGGGCCGTATCACGTCGTGGCGGATGTTCTGCTCGAGAAGGTTTTCAACGGTCGCCACCCCTGGGTTCGGGACGTGACGATTTCCAACTCTACCTTCGGCAATCGCTACGTACAGATCGCCGACCCGAAACTGGGCGTCCACGCGCTTGGCGGCGGTATCGGACAGGGTATTTCAATGGGGATCGGTGCCGCGCTTGCCTCGGAAGGGCCCAAGGCGATCACGCTGCTGGGCGATGGTGGCGCGCAACTTGGGATTGCCGAGTTGATAACCGCGGTGCAGGAAAACTGCCCTCTGGTCTACGTGCTGATGAACGACGCAGCCTATGGCGTAATCCAGAACATTCAGGATGCGCAATATAGCGGTCGGCGGCACTATTCGGCACTTAACACGCCCGACTTCGAATTGCTTTGCCAGTCCGTGGGCATGCCGCACATGAAAGTGTCGGATACCGCAGAATTCGCGGGCGTCCTGGATGCGGCCATCGAACGCGAAGGCCCGGTCCTGGTCGAAGTCGATATGATTGCCATCGGTCCCTTTGCCCAAGCCTTTGCCGGTCCGCCCGCTGGCGCCGCCGGAAAGGCCGACTAATGCGTCTCGCGCTGATCGGATACGGCAATATTGCCACCTCTCTGCTTGGCATTCTTGCCGAGCAGGGGCTGGTGTTGGACAGGCTGGATATTCTGGCCCGTCCCGGCGCGGAAGATCGCGCAAAGGACAAGCTGTCTGCCTCGGCATCAACACTGGGCGGCGGCTTGCACGTTCACGGCTCGGTCGAGGCGCTGATCGACGGCAAACCGGATCTGGTTGTCGAGGTCGCAACCCATGACGCCGTGCGTGAAAACCTTTTGCAGTGCCTTGAGGCCGGAATCGACGGTGTACTCGTATCCGTCGGGGCGCTTGCTGATGGAGAGACGGAAGCCGCCCTGCATGACGCAGCCAAGACGGGCGGAGCGCAGCTGCGCATCGTGCCCGGCGCGGTCGGCGGGATCGATATGCTGGCCGCAGCGCGACTGTCGGGCGGGCTGGAAGTGACCTATATCTCGCGCAAGCCGCCACGGGCTTGGCAAGGCACTCCTGCCGAACAAAAACTCAATCTTGCCGCACTCGAAACAGCCGAAGTTTTCTACGAAGGCAGCGCCCGTGAAGCCGCGCGCGATTACCCAAAAAACGCCAATGTAGCAGCGACCATTGCCCTTGCAGGCGCGGGGTTCGAGGCCACCCGGGTCAAGATGATCGCAGATCCGCAGGCACCGGGGAACATTCACGAATACACGGTCCGGTCGAATGCGCTGGACTTCTCCATCCGGCTTGAAGGCAAGCCTTCTCCGGACAATCCAAAGACTTCTTTGTCGACGGTTTATTCGGTAGCGCGGGAAATCCTGAACGCTGCCGGGCCGGTCGCGATCTGAGGACGATATGAAAGATATGACGAACGAATTGCCTGATGGACGCCTGTTTGTTGGCGGCGTCTGGGAAGAAGGCCACGGCGCGCCGATCACCTCGGTATTTTCACATGACGGCTCCGAAAACATGACCTTCAACGGCGCGTCGCGGGAAGATGGCGAGCGCGCTATAGCACGGGCCAAGGCGGCACAGGCCGACCCGGCATGGCGCGATATGCTGCCCCATGAGCGCGCAAAGATCCTGCACCGCATCGCGGATGGGATCGAGGCGAACATCCCGCGCATCTCGCGGCTGCAATCGCGCGATACAGGCAAGACGCTGACCGAAACGGCGGCGCTTGCGGCCTCGGCTGTTGGTACGTTCCGCTATTTCGCTGCCGTTCTGGAAACCTCTGACGACGCACTGACGACCCGGCGCGGCGGTTTCCTAACCGCTTCAGTGCATGAACCCATCGGTGTTGTCGGTGCGATCACCCCGTGGAATTCCCCGATCGCCTCGGATGCGCAAAAGCTGGCCCCCGCCCTTGCGGCGGGCAATGCGGTAGTTCTGAAACCATCAAGCTGGTCGCCACTCGTCGCGCTGGAACTAGCGCGGATCGTCGATGAGGCCGGGCTACCCAAGGGGTTGCTCTCGGTCCTGCCCGGCGCGGGCCGCGAGATTGGCAACCTGATCGTCGAACATGCCGACATCGGCCGTATCGCCTTTACCGGCGGCACCGACACTGGCCGACGGCTTGGCGAACAGGCAGGGCGCAAGCTGATGCCGATCTCACTGGAACTTGGTGGCAAGTCGCCCACAATCGTGTTCGAGGACGCCGATCAGGATCTTGCCGTTGCGGGCATTCTCTTTGGCATCTTCTCTTCCTCGGGGCAAAGCTGCATCGCCGGTTCCCGGCTTTTCGTGCAGCGTTCGATCTATGACGTGTTCGTCGCGAAGCTGGTCGAGGCAACGAAAGCGTTGCGCGTCGGCGATCCCTTTGCCGACGGGACACAGGTTGCGCCACTTATCAACCACGAACACCGTGAGGCGGTCGAGGCGTATATCGAAGGCGCAAGGGGAGAAGGCGGCGAGATCCTGTGCGGCGGCAAACGCCTGTCTGGCGCGGAATATGACAAAGGCGCCTATCTTGAACCAACGATCATCGCGGGCCTGCCGAACGATGCAAAGACTTGCCGCGAAGAGATATTCGGGCCGGTTCTCGTCGTCCTCCCCTTCGACACCGAAGAGGACGTGATCGCGCAGGGCAATGACAACGAATACGGTCTTGCCTGCGGCATCTGGACCCGTGATTTCCCCCGCGCATGGCGGGTTGGCGGGGCGATCCGGGCGGGCACCGTCTGGATCAACACCTACAAGCAGTTCTCGATTTCGACGCCCTTTGGCGGTGACGGCGCATCCGGCATCGGACGTGAGAAAGGCCGCGAGGGCTTGCGGGTCTGGCAGCGGCAGAAAGGCATCTACTGTGACCTTACCGGCCAACCCCATCCATGGGCAGGAGTAACACGATGAATTCTCTGGAAGGTCGCCGTGTCGTTGTCACCGGTGCCGGTGGCGGTCTTGGCAAAACCATTGCATTGGCGTGCGCCTCTGCCGGGGCCGAGCTGATCCTGTCGGATCTGAGCGACGAAAGCCTTGAACCCACCATGGCGGCGGTGTGCGAAACGGGCGCGACGGTGGAAAGCAAGCTGATGGACCTGTCTGACCCTGACTCCATTGCGGCTTTCGGGGCATCAATCAGCGGCCCGGTCCACGGGCTGGTCAATAACGGCGCAATCGCCACCGGTATTGGCGGCATCGGTTTCGAAGACATCGAAATCGAAAGCTGGGACAAGGTCATGGCTGTCAACGTGCGCGGCACCTGGCTTGCGATCCGGGCCTTGGCACCTGCCCTGCGGTCCTCGGGATCGGGCCGGATCGTCAATCTCGCCTCGGATACCGCGCTTTGGGGCGCGCCGAACCTGATGAGCTATATTTCATCCAAAGGCGCTGTCATGGCCATGACACGCGGGCTGGCACGGGAACTTGGCCCCGACGGCATTGGCGTCACGGCAATCGCTCCGGGTATACTGACGACTCCAAGCACGGAGTACGTGCCCGAAGCGCGGCATAAACTCTATGAAACCCAACGCGCCGTCCCCGGCCCGCAGGGCACCGATGAAGTCGCGGACGTGGCCGCTTACCTTTTGACCAAGGCGGCAATCACACTGACCGGTCAGGTCCTGCCCGTGGATCACGGTTTCGTTTTCAACTAGGAGGGCGCATGACACGCAAAATTGCCATCATCGGCGCTGGCCCGTCGGGATGTTATCTCGCTCAGGCGCTTCTGAAGCAGGACGCAACGGTCGAGATAGACATCATCGACCGTCTGCCCGTGCCCTTTGGTCTTGTCCGGTATGGCGTTGCGCCCGATCATCAGGGGACCAAGGCGGTCTCGCGCCAGTTCGCCCGCCTGTTTGAACGGCAGGGTGTCAATTTCATCGGCAATCTCGATATCTGTACCGGCGCGCATGGTGGTGACATTTCGCTGGATGATTTGCGTGCGATGTACGATGTCGTCGTGCTGGCCACCGGGCTTTCGTCAGACCGTAAACTGGGCATCGCGGGCGAAGACCTGCAGGGCGTCGTTGGTTCTGGCGTCCTGACTCGCGCGTGGAACGATCATCCCGATAGCAAGGACGCAGAGCTGCCCGCCCCCGGCAAACAGGTTGCGATCATCGGCAATGGTAATGTCGCGATGGACGTACTGCGGATACTCTCCAAACAGGACCATGAATACGAGGGGTCGGATTTCGGCTCGCATCACGCCGAAAGCATCGCCGCGGCCAAAGTTGAACGGATCGAGGTGATCGGTCGCTCGCCTGCCAGTATGGCAAAGTTTGACCCGGTCATGGTCAAGGAAATTGGCAAGAGCGCAGGATTGAAGTTTGAAATACACGATCTCGACTTTGACGAAGCTTCCGACAGTGAAAACCCCAAGATCGCCGCACTGAATGGACTCGCAGAAATCGAACCTGACGAGAAACGTTGCACGATCTCGTTCCGCTTTGGCTGGTCGCCGATCAGCTTTGTCGGGGCTGACGGCAAACTGAACGCCCTGCATATCGCGCGGGCCGACGGGTCCGAAACGCTTGAACTTCCCTGCGACATGGCCGTGACCGCTGTCGGGTTCAGCGATGACCAGCGCCTTGGACGCATGGACCTGATCGAAAGCGCGTCCGATCTGGCCAACGGGCGGTTGGATGACGGACTTTACGCCGCCGGATGGTTCCGTCGCGGCCCTCAGGGAACCATTCCGGATAACCGCAGCGACTCGCAGATTGTGGCCGCAGCGATTGGGCAAGACCTCGCGACCATGCCCGAGAGCGACGCGACCGGGCGCGAGGCCTTGTTCGCCCGGTTTGATCATCTTACGGACTATGCCGCATGGCAGCGGATCGACGAACATGAACGCGCGTCCTGCGCCGAGGGCCGCCTGCGCAACAAGCTGCGCACCCGGCGGGACATGCTGAAACTGGCTTTGAACGTGACGGAGACGACACAATGAAGATCAATATCCTCTACGGTACCGAAACCGGTAATTCCGAAATGCTTTGCGAAGACCTCGAAAGCGAATTCGGTGGCGATCACGAGCTGGAAATAATGAACCTTGCCGAGGTCGACCCGGCGGATCTGGATCTGTCCGTGTTCCATGTCTTCGTCAGTTCCAGCTATGGCGATGGCGAACTTCCCGCTTCAGCCAAGCCCTTTGCCGAAAAGCTTGAGGGATCAGACACCGATCTGGCGGGGCTCAGCTTTGCGATTTTCGGGCTGGGCGACAGCGACTACGAAACCTTTGGGCACGGTTCGGAACAACTTGCGGACATGCTGGTCAAGCACAATGCAAAGCAGATCGGCCCGCGCGTGATCCACGATGCCCAAAGCGACGATCTCGCGGAGGATGTGGCTTTCCCGTGGTTCGCCGAACGTGTTGCCGAAGCCGAGGCCATGTCTGACGCAGCTTGAGCGCATAGGGATGCGGGCAGGCTTGCGCCTGCCTCTGTTCTCTCAGTCCAACACCCGAATGCCGGGGATCCGGCATTCGACAAACCAGTGATCAAGGTAAGTCATCCGCCTGAACGGCGCTTTCTGATCCGATACGATCAGTCGCGAGAATGCTGGCCCGGTACGACCAGCCCGTCGATGAACACGTCGAGCAAGCGAATAACCGTCTGCTGCCAGCCCTCCTGCTCCCGCGTGTAGCAAATCCCCAGAAACGCCCGCATTAACTCTTCTGACGTGATGTCATTGCGCAACCGGCCTTCCGCGACGCCCCGCTGCATGAGCGTGTCTATCGACGAAAGCAGGCGCGCGGAAACATCCGCATAGAAATCCGATGAGCTGTCGAGCGTCGGGGTGAGCGCGTTGAGCATCCCCCGTTTCGTAGCAACCATGCGAATGCTTGCATGCATCCACTTGCGCAGGGCCGTGACCGGGTCAGGATCATTGGCAAGTTCACCCGCAAGCGCAACCATCTCGTCCACTTCGCGGCTGTAGACCGCCTGAAAGAGCGCCTCGCGGGTCGGGAAGTGCCGGTAGAGCGTTCCTATTCCAACCTCGGCCCGACGGGCGACCGCTTCAAGGCTTGCCTCCGGCCCGCCTGCCGAAAACACATCGCGGGCCGCTTCAAGCAGACGTTCGCGGTTCCGGATGGAATCCGCGCGCGGTTTTTTACCTGTTTTCTGCACTTCTCCGCCCATGATGCCTTTGGGTCACCTTTACTCTTGCTAAACGGAGGATGCCTCCGTATATATGTTTTAGCGGACCACAGGCCCGTACCGAAGATTGCACCTATCGGACCTCGGGCGAAAGAGCTCCCGCTAAATACCCGCAAATAAATCCAACATTGGAGGGACCATGACCCTTTCCATAAGCCTCAGCGTGAATGGCGAAAGCCTGAACGTGCCATTGGAAGACACCCGGACCACCCTGCTTGACCTCTTACGCGAACATATCGGACTGACCGGCACCAAGAAAGGCTGCGATCGCGGCCAGTGCGGTGCCTGCACCGTTCTGCTCGACGGCAAGCGGATCAATGCCTGCCTGACACTCGCCGCAAGCGTCGACGGCACGGACGTTACGACGATCGAAGGTCTTGCACAGGGCGATACTCTGCACCCTGTGCAAGCCGCCTTTATCGAACATGACGGCTTTCAATGCGGCTACTGCACCCCGGGCCAGATCATGAGCGCCGTGGGTCTTCTTTCAGAAGGAGACGCAGGTGCCGACCCTGAGCGGATCCGCGAAGGCATGAGCGGCAATATCTGCCGTTGCGCAGCCTATCCCGGAATCACCGCCGCCGTTCTGGACGCCCAGCGCCGACAATCCGAAAGCGAAGGAACCAGCGTATGAACCGTTTTGATTATGTCCGTCCCGGCTCGGTCGCCGAAGCTGTTGCAGCCGCCTCCGAGCCGGGTGCCGCCTATCTGGCCGGGGGCACAAATCTGCTGGACCTGATGAAGATCGGCGTCGCGGCACCCGGCAAGGTCATCGACATCACGCGGTTGCCGGAACTTGACCGGATCGACTGGCTTGAAGACGGGTCAGTCCGGATCGGAGCCATGGTGCGCAACGCGGAACTGGCCCGTAACACGGCCTTTTCGGCTGCCTTTCCCGCCATTTCAGAGGCCCTGCTATCCGGCGCGTCGCCGCAGCTCAGGAACGCGGCGACGGTTGGCGGGAATCTCATGCAAGAAACGCGCTGTGCCTATTTTCAGGATCCGCTCAGCCGTTGCAACCGACGCGCGCCGGGTTCAGGATGCGATGCGCTCGAGGGTCATAATCGCTCTCATGCAGTGCTGGGCTGGACGCCCTCCTGCATCGCAACGCACCCGTCGGATTTCTGTGTTCCGCTTGCGGCCTTGGGCGCAATCGTCGAGATCGAAGGTCCGGATGGCAGCCGCGAAATTGACCTCGCGGCGCTGCACGAATTGCCCGGCTCAGAGAGCGCAGGTGGGATTGCCCTCAAGCATGGCGAAATGATCACCGCCCTGCGCCTGCCGGCAGAGGCATCCTCATTCGCGGAGCATTCACGCTACCTGAAACTGCGCGAGCGGACCTCATTTGCCTTTGCCTTGGTTTCAGCTACGGCCATGCTGCGCATGGAACAGGGCACGATAACCGAGGCCCGCATCGCCCTTGGCGCTGTTGCCGCCCGGCCTTGGCACGCGACCGATGCCGAGACCTTTCTGAAGGGTAAGAAGGCCGAAGCCGACGTTTTTGCCGAGGCCGCTGTAATCGCTTTGAAAGAAGCGTCACCCTCTGGCGACAATGCGTTCAAGATCACGCTGGCAACGCGCGTGCTGACTCGCGCTCTGACCCTTGCCGCCAAGGGCACGCCGGATCGCATCCCTGCTCTGCCCGCTTCTGTTTTCACGTCTTCCGAAGGAGCCACCGCCCATGCCTGATACACTTCAGACACCTCCGGGCCATGTCCGCCTCGGGTCGAATTCCGGCCAGCCGATGACCCGTCGTGATGGGATTGCCAAGGTCACCGGCACGGCCACCTACGCCGCTGACAATCGCCCCGACAGGCTTGCCCACGCGGTTTTTGCTTCCGCCGGCATTGCTCGTGGTCGGGTGGTTTCGCTGAATGTCGAAGCCGCAAAATCGCACCCCGGGGTGATCGAGGTCATTACGCCCGACAATCGTCCGGCGCTTCACCTCGACCCCGATGGAAAGTCGCACCCGTTTTCATGGCGGATCGAAGCACTGCAGGACAATACTGTCCGTTACGCGGGCCAGCCGATAGCGCTCGTCGTGGCTGAAACGCTTGAGGCCGCGACCGAAGGTGCCCGTCTCCTCGCACCGGAATATGATACCGACCCTGCACGCATCGGATTCGAAAATGGCGAGGCTTATGATCCACCCGCCGTTGGCATCGGGGGTAATCCGTCCTTCAGCAAGGGCGATTTCGACACTGGCTTTTCCGATTCCAAACATCGGATTGGCGCCTCGGTCGACACGCCCGCTCAATATCATAACGCGATGGAACCCCACGCAATTGTTGCCGAGTGGAGCGGCGATCACCTGACGATCGACACGCCGAACCAAGCCATTCATTTAGCAAGAGGCGCCTTCGCAGGGTATTTCGGTATTCCGCCAGAGAATGTCACGTTGCGCAGCCCGTTCATTGGCGGGGGCTTTGGATCTAAAGCCATTCTCGTTGGCCCGCAAATCCTGGCGATCATGGCTGCGCGGATGCTGGACCGGCCAGTGAAGTTGGTGCTTCGCCGGGACCAGATGTTCGGCCCCGTGCAACATCGCGGCGCGACCCGCCAGAAACTGCGGATTGGCACGGATGGGAACGGCCTGATCAAGGCGCTTGAACACGAAGCCACCGCGTCTACAAGCAGCTTCGATGACTTCATCGAAGGCGCGGGAAACGCATCGCTGAACATGTACGCCAGCCCTGCAATCGTTGCTCGGCACTCAGCCGTCAGGGTCGACACCGGCACGCCCGGCCCAATGCGCGCGCCGGGCGAAGCCTCCGGTTCCGCAGCGCTGGAAATCGCGATGGACAAGGCGGCAGAAGCGGTCGGCATGGACCCGCTGGAATTCCGGCTGCGCAACTATGCCGAAACCGATCCGGCCAGCGGCAAACCATTTTCCGCCAAGTCCCTGCGAGAGTGTTATGAGCTTGCAGCGCAAAAATTCGGATGGTCGGATCGCCCTCTGGCGCCGGGACAGATGCGAGATGAAAACGGCATGCTCGTCGGCTGGGGCATGGGGAGCGCCCTTTTCCCAGCGCCAATGTTCGCCGCACAAGCCCGAGCGACGCTTAGGCGGGACGGAACGGCACTGGTCGAAACCTCCGGCGCAGATATGGGGCAAGGCGCCTGGACCGCTCTTGCCCAGATCGCCGCGGACGGCGTAGGGCTGCCGGTCGACAGGATCGAGTTCCTGTCCGGCACCACCGATCAGCCCGACGCTGGCGTCGCTGGCGGCTCGGGCCATACCGCGTCTGCCGGAGGCGCGCTGTTCGAGGCGGGCAGCAACGCCGTGCAAAAGCTTGCCGATCTGGCCACCGCCGACCCGGAATCCCCGTTGTTTGGCGCAGGGAATACAGGCGTCGAGGCGCGCGAGGGCCGATTATTCCGCGCTGACGACAAAAGTCGCAGCGAAAGCTACGCCGACATTCTCGAACGCGCTGGGTTAGAAACGATAGATGCGATGGGCTCCGGCGGACGCGATCCAGCCAACGCAGAGGCGCGGGCGATGTTTTCGCACGGTGCCGTTTTTGCCGAGGTCAAAATTGATCCAGACCTGTTCCAGATCCTCGTGTCGCGATTGATCGGTGCCTTTGCAGCCGGGCGGATCATCAACCCGCACCTCGCCAAGAGCCAGCTTACCGGCGGGATGATTTGGGGTATCGGCTTCGCCCTGCACGAGGAAAGCATTCACGATCTACGCTCAGGTCGTCCGCTGAACGCGGATCTCGCTGGCTACCACGTGCCTGTGAATGCCGACGCCCCGCATGTCGAGGCGTTGCTCGTGGATGAGGACGATCCCTATGTCAACGCGCTTGGCATCAAGGGGGTTGGCGAAATCGGCATCACGGGAAGCGTCGGCGCAATCGCCAACGCGGTCTGGCATGCGACCGGAAAAAGGATCAGTTCCTATCCTATCCACATAGACGCATTGCTGTCCTGACCGCCACCAAGCTGGTTCTGTAAGAAAATTGCGCGCTGCCTTTCGGGGTGGCCCGCATTTTTTTTGACTTATACTGCGGGTCCCGCATCCCGACAGAAAGCGTCGTAAAGCGCGGTCATGAGCACATCGAGATCAGGGTCCGTTATGCTGTAATAGATCGTCTGCCCCTCTCGGCGCGTGCCGACCATCCCGGCCTCGCGCAGCCTTGCGAGATGCTGGCTTAGGGCAGATTGACTTATCCCCACCGCCGATTGCAGCATTCCCACGGACTTTTCTCCCTCTACCAGTTCGCACAGGATCAGCAGTCGCTTGGCATTGGAAACAAGCGACAGGCGTGATGCGACATGCTCGGCCATCTCCTGAAGAGCGGCAACTGACATTTCTTTTCCATTCGCCATTACATTACCATTGCCTTATTTAGATATCGCTAATATATGACGGTTGCGCAAGGTGATGCAAGCCCGGCGTGTTCGATCTTTCCAACCGGAACGGAGAACCAGAATGAGCACTTCGAAACTCAAACAGCGGATCGTACGCAAATCGGCGTCGAACGGTCCTGCAAGCCCGGATGTCTGGGGCATCTATGAACCGGATACCGGCTCCATTCAGTATATCTGCGCGGACCCCGCCACGAAGAAAGCGGCGCTGATTGATGTCGTGTGGAATTTCGACCCAAAGAACTATCGTTTCTCAAGTGAAAGCATGGATCAGGTTCTTGATCTGGTCGCTGAGAACGGTCTGACGGTAGAATGGGTGCTCGACACCCATCCGCACGCGGACCACGTGATGGCCTCGGCGCACTTGAAGGAACGCACCGGCGCGCCCAATGCAATCGGGTCCAAACTGCCCGACATTGCAGCCATCTGGTCGAAAATCTACAACTTGCCCGATGCATTTGATCCCGGTCGCGACTTTGATCGTCTGCTCGCAGAGGGCGACAAAATCCCTCTCGGCAATCTGGAACTTGGCGTGATCCTGTCGCCCGGGCACACGCTCGGCTCGATCACCTACGTTTGCGGCGACGCAGCTTTCACGCATGATACGCTCATGCAGCCGGATGTGGGCACGTCACGCGCCGATTTCCCCGGCGGCAGCACCGAAGAACTCTGGGACTCGATCCAGGAAATCCTGTCTATGCCTACGGATACCCGGCTTTTTGTCGGACATGATTATGGCACCAAGGACCGGGACGAACCCATGTGGGAAGCCACGGTCGCCGAGCACAAGGCAAGTAACGAGCATGTCCGCGACGGGACGTCGCGCGAAGAATGGATCAAACGGCGCAACGATCGCGATGCGACGCTTGCCCTGCCCGACCGCATTCTGGCTGCGCTTCAGATCAACCTGCGCGGCGGACGTCTGCCCCCTGCCGAGGATGACGGCCTTTCCTATCTTAAATTGCCAACGAACAAATTCTAGGAGCACCACATGACACGCACGATGAAAGATCTTGTTGCCGACGCCAACACGCGCGTCGAAACCATAAGCCCTGACGAAGCCAACACGATGGCCGCTGGCGGCGGACTCATCCTCGATGTCCGGGAACCCGGGGAGCTCGAAACGGTTGGCAGCATCGCCGGCGCCCTTAACGTGCCGCGCGGCATTCTTGAAACCCGGGCGGATTCCAGTCTGGATACGGCCGAGGCGGAGCTCGTCGACCGTCGTGGTAGCGCGCCGATACTGGTGCTCTGCGCCGCTGGTGGCCGCGCCGCCCTTGCCGCCGACACCCTGCGCGACATGGGCTATGACGCCAAGGTCATTCAGGGCGGCATTGCCGGCTGGAAATCGGCAGGCCTGCCGGTGGAAAAGTAAACAATGAGACGTCTGGCGACCTATCTGCCGGTTTTCGAATGGGGAAGCCAGTACACGAGGCAGAGCTTTTACAACGACGGGCTTGCCGCCGTCATCGTGACGGTCATGCTGATCCCGCAATCGCTGGCCTATGCCATGCTCGCGGGGCTTCCGCCCGTCGTCGGGCTTTATGCTTCGATCCTGCCCTTGGTCGCCTATGCTATTTTCGGAACCAGCCGAACGCTCGCCGTCGGGCCCGTAGCAGTGGTTTCGCTGCTCACGGCGACAGCGGCCGGAACTGTCGCCCCGCCGGGGAGCGAGCGCTATATCGCTGCGGCCATCGCCCTTGCGACCCTGTCGGGTCTGATGCTCCTTGCCATGGGAATTTTCCGGCTTGGCTTTGTGGCCAACCTGCTGTCGCACCCGGTCATTTCGGGGTTCATTACCGCTTCCGGCATCCTGATCGCGGCCAGTCAGTTGCGTCATATCCTCGGGATTGACGCGGGCGGTCACAACCTGCTGGAACTGGCTGCCTCCCTTGGCGGGAATATCGGTGAAACGAACATTCCAACACTCACCATCGGCGCACTTGCCACCGGTTTCCTGTTCTGGTCGCGTTCGTCGCTGAAACCTGTGCTGGAAAGAATTGGATTGTCCGCCGGCGCCGCAGCCCTGCTCGCACGGACGGGACCGGTTCTTGCCATCGTGGTTTCCATTCTGGCGGTTGTCTTGCTGGGTCTGGAAGAGCGCGGTGTTTCCGTGGTCGGGGACATCCCGCAAGGACTGCCAAACCTGAGCCTTCCCTTGTTCGACGCGGCTCTGTGGCGAGATCTTCTCCCCGCTGCGTTCCTGATATCAGTCATCGGGTTCGTGGAATCCGTCTCGGTCGCGCAGACCCTCGCGGCCAAGCGCCGTCAGTCCATCCGGCCCGATCAGGAACTGATCGGACTTGGTGTCTCGAACCTCGCTTCGGCTTTTTCCGGCGGCTACCCTGTTACCGGTGGATTTGCCCGCTCGGTCGTGAATTTCGATGCCGGGGCTGAAACGCCTGCAGCAGGCGCTTTTACCGCCATCGGCATCGCGCTGGCCTCGCTCTTTCTGACGCCCCTGCTGAAACATCTGCCTACCGCAGTTCTCGCGGCGACCATCATCGTCGCCGTGCTCAGCCTCGTCGACCTGGGCACCCTGCGGCGGACCCTGCGCTATTCGCCCTTCGACTTCGCCGCCATGCTGGGCACGATCCTCGTGACACTCGCCATCGGGGTTGAGGCCGGGATTATCACCGGCGTCGGGCTATCGCTCCTGCTGCATCTCTGGCGCTCTGCCCGCCCGCATGTCGCGGAAATCGGACAGGTCCCCGGCACTCGGCATTACCGCAATATCCTGCGCCATGACGTCGCCTGTTCCGACACGGTTCTGTCCCTGCGGATCGACGAAAGCCTGTGGTTCGGCAATGCCCGCGCGGTCGAGGACATCATCCAGCGCGCCGTCGCCGAGCGCCCCAATTTGCGTCACCTCGTGCTGAACCTTGTCGCGGTGAACTCGATCGACGCGAGTGCGCTGGAAAGCCTTGAACTCATCATCCACCGGCTTGCGGACCAGAAGATCGACCTGCACCTGTCCGAGGTGAAAGGCCCGGTGATGGACAGGCTCGCCCGCTCCGCGCTCATCGACGACCTGCCAGGCAATATCTTCTTGTCACATCACGAAGCGATGGCCAAACTGGCGCCAGAGGTCACCGATAGCGCCGACCGCTCGCAAATGCCCGATATCGATGCCTCACGCCCCTCGCCTGAACGTCCCCTCCGGCAAGCCCGGTAAAGATCGGTGTCAATCCGCGCCAAAGAACTGGTCGGCCGAGCGGATGTCGGCGGCGGCAAAGTCGATCAGCATGCGCACCTTCCGGGGCAGCGCGCGCCCTTCAAGATAAACCGCGTTCAATACACCAGTTTCGCCGTCATAATCCGGCAACAGATGCACCAGATCACCTCGTTCGACGGCATCGAACAGCGCGAAACGCGGGACATAGGCGATGCCCATGCCATCGCGGGCGAGCCCCGCAGCCGCCTGCGCGGAATTGACCATGAACTGGCCGCGCACATTCGCCACATGTTCGTCCGCCCCCTGCCGAAAAGTCCAGCGACGCGGATTCCGCCGGTTCGTGTCGATGATACAGCTATGCCCCGCAAGATCTTCGGGTCTCTGAGGCGCATCATGCTTTTGCAGATAAGCGGGGCTGGCGACGACGATACTCGAAAATGTCGCAAGCTTGCGCGCCTTGAGGGAAAGCATGTCGGACCGCCCCAGCCGAAAAGCAAGATCGATCCCCTCGGACGCAAGATCAACGAATTGATCCCCAAGCCGTAGATCCAGCGTCAGGCCCGGATTCGCTCGGGCGAAACGCCCAAGCATGTCACTGACATAGACTTCGCCCAGGGTGACCGGTGCCGAAATCCGGATTGTCCCCGACAGTCCCCTCGATTCTTCCGCCACCTCTGCCAGAAGGTCATCGAGATCATCGAGCAAGGCCGGCGCCCGCGCCAGCAGGGTTTCTCCGCCGGGCGTCAACCCGACTTTCCGCGTCGTGCGTTGCAGCAGCCGCACGCCAAGACGTTCTTCCAGCTCGGCGACATATTTCGATGTCAGCCGGTTCGATACGCCAAGTTGATCGGCCGCAGCGGTAAAGGAACCGGTTTGCGCCGTCGCAACGAAGGCCCGCAATTCATCTACAAGATCCATACCGTGCCTTTTGAGAATGATTTATGGATAGTCATTCACCAAATTCGCCATTTCATTGAAAGCGTTCAAGCCTTAAATCCTGTGCAGAACAGACAGCCCAAGGGCGGGCGAAAAAACTCAAACCGGCCCGGCGGATGCCGAGCTAAGATCAGGAGAAGACATATGAATTCTCAGACTTCGGCGGATTTAGCCGCCTTCGCACTGCGCGTCAGCACCGGCATCCTTTTTGTTGCCCACGGCTTGATGAAAGTACTGGTATTTACCGTTCCCGGTACGGTGGGATATTTCGAAAGTCTCGGACTGCCGGGCTTTCTTGCCTACCTGACGATCCTTGCCGAACTGGCGGGCGGGGCTGCGCTGATCCTAGGGATCGGCACACGAGTCGTATCGCTCGCCCTTATCCCTGTGTTGCTGGGAGCGACCTGGGCGCATTCCGGCAACGGCTGGAGCTTTTCCGGCGAAGGCGGCGGCTGGGAATACCCGTTGTTCTGGACCGTGGCACAGGTTGCCGTGGTACTGCTGGGCAGCGGGGCTTATGCTATGCGCGTCCCGGCGCTCGACAAGGCACTGGGCCAGTTCGCCTGAGAATACCACAAAATGGGATATCGGGGCTGCGCAACCGCGGTCCCGCATAGCCAAGGGGACAAAAAATGAGCACCAGGCAAACATTGAACGATTTTTCCGAACGGCTCTCCCTTTCCGACAGAATGCCGGTTCTCTTTCTTGGGCACGGCAGCCCGATGAACGCCATCGAGGACACCGAATTCAGCAGAGCATGGATCGAGATCGGCAAGACCCTTCCCCGTCCGCAGGCGATACTGGTCGTCTCTGCCCACTGGATGACACGGAACACCACCCTCGTGGATGTCTCTGCGATGCCGCGCACCATCCATGATTTCTATGGCTTTCCAGACGCCCTTTACGAACAGCGATACGACGCACAGGGCAATCCAGAACTGGCCCGCGAAGTTGCCACCCTGCTGGCCAGCCATCACGCGGAAACCGATGACACCTGGGGGCTGGATCACGGCGCATGGACCGTCCTCAAGTTCCTGTTCCCGGACGCCGATGTTCCGGTGTTTCAGCTTTCCATCGACATGTCGAAGGACCTCGACTACCAGCTTGAGATCGGACAGCTGCTGTCGTCGCTGCGGGATCGTGGTGTGCTGATCCTCGGCTCGGGCAACGTCGTGCACAACCTTCGCGCCATGCGCCCCGGCGGCAGACCGCAGGATTTCGCGCTCGAATTCGACAGCCTGTTTGCGGATCGCCTTGCCCAGCGCGATTTTGGCACGCTGGCTGATCGCAAGGGACTTGGTTCGCTTTTGACCATGGCCCACCCATCGGTCGATCACTACCTCCCGGCGCTGACGGTGGCTGGTGCATCCGACGACCGAGATTCGCTGACCTTCATGACCGACTCCATCGACCTAGGGTCCGTGTCCATGCGTTCCTTCCTGTTTCACGCGACTTGATCAAAGCGCGTGAACGGCAGACAAGAACGTTTTAGGCGACGCTGAAACGCCCGGACTGCATGATATAGTCGACACCACCCTGCACGTGTCTTGTCAATAACTCGACGGCGTCATCTGCTTTTCGCTCGATCACCAGATCTCGCAGTCTTTCGTGCTCTTCCACGACTGTTTTTCCACGGAAAGGAAGCGCGAGCATGTGGTAGCGCGCAAGCCTGTCGTAGATCGAGGAATACGTGCGCATCAGAACTTTCTGACCGCAGGCAGACATCATCGCATAGTGAAAGCCCCAGTCGAATGAGACCCAATTCAGGTCACCAGGGGTCTTTCCCTCTATCAAATCGCGCTCGACGGAGGAAAGCTTGTACTGGGCTGCGACGATACCGGCTTCCCACTCGACGTCTCCGCTCACAATCGACTCTCTCAATGCGTGAGTTTCGAGCAACGTGCGCATCCGCGCGAGGTCGTGAAGCTCGGCCTCGTTGATCGGTGCCACACGAAAGCCGCGCTGCCCTTCCGCAGAGACTAGTTCTTCCACAGCCAGACGGTTCAATATCTCGCGCAAGGTGGTCACACTCGCGCGGTAGACCTCTTTCATGCGCTCCAGTTTAAGTTTTTCATCCGGAGCCAACCGGCCATGAATGATATCAGAGCGTATCCGGCGATAGGCCGTATCACCGATCGTATCACCCTGACGTTCGTCAGTATCGAAGCGAATTATTTTCATATCTAACAAGTACCTTCACCGCCGCGCCAAGGAAACTGGAAACAGCTGGTGCGCGGTTTGCAGTTTGACAGATCATCCTGCTTGATGATGGGTAACCTATGCACGTTGCGGCATCGGCTATGTAGCCTTTTGGACCCCGTCCATTTGATTTCCCGGTGCGCGACGCACCTGAACCAGTTCCGCAAGAATTGCCAGCGCGATCTCTCGTGCCGTGACAGCTCCGATGTCCAGCCCGGCCGGAGCGCGGACCGCGTCGATTTTTGCACGTTCGATACCCTGCGCTTCGAGGCGCGTGGCGAGCGATGCGAACTTGCGGTGACTGCCTACAAAGGAAATATGCTCGGATTGCGTGCCTAACGCCTGTTCCAATGCATGCATATCGCCCTGTCCTTGCGTAGCGATGACAATGGCGCGACGTTTGTTCGACGCGGAGGCCAGCGGCGCGTCGGGCGTGACTGCACGGACCGTCCAGTCGAACCCTCCGGCCAGATCGGCAAGCGCCGTTGCGACGGGCGAGGTTCCAAAGATCACGAGTTCGGGTTGCGGCATGCAGGGTTCGACGAATATCTCGATGAAGCCTTCCGAGGGACAGCCATTTCGGGCGTAGCTGATACCATCGGCGCTTTCCCCCGCGACACGCCCCTCGCTTTTCAAAACGGCCTCGGGCGCGATGGAAACAAGATGCGGTCGTCCCTCGCTCAGGGCGCGCAGCGCGGCGTCGCGCACCGCACCGCGAATGCACCCGCCTCCGAGAAATCCGTGCAGGATCGAACCGTCCTGACGCAGCAGCGCCCGGGCCCCGGGCTTGGCGGCGGCGGGGCCCGACGTCCGGACGATTGTGGCGATCACAAACGGTACATTATCCGTACACAAACCGTACATCGCTCGTGTCATTTCTTCGTCCATCACCGGTGTTGGGATCATATCCGTGCAAGGTCCCTTTCAAGGTTGACCAGATCGGCCAGCGTGTTTGCCGCGCGAAAGAGATCAAGAAACGGCAGGGCAGCGCGCATGCTTTGCGCGGTCGGCGCATAGCTCTCCCAGCCTTTGAGCGGGTTCAGCCAGATCACGCTGCCGCCGCGCCTGCGCAGACGGGCGAGCGCTTCGCTCAGCATCTCGGGCGGTTCCGTGTCGTAGCCATCGGACAAAATCAGCACGACAGTTCGTCCGTCAACGATGCGCCTTGCTGGCCCCTTGGCAAACTCGCCAATACTCGCGCCTATGCGCGAGCCGCCCGCAAAGCCATCCGCCATCAGCGACATGCGCGCCAGCGCGCGCAGGGTATCCTTGTCTCGCAGGGCCTCGGTGATGCGAACCAGCCTTGTGTGGAACAGATAGGCGTCCGCTCGCGGGTCGGCGCGCATCAGACCGGCGAGAAAGGCGAGGTACACTTTCGAATAGACGCTCATCGAGCCGGAGACGTCACATAGCGCGATAATCCTGCGGCTGCGGTCAGGGCGGGCCTTGCGCGGCAGAACGACCGGCTCTCCGCCGGTGGCAAGGCTAAGGCGAATGAGCTTTCGGAAATGCAACCGGCTGCCACGGTTGGCTGCCTTGCGGCGACGCGACCGCCGGTCCCGCATCGCCGCGCCCAAGCGTTCGGCAACGCGGGTAGCTTCTTCGATCTCGGCCGGGGTCACAAGTTCACGCAGATCCTTGCGCATCCGATTGGTGACATCGCTGGCGATCAACTTGCCCGTTCCCTGCCCGGCGGTCTCATTTCCCTGATCCCCGGGCGCATCGGGTGTGCCTGTTCCGGCGCTTGATCCTGTTGAAGCCGGGCGAGAGGAATGCACATCCCTGTTCATGCGCCGCGACAAGGTTGGCGTGACCTTGCTCTTAACGCGGCCACCGTTCAGCCAATAGGCATCGAACAGATCGTCAAATCGCTCCGCCTCATCCTTACAACCAGTGCAGACCGCTTTCAGCGCCAGCCGGTTTTCATTCACATGCGCCGCGCGGACATGGGTCAAGGCCGTCAGGGCAAGTTCAGCCTCGGCAACACCAAGGCGCAATCCATTTTCGCGCAGATGCGCGATAAAGCCACCGACCCGCGCAACCGGGCCGGGGTCGCGGCCAGCAAAACGGGTGACCCGACTCATGCGGCGCGCCCAGCCAGACGCTGTGCGACCTCGGTCGTGATCGCTGCCTGATCGGATTGGGTTTTGAGCAAAGTTGTCAGAGTGTTCTGGAGAACCGCCGGATCATTGGTAAGATCCGCCACGCCGAGCCCCATCAGCGCAGCGGCGAAATCCAGCATCTCGGCAACGCCCGGTGTCTTTTCCAGCTCTTCCTCGCGCAGCTTGCGCACGAAACCGATGATCTGGTCTGCGAGATGGGCCTCGACCATGGGCAGACGACTGCGCAAGATTTCGAATTCTGCGACAGCGTCGGGATAGTCGACATAGGTGTAAAGACAGCGCCGACGCAGCGCGTCCGACAGGTCGCGCGTGCCATTCGACGTCAGGATCACAACGGGGCGCGTGATTGCAGTGATGGTGCCAAGTTCGGGAACGGTAATCTGGAAATCGGCCAGCACTTCAAGCAGGTATGCTTCGAATTCCTCGTCTGCCCGGTCAATTTCGTCGATCAGCAGAACCGGTGATTTTTCCTGCCGGATCGCCGCGAGCAGCGGGCGTTCCAGAAGGAATTCCTCGGTGAAAAGCCGGTCTTCGATCTGGGTGCCGCTTTCGCCCGACCCGGCGGCAGCACGTATCGACAGAAGCTGGCGTTGATAGTTCCACTCATAGATCGCCTGCGCGGCGTCCAAGCCTTCGTAGCATTGAAGACGGATCAGCCGGGTATCGAGCACCTCGGCCAGCACTTTGGCCACTTCGGTCTTTCCAACGCCCGCCGACCCTTCGAGCAGGATCGGGCGTTGCAGCGACAACGCCAGATGCAGGGCCACGGACAGATCATCAGCCGCGACATAGCCCTGCTGTGCCATCCTGTGCTGAAGCTCGCTCCAATCCATTCCTTTGCCTTTTGCAGCCGCGTTTCGTTTGATCGGGGGGCCGTGACCCTACCTGTATGCGCGACGGCCCCCCTGCGGTTTGCGCGATCCCCCATAACCGCGCGTCCCAACTTTACTTGTGCAGTCCCAGACCCTGCGCTGTCTGCCAGATGCGCCAGTGATCGTGCGGCATGTTGCTATGCCGCAGGCCAAAGGCGCGGAAGGCATCCATCACCGCATTCGAGAAGCACGGCACGCCGCCCACATGCGGGCTTTCGCCGACGCCCTTGGCCCCGATCGGGTGATGCGGGCTGGGGGTGACGGTGTGATCGGTTTCGTAGTTCGGCACTTCCCAGGCTGTGGGCAGGAAGAAATCCATCAGCGTGCCGGTTTTGACGTTGCCCATATCGTCATAGGCAATTTCCTGTCCCAGCGCGACGGCCAGCGCCTCGGTCAAGCCACCGTGGATCTGGCCTTCGATCACCATCGGGTTGATGCGAGTGCCGCAATCGTCCAGCGCATAGAAACGGCGGATCGTCGGCACGCCGGTATCGACGTCGATATCCATCACGCAGACATAAGCGCCGAAGGGATAGGTCATATTGGGCGGGTCGTAATAGCTGACCGCCTCGAGCCCCGGCTCGATGCCCGGAATGGCCTGATTATAGGCGGCATAGGCCACCTCGGCCATGGTTTTGAAGCGCTCGGGCGCGCCCTTGACCACGAAACGGTCAACATCGAATTCCACGTCATCGTCATGCACTTCGAGCAGGTAGGCCGCTATCATCTGCGCCTTGGCGCGGATCTTGCGCCCGGCCATCGCTGTGGCGGCCCCCGCGACCGGGGTCGAACGCGAGCCATAGGTGCCAAGGCCATAGGGCGCGGTGTCGGTGTCGCCTTCTTCAATCGTGATACTGTCGGCGGGGATGCCGATTTCCGAAGCGAGGATCTGGGCGAATGTCGTTGCGTGCCCCTGCCCCTGACTGATCGTGCCAAGCCGCGCAATGGCGCTGCCTGTGGGATGGATGCGGATTTCGCAACTGTCGAACATGCCCATGCCAAGAATGTCGCAGTTCTTGACGGGGCCGGCGCCGACGATCTCGGTAAAGAAGGCCAGACCGATTCCCATGAGCGAGCGGGTTTCGCCCTGTTTGAAGGCAGTGACCCGCTCCGCCTGTTCGCGGCGCAGGCCGTCGTAATCGACAGCTTTCAGCGCCTTGTCCCAAGCCGTGTGATAGTCGCCGCTGTCGTACTCCCAGCCCAGCGCAGATTGATAGGGGAACTGGTCCTTGCCGATAAAGTTGATGCGGCGGAGTTCGGCGGCGTCCATGTTCAGCTCGATTGCAAGCACTTCGATCATGCGTTCGATGAAATAGACCGCCTCGGTCACGCGGAAGGAACAGCGATAGGACACGCCGCCCGGAGCCTTGTTGGTATAGACGCCATCGACGCCAAGGTAGGCGACGGGAATGTCGTAGGAGCCGGTGCAGACGCTCATGAAACCGGCGGGGAATTTAGTCGGGTCAGCGCAGGCGTCGAAGGCACCGTGATCGGCGGTGACGTGGCAGTGTAAGCCGGTGATTTTGCCGTCCTTGGTTGCGCTGATCCGGCCCTTCATCCAGTAGTCGCGGGCGAAGGCGGTGGACATCAGGTTTTCCATGCGATCCTCGACCCATTTGACGGGCACGCCCGTCACGATGGAGGCGACGATAGAGCAGATATAGCCCGGATATACGCCGACCTTGTTGCCGAAACCACCGCCGATGTCGGGAGAGATCACGCGGATGTTGTGCTCTTCGATACCGGAAAGCAGCGAGGCGACGGTGCGCACGACATGTGGCGCCTGAAAGGTGCCGTAGACCGTGAGCTTGCCATTGACCTTGTCCATACTCGCGACCGAGCCGCAGGTTTCCAGCGGACAGGGATGGGTGCGGTGGTAGTACATGGTTTCCTCGGCCACGACCTCGGCCTCATCCATGACCTGATTGGTGGCCTCTTCGTCGCCGACCTCCCATGTGAAGATGTGGTTGTGATGCTTGCGGGGCCCATGCGCGCCCGAGGTTTGGCCCGCGAGATCCTCGCGCAGCACGACATCGGATTTCAGCGCCTCGAAGGGGTCGGTGATAACGGGGAGATCTTCGTATTCGACCTCGACCAGTTCCACGGCATCTGCCGCGATATAGCGATCAGTCGCGACGACAAAGGCGACCTCCTGTCCCTGGAACAGCACCTTGCCATCGGCCAGCACCATCTGCTTGTCGCCCGCAAGTGTCGGCATCCAGTGCAGGCTGAGCGGTTCCAGATCTTTTGCGGTCAGCACGGCGATCACACCGTCGAGCGCCATCGCGGCCTCGGTATTGATCGACACCACTTTGGCATGGGCATAAGGCGAACGGACGAAATCGCCGTGCAACATGCCGGGCAGGTTGATGTCGTCTATGTAATTGCCTTTGCCTTGGGTGAAACGCGCATCCTCGACACGTTTACGGGCGCACCCCATGCCCTTGAGATTGGCGACACGGTCTTCGCGGGTGAGTTCGACATCGTCTTTCATTCTGCGGCCTCCTTGGCTGCGTTCATCTCGGCCGCAGCGGCGAGAATGGATTTCACGATGTTCTGATACCCGGTGCAGCGACAGATATTGCCGGCCATGCCAAAACGGACTTCCTCCTCGCTCGGGCTAGGGTTTTCCTCGAGCAGCTTGGCGGCGCGGGTGATCATGCCCGGCGTGCAAAAGCCGCATTGCAGCCCGTGATGTTCTCGAAAGCTTTCCTGCAGCACATGCAGTGCGTCGGGTGTGCCCAGCCCCTCGATTGTTGTGATCTCGGCTCCGTTTGCCTGACCGACGAACATGGTGCAGGATTTCACCGACTTGCCGTTCAGCGTCACCGTGCAGGCACCGCAATGGGAACTGTCGCAGCCAATATGCGGGCCGGTGATGCGCAGCCGTTCGCGCAAGGTATGGATCAGCAATTCGCGCGGCTCGGCGAGGAATTCCTCGGCCTTTCCGTTCACGGTCAGCTTGATATGCAGTTTCTCTGGCATCCTGTTTCCTCCCCTATGCCCGCGACCAGGCGCGTTGGATTGCGCGGGTCAGGATCGCGCCGGCCACGTGACGCTTGAAGGCCACCGGGCCGCGGTTGTCTTCGGTCGGGTCGATTTCGTCCAGCATGTAGGCGATAGCGGCCTTGAGCGCGTCACTGCCGACCTCGGTGTCGACCAGCGCGGACCCGGCCGATTGAGACCAGACCGGAACGTCGCTGAGATTGGTCATCGCAATCGAGGCCGAAGCGCATCTGCCGCCGCTCTGCGTGATCTGGACGGCCGCCGCTGCGGTGGCATAATCGCCGATCTTACGTTTCTGCTTTTCATAGGCGTAGCCGCCGGTTGGCGCGGAGAGGGTGATTTCGGTGAGCACTTCGTGATCCGCGCGGGCAGTCATATAGGCGGCTTCGTAGAATTCACGTGCCGCCACGCTGCGTTCGCCGTCCGCCCCGACAAGGGTGAACTGCGCATCAAGGCACTGCATCAGGCCGGGCATGTCATTGCCCGGATCGCCATTGGCAAGGTTGCCGCCGATAGTGCCCATGTAGCGGACCTGCGGATCGGCGATCTGCATCGCGGCTTCGCGCAGGATCGGGGCCGATTGCGCCAGCCCTTGATGCGCGATGATGTCATGCTGAGTGACGAGTGCGCCGATACGGATCTTGCCATCGCCGATCGATATTTCCGACATGCCTGGCACATCCTGAAGGTCGATCAGGTGCGGCACCTCGGCCATGCGCAGTTTCATCATCGGAATGAGACTATGGCCGCCCGCCATCACCCGCGCATCGTCGCCATGTTCCTGTAACAGGGCCAGAACCCCTGCCATGTCCTTGGGACGATAGTAATCAAAAGCCGCTGGTATCATTGCCTTGCCTCCCCGCCTTGCAAATCATCTCGCATTCGGAAGGTGAGCGAAGCCGCAGCTCTTCGCTTGGGAAATTAAATGAAAAACAAGGTGTTTTTCACGAAATGCATCTGGCTGAGCGCGAAATGCGAATTCACCGGGTGGTCACAGACCCAGCGCTTCGCGAACGGCCTTGAGATTCGATCTGCTGACCGGCACCGGGGGCAGCCCCTTGCCCGCAAAGCGGCATTGACCGTTGTCCTTGAGGCGTTCGAAATTGAGAATATGGGACGGGTTGATGAGGTAGCTTCGGTGAACTTTCATGAACCCGAAGGGCTCAAGCCTGCGTGTCGCTTCGGTGATCGGCCATTGGCAGAAATGGTGCGCGCCGTCGGTGTAGACGTGAGTATAATGGCCTTCGGCGCGGACAAAGGCGATCTGTTTGGGGTCGATCAGCAGCGTGTTGCCGTCCTTCTTGCAGGGCACCCGGACGGGGACAGGTGCTTGTTCGGCAACGGGTTCCGCATCGTCGATAATGGCCTCGAGATCCTGCGGTTTCGACGCGGGTTGGGCGACAAGGAACGTGACGCTCATCCATAGGAAAGCGCCGAAGATCAGGAAGCTGGACAGGATCACGCCGAGCGCGAGCACCTCGTTGCTCATAATCGGGCCTAGTTCGCGAAATGTCGGGACCGGCGCAAAGCTTGTTCCGGCGATGGCGACGAAATGAACCGCAAAGACGGCCAGACCGAAACAGAGCGTGCCCAGAAGGATGTTGCGATTGGAGCGATGGCCATACGCGATCCAAAAGGCCGCGATGCAGAGGCCGAGCGCCGAGATGACGGCAAGGATGATACCGAGCGGTGTGTAGAGCGCCTGACATAATTGCAGCCCGGCCATGCCGAGGTAATGCATCGACAGTATTCCAATCGCGACGATGGCTCCGGCGAGCGTGACGGTGAGTGCGGACCGTTGCACGAAGTGCAGCAGGCAAAGGGCCGCGCCGACGATGAGAATAGCCAAAAGCGCAGAGGCGAGCGTGACGGCGGAATCGTAGAAAAACCGGATCGGCAGCTGCAGACCGAGCATTGCGACGAAATGCATGGACCAGATACCGCCGCCAAGCGCGACGGCCGCCATCGCGACAGAAACCTTGCGCTTTGAAAAAGACTGGCTGGACAGGTCCTTGGTCAGTGTAAGTCCGGTGAACCCCGAGACCAGTGCCACGAGGAAAGACGCAAAGACGAGGCCTGCGTTGTGATCAACCTCAAGCAACTCCATGCGCGGAGCCTACTGTAGGTTCATTCATTATTGCAACGCGCCTGCGAGGGCGCTTTGCCGATTTACCGTCAGGAGATCAACCGATTTCGCGACGCATGAAGGTCAGGAAACGGTCATCGTCCGTACGGGTGATGTTCAGCCGCAGACCCGCGGTTTTCTGGCCGGAATCCGCCGCGAAGAACGTCGATGGCGCGAGGAATATGCCGTCTCGTGCGGCCCGGTGAGCAAGATCCGTATCGCTGACCCCGTCGGGCAGGTCGAGCCAGGCGTAGTAACCGGGGCCGGGCGTCACCCGCAGTTTCAGGCCAAGCGCTCCCATGTCCGACTGAAGCTTGCCAGCGGCTTTTTGCAAGCGTTTGGAAAGTTTCTTGAGATGGCGGGCATAGCGTCGGCTCTGGATCATGTCGGCGACGATCATCTCGGCGAAACGCGAGGAATTGACCGTGGTGATCATCTTGAGTTCGGCCAGTTCCTCGGTGATCTCGCGCCGGGCAATGATATAGCCGATACGGAAACTGGCCGAGAGTGTCTTGGAGAAAGTGCCGACAAAGATGACCCGGTCGAACCCGCCGAGGGAGGCAAGCCGTACCCCGTCGGGGTCGGGCAGATCGACAAAGGGGTCGTCATCCACAACCATGAAATCCGACATTTCGGCCAGCGTCAGCACGCCATGCGCGGTGGGAAGGTCCATCGAGGAGCCGGTCGGGTTTTGAGAAAGCGACTGGGTGAAGTAGAGCTTGGGCCGGTGCAGCGCTGCCAGTTCGCGCAGATGATCGAGATCGGGGCCCTTCGGTCCGCGATTGACCCCGACATAGCGCACTTGTGAAAACCGCAGCTTTGCGAAGAGAGGGTAATACCCCGGATCATCAACCAGCACGGTGTCGCCGGGTTGCAGGTAGCGTCGGATGATCAGGTCGAGCCCGTGATTGCCGCCAAAAGTCGTCACGATCTGGTCCGCGCCGATAGCGATTCCGTCAAGCTGGTGCTGCGCGGCGATGAGGTCTCGCAGATGCTGATGACCCATGTGCGAGCCATAGCCGGACGCGTTCGAGCCGGCCTCGTTCAGCTTGTCGAGCGGGGTGCGGATGGCAAGGCCGACCATCCACGACGAGGGAGGACGTCCGTCGCCGATGCGCACCGCGTAATTCTGATCGAGCTGGGCGCGCAGCAGGGACACGCTGTCAACGGCCTCGACAAGGTGGCGAGGAGCTTCGTCGCTGCCGATGGGACGGGCGGGCATGGCCACGGTAAAGCCCGAGCCTTGCCGTGCTACGATCTGCCCGCGGGCAACAAGCCGGTCATAGGCGTCGATAACGGTGTTCTTGGAGACCTCGAACTCCTGTGCGGCGGCGCGGATCGACAGAAGCTTGTTACCGGGAGACAGCCTTCCGGTAGCGATGCTTCTGGCAATTCTATCTACCAGCTCGTCGGTTTTCGTCATCGCTAACACCCCTGATCTGTACCCTAAAGATGAGCAGTACAGTGAGCCACTGTTTTATTCAACTGTACCTGTGCTGTCCCGTCATCGGCGCGTTACAAGATCGCCGGGAGACTGAGGAAAGTTCATATCTATGTCTAAAGAAACACCGACGCGGGTAAACTCGCGGCTGGAAAGCCTGCGCAACCTTGAACCGGAGGCGCGGCTGGACGTGCTGGCGCAGGCGGTCGGTCTGGACGCCGACGACAAGACGGTTCTGGCAGGCCATGACGTGCTGCCGATGTCGCTTGCCAATGGCATGATCGAAAACGTTATCGGCAAGTTCGAACTGCCGCTTGCCGTGGCTTCGAACTTTACCATCAACGGCAAGGATTTTCTGATCCCGATGGCCGTGGAAGAGCCTTCGGTGGTCGCGGCGGCCTCTTACATGGCGAAGATTGCCCGCGATGTGGGTGGGTTCAAGACCTCGTCCGACCAGCCTGTCATGCGGGCGCAGATCCAGGTGGTGGGCCTCAGCGATCCGAACGGCGCGCGGCATCGATTGCTGGCAGCCGAAGCCGAGCTGAAAGAAATGTGCAACGCCCGCGACAAGGTGCTTGTTTCGCTGGGCGGCGGCTGCATCGGGATCGAGGTTCACGTGTTCGAGACCTCTCCGGCCGGTCCGATGGCCGTGCTGCATATCCTTGTCGATGTAAGGGACGCGATGGGCGCAAATACCGTCAACTCGATGGCCGAAACGATTGCGCCGCGCGTGGCCGAGATCACCGGCGGGCATACCCGCCTGCGGATCCTTTCGAACCTTGCGGATAAGCGGCTGGCGCGGGCGCATGTGACGCTGACGCCGGAATCGCTGACCACCAAGTCGATGGACGGGGCCGACGTGATCGACGGCATGGTCGAAGCCTGTGCGCTGGCGCTGATCGACCCCTATCGCGCCGCGACCCATAACAAGGGCGTAATGAACGGGATCGACCCGGTTGTTGTCGCCACGGGTAATGACTGGCGTGCGATTGAGGCGGGTGCACACGCCTGGGCTGCACGCTCGGGCCAGTATACCTCGTTGACGACGTGGGAAAAAAGCGCAGATGGCAGCCTGAACGGTACCATCGAAATGCCGATGGCGCTTGGGCTTGTCGGCGGTGCGACCAAGACGCACCCCGCGGCGCAGGCCGCGTTGCGTGTGCTGGGCGTGGAAACCGCGCAGGAACTGGCGGAAGTCACGGTTGCGGTCGGGCTTGCGCAGAACATGGCGGCGCTTCGCGCGCTGGCGACGGAAGGCATCCAGAAGGGCCACATGGCGCTTCATGCCCGCAACATCGCCATTCTGGCCGGAGCCACCGGCCCGCAGATCGAGATCGTTGCAAAGCAGATCGCGTCGAAAGGACACGTGAGTGTCGACGCGGCAAAGGAAATTCTGGCTGGTCTCTGACCGCCAGATGAATTTGAAGAAAGGGAGGAGTATCCATATGACCAAATCGACCAGAAGACATTTCATTCGCGCAGCAGGTGCAGCAGGGCTTGCCGCCCCGGCCGTGGTGGCCGCATCCAGCGTCCGCGCGCAGGGCACGATCCAATGGCGGATGCAGGCGCTCTGGGGCGGCGGCACAACGCCGATGCTCTACGAGGAAAAGTTTTGCGACCGTGTACGTGAGCTGACCGGCGGAAGCCTTGACATCACGCCCTTCGCGGGCGGTCAGATCGTGCCTTCGGCACAGGCATTCGACGCCGTGCGCGGCGGGGCGTTTCAACTGATGAAGACCTTTGACGGCTATACGGCGGGCAAGATCCCGGCTCATGGCTTTTCTTCCACTGTTCCCTTCGGCTTCCCCGAGGCGGACCAGTACGAGGCTTGGTTCTACGAACGCGGCGGTCTGGACATGGCGGCGCGGTCCTATGCACCGGCGGGTCTCACCTATGTCGCGCCGACGGTCTATGGCGAAGAGCCGATCCACTCCAAAGTGGAAATTCGCAAGATCGCCGATATGGACGGGCTCAAGGGTCGTTTCGTCGGACTGGCCTCGGCCGTGATGGCGGATTTCGGCGTTGCCGTTTCGCCGCTGCCAACCTCCGAAGTCTATTCGGCGCTCGACAAGGGGCTGATCGATTTCGCGGACCGCGGCGACATCAAGGCCAATTACGAAGAGGGCCTGCACGAAGTTGCCAAGTATCTGATCCTGCCGGGGGTTCACCAGCCGTCGACCGCGACTTGCTATGTGGCGAATACCGCCGCCTATGATCAGCTTGACGATCAGCAGCGCGCGGCGCTGGCCGTGGCAGCCCGTGAAGTTTCGGGTGCGCTGCGTCAGAATATCATCGTGGACAATGCCGAGTACCTCTCGAAATACGAGGAAGCCGGTGTCGAAGTCATCACGCTGGATGCGGACGATGTGATCGAGTCGCGCAAGAAGGCCGTCGAGTCCTGGGCCAAGGCGACCAAGGGCGATGAACTGGCCACCGAAATGATGGAAAGCCAGAAGCAGCTGATGCAGGAAATGCGTTTGCTGTAAGGCCATCGTCGATGCAATACGGCCGCGCGGCAGGAATGCTGCGCGGCCGGTTTATCTTGGGGAGGAAGGCACATGTTTCGTGTCGCGGAAGCGATTACCACTTGGAACCGCTGGACGTTCGAAGCCACCAAATGGCTGGTCTATATCATCGCCGGGCTGATGCTTTACGAGGTGATCTCGCGCTATTCCCTGCATAATCCGACAAGCTGGGGGCCGGAACTGGCGACGCTGCTGTTCGGGCCGTTTTTCCTGTTGGGCGGACCTTACCTTTTGCATCTTGGCGGGCATGTGGCCGTCGACATTGTTTCGTCCAAGGCAGAGGGCTGGCTGAAGACCGTTCTCGCCATTGTCGCGGCCCTGCTGGCATTGCTTTTCGGGGCGATCCTGCTGCGCTATAGCGCGCCACTGGCGATGCAGGCCTATCAATACGGCGAGACGAGCTATTCCGCGTGGAACCCGGTGGTCTGGCCCGCGAAAATGGTGCTGCCGCTGGCCGCCGTGCTGCTGATCCTTCAGGCACTGGCCGAGGTTGTCTTTGCGATGCGGGGGCGGACGGCCTGATGGAAAGTACATTCGTTCTGGTCGGGATGTTCGCCTCCCTGATGGTCTTGATGCTGAGCGGGTCCGGGCTGGCCTTTGTGCTCGGCGCCATCGCGTTTCTGGCGACGGCGACGCTCTGGGGGCCAAGCGCGCTGATCGTGGCGGTTCTCAACACCTTCGAGACGATGACCTCGGAATCCCTGATGGCGATCCCGCTTTACGTGTTGATGGCCGCGATCCTTCAGAAATCGCAGATCATCGACGATCTTTATAACGCGATGGAGAAATGGTTTGGCGGATTGTCCGGCGGGCTGGCCATTGGCACGGTGGTGATCTGCACCATCATGGCGGCGATGACCGGCGTTGTCGGCGCGGCCGTTGCGGCAATGGGCATCCTTGCCCTGCCCTCGATGCTGTCACGGGGGTATAACCCGCCGCTGGCGCTTGGGTCGATCTGCGCGGGCGGCACGCTGGGCATCCTGATCCCGCCGTCTGTCGTGACCATCGTCTATGCGATCACGGCGCAGATCTCGATCGGGCAGATGTTCATTGCCGGGATCGTTCCGGGCCTGATCCTTGCCGCCTCATACTGCATCTACATCTGGACGCGGGTAAAGCTGAACCCGGATCTTGCCCCGGCCCATCCGGACACCGCGACGTTCACCATGGGTGAAAAGCTCGCATCGCTGCGCAGCCTTGTCCTGCCCGCGCTGGTGATCCTGTCGGTTCTCGGGTCGATCTATGCAGGTATCGCAACCCCGACAGAAGCGGCCGCAGTTGGTGTCTTGGGCGCATTGTTGTCGGCGATTGTCGCCGGACGGCTGCGCTTTGCGAACCTTAATGCGGCGGCCACCGATACGCTGCGTGTGACGGCGATGATCCTTTGGATCACGTTGGGTGCCAAGGCGTTCATCTCGGTTTTCGTGGCGACAGGCGGCGCGGATAGCGTTCTGAACTTTGTCGAAGGGCTTGAAGCATCCCGTTATGTCGTGCTGTTCGCAATGCTGCTGGTACTGATCTTCCTGGGCCTGTTTCTGGACGAGATCGGGATCATCCTGCTTTGCGTGCCGGTCTTTGTGCCGATCATCCAGACGCTTGATTTCGACCCGCTCTGGTTTGGCGTGCTGTTCATGATCACGGCGCAGATGGCTTATATCACGCCGCCCTTCGGCTATACGCTGTTCTATCTCAAGGGGGTGCTGCCGGATCATATCGGCATCGGTCAGGTCTATCGCGGTGTCATCCCGTTCTTCCTGATCCAGGTGGTGATCCTGATCCTGTTCATCGCCTTCCCGGATCTGGTGACATGGCTGCCCGAGCAGACGGCGAACCGGGTGCAGTAAGCCCGGGCCGATAATATGAAAAAGGCCACGTCCTGAATTGGACGTGGCCTTTTTCGTTCTCGTGAGTGGTCATTCAGTCGGTGATCGAGCCTTCCTCGTCGCCGCGTTCATGCATGCGCGACTTGACCTTGCGGCCAAGGAAGACCGGCAGAAGGAATCCGATGATCGCGATGGCCCAGAGCGTGATAGAAAGCGGGCTGTCGATCAGGGTGAACCAGTTGCCATTGTCGATGGTGATGGCACGGCGCAGGTTGTTCTCCATCGAGTTGCCGAGCAACGTCCCGAGGATGATCGGCACCAGCGGCACGTCGAGCTTGCGCAGCACCCAGCCCATGACGCCGAAGCCGATCATGACCAACAGGTCAAAGGACGACCCGGAGATGCCGTAGATCCCGACAAAGCTGACCATGGCGACGATGGGCATCAGGATGCGCGGCGGCACCATCAGCAGACGCGTGAAGAGACCGACCATCGGGATGTTCATCGCCAGCAGCATGAGGTTCGCGATGAAGAGCGCGGCGATCAGCCCCCAGACCACATCCGGGTTCTGCGAGAACAGCAGCGGACCGGGCGTGATGTTGAGCGACAGCAGCACGGCAAGCAGGACGGCTGTTGTTCCCGAGCCCGGTACACCCAGCGCCAGCATCGGCACGAGCGCACCACCGGCGGCCGCGTTGTTCCCGGCCTCGGGGGCGGCAACGCCACGCGGATCGCCCTTGCCAAAAGTCTTGTCCTTGTCGACCAGACGTTTCTCGAAGGAGTAAGAGATGAAGGAGCCGAGCGAGGCCCCTGCCCCCGGCAGCACCCCGGCGATAAAGCCTAGCACGGTGGAACGCGCCATGGTCGGAGTCGTCTGCCTGAGCATCGAAAGCGGCGGTGTCAGGCGACCAATTTTCAGGTTTGGTTTTGTCCCGTCTGCTTCTCCATGGCGATTTTCGAGGAAGATGAAAACCTCGGAGAGCGCAAAAAGCCCGACGATGGCGACAAGGAAGTCGAGACCGTCATAGAGGTGAACTTCGCCAAAGGTAAAGCGTGGCACGCCGGTTTGCGTATCGACCCCGATCATCGCGAGGCCAAGGCCCAGCGCGGCGGCGAAGGCCGATTTCGCCTGATTGGTCGAGGAAACTCCGCCGAGCGTCATGAACGCGAGCGCGAAGAGCGCGAAATATTCGGCCGGACCAAAGAGCAGTGCGATTTTCACAAGCTGCGGCGCCAGAAAGATCAGACCCCATGTGGCGAAGAAAGCGCCGACGAACGAGGCGATGCCCGAAAGCGACAGCGCCTCGCCAGCCATGCCTTTTTTTGCCATCGGATAGCCGTCGAGACAGGTCATCATCGCCGGTTCGTCGCCGGGAATATTGAGCAGGATCGAGGAGATCCGCCCGCCATACATCGCGCCGTAATAGACCGAGGTCAGGAGGATGAGAGACGGCGTGGCCCCCAGACCGAGGGTAAAGGCAAGCGGTATCAGGATGGCGACACCGTTCGAGGGGCCGAGGCCCGGCAACGCGCCCATGATCGTGCCCAGAAAGCAGCCGAGCAGGGCAAGCAGGAGGTTCTGCCAGGTTAGCGCGATGGCGAAACCGTCCGCCAGAGAAGATAGGGTTTCCATGATGCGCCCTTAAAAGCCAAGCGGGCCACGGGCGAGAGACAGCCCGAGCACGAGGTGGAAGATGACGTAGATGCCGAGCGAGGTGCCGAGACCGGTGGCGAGCGAGGCCATCAGGCCCGAGCCCAACCGCCACGTCAGGTAGGCGGCGGCAAAGAAAGTCGCGATGACGAAACCGATCTCGGGGAGCAGTTCCGCGTAGAGGATCATCACAACCACCGCGGCGGCGATTTCTGCCAATCGGGCGAGCGTCGGCCATTCGGGTGCGGCGTCGGGGCGAAGTGCGATGACGATGGAACTCAGCCCGAGGACGGCAGCGATGATAAGCGGAAAGGCCTTGGGGCCGACAGCGTCCGAAAGGAAGCTTTCCTCGATGGCGAGGGCGGCAAAGGCAAAGCCGATGGCAAGCAGCAGCCCGAAGACGCCGAAGATGCGATCACTCATCGTAATCTCCTGTATTGGCGGGAAAGAAAGGGGAGACGCCCTGACGAACGAGGACGCCTCCCGGGGGTATCGGCCGAGGGAGGAGGCAGCCGATTACTTGATGATGCCGATCTCGCGCGAGATCTGCTGGATCTGGGCGACGGAATCCATCACAAAGGCTTGGAAGTCGGCGCCTTGAAGGTCGAGCGGGGCAAGGCCGTTGGCTTCCATCACCGCTTTCCATTCGTCGGAGGCGTAGAGATCGCCGATTTTCGAAACCCACGCGTCATAGGCCGCGTCGGACATGCCGCCCGGCGCATAGAAGCCGCGCCAGTTGGCGCCCAGCGCATCGACGCCCTGTTCGCGCGCGGTCGGGAAATCAGCGAATTCACCATCCAGACGTTCGGGCGCAAGGACCGCGATCACCTTGATGTCGCCGCTGTCGACAAAGCCCTTGGCTTCGGAAAGGTCACCGGTAAAGGCCTGCACCGAACCGGCGAGCAGCTGCGTGACCGCCTCTCCACCCCCGTCGAAAGCGATGTATTTGACTTTGCGCACGTCCTCGATGCCATAGGCGTTGGCGGCGATCAGAACCTTGAGGTGATCCCAGCCACCCACGGCGGAACCACCGGCCACGGAAACAGAAGTTGGGTCGGACTTGATCATGTCGAGAAGCGCGGGCAGCGTATCGACTTCGCTATCTGCGGCCACCGCGATGACACCGTAATCGGCGCCGATAGAGGCAAGCCAGCGGACCTGATCGGTGGTGTTGCCGGGATAGGCGCCCTGCGCCAGACGGGTGGCGGTAGCGGACGATGCCGCAACAATCAGGTCATTGTCATCGCCGCGCTTGTTCACGACCTCGGCAAAGGCCACACCGCCGCCGCCACCTGCGAGGTTGACGACCTGCATGGTCTTGTCGATCAGGCCCTGATCCTGAAGCGATTTGCCAACCTGCCGGCAAGTAAAGTCCCAGCCGCCACCCGGGTTGGCCGGAGCAATGCATTCGGGGTTTTCGGGGGTGAAATCCTGTGCCGGGGCAGCCATGGCGGACAGGCCAAGGATCGCCGCCGCGAGGGTTACGCGAGTTGCGTTGAATATCATGTGATAACTCCTCCAGAGTATTTTGAATCCGGGCTTTCTGGCCGCCCGGGGCCGGATGCCACCGCACTGCGCTTTGCAGTCTCCTCGCGAATGGCTATGACTGCTTGTTACAGGGCAAAGCTGTCACCAAGCTGTCATTCAGTGACGGTCAGGCGGTTTGGCCAAGCGGAAGGAAACCCAAAATGCGTGTCCTGATCGTTGAGGATGCCACCGACATGGTCGAAGCCATCGCCATCCGGCTGGGCAAGTCGGGGATGGCCTGCGATCTGGCCGATAGCTGCGACACGGCAGAAGATTTCCTTGCCGTACATAGCTATGATGCGATCGTGCTCGACATAAACCTGCCCGACCGCAACGGCACCGAGCTGCTGCAGGACCTACGCCAGAGGAACGACCGTACGCCGGTGCTGATGCTGACGGCGCTGTTCTCGGTCGATGACAGGGTGTCAGCGCTGGATCTTGGCGCGGACGACTACCTTGTGAAACCTTTCGATCAGCGCGAGCTGGAGGCGCGCTTGCGGGCGTTGATCCGACGGGAGGCAGATCAGAAATCTGAAGCGGTCACGCTTGGGCCGCTGGCTTTCCATCCGGCGACGCTCGCCGCCAGTTTGGCGGGCGATCAGCTTGTGCTGACCCGGCGCGAGGCGACGCTGCTGGGGCTTTTGCTGAGGAACCACACGCAGGTGCTGAGCAAGCAGCGTCTTTACGACGGCTTGTTCGCCTTTGACGATGCCGATGTGGGACTGAACGCAATCGAGCTTTATATCGCGCGCCTACGCAAGAAGCTGGCGGGATCGGGCGTGAGCATCGAAACCCAGCGCGGCCTTGGCTACAGGATCTGTCAGGATGGTTGATCGTAGCGGCGTGGCTCCGGTGACGACCTCACTCTTGTCGCGGGTGATGGTTGGGGTCCTGTCGCTCCTTGCCATCGGCGGCTGCGTGATCACGCTTGCGGCCTTTGCCTATGGAAGAAACGCGGCGCGACAGGCCTACGACCGTCTCTTACTGGGCGCGGCGCAGGACATTGCCGAGAGCGTGGATATCCGCAGCGGCGCGCCCGTGGTCGATATCCCGGTATCGGCATTCGGTTTGCTGGCGCTCGCGACAGATGACAGGATTGGCTATGCGGTGCACGGACCAAACGGCGCGCTGATCACCGGACATGATAGGGTGAGACAACCGGAACCGGCGGATGCCCGGAGTGCGGCGCCGGTCTATTTCGACGATAGGATGCAGGGGGAAAAGGCGCGGTTCGTCACCGTTCTGCGTCGGTTTACCGAACGCGATTTCTCGGGGACGGTGGCCGTAACCGTGGGTCAGACATTGAGGGCACGTCAGGCGATGGCCTATGAGCTAACACGTGGCGCAATGCTTGTGACCGGGCTTGGGGGTATTGCGCTGATCCTGAGCGCCTATCTGGTGATCCGCTCGGCCATGCGTCCACTGGAGCGGATGGCCGAAGAGCTTATCGCGCGCGATCCGTATGACCTGACCCCGATGACGGCCGATGGTCCGGCCGAAGTCGCTGTTGTCGCACATGCGATGAACCGGTTCATGCAGCGGCTCGACAGGCAGGTCGGCGCGATGAAAAACCTGATCTCGGACACGGCACACCAGTTGCGGACGCCGGTTGCAGCGATCCGCGCGCAAACGGAACTGGCGCTGGAGGACGACCCTGACCAGCAGCCTTTGCGGCTTGAACGGCTGGTGCGCAGAACACGGTCGCTGGGCGAGCTGCTCGACCAGATGCTGTCGCGGGCATTGGTGATCCACCGGGCTGACAATACGCCACCCGAGCCGATGGACCTGCGCGACATTGCCTTGCGGGTGATCGAGGAGCAGGACCATGAAGTGCTGGCTCCGGGTGTCGAGGTTGAACTGGTGATCGGCGACCGGGCCGTCATGGTCATGGGCGATGAAATCTCTTTGTGCGAGGCGGTCAAGAACATGCTGGCGAACGCGTTGCGCCATGGTCAGGCCCCGATACAAGTGGGCGTGGGTGTTGAGAATGGCGACGCAATGATCTGGGTGGAAGATGCCGGGGAAGGACCACCGGAAGAGGTGCTGTCACGGATCGGCCAGCGGTTCGAACGGTCCGCGGCCTCATCCGGGAACAGCGCCGGGCTTGGTCTGTCGATTGTCAAATCGGTGGCAGGTGCGCTGGATGGGTCGTTCCGGATGGAACGCGGCGCAAGCGGATTCCGGGCGACGCTGGCCCTGCCTTTGGACACCTCCGGGGAACAGGCGTGATGCGCCCGTGGCTTATCGCCGCTGTGCTTGTCATCCTGCGGGCAACCGGCCCGATGGCGCAGGAGGCCGTGGCGGAATTCAAAAGCGACACGGGGGCGCCGACGACGCAGTTACTCGTGCGTTCGACCACGGATATCGAGATCCTGGCCCCGCTGTTGCAGGCGTTTGTCACCGCGACCCCGACGATCCATCTGCAATACGAGCAATGGGGGTCGAACGCGCTTTACGACGATAGTCTGGCCGCTTGTGAGCGTGGTGCGGCACCGGCGGATGTCGTTTTTTCTTCAGGCGTTCACCAGATGGTCGATCTTGTGAACCGCGCCTGTGCCCATCCCTACCGCTCGGCCGCCACCGAGGCGTTACCCGTGTCACGCCGCTGGCGCGACGAGATATGGGGCATCACGCAGGAGCCGGCGGTGATCATCTACAACACGGCATTGGTCCCGGAAGACGAAGCGCCGGTGTCGCGTTTCGCCTTGCTCGACCTTATGCGCCAGCCCGAAAGCGCCTTTACCGGCAAGATCGCGACCTACGACGTCGAGGCCTCGGGGCTCGGGTTTCTGTTTGCCTTTATGGACAGCCTTGAGGCGACGACCTTTGGCAGTCTCCTCGAAGGCTTTTCGCGCCTGCAGGCCGTTGCTACCTGTTGTTCTGCCGAAATAATCGACGGGGTGGCCGAAGGCCGATACCTGATCGCGTATAATGTGCTGGGGTCCTACGTGGACGCACGGCCGCGCCGCGATGTCGGCGTGATCCTGCCCCGGGATTACACGCTGTTCCTGTCGCGGACTTACATGATCCCGAAGCAGGCGGTGCACAAACGTGAGGCTGCGCTGCTGCTTGAATTCCTGCTGTCACCGCAGGGGCAGACCATGCTTGCCGAGGTCAACCTGTTTCAACGAATCGACCGCGACGCCCGGCCCCTGTCCGACAGTGCAAGGCGGGCCATCCCCATCGACCCGAAACTGCTGGTCGCCATGGACCGGCACCGGCGGCAGTTGTTCGTCGAGCAATGGCGGACGACCTTTGCCACGGAGCGGTAGGACTAGAGCGTTTGGAATTGTCTTCGGCCCGACCTTGTCGGCGGCGTAACCGCCCGCCGGTAACGGCAGGCGGTTCCTGTAGCTAGCTCAACGCAGGATCAGGGGCGCAGCATCACCTTGCCCTGACGGCCCGGTGTGAGCGCGGCCTTGACCGCGCCGCCGATATCATCGAGCGGGAAGACACCGCCGTCTTCGAGAGTCAGCTGCCCCTTCATCGCAAGCGTGACCAGTTCGGTGATCAGACGTTCGCGTTCTCTCGGATCCATCTGCTGGCCAACACGCGACCCCCAGAAGCCACGGACTGAAATGTGTTTCATGATCAGCGTACCCGAAGACAGGGTCAGCGGCGCGCCGGTCGCGGTGCCGAAGACAACGAGTTCGCCATCCACACCGAGAAGATCGGTCAGGTCCATCGCAAGATCCCCGCCGACGGAGTCGATGGCCGAAACCGCCCCGGATGGCCCGACCAGCGCCTGCGCTTTCTTGCGCCAGCCCGTTTCGGAGGTGCTGATGACGTTTTCGATGCCCAGCGCTTCAAGCTCTGCGACGGCTTCGGGCCGGCGGACAAGGTTGAGCAGCTTGATGCCGCGCGACTTTGCGAGGATCGCCATGATCTTGCCGACGGCGCCATTCGCGGCAGTCTGGATCAGCCAATCACCGCTGGAAACTTTCAGCTGCTCGAGAAGCGAAATCGCGCTGAAGGGCATGGCGATCAGCTGAGCGCCGAGCGTGTCGGAAATGGCGTCTGGCAGGGGGAGGACACCTCCGGCGGGGGCAATGAAATATTCCGCCCACGACCCGTGTACACCGGCGACCGTTATACGCTGGCCGACAAGCGCCTCATCGACGCCCTCTCCGACAGCTTCAATCGTGCCCAGCGCTTCGGAGCCACCAATGGCGCCGGGAAGATCGGGTTTGTAGCCATAATTTCCGCGAACGGTCCATAGATCGTGGTTATGGATGGGTGAGAGGGTCGTTTTGACGAGAACCTCACCGGAGCCGGGGGTCGGTTTATCTGTCTCACGGCATTCGAGGACATCGGCGGGTTCGCCGAAACTGTCATGGATCGCTGCACGCATGGTGTTTTCCTTTTCAGATGGATGTTTCAGGGCACAGGCGGGATTTGGCATCGGCCAGAGCATCGCGCAGGGGCGCGTCATCCTGTGCAAGTTTCGATAGAATGGCCGCGCCCAGCAGTTGCGCGTAAAGCGTGCGGGCCGTTGAGGTTGGATTGGCGAGCGGTCGGACAGAGCCATCCGTGGCACCAGCCGTCAGCAGATCGGCAATCCGACCGGTCAGAAGCGCGACCCCATGGTCGAGAATGGCGCGCATATCCTCGGAGAGATCGGCGATTTCGGCTGCGAGTTTGACGACAAGGCAGCGGCTGGCGATGCCTTCGGAACGGCTTTGATCCAGCCAGGCGGCGAAGAAGGCCGAGAGCTTGTCGCCCGCTTTGTCCGGGCCATTTGCCAGCGCGTCGAAACGGGCGAGGTATTCGTCGACATAGTCTTGCAACAAGGCGCAGCCGAAGTCCTCTTTCGAGGTGAAGTAGTAATAAAACGAGCCTTTTGGCACCTCGCTATGCGCGAGGATACGGGAGAGTCCGACCCCGCCGAACCCGCCGGTAAGGACGAGTTCGCGACCCTTGGATAGGATCCTCTGGCGGGTCAGTTCTGATTTGGCCGGTGCGTTCATGAGAACCGGCTATCTAATAATAGACCGGTCGTCTAGTAGCGGATGGCGTGACGTCGCGTCGCTTTTCTGGAGAGGCAAGCAGCCAATAAAAAAGCCGGGCGCGATGATGCACCCGGCGTTGATGGCGTGAAATGCCTCAGGCGCGGCGGCGACGCAGGAAGGCGATGGCTGCAAAACCGGAAACCAGCAGCGGCAGCCCGGCGGGGAGCGGGACGTTGCTGACAGTGACCGGAGAGATGACCATCGTGGCCGTGCTATAGATGTCGGTCAGGCCGCCGAAGGGATCGGTGATGGTGTCGCCGAAGAGGAAGGAAAGGTTCAGGGAAGACCCGAATTGCGATGCTGCACTTCCCGTGATGTCGAAGACGAAACTGAGCGTCGCGTCGCCATCGAAGAGATAGCTGTCGGTCTCACCGTAGATGACCTCGCCGCTTGCATCTTCGAGCGACAGCACGAAAGCCGGATCGAAACCGAGGATGCCACCAGAGACGAGTGCATAGACCGGATCGAAACCGGCCGTATCGGAGACCGGCGCATAGGATTCAGCGATGATGTCACCGGCGTAGAGCATTACCTCGGACGAGGTATCTGTCACGGTGGTGGCCTGAGCGGGCATGAGACCCACCAGCAGAAGGGCGGCAGCCGCCAGAATGGTTGATTTAATCTTCATTTTACGTCTCTTGAGTTGGAGGGAGAAGGTGGCCAGCCGCACCCCGGCTGGCCATTGATCCGGCTCAGGCAAAGGTGAGCTGGTCGAAACTGTCGATACCGGAAATGATGATCTGGTCGTTGTCTTCGCCGATCCAGAGCATCACGCTACTGCCTGTTTCCTTAACGCGGTTGATGTCTGCCGCGCCGAGATCGAGCGCGTCGATACCTGCCTCGAAATCGGTGAGGCGCGTGGTTTCGCGCATCCCGTTCATGGTCTCGGCCCCGAAAACAAAGGTGTCCGCCCCTGCCCCGCCTTCGGCCCGGTCGAGCCGACCGGCGCCAAGGAAGATCAGGTCATCCGCATCGGTCCCGACCAGACGGTCGTTGCGGTCGGTGCCGTGAATTTCGCTTTGGAAGTCGGAGGACAAATCGACGATGGCGATATTGTCAAAGCTGGTCCCGGCAGCGCCCCAGGACCACACGCCCGCCGCGCCGCTTTCGATTTCGTGGTTTTCGAGATCGTAGGCGAAGATGTCATGGCCATCGACCTTGGCCGAGATCATGCCATCAACGATCTGCGCTTCGAGATTGAAGGTCTCGCCGGGCGTATAGGTCATTGCTCCGCGGGTCAGCATCGATTCATAGTTGTCAACGACCTCGACAAAGGTGAACAATCCCACCCGCTGGTCGATCTCGAGCTTGTAGTAATTGTTTTCGTCGACGTAGTTGAGCATCAGCCCGACGGAACCGGGCGTTGCCTCGACATCGGCGCTGATGACGTAATCGGTCAGTTCGGTGTTGCCTTCCCAGAGCGCATAGCTGCCCTTGTGCAGGGCGTAAGTGCCATCGCCGAGGGGTGACCAGCCTCGCTGCCAGACGTCCGAGGCGCTGGCCCCGGCCCAGGTCAGTTCGCGGCTGTAGGCGCCAGAGGTTTCCGTCAGTGCACCGTCGATCACCTCCCAGTTGGCCGGGCCGCCGATTTCCGTGGTATCGATGATCTTCCAGCCATCGTGGTTGCCGTCTTCGAACCGGTCCGCCGCGATCAGCCTGTCGCCGGTGGCGACATTCACGATCAGCTCGTCTGAGGACTGACCGTCGATATCGAGCGTGTAGGTGTTGCGACCGGCATTGGCCGTGGCCGTTGCAACCAGCCCTTTCTTGGTGACATCGGTGCCGGACCATTTGGCTTTTTCATCGCCTTCAGGGAGGACCGAGGAGGCCCCGTTCAGGCTCACCTGCTCGACCCCGTCGCGATCCCAGTCGATGACCAGCATCTCGGGCCCGGCTTCGGCGGTCAGTTCGGGCGCAGAGACGACAACATCGTCAAAGATCGAACTGTGCTGATAGGAGGAGTAGAGACCGATGGTGCCTCCCTTGAGCGGCACATCGTCCACGACCGCCCCGCCAAAGAGCGCGACACCATCAAGCGTGACGGTAATCCGGCCAGCGACATTGCTAAGCTTGAGATCCTGCTCGACGTTGAACGTATAGCCGCCAGCCTCCATTGCGATGACGGTTTCGGCACCGTCTTCGACCCGGATGATCTGACGCGTATTGGTCTGGTTATCCAGCGTCAGAAGGTAGTGGTTATCCTTGTCGGTAAAGTTGAAGGCCACGCCCATCGTGTCGTCATCCATCGAGCGCATGGTGACTTCCATGGTGATGTCGTCCCAGTCGCCTTCTTCCCAGAGCACGAGATTGTCGGCGTTGTTGGACATGTCAAAGAACGCGCCCTGGGGGTTATCGATGGTGCTGTCTTCGTCCCGCGCGCTGCCTTTGACAAAGAAGTCGCCGGTGCTGGAGTCGCCCGAGAGGTCGATTTCGCTGGCCTCGCCAGAGCCTGCGGTGATGTCGTCCAGCGCGCCGTCGAAGGACAACTGGATTGCGCCTGCAGTCTGTGTGCCGGTCAGGGCGCCTTGGGACGAAACACCGCCCAGCGCGGCGATGGTGGCGTCGTCCAGCACTTTGGGAGTGAAACCGAAGGAGGATACATAGAGATCGCTGGTTTCGTTGGTTTCGTCCGCGAAGATCAGAAAGCCGGTGTCCGCGTCGATGGTCCAGCGGGTGCCGGCGGAGGCGTCGGATTGCAGGGTCTGTTCGCCGACAAGAGTGCCGTTGACGAATTTGCGCATGATCTGCTGGTCGGCGTCGTTGATTTCGACCGTGACGATGACGCGGTTCCAGCTGTCATAGGTAATGCTGTCCGGGTAATTCCCCGAGATCCCGAGCCCGGCCGTATCGTTTGCGACGCGGTTGAAGAACAGTTCTCCATCCGAGCCATTGTTCACATCGGTTTGCAAAAGCGCCGCCCAGGACCCCTGCCCCGACGGCAGATACATGTCGTAGGCGAGCGTATAGTTGGCGACCTTGCCGGTCATGTCCGGCTTGATCAGGATGCCTTCGTCGGGGTTCAGCGCGTCAAGCTTCATGACCGGTGTGGCCCCCGAGCCGATCTGCGGAAGGCCGTAGCCGGCATCGGTGCCGAAATTCACCTTTTGCACTGGTTCTGCCACGTTCACGAGGCCCCAGCCAGCGGCATCGCCATCATTGAAGGTTTCCACGAGATAGGTCTTGTCCGTGGCGACGATGACGCGGAGATCATCCGAATGAACCACGCCTTCTGCCGTTTCGACCGTGAGCGTCAGATCGTTGATCCCGCCCGGCAGGTCTACCTCGACGTTTTCGCCGGTTGCGATGACTTTCCCGTCTTCATCTGTCCAAGTGTAGGAGACGACATCGTCCTGCGGGTTCGTCGTCTCATCGGCACTAAGGCTGACCTTGGCAGTGGAGTCGCCGGCGTCGGCGGTGACGACCTTGTCGGCACCTGCCTCAGCCTCGACCTGTGCTTTGCGTTCGCCCAGATCGACATTATAGAATTCTTCCTGATGGCCGACGTAATCGCCGGTCAGGCCATCGCGGCTTTGCTCGCTCGATCCGCGTGACGCGGTGAAGTATTCATCCAGCTCGGTGAAATAGGTCTCGGTATAGAAAGCGTCATTTTCCGGATCGACCGTGACCAGACGGACCGCGCCATTGCCGCCGTTGCCGCCATTTGTCGCCTCAAGCGCGACGCCGTTCTGATAGTTCAGCAGGAACTGGTACACCGGGTTGCCATAGTCGTTATAGGACACGACCGTCTCGGCGCCATCGCCAAAGATGTGACCGCCAAAGGCGAAGACAACATTGGCGTGCGAAGAAACCACATCGCGCCAGATCTCCTCGCCGTCCCATGTGCCCTGCGGATCGTCGCTGAGCCAGTAATCGTATCCGGCACCTTCACCTTCGAGCGGCCCGCCGAGCGGATCATGGCGGCCGTTGAAGTTGTTGTAGCTGTGCGTCATGATCATCGCCTTGCGATCACCATATTGCGTCAGCACGTCATCGGCCCAGCGCAGCACGTCGTCGCGCGGTCCGAATTCGAGGTTGATGGCGATCCATTCGGTGCCGTCATCCGCAGTCCAGAGATGGTAGTTATTGTCGTAGCGATCCGGTTCCTGATCGTAGACGCCGCCAAAGCTGGGGTCTTCGGACATGTAGGAGATCGAGAAGGCGTTATTGAAGTTCGACGTGTTGCGGATGTCACCGGCGCTATTGACGATGTCGTGGTTGCCCTGCACCACCGAAAAGCTGACCCCGGCCTGACGCAGCGTATCGTAAGCCGCGCTGGCGATGTCGAACTGGCTCGTCGAGGACCACTGGCTGACGTCACCCACGTTGGCGACAAAGTTGATGCCCTTGTTTGAGGCATTGTCCGCCAGCCATTGCGTCATCTCGCCAAAGATATGCTCGATCCCGGGGTTGGAGGTGTAATCCTGCGTATCCGGCAGGATGGCGATGGTATAGGCGCCTTCACCGGCAACGCGGACACGGATGTTGTCTTCGACTTCCTGACCAGCGGCGTTGAGCGCGGTGACGGTGAGGTCGGCCAGCCCCAGTTCCGTGAAGGCGAGCGTCAGGATACCGTCCTGGATCGTCGCGTTGACCGCCTCGCCGTTGGAGTTCGTGACAGTGAAATCGGTCGCGCCCGCGCCGAAGACCTCGGTCAGGTCGTATTCCTGCGCGGCATCGCTTGTTGCGACCAGCATGTCCTTGATTCCGTTGACGGTCATTTCGCCGGGATCGACGGGCGTTGTGTCGATCAGCTCGACATTGCCGAAACCGCTTTCAATGGACGGAACATAATCGTCGAAACCGAATTGTGCGGCGCCGGGAACACCGCTGAACGGTCCTTCGTGCGTGACACCGCCAAGGGCGGCGATTTCGCTGTCGCCCAATGCGCGATCGAGCAGTCCGAAATGGGCAAGGTAACCCTTGGCCGTTTCGCCATCATTGTCGGTCAGGATTTTGAAGCCAGTCGCCGATTCGACGGTGAAACGCTCCGTCGAGACTGACTGGGTACCGACCAGCGTGCCATCGATGTATTTCGACAGGGTCGATGTGCCATTGCCGTTATCGGTGACCGAGATCGCGATCCGCGCCCAGTCGTTCGCGGGCACGGTGCCCGTGTAGTCACCGCTGATGCCGATACCCCCGCTGCCGTTGATGAAGATATCGCCGTCCGAGGTGTTGTCCGCGCCAAGCTGAAGCAGGGCCTGATAGCCACCTGTATCCGAGGTATTGATGTCCCACACCATGGTAAAGCTGGTCAGGTCACCCGCGTTTTCGGCCAGATCGATATGGAGGCCCTCATCAGAAGCGAAGGCCGCGTAGTTCAGGATCACCGCGTCACCTCCCGGCAGCGGGACACCCAATTCGGCTGCGTTGCCGATGGTGCTGTCGCCATAGGCGACTGCCGTCCGATAACCGGATCCTTCGAGGATGACATCGGCGCTGCCGTATTTCGTATTGATCGTCTCGTTGGTAAAATTGATCTCGACCGACGAGCCAGTCGGGTCAGCCGGAAAGAACCCGTCTGCGGAAGGTGTCGGGATGGCAGCAAGCGCCTCGGCCACATCGCTTGCCTGCTGCGATCCTTGCATCAAAAAGATGGACGACAGAAAACCTGACGACGTTTCGCCATCGTTATCGGTGAAGAGGCGCAGCCCGAGCAGCGGGTCGATCGTCCAGCGATCGGTTTCGCCCATGTTGAGCGAACCGATCTGAACGCCGTTCGCAAAGGTGGTGATGATCGTATCCGCGCCTTCGATCTGCACGCTGAACGCCAGCCGGACCCACTGGTTGTAGGCGATTTCACCACTGTACTGCCCGCTGATGCCGATACCCGCCGTCGCGCCCGAGCCTTTCAGGAAAAGATCGGCATCGCCCGACCCGGTCTGGATCAGACCGAGGTAACCGCTGGACGGCGGCGTAAGGTAGACATCCATAATCATGGCGTATTCGCGGATCGGTTCATCGCTGTCCGGCAGGATCTGGACGGACTGGTTGGATGTCAGCTTGTCAAACGCCAGAACCGAGGCGTCGACTCCTGCAATCGCGTCGATGCCAAATTCGCTGGTTGTGCCCAAGGCGTGGAAGGTGAGTTCGGTAGTCATGTCTAGCCCCTGATGACTGGCCGTCACAAAGCGCGGCCGAAAGATCTGTCACTGGCTTGACGGTCACAAAAGCTTCGATCAAATCGTTTATTCCTCCCGAAAACTTAGGGGGAACCTATGAATTATCAGCAGATCCGGGCGTTCAGCCTTGTGGCCCAGGAAGGCAGCGTTCGGCGGGCCTCGGAAGTTCTGGGGGTCTCACAGCCCACTGTTTCACAGCATTTGAAGGCGCTTGAGCAGCGTCACGGGCTTAGGCTGCTGGAAAAGCGTGGCCGGGGCCTGGTGCTGACCGACGCGGGGAGGGAGCTGTACTCTGTAACCAAAACATTAATGTTCGCGGCCAAAGAGGTTGAAGAATTCCTGCAACGGCGGCCCAGCGCGGGCAACGGTCGCCTCAGGATTGTGAGCGACTCTCCGGCGCTCGCCGTTCATATCGTTTCCCTCATGCTCGAAGAAACGCCGGACCTGCAGATTTCGATTCGAAAGGACAGCGTGGCAGGCGTGGTCGAAGCCGTGCAGGACATGCGAGCCGACGTGGGCATTGCCGTCGATCCGATGATTGGCACCGCTCTGCATGTGCAACCGGTCAAACGGGAGGAATTGTGGGTCGCGCTGCCAAGCGAGGATTCACTGTCCAAGCAGAACAGGTTTCCGATCGAGATGGTGGCGCAGCGCTTTCTGGTCATGCGGGAAAAGAGTTCACGCACGCGGGCGCTGATCGAAAGGGCGCTGTCACTGGAGAATATTCAGCCTCGACGTGTCATCGAGATTGAGGGCGCCGAAGTGGTGCGTGAGGCCGTTGCCAAGGGGCTGGGGATCGCATTCTGCGCAGGTTCCGAATGCCCGCCGGATCACCGGATCGCCTACCGGCGCATCACGATGAGGCATGGCAAGATCGGTTTCGTTGAAAACGTGATCATCCGCCAGGACCGGCGCCGCGTGCCGGAAATTGCCCAGTTCTTGGGTGCTGCGGAAAAGGTGCGGAGTGCACCGGTCGAAAGTCTGAAGCAGAAAAAATGATCAAGGCGCGAAATGCTCGACGTGAACTCTTACCTGCCGCGCCGCATTGCGGAGACAAAAATGCAGCAGGGCATTAACGGCACCCTGAGATTACGCTGTGACCTTTCGGGCAACAGATCAAGACCGGGTCGATCTAGCGACACGTTCGGCGATCAAGACCGTCGAGGTGTTGAGATTGCCTGACGCCATCTCGGGAATTGCCGAGGCATCGGCGACGCAAAGCCTTTCGATACGGTGGAACTCAGCGTCCGTGGTCGACCAACGCCCCTGTTCGACAAGTCGATGACCGGTGATAGAGCGGCATGCAGTGGCTCCGAATGAAGAATTAAGCTCGTCATCGGTCTGGGCATCGGCAGCCGGGACATCTCTCGCTCCACAAGATCCTTGAGCGGGCCGCTCTGGGCCACGCGACGCTGAATACGGATTGCTTCGATCAGCGCAGCCAATTCTTTGCCCAACAGTGCGATAAAAGATACTTCGGATTGATATCCGGATACTGGATCGGATCTGCCGAGCGAAAATTGAACGCTCCGCGGTTTTTCGGACGCTTGAGGGTAGAGTGCATGGTCATGCCCGGTTTCTGGCTCAGGAAGAATCAGTTATCGCGATGCGGCGTGACCGATCCGTCGAGCTGAAGGTAAGGTTAGACACCGGGTCGTAACCGCTCATGAGCAAAGGTGTCGGGCTCAAAAGAACCGGCCCAGTTCAGAGAGTAGAGTTCGTGCGCAACCCAACCCGTTCGCCGTAGCGGTGCCGCGCCGTTAGAAACCATCGGCGTTGTTCATAGCTGCTGAGCTGTCGGAAAGTTGATTGCACCGACGTGAGTGACCGGGAATAGACAGAAGAGTAAACCGACGCAGATAATTGATTTTCATTATCTTTTCGGCAGTTCTTCTATTTTTCTGAAACCACTGCCGCAATCCGGTTGGCCCCATGCGGCAAAAACAACCGCCCGCGTGAAGTCCGATATCAGGAATCAGAAAGTTCCGATGCCCATGGCGGATTAGCGCCGGCCCTTGAAACGGTAACGGCAGCCACCTTGGCGCCGAATTCCAACGCCGCCCGCACCTTCTTCGGAGTCAAGGCTCGAACGCCCGACTTGGTTAGATCACCGCCATTAGTTAGCTGCGCCATCAGCCCGGCGTTGAACGTATCGCCTGCTCCAACGGTATCGACAGCGCGCACCGGTGCCGCAGGCACCGAAACCTCGAAACTCTCGACATGAAACGCGGTCGCCCCTTTGGCACCCTGTGTCACGATGACAAGAGAAACGCCCTGCGCAAGCATCTGATCCGCCTGATCACGAAGTCCGGCGCCCGTGTCTCCCGTCATCCATCCGAGATCATCATCCGAAAATTTGACGATGTCGCATTGCGCAATGATCTTTTCCATCCGGGCGCGATAGCGGGCTTCATCCTGAATAAAGGCGGGCCGGATGTTCGGATCCAGCACGATTGCGCAGTCGGGCGCCTTACGAAGGAGAAACTCCGCATAAGTGTCGGCGCAGGGTTCGCAGGCAAGGCTGATACCTCCGAAATACATGGCCGATACGTCAGCAGAGATTTCCGGAAGATCTTCGGACTGCAGCATGCGCCCAGCAGAGTTTTCGTCAAAGAAATCGTAGGTTGCCTGCCCATCGTACAGATGTACGAACGCCAGAGTTGTGTTCCGCTCTGACCCGACAATCATGGACGTATTAACATTGCTTGCCTGCAGTTCGGCCAACAGTTGCTGGCCGAACAGGTCCGTCGAGAGCCCCGTGAGCATCCCTGCGTTGACCCCCAGTCGTCCAAGCGCAATGGCGGTGTTGAAGATCGCGCCGCCAGCATGTGGTACAAACCCCGTGCGGCCGTACGCCAGTTGTTCCGGGATCATGTCGATGAGTGCTTCACCGCAACACAGGATCATCTTGCTTCCTTGGCTGAAAAACCCTTTTAAAGGGCAAAGATTTTTAACGTCAGGTGTCTTGCAACATAACCCGTTTCAGGAGCCAGCCACATATGCGTCGATTGCGGAAACAGTGCCTTTCGACCATATCAGATTGAGCCACTTGGTGAATTCCGCCGAGAACTGCGGATCGTCAGCCAGATCACCATAGATCTTTGCCTGACCGATCCAGCGTTCCGGGTTTTCCCGAGCCTCCAACGCCATCGCGGAAAGTGCCTCCCACTGCGGATCGTTCGGCGCAATCGACGTTCCGTCTTCTCGCGCGCCGGCACACATCCTTGCCCAGAGCGCCTCGACAAGGCTGAGTCCGCTGATCGGACCACCTGCAGCAAGCGCATCACGCAGGATCGGGAGGACAAACCCCATGTGCCGGGAAGACCCGTCGAAAGCGACGCGCCTTGTGGTGTCATGGATGGCCGGGTTGGCAAACCGGGTCTCAATCAGCTCGACATAAGCGGAAGGTGTCATACCCGGAACAGGTTTAACGTAAGGGGCAATCTCTTCGCTTTCGACCTTTGCAAAAAGTGACCTGATGGCCGGATGCGCCATGCACTCTGCAATGGTCGCAACAGAAAGCAATTCACCTGCGTTCGCGATAACCTGATGGCCGGCGTTCAGAATGCGGATCTTCATCGTCTCGTAATCATGCACCGCATCCGTAAAGGTTGCGCCGACCTTGTCCCAGTCAGGACGCCCCGCGCTGAAGTCATCTTCGATCACCCATTGACGAAAATTCTCATGGGTGACCGGCACGGCGTCTTCGATCCCTATTTTGCTCGCCAGCGCGATCTCATCAGGACCGGTCGCCGGCACGATGCAATCGACCATGGAATTTGGGAAGGCCCCTTGTTCGTCGATCCAGTCCGCAAGTCCGTCGTCGATTTCCCGGGCAAGCGTTACCACCGCGTTCCGGGTAATCGCCCCGTTTCCTTGCAGGTTGTCGCAACTTTGCACCGTGAACGGCGAAAGTCCTGCGTCACGGCGAAGCCCTAACGCGGCGACAATCGCACCAAAGACCGAGCGCGGCGCCTCGGGTCGGGAAATGTCATGCTGGATATCCGGATGGTTCAAATCCAGTTTTCCCGTCGCAGGGTCGGTGTAGTAGCCCCCCTCGGTCACCGTTAGCGCGACGATGCGGATCGACGGGTCGGCCATCGTCTTGACCAGCGGACCGTTGCCTTCTTCGATAGGCAGATAGTCGATCATCGATCCCGTCACTTCGGCCGAGGCACCTGATGGGTCGAGTTCGATCAGCGTAGTCAGGCAATCCTGCGCAAGCAGCTTTTCACGCATGTTGATATCGTAGGAACGGACCCCGGCGCCGATGATCGCCCAGTCCAGAGCCAGACCCTGCTGCATCAGCCGGTGCAGATACCAACCCTGATGTGCGCGGTGAAAGTTGCCGAGTCCGATATGCACGATACCGGGCTTCAGCGCCTTGCGGTTATAGGTCGGGCGCAGGACATCGTCCGGCAGTTCCCCGAGTGTTGCATCTGAGAGTTTCATATTCCTGTATCCTGCAACTGGCCTGTCAGCTCATCCACTGACCGCCGTCCACATTGTAGGTTTGGGCGACGACATAACGGGCTTCCTCGCTGGCGAGGAATACCGCCATACCTGTCAGATCTTCGGCCGTTCCCATACGACCGAAGGGAACTGCCCCGCCGACTTCCTTCTTTTTCTGTCCCGGTGTCTTGCCTTCGTATTTTGCGAAAAAGGCATCCACGCCGTCCCAGTGTTCTCCGTCGACAACACCCGGCGAGATCGCGTTGACGTTGATCCCGTGGCGGATCAGGTCCAGCCCTGCGGATTGTGTGAGGCTGATGACGGCAGCCTTGCTGGCGCAGTACACCGCGACCAAGGGTTCGCCCCGGCGACCCGCCTGGCTGGCCATATTGATGATCTTTCCGCCCTGCCCGCGCTCGATCATGTGCCGCGCAACCGCCTGCAACATGAAGAGCGTTCCGGCCACGTTGATCTGAAACACGCGGTCGAAATCGGTGCGGGTGATTTCGACAGTCGGCGCGGCGGAAAAGATCGCCGCATTGTTGATCAGAATGTCGATATGACTGAAACCGGCAATCGTGGCGTCCACGGCCTCTTCGATACTGGACTGGTTGCTGATGTCCAGTTCGACCGCCATCGCCGCTTTGCCCAGCGCGGAGGCAACTTCTCTCGCACGGTCGATATCGATATCGGCAATCGCGACCTTCGCGCCTTCGTCGACATAAGCCTGTGCGAAAGCGCGCCCGATGCCCCGCGCGGCGCCCGTGATCAGGGCCGTCTTTCCCGCCAGCCGCTTCACGCGATCCTCAGGCCTTGGGCATCGAAGCGGTGAAGCTGCGTCAGATCCGGTGTCAGGAAAACCTTGTCGCCATACTTGAGTGCAACCTCACCACCGGCCCGCACGGTCAGCGGGTCGTCGAAGCCGTCGCATTTGACGTGAAAGAATGTGTCGGATCCAAGATGCTCGGACACGCCGATCGTACCGGACCACGTTCCCTCGGTCTGCGAAATCGCGATGTGTTCGGGCCGGGTGCCGATGGTGTGAGCGTTATGTTTCGCGGCCTCGGGTCCGGTCAGCAGGTTCATCTTTGGTGAGCCGATGAAACCGGCGACGAACACATTCCTGGGCGCGCGGTAGAGTTCGAGCGGGCTGCCCACCTGTTCAATCACGCCAGCCTGCAGCACAACGATCTTGTCGGCCATTGTCATCGCTTCGACCTGATCGTGGGTGACGTAGATCATGGTCGTCTTGAGACGCTTGTGCAATTCGGAAATCTCAAGCCGCATACCCACGCGCAGCGCGGCGTCGAGGTTCGACAGCGGTTCGTCGAAAAGGAAAGCCCCGGGTTCACGGACGATGGCACGACCGATAGCCACACGCTGGCGCTGCCCGCCGGAAAGCTGGCCGGGGCGACGGTCAAGGTAATCCGTAAGGTTCAGCGCGGCGGCAGCAGCTTCGATGCGCCGGTTTTGTTCCTCGACCGGCACGCCTGCCATCTTCATCGGAAAGGCGATGTTCTTGCGCACCGACATATGCGGGTAAAGCGCATAGGACTGGAAAACCATGGCGAGGCCACGTTTCGCCGGGGGCACATGGGTCGCATCCTGCCCGTCGATGCTGATCTTGCCCGAGGTGATATCCTCAAGCCCGGCGATCAGGCGCAGGAGCGTGGATTTACCGCAGCCCGAGGGGCCGACGAAAACCGTGAATTCACCGTCTTCAATGGTCAGATCCAGTGGCGGAATGACTTCGACCGGACCAAAACTCTTGGTGACGGATTCAAGCTTTATTTGTCCCACAGTCCCGTTCCTTATTTCACAGCGCCAAACGTCAGGCCGCTTACAAGTTGCTTCTGGCTGAACCATCCGAGGATAAGAATAGGTGCGATTGCCATCGTCGAAGCCGCCGAAAGTTTCGCGTAGAACAGCCCTTCGGGACTGGAATAGCTGGCGATGAAGGCCGTCAGCGGAGCCGCCTTAGCCGCCGTCAGATTCAGCGTCCAGAAGGCTTCGTTCCAGGCTAGGATGATGTTCAGCAGCAGGGTCGAAGCAATGCCCGGCATTGCCATCGGCGTCAGCACGTAGAGGATTTCCTCCTTGAGCGAAGCGCCGTCCATCCGCGCGGCTTCAAGTATCTCGCCGGGGATTTCGCGGAAATACGTGTAGAGCATCCAGACGATGATCGGCAGGTTGATCAGCATCAGCACCACGACGAGACCCATCCGCGTATCCAGAATGCCCATCCGGATAAAGATTAGGTAGATCGGGTACAGAACCCCGACGGCGGGCAGCATCTTGGTCGACAGCATCCAGAGAAGGATGTCCTTGGTCCGCTTGGAGGGCACAAAGGCCATCGACCATGCCGCAGGGATCGCGATGATAATACCAAGGATGGTCGAGCCGCCCGCGATGATCACGGAATTCCAGAGGAAGCGCATGTAGTCCGAGCGTTCCTGCACGACCGAGTAGTTTTCCAGCGTCCAGTCGAAGAACAGGAAAACCGGCGGGTCGCTAATGGCCTGCGCCTCGGTCTTGAAGCTGGTCAGGATCGTCCAGAGGATTGGAAAGAATATCAGCAGGCCGATCCCCCATGCGATGACGGTGTTCAGGGCCTTGCGTTGTGGTGTTACTGCGCGTGCCATTCCAGCCTCCTCATGCGTCCAGGTTCTTGCCGACGATGCGCATCAGGAAGATCGCAACGATATTGGCGAGGATGATGGCATAGACGCCACCGGCGGAGCCAAGCCCGACGTTCTGGCTTTCGAGTACCCGCTGATAGATCAGGTACGTCAGGGTCTTGGTGCCAAACGCGCCCTGGGTGGTGACGAATATCTCGGCAAAGATAGACAAGAGGAAGATCGTCTGTATCAGCAGGACAACGGTGATCGCCCGCGACAGGTGTGGCAGGGTGATATGCCCAAAGCGCGAGAGCGGCGAGGCCCCGTCCATTTCGGCGGCTTCAAGCTGTTCGCTGTCGAGCGACTGTATCGCGGTCAGTAGGATGAGCGTTGCGAAAGGCAGCCATTGCCAGCTTACGATCAGGATGATGGATTGCAGCGAGGCTTCGGACAGCCAAGAAATCGGCTCGGCCCCAAAGAATTTCCATAGATGGGCAAAAAGCCCGTTCACGGGATCCATGAACATGTTCTTCCAGACAAGTGCCGATACGGTCGGCATCACGAAGAACGGGGCAATGACCAGAATGCGAACGATCCCCTGCCCCCACATTGGCTGGTTCAGAAGAATGGCCAGCAGCACACCAAAGATGATGGTGATCGCCAGAACGCCGCCAACGATGATCAGGGTCGCCTGAACGCTGGGCCAGAAAGAGCTTGAGGAGATGAAGCGGACGTAGTTGTCGAACCCGACCCATCCAAGATCGCCACCGCGTAGCGGCAGGTACTTCTTGAAAGAGAACCACAGCGTCATGAGGAGCGGTACAAGCATCCAGCCCAAGAGCAGGATTACCGCCGGAGCCATCATGATACGCGCAGCGGACCGCGAATGCTGGGTGGCCATATCATACCTCCATCGCTGAACGGCACTATGCCGTCACCTTGGCGTTTGGCAGCGTAGGTAAAAGGGCCAGAGGGTAGACTTCGATACCCTCTGGCCAGGAAGGAGGACTAGTATCCAGCGGCTTCCATCTCATCGACGGTCAGCGCCTGAGCTTTTTCGAGAGCTTCTTCTGCGCTTTGCTGGCCGGCCAATGCAGCCGAGAATTCCTGTCCTACCTGAGTGGCGATACCCGCAAATTCGGGAATGGCCGCGAACTGGACACCAACGTAGGGCACTGGATCAACCGCCGGGTTGTTCGGGTCCGCTGAGAGGATGCTGTCGAGCGTCATCTTGGCGAAAGGGATGTCCTTGTAATTCGCGTTTTCATAAAGCGAGGTCCGCGCTCCCGGAGGAACGTTGGCCCAGCCTTCTTTCGAAGCCACGAGCTCGATGTATTCCTTGGAGGTCGCCCAGTTGATGAACTCCTTGGCAGCGTCTTCCTTCTGGGTGCCAGCCGGGATTGCCAGCGCCCATGCCCAGAGCCAGTTGCTGCGCTTGCCAAGACCCGCATCCGGAGCCAGTGCAAAGCCAACCTTGTCGGCCACGGTGGAATCGTCCGGGTTCGTCACAAAGGAAGCAGCCACGGTGGCGTCAATCCACATGCCGCATTTGCCCTGCTGGAACAGCGACAGGTTTTCGTTGAAACCGTTGTTGGATGCGCCCGGAGGTCCGGCATCGTTCATCAGGTCGATGTAGAAGTTTAGCGTGTTCGACCATGCTTCGGTATCGAACTGGGGCGTCCAGTCCTCGTCGAACCAACGTGCCCCAAAGGAGTTCGCGGTCGCGGTCAGGAAGGCCATGTTCTCGCCCCAGCCCGCCTTGCCGCGCAGACAGATGCCGTAGATCTCGTTGTCCTTGTCGGTCATCTTGCGCGCCGCATCGGCCACGAATTCCCAGGTCGGAGCGTCAGGCATTTCCAGCCCCGCCTCTTCCATCAGGTCCGTGCGGTACATGATCATCGAGCTTTCGCCGTAGAACGGAGCGGCATATAGTGTGCCGTCCAGCGACAGGCCGCCGCGCATGGCCGGCAACAGATCGTCCACGTCATATTCATCGGGAAGATCATCGAGCGGCACGAGCCAATTGTTCTTTGCCCAGATCGGCGCTTCGTACATGCCGATGGTCATGATGTCGAACTGACCGCCCTTGGCGGAAATATCCGTGGTGACGCGCTGTCTCAGCACGTTTTCTTCCAGTGTAACCCACTCGACCTCGTGACCCGTCTTTTCGGTGAAGTCATCGGTCAGACCCTGCATGCGGATCATGTCACCGTTGTTGACTGTCGCGATGGTGATGGTCTCGGCATATGCCGCGCTGGTGGCCAGGACCGACAGCGCCGTTGCCACACGGAATGCGTTTCTCAAGGACATCCGGCTCCTCCCTATGGTTTGGATGTTGTCCGGATACGCTAATGGAAAACATATCGCCGCGTCAATTTTAAATTTACGCGCGTAAATTTATTTGCAGAAACCTGCGATTACATATGCTTAGGCCGACCCTCGCATGACGAGCTTTCCATCAAGCATCGTGACGGTCCGCTGCTCTGCCCGCTTTTCCGATTCGATGAGTTCAAACAGGGTTTTCGCACTTTTTTCGGCAATGACCTCGTAATCCTGCGACACGGTCGTCAGCGTCGGACAGGTGTAGCGGGAGAAAGGATGGTCATCGTGCCCAGCCACCCTGAGATCGCAGTCCCCCTCGATCCCGACCTTGAAGCCCAGCTGATAGGCGGCCGAAAGAACACCGATCGCAAGGCGATCGTTGCTGCAGAGAATGGTATCGGTAGGCAGCTTTCCTTCGGACAGCACCTTTGTGCCCTCGCGAAACCCGATTTCCTCGAGATTCCAACCTTCTCCATATACCTGGATCAGCCGAGGTTCGTGGCCCAGTTCCTCCATTGCCCGGACATAAGTATTGCGCCGCTTGAAGGCATTCGGGTTGGCTGGCGTTTTCATTTCGAAGAATGCCGGGGGCTGGCCCGTCCTGCAAAGGTAATCGACAATCAGGCAAACGCTCTGCACGTTGTTCGATCCGACAAAGGCTTCGCCAATATCGTCGATGTTGGAATCGAAGAGAACAGTCGGCACGTCCTCGCAGAAACTGGCGATCCGCGATGCCAAAGACATCCTTCCAAGCGGGGCCATCAAGACGCCGGCGGGCTTGATTAGGCGCAGGTTGTCGAGATTCTCGATCTCCTGTTCCGGATCGCCATGCGAGCCAAGCAGGACGGGTCGAAAACCGGCCTTGATGACCCAGTTCTCGATGTTGCGGGCCATTTCCGCGAAAAACGGGTCAGAGAGGTTGGGCACCACGATCCCGATATTTTTGGTCAACCGCCGGTTCTGATTCATCGCATAGATGTTGGGATGAAAATTGAACCGTTCCAGCGCCGTTTCGATACGCGCACGGGTTGAACTGCGTACGCTGGCTGGATCGTTGAAATATTTGGACAATGTAGGCCGCGAGATGCCGCTGACCGACGCAAAGTCTTCCATATTCCTGATCTTCGGTTGGCTCATCGATCTGTCCGCTTGAGAAGTCCGGCCCGGTCGCGAAACCGGTATTTGCCGATAATGGCAAAACCTTACAGATTTTTCCAAGGGTAGTTTACACGCGCAAAATTTGCCAGCCTTCGCGATAATTCTCCCTGCACGGGAAACGGGCCGAACCGGGACCCCATCACCTCAGGCGAAGACAACTGTGCACGGCTGTTGATTACAGCCGTGCATCTCAACGTTTTCGGACAGATCAACCATTTAATAGCGATGCAAGCACCGCGTCGAATAATCCTCAGTGCGCGATCATCACATGCCGCGCGACTGTATAGTCCTCGAGCGCATACATTGACATGTCCTTGCCATATCCCGACTGCTTTAGACCGCCGTGCGGCATTTCGTTGACCAGCATGAAATGCGTGTTCACCCAGGTGCAGCCGTATTGAAGACGCGCAGAGATATCGAGCGCGCGACCGATGTCGCTGGTCCAGACGGAGGAGGCGAGACCGTACTGGCTTTCATTCGCCCATGCGACGGCCTTGTCGGCGTCATCGAAACGCGTGACTGACACCACCGGCCCGAAGACCTCGCGCTGGACGATTTCGTCTTCCTGCAAAGCCCCTGCGACCACCGTGGGGCGGTAATAGAATCCCGAACCCTCGGCGACGTCTCCGCCCGTGGTGATCTCGATATGCTTCAGTTCCGAGGCACGCTGCACGAAACTGGCGACCCGGTCGCGCTGGCGCTGCGAGATCAGCGGCGGGATTTCATTCTGGGTGTCGTCGGCATTGTCGAAAACGATAGACGACGCCGCGCTTGTCAGATCGGCAACAAGATTGTCGTAAATCTTGGGTCCGGCGTAGATCCGGCAAGCGGCCGTACAATCCTGCCCCGCGTTGTAATAGCCAAACGCCCGCAGCCCTTCGACCGTGCGGCTCAGATCGGCGTCATCCATCACCAGAACCGGGGCTTTGCCGCCCAGTTCAAGATGCGTGCGTTTGACCGATTTCGATGCGGCCTGAAGCACTTTCTTGCCTGTCGCGACGTCGCCGGTAATCGAAACCATATCCACTTCGGGGTGATTGATCAGCGCGTTACCAACACTGCCGCCCTGCCCCACGATCACGTTCACGACGCCCTGCGGGAAAATGCCGGCGATGATCTCGGCCATCAGCAGCGCCGTCAACGGTGTCTGTTCGGATGGCTTCATGACCACCGTATTGCCGCCCGCCAATGCCGGAGCGAGTTTCCACGCCATCATCATCATCGGGTAGTTCCACGGTGCGATGGACGCGACGACGCCAATCGGATCACGGCGGATCATCGAGGTATGGCCTTCCATATATTCGCCAGCGAGAGGCCCGTGCATGTTGCGCACGGCCCCCGCGAAGAAACGGAAGCAGTCAGCCACGGCGGGGACTTCCTCGTTACGAACCTCGTTGATCGGCTTGCCGCAGTTCAACGCTTCGAGTTGAGCAAACTCCTCGATCCGGGCTTCGACGGCATCGGCAAGGGCAAGTAACAGCCCCGAGCGGTGGCCCGGCGTCGTGCGCGCCCAACCGGGAAAGGCAGCACGGGCGGCAGCGACGGCCCGGTTGACCTGATCCATATCCGCCTCTGCCATCTTCACGATGACTTCACCGGTCCGGGGGTTCAGGACTTGTTCCTCGGTTTCTGTGCCCGCTTCCTGAGCACCGCCAATCAGCATCTTGGTCTGCATGGGTTTCCTCCGTTACTTTCCTTGTCCCGCGACCTGATCGGTCCCACGGGTCAGATAATAGGCGCCCAGAATGGGCAGCATGGTGACAAGCACAACAACCATGGCCACCACGTTGGTCACGGGCCGTTCGCGCGGACGCACCAATTCTTCAAGCATCCAGATCGGCAGAGTCTGCTGCTGTCCGGCGGTAAAGGTGGTGACGATGACTTCGTCAAAGCTCAGCGCAAAGGCGAGCATGCCGCCCACCACAAGCGCAGTCGCGATATTGGGCAGGATCACATGACGTAGCGTCTGGAACATGTTCGCGCCAAGATCCATCGACGCCTCGATAAGGCTGCCGCTGGTCCGGCGAAACCGCGCCACGGCATTGTTATAGACGATGACGACGCAGAAGGTCGCGTGCCCGAGAATGATGGTCCAGGTGCTGAAGGGGATATCCGCGATAGAGAATGCCGAGCGCAGCGCGATACCGGTGACGACACCCGGCAGGGCAATCGGCAGGATCACCAACAGGGATACGGTTTCCCGGCCGAAGAACCGGGTCCGGCTGACAGCAGCGGCGCAAAGCGTGCCAAGAAACATCGCAATCACGGTCGAGATCGACGCGACCTTTACCGAGAGGCTCAGCGCTTCCCACACATCGGGCCGGTTCCACGTGACCGCGAACCACTTCAGCGTCAGCCCCGGCGGCGGCCATGCAAAGCTCTTTTCCTCGGTCGTGAACGCATAGGCAAAGATCAGCAGGATCGGCAGGTGCAGGAACATCAATCCGGCGGCCGCTGCGATCTTGAGGGACAGGGGCGCGCGGTCAGAGAGCATCGAAAGCCCCCATGCGTTTCGCGCCCCAGAGATAGAAGCCCATGATCACGATGGGCACCACAGCGAAAGCAGCGGCGAGAGGTATGTTACCGGCAATCCCCTGATGCTGGTAAACAGCCTGCCCGATGAAAAGACGCGATGTGCCAATGATTTGCGGGATGATGTAATCGCCAAGCGTGAGCGAAAAGGTGAAAATCGATCCGGCGACAACACCCGGCAAAGCCAGCGGGAAGAGGACATGGCGAAAAGTCTGACCGGGACGCGCGCCAAGATCGCCAGACGCCTCGAGCATCGACGTCGGCACCCGTTCAAGCGCCGCCTGAATCGGCAGGATCATGAAGGGCATCCAGACATAGACGAAGACGATAAAGGTGCCCGTCACGCTGACCGACAAAGAATTTCCACCGACGACGGGCAGCGACAGGTAAGCATCCAATAGCCAGTTAAGGTGCAGGCCTTCCAGCGCCCAAGTCAGGATGCCTTCCTTGGCAAGGATCAGCTTCCACGCGTAGATTTTCACGAGATAGCTGGACCAAAGCGGCATCATGATCCCGAGGTAGAAAACCGCCCTCCAGCGTCCCTTTGCGTAGCGCGCGGCGTAGAACGCAATTGGGAAGGCTATGATCGCCGAGGCGACCGTGGTGCAGGCCGCCATCATGACAGTCCGCAAGATGATGTCGAAGTTCGCCGGGGTAAAAAGTTCTGCATAGGTGCGAAGCGTGAATTCGTAATTGATCATCCCGGTGAAGTGATCAATCGAAAAAAAGCTCTGCAAGAGAAGGGCAAATAGCGAGCCGAGGTAAATGATGCCGAGCCACAGGACCGGGGGCAAAAGCAGCAGGAACAGCAGCAGGGATGGGCGCCGCCAGAGCGTGTCGGAAAGCCGCGCCCCCAGCCCTTCGTTCCGGGACTGCACCAAGCTGGCGTCGGTCTGCGCCATGCTCACGCTCCGGCCCGCATCAGGTGCAGGTCGTCTTCGGCCCATGTCAGCGCAACTGTATCGCCCTTGGCGGGTCGCGGCGCATCCTGTGGTAGCAATGCTGTCAGCCGCGTCCCTTCGGCCTCAAAACTGACACGCGTGGTCAGCCCCAGAAAGCTGAGCCCAGTGACCTGCGCGCTCAACGGCCCGGTCTCTGCCAGTTTCAGACGTTCAGGACGGATTGCGGCCGGTCGCGACTGGCCCGTCAGGCGCGCCACCAGATCTGCGGGCAACACGTTGGAAGAACCGACGAAATCCGCGACGAAAGGCACGTCGGGACGGAAATAGATGTCTTCCGGCGCGCCGACCTGAATGATGTTGCCGTCGTTGAAGACTGCTACCCTGTCCGCCATGGACAGGGCCTCGCCCTGATCGTGGGTGACGAAAACGAAAGTGATGCCAAGCTGGCGTTGAAGGCCCTTCAGTTCTTCCTGCATCTGCTCGCGCAGCTTCAGATCAAGCGCACCGAGCGGTTCATCCAGCAAAAGGACACGCGGTTTGTTCACCAAGGCCCGGGCCAGCGCGACGCGCTGACGCTGACCGCCGGAAAGTTCTGACGGTTTGCGCGCGCCGTATCCGCCAAGCCGCACCATCTCCAGCGCTTCATCGGCGGCCTTGTGGCGTTGCTTCTTGCCCTGCCCCGCGATCATCAGCCCGTAGGCCACATTGTCTCGCACATTCAAATGAGGGAAAAGGGCGTAGTCTTGGAAAACCGTATTCACATGCCGCTTGTAGGGCGGCAGATCGGCGACCTGTTCGCCAAAAATGCGGATGTCGCCGCCGGTCGGCCGTTCAAACCCTGCGATCAGGCGCAGGCAGGTGGTCTTGCCTGACCCCGAGGGGCCGAGCATCGCAAAAAACTCACCTTCTTCGATGGCAAGGCTGACGCCATCCACTGCCCGAACCGCGCCGAAATGGCGCGAGACGTGGTCGAAAACTACGGCTGACATGGGGAACTTCCGGTCTTGGCCCGTGCCGCCAGTAACTTGGCAACACGGACTGGGTTTCAGGGGATCAGCGGCCGCCGATCACGCCGATGTAATCCGATACCCAACGATAATAGGGCACGCATTCGTCCTGGCTTTCACATTGAGCAACAGGCGTTTTCCAAAACTTGATCTGGTCGAACTGGGCAAGACCGTTGGCATCGCAGCCTTCTTGAGTCTGCATGCCGCGCCCGTCCGAACAGGCGGCGGGTACCGACGGCACAGCGCCGAACCAGACGGAGAGGTCAGATTGGAGGTTCGAGCTGAGCTGATGTTCCATCCATTTGTAGGCACAGTTGGGATGTTCGGCATCCGCATGCAGCATGGTGGTGTCGGCCCAGCCGGTTGCGCCTTCTTCCGGGATAACAGAGGCGACTTTCACATCATCGGCCTGAAGCAGGTTCACCTGGAACGGCCAAGAGCCCGAAGCGACCATGCCCTCGTTCTTGAAGTCGTCGATCTGGATGAAGGCGTCATGCCAGTAGCGGCTGACCAGTTCGCGCTGCTGGCGCAGCAGGTCTAGTGCGGCATTGTACTGGTCCTGCGTCAATTCGTAGGGATCTTTGATGCCGAGGTCAGGGTGGTGATACATCAGGTAGTTGGCTGCATCCGCGATGTGGATCGGGCCGTCATAGGCCTGAACGCGTCCCGCGTTGGATTGACCGTCCGAAAGGGTGGTTTCCTCAAAGACCACGCTCCACGACGTCGGCGCTTCGGCGAAGGCTTCGGTGTTGTACATCAGCACATTGGGCCCCCACATGTAGGGCGTGCCGTAATGCACACCATCGACCGTGTGCCAAGGCGCGTCCTTCAGGCGATCATCCACCGCGTCCCATGACGGGATCAGGTCGATGTTGATCGGCTGGACCCGCTTGCCCGCGATCATCCGCAGCGACGCGTCGCCGGACGCGGTCACGAGGTCGAAGCCGCCTTCGTTCATCAGGGCGACCATTTCGTCCGAGGTATTGGCCGTCTTGACCGAGACCATACAGCCGGTTTCTTCCTCGAACTTAGTGACCCAGTCAAAAGCGGGATCGGTTTCGCCCCGCTCGATGTAACCGGCCCATGCGACGATAGAGAGCTCTCCCTCGCCTTCTCCGATTTCCGTCATCTGCGCCAGCGAACCGGTGGCAACCGAGACGGCGGTAATGGAACTCACCACGGCGGTGATGAATGTCTGCTTCATTGCGATCTCCCTGCGGGCAGGCCGCGCGACCTCATGGACCGCTCATCGAGAACCGGTCCGGCGCCGCCGGATACCCAAGATTTTGATTAGTATAGCCCGGTCCGTTCACCGGCTCGCAGTCCGAAATCCCACCCGGGAAGATCAGCCGCATTTCGACCATATGAAGCGGTTGCTGCGTTCGCAAATTCATAAATCAGATAATAGCATTCGGAAAATCCGATAGCTCGCCCACGTCAAAGTCGCAGGTGTCGGCCAGATTGCCCCATCCGCGCAAGAGAGATGAAATCGCGCACGGCCTGCGACAAGGGCAGGCCCCGCCGCCAAACAACACCGACCTGAACGATCGGCAGGGCGCCCGACACATCGCGACTTTCGATCCGGTCACCATCGAGCGACCACGGCCTGTAAACCAGATCAGGCAAAAGCGCGACACCCGCCCCCGTGGCGACAAGGCTCCGCACCGCCTCGACGCTACGCGTGCGAAATGCGATCTGCGGACGCCGCCCGAATGCCGATAAAAGCTTTACCGCTTCTTCTTCCATTTCATCGACATTCAGCATGATCAGCGGCTCGCGCGCCACGTCGTCCAGCCCGATGCTCTCGCGCCCGGCAAGACGATGGCCAAGCGGCAGCCAGAGCCGGAAAGACGATACATCGAGGATTTCGGCTTGAAGCGCCATCCGGTCACGCAGGTTCGAGATCACCATGACCGCCACGTCCAGTTCACCCCCGATAAGCAGATGCTCAAGGTACTCACCGGAATCCTCAAGCGCCGAGACATTCACAACTGGATTCATGCGCCGGTAGCGCGAAAGGAGATCGGACATGACATAGCCCGCCATTAGGGATGTCACGCCGATGTTGAGCCGTCCGGAGGTCGTCCCAGGTGGCCTTCGAAACGCGCCCTGCGCGCGCGAAACATCCGACAGGATCTTGGTCGCATGGCGCAGAAACTGGTGACCGCTGTGGGTAATATTGAGCCCGCGCGCATGACGCTCGAAGAGGTTCACGCCAAGATCGGCCTCAAGGTTTTTCAAAGCCTCGGTAACAGAGGACTGCGATATGGAAAGCGTTTGCGCGGCACCTATGACCGATCCACTCTCGGCAACCGCTACAAAATACCGCAACTGCTTGAGTGTAAACGACATCCCGGTCCGCCCCTGTTCGTTTCTAATATTGGTAAACCGCGCAATTGATACCGGCAAGACAAACGCAAGGTCAGACAGCCGGCGAGGCTCAGAAGCCAATATGCCGCGCTTATCGATGCATGAAGTTCGATACGGCCCAAGATTTAGCGCTTGCGCCAGATAAGCGCGGAGAGTTCAGGCTTTATCCGCCTGAAAAACAGTAGCGACAATTCTTCGAGAACCTCAAAGGATCAATCTAACAACAAGTCATTCCGCCCCGCGCAATCTCAACTCGCTCGAGACTTTACTGACCGTTCTGGGAGAGGAATCTGGCAAGGCGAGTCGAAGCTATTGGTTTACAGCGTGAGCATTCGATTGCTGCGCGGACACGCCAAAAGCCCCACGGTCGAAGATGTCGGCAGAAATGTACCCTCGCACAAGCGTGGCGGATCGCGTCCCACAACCGTCCTTTTGGCCGCGTTACAGGCCCCTTTGCAGCACGTTCAAGGGCAAGTGGCTGCATTCCAGCAGGCAAGACGAACTTGCGAGGTACGGCGTGATTTTTCGATAACCTTTCACGGCCTTGACGTTGTCTTTCCCGGCGTTGAGAACATGTAAGGATCAAAGGCCGCCTTAAGGACAGACCGATGAAGTTTTGCTTTCCCATAGTTATCATTGACGAGGATTTCCGCTCCGAGAATACATCGGGTTTCGGAATTCGAGCGCTCGCACATGCCATTGAAAAGGAAGGCTTCGAGGTGCTCGGCGCAACGAGCTACGGCGACCTGTCGCAATTTGCACAGCAGCAGAGCCGTGCATCTGCCTTTGTCCTCTCCATCGACGATGAAGAGTTCAGCCCCGGTCCCGATCTCGACCCGGCCGTTCTGAACCTACGCAATTTTATCGAGGAGGTCCGCGCCAAGAACGAAGATGTCCCGATCTATATCTATGGCGAGACCAAGACATCGCGGCATCTGCCGAACGATGTCCTTCGAGAGCTGCACGGCTTTATCCACGCTTTCGAGGACACGCCCGAATTTGTTGCCCGGCATATCATCCGTGAAGCGAAAAACTACCTGGAATACATCCAGCCGCCGTTCTTCAAGGCGCTGCTGGATTATGCCGAGGACGGCTCCTACTCTTGGCATTGTCCGGGGCATTCGGGTGGCGTGGCCTTCCTCAAATCGCCGATCGGGCAGATGTATCACCAGTTCTACGGTGAAAACATGCTCCGCGCCGATGTCTGCAACTCGGTCGAGGAACTGGGCCAGCTGCTGGATCACAACGGAGCCATCGGCGCATCCGAGCGCAATGCGGCCCGGATTTTCAACGCCGATCACTGCTTTTTCGTGACGAACGGCACCTCGACTTCAAACAAGATGGTCTGGCACCACAATGTCGCGCCTGGCGATGTGGTGCTCGTGGACCGCAATTGTCACAAATCGATCCTGCATTCGATCATCATGACGGGTGCGATCCCGATTTTCCTCAAGCCCACGCGCAACCATTGGGGCATCATCGGGCCGATCCAGAAGTCCGAATTCGAACCCGAGGCGATCAAGGCCAAAATTCGGGCCAATCCACTGCTGGACGGCATCGACCCCGACACGGTAAAGCCGCGCATCCTGACCCTGACGCAATCAACCTATGACGGCGTGCTTTACAACACCGAGGTGGTGAAAGAACTGCTCGACGGCTACGTCGACACGCTGCATTTCGACGAGGCCTGGCTGCCGCACGCGGCCTTCCACCCGTTCTACGGCACCTATCACGCCATGGGTCGCAAGCGGGAGCGCACGAAGCACTCGGTGACCTACGCCACGCAATCGGTCCACAAGCTTCTGGCCGGGATCAGCCAGGCCAGCCACGTGCTCGTGCAAGATGCGGAAGAAGCAAAGCTCGACCGGCATCTATTCAACGAATCCTATCTCATGCACACCTCGACGAGCCCGCAGTATTCGATCATCGCAAGCTGCGATGTCGCTGCGGCAATGATGGAACCGCCGGGAGGCACCGCACTGGTCGAAGAGAGCCTTGCAGAGGCGCTCGATTTCCGGCGCGCGATGCGAGAGGTCGATGCGGAATATGGCAATGACTGGTGGTTTCAGGTCTGGGGACCCGACACGCTGGCCGAAACCGGCATCGGGCGGGCCAAGGATTGGGAGCTGAAGAAAACCGATAGCGAGGCCGTCGAAAGCTCGGGCGAAGATGCTTGGCACGGTTTTGGCGACATGGCCCGCAACTTTAACATGCTGGACCCGATCAAGGCGACGATCATCACGCCTGGGTTGAACATTGACGGCAAGTTCGAGGAAACCGGCATTCCGGCCTCCATCGTGTCGAAGTACCTGACGGAACATGGCGTCGTCGTCGAAAAGACCGGTCTCTACAGTTTCTTCATCATGTTCACGATCGGGATCACGAAAGGCCGCTGGAATACGCTTCTCGCCGCGCTTCAGCAGTGCAAGGACGATTACGACCGGAACCAGCCGCTCTGGCGCGTCATGCCGGAATTCTGCGCCAAGCAGCCGCGGTACGAACACATGGGCCTCAACGACCTTTCCCAGCACGTCCATCGCCTTTACACGAAATACGACGTGGCAAGGCTATCGACCGAGATCTACGTCGGCGACCACCAACCAGCGATGTCGCCGCTGGATGCGTTTTCCCAGATCGCCCGGAGAAAGACCGAAAGGGTCGCGATCGACGATCTTGAAGGCCGTGTAACGACGAGCCTGATTACCCCCTACCCGCCCGGCATTCCTCTTCTTGTCCCGGGCGAGATCTTCAGCAAGGAAATCGTCAACTACCTTCGCTTCAACCGCGAATTCGCCCGCGAATGCCCCGGTTTTGAAACAGACATACACGGGCTGGTTCAGGAAACTGCGGAAAATGGCGAAGTCAGATATTTCGCAGATTGTGTCGCTGAGTGACGGCGAAACAGGTCGTTAGGTCAAGGCGGCCTCGGAAGTGGCTTCCGAGGCTTCCTGCCCTGCTCAGGAACTCCCATATTTTCGCGCGAAGGCACAGCTTTAGGCCGCGTAGAAGTGCCTTCGCGAACGCGGCTCTTGAACAATCCTAAAAGGCTTGGACGTCCCTTTCTATTTCCCAACATTGCACCGCTCCCCTTCCAAAAGGTCGGAAACCGGACCTTAGCTGAGAGAGCGCCTTGGTTCTGCCAAGTCTGACGAAGCGGAAATTCGTCGAACTTGGGGAGGGGGCTTTTCGCTGCACTGCAGTACGTGCGCGCCAACTTGTCACGGACCGCTTCGGGTACTCCTAGGAACTCACGGCTCGCAAGTCGCGTTTGGTAAACTAACGGCAGAGCCGGTCGAGCCTCTCTCGAAGCGCTCGGCAAAACCCAATCACTCACGCCAGCTGCCAAGCAGCCGCGAGCTTGTAAGGAGCCCTCAGATGCCAGACCATATCGACGACCTGATGCCGCCCGCGGAGTACATTACGGATGCCTACAAGGGCGCGGAGAAGCTCAAGGGCAAGCGCGCCCTGATCACCGGTGGCGATAGCGGCATCGGTCGTGCAGTCGCGTTTCATATGGCCCGCGAAGGCGGCAAGATCGCTATTCTATATCACACAGACAAGGACAGCGCCGAAGAGACGCGTGTGGGCATCGAAAACGAAGGCGCGGAGGCACTAGTTTTGCAAGGGGACACCGCTGACAGCGCCAGCTGCACCGCAGCGGTGGAGGCCGTCGCGAAGCAATGGGGCGGCATAGATGTGTTGGTAAATAACGCGGGCATGCAGAAGCCATATGACACGCAAGCGGAGATCAGCGACGCCGACTGGCAGAAGCACTTTGACGTCAACATGCACGGAATTTTCTATACCACCCGCGCTGCGCTCGACCATATGAACGAGGGTGGGAGCATCATCAACACCACCTCCGTCAATGCCTACGTTGGCAACGACGCGCTGGTGCCCTACACCGCCACCAAGGGCGCCATCGTCAGCTACACGCGTGCACTGGCGCTGGAATTGCTCGACCGTGGCATTCGGGTCAACCAAGTCGCCCCCGGGCCAGTGGTCACCGAGATCCAACTGGTCTTCAAGGATTTCGACAAGGAAATGCTCACGAGCATGTCGTCCCCCATGGGCCGGATGGGCCAGCCGCGCGAACTGGGCCCTGCCTACGTATTTCTCGCCTGCCAGGACAGCAGCTTTATCACCGGCCAGACGATCCACGTGAACGGTGGGATGATCACCAATGGCTGACCTCGGGTCCGCCTGGGCGGACCGGGAAGGCCACCGCTCCTGGTTGCACGCCGAGGGCCACCGCCTTCTCGACCACTACCGCCGCGCGCGGGTTCCGGCTGGGTTTGCAACGCTCGGCAACGACGGCACGATGGTAGACGAGACTGCGAAATCCATTATCACGGCGCGCATGGTGCATTGCTACGCGCTGGCGAGCCTTATGGGGGTGCCGGGCGCGGCCCCTTTGGCCGATCACGGGCTCGAAGCATTGCTCGACGGGCCCCTTCGCGATGCCGGTCGTGGCGGCTGGTTCGCCGATGCCAGCGGACCCTCGCGGAAGCAGGCGTATCTTCACGCTTTCGTCGCGCTGGCCGGTGCCTCCGCGACCATGGCCGGACGACCGCGCGGCGATGAGCTGATGTGCGCCGCAATTGACACGATCGATACTCACTTCTGGATCGCGGGCGAAGAGGTGTTGCGCCCGAGCTTCGCCGCCGACTGGTCGGACCCCGAAGCCTATCGCGGTGCCAATTGCTGCATGCATGGAACGGAAGCCTGCCTCGCCCTAGCCGATGCGACAGGCGAGGAGCGCTGGCTGGATAGGGCACTGTGGATGGCGCGGCGTTTCGGCCACGACATCCCGGCAGCGCATGACGGCCGCCTGCCCGAACATTTCGATGCGGACTGGACGCTGCTTCCTGATTACGGCGCCGATCACCCGGCGGACGACAGGCGGCCTTGGGGCCTGACGCCGGGCCATTTTGCGGAATGGGGCGGCCTGCTTCTCAAGGTTGAAGCGGCCTGCCTGGCGCGCGACCGCCATGCGCCGGAGTGGCTGCTGTCACAGGCCACAGCGCTGTTCGACAAGGCAATGGCGCAGGGTTGGGCGCCGGACGGCAAGCCCGGCATGGTCTATACCATCGGCTGGTGCGGCGAGATCTCGGTGCCGAACCGGGCGTATTGGGTTCAGGCTGAAACCGCGAACACGGCGTTGATGCTGCATCGACGAACAGGCGAAGACCGGTTCGAGGCGACCTACCGTATGATCTGGGATTATATCGCCGAAACGTTGATCGACCGCGAAATCGGAGGGTGGCGGCACGAAGTGGATGCCGATGGGCACCTGAGCGTCGCCGTCTATCCGACGCGCGAAGACCTCTACCACGATTTCCAGGCAACGGTGACGCCACTGATCCCGGTGTCTGCTTCCGTTGCGGGAGGACTTCTGGCGTGAGCGCCGCAAGGCCTGACGCGGGGGTAGCGGATGATCGCGTTCGGTCGGATTTTTGCACTGTGATTGTGCCGCGGTTTTCCATTGGCGGGCCGATCGTAGCGCAATCCAGTTCGTGCAATACTGCCTTCAGGCATCGCATTCCTAAGCTCAAGGATTCGTAAATAGAGACAAACTCTATTCCTCATTAAGCGAGGCTTTGTCAGGCGGGCGATAGTCAAAGCGTTTTAAAGAAAGTCCCTTCCGCCCGTTCTAACGCCATCCACTAATCGAAGTGTTGCACACTGCACTTATGGCGGATTTGGCGACCCTACGATGCAACTTCGGCTCAGAAGGCGAAAATCCTCTTCGGGTCCGTAAACTACTCATGGGCTACTATTGCCGCTCCGTCTCCGAGATTGGCAATGGAACGGGACGACATAACGCGGCTCGTTGCACGCAAGCCGGCCGTACATTTACCCGCTATCGAAGGATGCGCTCGGTCATGCGGGGTGCAAGACGGTGCAGCCAAGGGAGAAACTTGGCTTTGGCAACCCAGACCTCCTCCTTTCCCGCGCGAAGACCGGACAGGATTGCCGAGGCAGCGTTCTCGGACGATATCTTGCCCTTTCCCCGACCACGGGTCATATCAGTATCGACCAGGGGCATAACCACGTCGACGACGAGCAGAGAGTGCCACGAAGATTGTGACTGGTATCTCAGAGCCTTTGTGAAGCTCCGCAATCCCGCTTTCGTTGCGCAATAGACAGGCGCGGCCTCTTTCGGCGCGATTGCGAGGCCGGACGAGACATTGACCACAAAAGGCGTGGTGCTGCGGCGCATAGAGGGTACCAAGCCTGAGATGAGGTGGATCGGTGCCTCAAGGTTGATTGCGATCTCTTGTGTCCATCGCATCTCTCGATCTGAAGGGATTTCGGCGAGAAAAGACATCTCTGCTTGTATCCCGGCATTGTTGATCAGCCCGTCCAAACGGTCAAAACGCTGAATAACGTCATCAATCATCTGTCGGCGATCACCGGACCGGGACAGGTCACAAGGGAACGGAATCACACGTTCCCCCAGTTCGTCTTGAAGGGCCCTGAGGTGCGCCTCATCCCGGGCAATTGCAGCAACCGTCGCCCCCTCGACAATCAACCGATCGCATAAGGCTTTGCCAATGCCGCGCGTGGCCCCTGTGAGGACGACATTCGCGCCGTCGAAAGTAATAGATTTATTGTGCATTGCTGAAAGCCCGATATCCGTCTTCGTAAGCCGGTATGATATCCACGATCTGCCAATAGGAATTCGCAACCAGCGCTGTGTCGCGCAGGCGTTCCATCGCAAAGTAGTAGGCCGTCGCCGTTTCGGCGGTGATCACCATGATGTCGGAAACGCGCGCATTAAACGCTTCGGCGTCATAGAAGCGGAATGTGATCGTCTCGTCGCAAAATACTGCGTTCAGAGCCGCATCCGAAATGTCATCCCGTTCCGAGCGATCAAGCGCCAACCACTTCGGCGACGCCGCGAGCAACAGAAAGATGGTGAGTTTCATGTGTTTTCTCCATATTGCGGTTGCGATCAAGAATGTGAACTATTGCTCAGTTTCTCAACTCGCATCTGGAGGACTCCATGGTCGGCAATATCGAACCAAGAAAAAGAGGGCGCCAGTCGCGGGCCAAAGCAACGGAGGATGCAATTGTGGAATCCGTTGCTCGCTTTCTGGAAGAGGTTGGCCTTGAGCCTTTGACGACCAACAAGATTGCTGAACGCGCCGGGGTAAGCATCGGCTCGCTCTATCAGTACTTCCCGAATAAAGAGGCGATCCTTGTGGCGCTCATTCGACGGGAAAGATCACTGTTGCTCGCCGATGTGGCGGCGATCGCTGACAGTGGAGCCAGTCCGCAGAAGAAGATCGAAAGGTTGATTGGCGCAGGCATCAAACATCAGTTCGCGAGACCTCGTCTGGCACTTGCGCTTGAGTACGTAGAGCGGACGGTGAATCTTGGAGAAGAAGCGCAAGACCTTGAACGTCGCCTGTCTGAGGCCGTTTCCGGCATTGTGTCCCTGCAGTTTCCTGGCGCAGGCAGCCATGCACCGAGGGACGTGGTCGCGATGGCCCAAGCACTCATCAATAGCTCCGCAATGGCTGGCGAAACCGATCTGCAAGCTCTCCGTTCGCGCATCACCAAGGCCGTTTACGGGTATCTCGGCTGAACAAGGATGCATCGGCATGGCTGTATCTTCGCGCCACTGTGCGCAAGCGAGTCTTGGCGCAACAGTGGCGAGTTTGCACGGTGTCCCGCGAACGGCGGGCTCGATCGCCGCTGGATTTCGCAAGCGCGCCGAACGGCCGGTAAGCGAGTCGAAAGCGCAAAACCCAGATGGAAGCGTGAAAGTCCGGCGAGGGCCAGCCGCATCATGTTGCTTCGCAAGCTGGCGCAATCCGGCCCGCGGCGCTTAGGCAGGACCGCTCGGAGTGAATTTCTACGCATTGCGCATCGCCTGAGAAAGGCTGGTTTGGTGTCAAATAAGGAGGACTAGGATCCGCTCACTTCGTGCGGAGGATCCTGCAAAGTTCTGCGCTAGCGGCGCGGGAATGGTATTTTGCAAGAAGAGAGGCCTTCGCGATTCATGAAGAGCAGTGCCACTGAAACCGGGCGTCCGGCAAGCAGCAAAACAACAATCGCGCGGCAACTGAATTTTACGTTCCCCGCACGAAGCGCATAGGCGGTTCCTGTCCAGAACAAGACATCCGAGCCATTTAGACACGCAAACAGATTCCAACAATCTGGCAAGGGCGCATGACATCATCGGCACTTCGCTCGCCCCTTGGCATCGGGACACTAGTGGACGTTCAAAAATAATCCGAAGTAAATGTGGGGGTTCCGATCGAGATCATTCGCGCGGTATGTCTCGGCGTCCAATAGCGGCCATTTTTGCAATCTCAGAGAAAGTCTGCGGCGTCCGCACGGCAGACCATCACCCGTGTAAATTGCTGTACAATGTTTCCAACGGCGGCTTCGAGACATTTGCACCGCAGCGCCGGGCCAGAATGCGAAAGTCGGGTTTGAGTCTCCCGTGACAGTTTCAGAAGCCAAGCTGGCGGCGCAGTCCGCTGCAAAGCCGCATGACCGCCTCAAGCCCAAGATTGCCGAATGCCGTATTTTGCAGCAAAGTTAGCTTATTAAGAGACTTGCCTCAAACGCATTCATCCAAAATTCACCTCGGAGAACTCGTGCCCACCATCACCGCATTCAAATCATCTCCCGACAAAGGTGTCGGCCTTGCGCGTGATATGCGCGTCCGGTGGTCGCTTGAGGAAGTTGGCCAATCCTATGATGTGCGCCTGGTAACTTTTGAAGAAATGAAGCAGCCAGCGCACCTCGCACTCCAGCCCTTCGGTCAGATACCGACTTATGAAGATGGTGACGTAGCACTGTTCGAATCAGGGGCCATCGTGTTCCACATCGCGGAACGTCACACTGGCCTGTTGCCCAGCGATGAAGCAGGACGCGCCCGGGCGATAAGCTGGATGTTCGCCGCCCTGAACACTGTCGAGCCTCCGATTGTCGAGCGCGATTACGTCAAGTATTTTGAGGCCGACCAGAGTTGGCAGGCTGAACATTTGTCCATGGTCGATGACCGCATCCGAACGCGGCTGGATCAACTCGCGGCCGCCATGGGAGAGCTGATCTGGCTGGCCGGAGGTTTCAGCGCAGCCGATGTGCTTATGGTTCATGCGATTTGCAGGTTAGGGGGTTCGGGCATATTGGAAGAATATCCAATATTAATGGATTACATCGCGCGGGCAGCTGAACGACCCGCCTACAAGCGAGCGTTCGACGCGCAGTACGAGGTATTTCAGAAAGGCTCGTCTCATTGAGAAAGCGGACGTTGACCGCGACAATAACAGATGGCCGCAAAGTCCCGCACAGCGGACCATCGCGATGGATACGATGCTGCGCGACGGCGCGAACGCCCGCTTTCGGGCCAGAGCACCGCGGCATCGGAAAACCGGTGAATGGCGACAATGGCCCGTGAGTTTCATGTTTTTACGTGAAAATAAGCACGCAGCCCGACGCAGCGCGGCATGACCGCTTAGAGCCCAAAAGCGGCGGTTGTTAGAGGACAAGAGTTTGTCAGCGTAGCGGTGCACGGTTCTGTCGTAAGCACCTGCTTATGCCGATCCGGATCAGCGTTGCTCCAATCGAAAGTCATGCTCTCGCCTGCCATGTCAATCCGGCGGCCAGCCCGGTCGCATCACACATCCCGGAAAGGATACGACATGACCAAGCATCTTGTTCTCGCACTGAGCCTTGTATTCACACCGGCCATCGGCTTCGCTTTGCCCTCTGTCGGCGACGTGGTCGGCACAAACCCAGAGGACGCGACGGCGGCGCTCGCAACCGCAGGATGCACTGTCGACGAGTTCGAAGCCGAGGATGGACAGATCGAGGCCAAGTGCCATGACGACGCTTCCAAGCGCTACGAGGTCTACATCGATCCCGCGTCCGGGGCCGTTACCAAGATCAAGTCCGAGGACTGATCCCGTGTCGGATCATGTGGAACCGGGCGCCCGCGCGGCGCCCGAGATCGCTCAACCCTGGGACCCGGTGGTGCGACTGACCCATTGGAGCATTGCCGCCGCCGTCATTGCCAACGGTCTTCTGACCAAGCCAGGCGGCACGATCCATGTCTGGATCGGCTGGGCCGCGATGGCCGTGCTGGCACTTCGCCTCGTCTGGGGCCTGAGCGGCCCGGTCGAGGCGCGGTTCGCCTCGTTTCTTCCCGCTCCCCGCGCCGCGGTGAGTCATCTCGCCGACCTGCTGCGCGGACGCCCGCGTGAACACTCCTCGCACAATCCGGCTGGAGCGATCATGGCCTATGCGCTTTGGGCCTGTATGGCCGTAATGATCGGCACTGGCCTTGTCATGACCGGCGGCAAGAGCCCCATCACGATCGCCGAGGAGAAGGCCGCCGTCGCCGCGGGTGACTGGTCGGTGCTGGTCACCGAAAACGCCGGCGACCGGCACGGCGACGAAGAGGGACTTGGCGACGTCGCGGAAGAAGTACATGAAGTGACGGCGAACCTGATGCTGCTCCTCGCCATGTTACACGTTGCGGGAGTCGCGGTCGAGAGCCGCGCGCTTGGCCGCAATCTGGTCCGCGGGATGGTAACTGGACGGCGGAGGTGATGTGAACGGTGAGAGCCTGACCCAGGCGAAGCTGAAGCGGCGTCAACTCGGCCTCGCCGGGGTGATCGTCCTGCAATGCGTCGCGGCCGTGTTCTTCGTCGGTGATGTATTGGTGGATCTCATGCAAGCACCGCTCGCCCAGCATGCCCTTCTGGAACTGCTCGTGACGCTGGCCCTCATCGTCGGGATCGGCCTGAACGCATGTCAGCTGCGACGCATGCTGGAACGGATGCAGGTACAGGACAAGGCTCTGGGCACAGCCCGAGGCGATCTTGCGCGGATCGTGGAGTCTCAGTTCGAGATCTGGTGCCTGACGCCCGCTGAACGCGATGTCGGGTTTCTGGCGCTAAAGGGCCTCGACGCCGCCGAGATCGCTGCGATCCGGGGCGCCGCGAAGGGCACGGTCCGTGCGCAGCTTACTCGAATCTATGCCAAAGCCGGCGTCTCGGGCCGCGCCCAGTTCGCAGCGTGGTTCGTCGAAGACCTTCTCGATGGCGGGCTCGGTCCCGCTGGCTCTATTCCAAGAGGCCTAACAAAGGCACCCATCCAAACCGAGCGGCTCGACCCAAAATAAGACCTGTTTTCAGAGCCGTAATGAAACGCGCCTAACGAAGCTCGGCTGACCGTTCCTCCTTTCGTAAGACTCTGCAGCTTGAACAGAAATTGAGCAGGTGCGGCGAAAGGCAGCTAAGTCTCGCCACCCGTATCTTCAGACAGACTGCGAGTATGTTCCGGAAGGAGCCCATTTTTTCCCTACGCACGCCACGGTCAACGTGACCTGCCCCCCGCGAAATCCCTCATCATGATGTAGAGTCTGCCCAACCTTGAAGGAGCAGACGAATGCGAAAGAGCCGTTTTACCGAGGCGCAGATTATCGGGATGATCAAGGAGCAAGAGGCGGGCATGCCGACG
>NZ_JBRBUI010000035.1:0-3962 GCF_052826185.1 Heliomarina sp. | reverse complement strand
CTGCATGCCAAGCCCGTCACTCAGCGTGACGACGAGACCGTTCACGATACCCGGAACAAGAAGGATCAGGGCAACACCGAAATAGGAACCGATAATGCTGCCAAGGCCGCCAACAATCACCATCGCAAGAACCTGGATCGACACGTTCACCGAAAACTGCTCAGGTGCCGCAAGAAAGAAGAAGGTGGCAACAAGCAACGCACCACTGACGCCCGCGATGAAAGACGACGTCGCGAAGGCCAGGATCTTGTAGTAGAAACTGTTCACACCCAGGATCGCGGCTGCAAAGTCTTTTTCCCGGACAGCGACCAAAGCGCGACCGAGTCCAGTACGCTTGAGATTAAGCATGAAGATCGTCACCAAGACACACCAGCCGAAGGCGACATAGTAGAAGCCAGTATCAGTGGTAATCTCTTGCCCGAGCAGCGCCAATGTCGGTGACTGGAGCGACGCGTGTGAGCCCCCCGAGATCGCCGGAGAGTGGGTCAGAACCCAGTCCATCACAAATTGCATCGCAAGAGTGGTAAGGGCGAGGTACAGTCCCTTGACCCGCAAAGCGGCAAAAGCAAACAGGCTGCCGATCACGGATGACGTCAACCCGCCGATGATCAGCGCGAATTCCCACGGCACCCCGAAACGCGCGGCATGGATCGCCGAATAGGCGCCGACCGCCATGACCGCGGCGTAGCCCAGGTGAAGCTGCCCCGCCCAACCTGTCACCAGGTTCAGCCCCAAAGCGGCCGCCGTCCAGATCAGCCACGGAAGCATGTAACTGTTCAGGTAAAGCGAAGGTATGATGAATGGCGCGGCAATGCCGATCAGGAAGATAAATGCAGCCAGATTCCTGTCAGCAGGTACCTTGAAGATTCGGCTATCCGAAACGTAGTTGGCGTGATGGACGCCGGAAAGTCCGTAAAACATTCCTTACACCCTTTCGATGTCGTGACGACCGAACAGCCCGTGCGGACGGATCATGACCGTAAGAATGAGCACGGCAGCGACGATAAGCTCACGGCTTCCGCCTCCGACAAGCGGATCGAGGAAATCAGCGCCAACGTTTTCGACGACGCCCAGGATGATGCCCGCGATCACGGCGCCAAGGATACTGTCGAGACCACCGAGAACGGCAACCGTCAGACCTTTGAGAAGCAACAGCGACAGCGCCTGATCGACACCCTGAATCTCGCCCCATATAACGCCTGCGGCGACGGCAACAACGGATGCCAGCGCCCAAGAAAAGCCAACTCCGCGTTCAACCGAGATGCCGACCGACCACGAAGCCATGTAATCATCCGCGATCGCCCGCAACTTGATCCCGGTCCGGGTTCGGAAAAACAGCATGAAGGCGACAAACAAGACGAGCGCAACACCGGCACCAACCAGATGGATGCGGCTGATGAATATGTCGCCCAGGAACAGCGGATCATAGCTGACGCCCAATTCCATCGAACGCGACGTCCCGCCCCAGATCGCAAGCGTTGTACCCCGCAGGAAAATGTCGAGGCCGAGTGTCAGCATCAAGATCATGACAACCGGCCGACCTGCGAGACGGCGCAGAGCAACACGCTCAATGCCGAACCCAAGGCCGAACATGACAACCGCAGCCAGAGGGATGGCCAGCCACAAGGGTAAACCCACGTCGCGTGCCAGCGCCAGGACCACATAGGCCCCGACCATGGTCAACCCGCCCTGCGCCAGATTGGGCACCGAAGATGCCTTGTAAATCAGCACAAGGCCGATGGCGAATAGCGAGTACAGCAGACCCGTCAAGGCTCCGTTGATCGCAAGCTCTGATAGAAAGACCCAGTCCATTTATACCTCCCTGATGGGAAGGCTTCTTTCGACCTTCCCTACTTCCCCGGTCTCGTAAGTCACCTGCGCGCTTACATGGACCTCTTTTGAACCGTCGTAGAGCGCTGCGATCACGTCGGCATAGCGTTCCTGAACGACCTTCCGCCGCAGTTTTCGGGTTCGCGTGATTTCGCCATCGTCCGGGTCGAATTCTTTCGGCAGACTGACAAAGCGTTGCAGGCGCAATGGTTCGGTGACGGCCTTGTTGACCCGTTGGAAGGCCTCGCGAAGCAACGTCGCGACCTCTTCACGCTGAGAAAGATCGGCATAAGACACATAGGGCACGCCGTTCACCTCTGCCCAGTGGCCAACGGCTTCGAAATCCACGCAGACCATAGCCGTCAATTCGTCAAGCCCGGCGCCGATTACGGCAGCATCCTTAATATAAGGGCTGAATTTCAACCGGTTCTCGATGTAGTTTGGCACAAACCGCTCGCCTCCGGCCGTATGCATGACCTCGGAGACGCGCCCCAGAACAACCAGGTGTCCATCTTCCTCCAAATACCCGGCATCACCTGTATGCAGCCACCCGCCCTCAAGGGCTTCGGCGGTCGCTTCGGGTTTGTTGAAGTACCCTTCGAATACGCTGTCCGAGCGTACCAAGATCTCCCCGTCCTCGGCGATGGTCACCTCGACGCCGGGCGCGGGTTTGCCAACCGTATGAAGGCGCACTTCACCCGGAGACTGAATTGCATTGATCGCGCTGTTTTCGGTTTGGCCGTAGAGTTGGCGCAATTTGATTCCCAAGGCTCGGTAGAAAACAAAGGTGTCTTCGCCGATCGCTTCGCCGCCGGTGAACGCGTTCTTGAGGCGGCTCATTCCGAACTGGTCCTTGATCGGACCGAAAACAATTGCCTCACCCAAAAGTCGGCCCAAAGGCTCCAATATACCACCGCTTTTTCCGTTCAGCTTGCGTGTCTCAGCGGCGATGGCCCGATCCATGAAGAAATGATACAGCCATTTCTTGAAAGGGGTCGAATTCTCGATACCCACCTGGATTGTCGTCAGCATTTGGTCCCAGCTTCTCGGCGCCGCCAGATAGAAGGTCGGAGCGATCTCGCGCATGTCGCGCACGACCGTTTCCTGGCGCTCAGGCACATTCACGGTGAAACGCCAAAGGAGTGCCGCGGCAACGGTTATGGCGTAGTCTCCCACCCAGGCCATCGGCAAGTACGCGAGGATCTCCTCATTTTCGTCGAAGGCACCCGCCGCATGTCCATTCCGAGCAGCAGCAAGAACGTTCTTCTGACTCAGTACGATGCCCTTCGGCGCGCCCGTCGTTCCGGAGGAGTGCAGAAAAATGGCCGGATCTTCCGGCTTCGCACGACTAAGCAGTTCCTCACGCAGGCCCGGGGTTTCGTTCAGATCGTGCTGACCAACTTCGATCAGGTGATCCCAGGACATCAGCCCTTCAACCTCGTAGAAGCCAAGACCGCGCGCTTCATCATAAATGATGTGGTCGATGCCCTCGGCGCCGGCGTCCTTCAGTTCCAGGATCTTGTCAACCTGTTCCTGATCTTCCGCAATAGCCGCGACGATCTCCACTTCGCCAAGAAAGTGCCGGAGTTCTTCGAGCGTCGCGCCGGGATAGGCAGGCATTGCATAGGCACCAAGCAACGAAACAGCCAGCATGCCGCCATAGAGCCGCGCACGGTTATCGCCCAGAACAAGCACTGCTTTGCCAGGCTTCACGCCGATTTTTTCAAGCCCAGCCGCACAGGCCACCACCTCTTGGGCGTATTCCGCCCAGGTGGTTTCTTTCCATATCCCACGCTCTTTTTCGCGACGGGCGATATCCTTTCCGTGGAGCGACGCGTTCTTCGCCAGAAGTGCACCAATCGTTTCGCCGCCTGAAGACCGGTTCTTCGTAAAATCAGTCATGCGACCCTCCGATATATGCCTCGATGACCCGCGGGTCCTTCACAACCTCCTTGGGGATGCCACTGGCGATCATTTCACCGTAATTCAGTGCCAGCATCCGATCACAAATGCCGGTGATGACATCCATATGGTGTTCGATCAGCAGAACGCTGACGCCGCGTTCGGCACGGGCATCCAGAATGAAACGGGACATATACCCTTTCTCTTCCTGGTTCATGCCGGCCATCGGT
>NZ_JBRBUI010000034.1:0-4789 GCF_052826185.1 Heliomarina sp. | reverse complement strand
ACCGCCCAGAACCTCCGGAAACTGGCCAAGATCTTTCCGGCACCGCAGCAAACGCGCAAAGCCTGACAGGAAAGGCGCGCGCGCCCGGTTTGGATCGGCTATTTCTGCGCTCGCAAACTTTAGTTTTTCCACAGAATCGGCGGAAAGCGGACATTCACTGCGAGTGCGAAAGCATACTGTCTGAGACATGATTGCGACAATTATTGTCTCAGCGTCAGCGCCACGAAAGCATCGTTTGAGCCCTAATTGCAGAATGATACACGATGCGCCCGGGTCGATAACCGGCGTCGTTATGCTGGCGTGCGCATAATCTCACGGATCAGATCATTTGTTTCTGATCTCGTCGTTTGGTGCCGATATCGAACGGCCAAAACAGTTCGTGTTATTTCAAGGCCATCGATGGGTTTCGACACCAGGCCCATGTCTGATGGAATAGCGGTGGCTGGTAGGATCACCGCACCCGAACCCTGCCGGGCAAGTTCGATTAACCAATCCACGCGATTTGACCGATAGGCCGCGTAGAGGTCGTAACCTTGATCTGCGCAGGTTCCATGTAAAGTATCCCGCATTTCGCAATTCAGTCTGTCAAGCATGTCAGTTTGAGCAAGCGTCGAAAGAGAAATTGTATTTAGTTCAGACAATGGATGCGACTTTGACACCACGACCTTGTAGTCCTCTTCATAGAGAATGTCTATACGATAGAGGTCTTCACTGACCTTGTCCGCGGTGACGACAACGTCAAAGTCACCATCTCGCAACCCGGAAAGAAGCTCGTGGGATGACGCAACGATCAATTCGATTTCGGCTTGCGGCACGCGCTTGCGCATACGCTCCATAGCTGCCGAAATTCTGCTGTGGCCAATCGTTTCGCCGACACCGACAGTGATAGGAACTCGCTCCAACCGCATATGACGGACTGCCTCGGCCTTCGCCTGTCGCGTCTCGTCGTATATTTTCTGCAATCTTGGCTGCACGAGTTTTCCCAGCGCGGTCAGCCTGCAGCCTGCACGGTCTCTGACAAACAGGTCACCTCCAAGTTCGTCTTCAAGTTTCTTGACCGCAGTCGTCAAGGAAGGTTGGGAGACATTGGAGGCACTGGCCGCGTGGGTGAAGTTTCGGTGCTCGCAGACAGCGAGAAAGTATCTGATCTGGTTCATTTCCATCGCCGCATTCTCCGTCACATCTCCGGCCGCGCCATCAAAACAAGTTCGATAGTCCATGTCTATCAAAGAATAGCATTTCGGAATTGGAGTCCACCGCATCCGGCATGGGACAAGAGTGCATCGAAACCAAACACGATGCACTTCAAAGCAGGGGCCGACCATGAAATCGCAAATTCTTCAGACACTCGCCGCACTGGCTCTGATCGCAACTTCTGCAACTGCACAGGACAATCCAATGGAAAATCATACCGCCAGCTACATCGCCATGCCCGCCGCCGAAGGCCAGTCCGAAGCTTTCGCGGAGTTTCTGGCGGGTGCCGCACCTATCGTGCGGGACACAGAGCCGGGCACCGTCCTTTGGTTTGCTCTGCAAGCCAACGATACGCTCGCAATCTTTGACATCTTTGCAGATGAAGAGGCACGGAACGCTCACTTCTCAGGAGCGGTTGCTGCGGCTTTGAACCAAAACTCCGACACACTGGTCGACGGAGGATGGGACGAAGGTGTTGTCGCGAATATCAACAACTCCGATGTCCTGTCGGTCAAGGCGCCGGTTGATCTCACCACGGCAACGACCGCAACTTACATCAAGCTTGAAGCTGCGCCGGGGAAAGGCCGCGAATTGGCAGCCTTGCTGACCGCCGCCGGCCCCATCGTCGCAGATACCGAACCCATGACATTGTTCTGGGCGGCGCTGCAAATTGACGAGAACAACTTTGCCATCTTCGACATCTTTGCCGACGATGCTGGCCGCGAAGCGCATTTTGCCGGACAGGTCGCCGGGCTACTGAATGAAAGGGCTTCGGAATTGGTCTCGGGCGGATGGGACGATGGTGTGGTGGCAAACGTCCGCAATTTCGACATCCTTGCTGCCAAGTAATCTCGAGCTGCGTTAACAAAGAAGTGCCCGGTGCAACCCATCGGGCACTTTGCTATTTGAGTTGAGAGTAAAGCCAAGTCGGTCGATTAACCGCAGCGAAATGGCATTTTATCCCAGTCTGCTGATGCTTACCCATTGAAAATTCTGCCGCCTATGCAAATGACCGTTCTAGTGCAGCTGCGCTCCAGCGCCGGACAGCTCGCCGAGCGGCAGCTATGGGCCGACAACGTAGGGTGTACTGCTTCAGTCCAAATCGACACCGCCGAGGCGCGGCACATGGACATGCGTCCGGACAAGGGATGCAGCGACAGCGCCCGCGATGGCGCCGAAGAGATGCGCCTCCCACGAGACGCCGGGTTGGCCCGGAAGAACGCCCCAGAGAATGGAGCTATAGAGGACACCGACCAGTAGTGCCGCGCCCAGCGTGATCGGGGAGCGATCCACGAAGCCGCGCGCGACGAGGAAGCCAAACCAGCCGAAGACCAACCCTGACGCACCGATATGGATGGCGGAGCTTCCGAACAGCCAGACGAGTCCGCCGCCGAGGCCGATCACCACGGCGTTCACCGGCAGCAAGGCTCGCGTGGTCGTGGCAACCAGCAGCCCACCCATCACCAGGAGAGGCGGCGTATTGGCCATCAGATGCGCGAAGCTTCCGTGCATCAGCGGCATGGCGACAACGCCATCCAAACCATCGAGCTGCCTGGGGATCAGGCCGAAGGCCGGGTTCAAACCGTAGCCGGTGATCCAATTGACGACCTGAACCGCCCAGAGCAGCGCGACAAAAGCGGCAAGCGTTGCGGCGCGCCGCAAGAAAGCGCGCATGTGATCCCGTTTCATCATGTTCGCGACAGTAGACGTCCCCACAGCGCCTTCAACAGCTTTCGCGCGCTGCACAGGGTGCCCCTTCCGAGAAAGGGGGTTTGAGGCGGCCAACCTCGGTACGGCTCAAGCCAGGAGAATCGCTTCGATCTTACACAGTGTTCCCAGGCCGCAGCGGCATGATTTCACGCTCGGGGCGCTTCAGGGCTTCGGCGTATTTGCGGGCATTGTCATCGATCGTGCTGTGCCACAGCTTCGAGACAAACGCCCGAGCGTCTTGGACCGTCATATCGTTCAGCGATGAGGACAACGCCATGAAGAGCTCATCCTCGCTGATCGCGGCGGCGCTATGCATGGCGTCCGCGTAAAATGAAGGGTCGTTCAGGACCTGTTGGCTTAGCGGCATCAGCGCGAGGTTCTCTTCCGGGATCGCCATGAAGATCGTGTCCTGCAGGTCGGTCAGATACCCACGCCGCGAGGTGGACACCGACTTTCCTGCTGCCTTGGCGTCCAGATAGGCCTGCCTTGTCCTGTCGAGCTTCGCCCTTGCATGGGTCATGATGACTTCACGCTTTCGGGCGGGTAGCGAAAATCCAGTGCAGCGCTCGATATGAGCAAGGAGTTCTGCAACCTCTGCCTCAACATCAAAGCTCTCGAACCATGGAACCGTCCCTGATCTAGCCGCCACGCGCTCGCCCTCGATATTGCGTTAATATATTATTGTATCGCATTTGCACCTGATCGCAAGCGGGTGGCGTCCTTCACGCAAACGGACATGGAAAAAGGGGAACCGTGATCCCACGGCTCCCCTTTCGGTTCAGATCGTCTCACCTCGCGCGCTGATTAGGCGACTAAGGAGAGCCCCGCGCCTGCGTCGTGCGGCTGCTCACCGCTGTCGATGAACGGGATGATCGAGAAGGTCTGCCCGCCGCGCTGTTCTTCGTTCTGCACGGCGTTGACGCGCAGATCGCCATCGGGCGTGTTGATCAGCAGCGACAGGTAGTCATTGCCCGTGCGGCTGCTTTTCGCCATCCACGCCGAGCCGACGCGGATCGGCGTGCCCCGGGGCGAGCTGACCTCGATCCGGTAATCGGCGTGGGTCTCCTCGGATTTGTAGCTGTTCTCAATCAGCATGAACTCCAGATCGAACATCATGTTGGCGATGTAGCCAGTGAAGGCGTTGTCAGCGTCCATGGCGGTGAGCTCGCCCGAGAGCGAGCCGGATTTCATCAGGCCGTTCGAGACCAGCGGGATGATCTCGAACGCGCCACTTTGGGCCGCGCGCGCCTCTTTCGTCTGCACCGCGTTGACCCGGAACGGGCCGAGGCCGACATCGATCTGCATCGAGATGTAGGGGTTGCCGCTGGTATTGCCGGTCTCGTTCCAGGCCGTGCCGATACGCACCTTGCGGCCTGATTTGTTGACTGCCGTCACGTCAAAATCCGGGCTGCGTTCGGACATCTTGGCCCGCGCCTCCAACTGGATGGCGATGTCAAAGCGCGTCGAGTGGATCATGCCGGTGTACTGAGCGGCTGCGGTCTCGACATTGCGGGTGAGGGTTCCTGCGAACATGGGATGTTTCCTTTTGGATTGGCCGGTGCCTGACGTCCTTGCCAGCGCATCCGGGATTGCTTTTTCGACCCCTCCTGGGATCACAAACCAGAAAGCTCGCTTTCCTTTCTTCCCAACCTTCAGTTCAGCGCTGTCGCCTGAGAGATTGTGCCACCTCCCCGCCGGGTACGACGCCCCTCCCCTGCCCGTCTGCTCTCAGTTGGCTGTCCTGGCTCTTCTCGTCGCCACCCTCCGGTCCAGCGATAAAGAACTCTGCTTCCTCCCCGTTCAACCGCTGCCCGCTCCGGTCGGTCAGCCCGATGGTGCTGCCGTTCGGCTCAAACGTAATCAGGTATTGGCCGAGGCTGTCCTT
>NZ_JBRBUI010000033.1:0-23789 GCF_052826185.1 Heliomarina sp. | reverse complement strand
GGTCGTCATCCTGCATTTCATCTACGCCAACTGCCCGGATCTCTGCCCGCTCCATGCGGAAAAGATCGCGGCGGTCCAGGCTTCGATCAACGACGGGCCGATGAGCGATCTGGTGCAATTCATCTCGATCACGACCGATCCCGTGAATGACACGCCGGACGTTCTGCGCGACTACGCGGACCGGCATGGGCTCGATCCGAGCAACTGGGTCATTCTGACCAAACGGCCCGATCAGAGCGACGACGCGACGCGCCTTGTGGCGCGGGACTATGGGCTCGAGTTCACCACGACCGCCGACAGCGACATGATGATGCACGGTGCGGTCACCCATGTCGTGGATATCGGCGGGCGGTTTGCCGCAAAGTTCCATGGCATGGATTTCAAGAATGTGAATCTGATCCTCTATGTCAGCGAGTTGATCAACAATGCCCAGCATCGACGCCGGGAACGCAGTTGGTGGGACCGGGTGACAGGGGTGTTTCAATGAGTGTCACCGCGACTGGCGTCAGGCTGTCCTCGACAGACGGAATTTCACTGACAGCCCTGCGTCGGTATTTTTCGGTGATCATCCCGGCTAATCTGATCTGGGAGTTCGCCCACATGCCGCTCTACACGATCTGGAACGAGGGCACCTGGGGTGAGATCGCCTTCGCCGCGGTTCATTGCACGGGTGGCGACATCCTGATTGCCATGAGCGCGCTGATGCTTGCCTTGATGCTGACCGGCCGCGGCTGGCCCTTCGTGGCGCCGACACGACGATCGGTGACCGTCCTGACAATATTGTTCGGTTTGGGATATACGCTGTTCAGTGAATGGCTCAACATCGTGATCCGCGCGGCTTGGGCCTATTCGGACCTGATGCCGATCATTCCGGTCCTCGATGCAGGGTTGTCGCCGGTACTGCAATGGATCGTAATCCCGCTGATTGCCTTCTGGTGGGCATCACGGCCCTTCAGCGGACATGGTAACGCATGATGGATATTTCCGGCATCGGCATCGTCGCGGCGTTTCTGGCGGGAGCCATTTCGTTCCTGTCGCCCTGCGTCCTGCCGCTGGTGCCGGGCTATGTCTCCTATATTGCGGGCCAGCCGGATTTGCGCACGACACGGTCGGTCGGTCTGCGGGCACGCGCCGGGGCACTTGGGCTAAGCGCCTGTTTCGTTTTGGGATTTTCCACGGTCTTTGTCGCGTTGGGTGCCGGGGCCAGCGCGCTCGGGTCGCTGCTTCTGTCCTGGCGCACTGAGCTCAACTATCTGGGCGGGGCGATCATCATCCTGTTCGGACTGGTCATGCTGGGTGCCTTCCGTCTGGAAGCGTTCTCGCGTGACACCCGCTTCACACTCGACATTCCGGGGGGTCGCCCGCTCGGAGCCTACGTCCTGGGCTTGGCCTTCGCGTTTGGATGGACGCCGTGCATCGGACCGATCCTTGGCGCGATCCTGACACTCAGTTCGACTTCCGGCGGCATGTCGGACGGCATTTGGCTGCTGTCGATCTATTCCGCCGGGCTAGGCGTGCCGTTCCTGCTGGCCGCGCTGTTCACCGACGCCATCGCCGCGCGGGTCAGACAGATCGGCAAGGCCGGTCGCTGGCTCTACAAGGGCGCGGGCGTCGCCATGATCATCATGGGCGTTGCCATCATGACCGGCCAATTGTCCCGGTTTGCCTACTGGCTCTTGGGAACCTTCCCATTCCTGGCCTCAATCGGTTAATTCTCCTTGGCATTTCTGAGGTGAAGCCAGATCAGTATTGCCCCGATGACGAGAAATATCAGGTTGAGGAAGAACGTGTAGTCGATGCTGAACCGGACCATCTCCTGAAGCGAAGGCCGCTCGGTCGGGATCATCCCTACGAGAGCGAACAGGTAATGCACCGTAATTCCCGCAGCGACCATGCACAGGTACAGCAAGCCTGAAAGATAGAGCGCATACTGCCAGCCATAATACTTTGCGTGCACCCAGATCACCGTGGCAGCAACTAGATCGGCTCCGAGAAAGGCGATCACGCCGCCGAACGACGCATCACGCGACCAGAGCATCGCGGCCAGGGGGACATTGCCCATCGACCCGATGAAGGTGAAGAAGGCCACAACCGGTGCCACCAGCGCGTTTTCGAGAACGATCAGGAAGCCCGGCGCGTCCTGCGCACCGCCATCTGCGACCAGGAAGATCGCGTTCCAGAAGCTCTGCGGCACAAAGACGGAAATGAAACCCGCGACCGTGAAGCCGAACAGGATCTCCTTCCAAACCATCTGCCATTCCATGAAGAAAGCGCGGGCGATCCGATTCCATCCTTCGCGGGACAGCAGCTTGTCGCGGAACGATCCCTTCATGGTCCGGTCCGTGTCCATACCTTCGTCGGACTGGGCCTTCTCCGCATGCTCTTTTGCTCTTTGGACAAGCGACCTTGGAAACCATATCAGGGTGAGGGCATAGGCGTAGATCGTCATCAGGATGCCAAGCATGAAATTCGCCACCATGAATTTCCAGCCCAGCAGGACCAGAAGGACGATTCCAAGCTCGATCACCAGATTCGTCGATGAAATCAGGAAGGCGATGGAATTGACCGGATGCGCTCCTTTCACGAGGATCGAACGCGACGCGGCAAGCGCCGCGAAGGAACAGGACGACGACACGAAACCAAAGAACCCGGCAATGCCTGCCTTCCTGGCACCACGATCACCCAGAACACGCGCCATCTGATCCCGTGTCACGAAGATCTGGATGCCTGCGGAGATGATATAGCCGAAGATCAGCGCCCAGAGCGCCTTCCAGAGCATGCCCGCCCCGGTCGTGAATGCTTCGATTATCTGGTCCATTCAGCCTAACCTTTTTTCGCAGTGCTGCCTGACCTGCGCTCCTACCGGGAGAACGAGTCTGAAGGATGTGAAAACGGCATCCGCCTTTCAGCCGATCAGATAGACTCTGATCGGCATCCAAATCCCCATGACTATCATCATCAGATTTTCCGTGAGCGAGACAAAGCCAAGCGGAACATTGCTGTCACCACCGACGCAGGCGCATTTCAATTCACGCTTGTCGATATAGACCGCCTTGAAAACCGATACTGCGCCAACGGTGCCGATGAACAAGGCCACCGGTGCCGAAAGCCAAGTCAGCGCCCCGGCGACCATGAGGATACCTGCGAAAGCCTCTCCGAACGGATAGATTTTGCCATATCGCACCCACCGACGCGCCAGCAGGTCGTAGTTCAGGAACATGGTCGAAAAGCTTTCGACATCCTGAAGTTTTTGTACCGCCAGAAAGCACATCGAGATCGAGATGAACCATTCCAGGGCGCGCAGGGTGAAAATGTTCTCGAAGCTGTACCACGACAAACCGAGCGCCATCAGGAACGCGACGGCAAAGATCGTGATCACGGGCTGGTAGGACGTGTCCGAGCGTTCGTCTTCCGGCGCATCGATGCCGAAATGGACCCGAAGGTCGTCATATCCGCCGATCCGCTCTTCCCCGATCCAAGTTTGCGGGGTGGTTTCGACGCCGTGCTCTTCCATGAACGCGTCGGTTTCCTCACGCGTGGTCAGATGGTGGTCCTCAACCTCATACCCTTGCCTCTCCAGCAAGTCTTTGGACTTCAGACCGTAGGGGCAGAGGTGGCCCGGCATGACCATGCGGTACAGCGTCGCCGACTGCGCTTGTGTGCTTGAATGGTGCTTCATGTCATGCCCCGCAACTGTAGAATCCCCGGAATCCGGCGGTCAGACCGGCATCGAGCTCGATCGTCAGAGTCGCATCGACCGGTTCGGTACCTGCGGTTTCGAGCGCAGCACCGTCTTGGGGAACGCCAAGGCGGATCGACAGGCCTTCTGTGCCCAATTCGCCGGCTGCATTCTGTTCGACCCGGACGAGATCGCCGCTCAGCTTGACGAGCCCGACGGCTGCGCCATCGATCTCACCCAATGCCAGTGAGGCCGGACTGCCGGTTGTATAGTTGAATGTGCACGCCGCGCCATTCGGCAGAAGCTGCGCGATATCCTCCTTCGTCAGGAAGCCGGGGTCGAGCACTGCGACGTTTGCTGTTGACAGGGCTTGATCCAAGCTCACAATACGGGGGCTCTCGACACTTGCAGTCTCGGATGTGTCGCCGGATGCATCGATATCGTTGATCAGATAGCGCATCTCCGCGATTTCCTTATCTTGCGCATAGATGATCTCGTCCGCGAGCTTGCGCACGCGCGGATCCGAGATATCGGCGCGGCTCGATGTCATGATCGCGATCGAATGGTGTGGGATCATCGCGCGCATGTAGCTGGTATCGCCCACCGTGACCTGGCTTCGTACGAGCCAGAGCGAGGCGGCGAACACGACGACGGCACCGCTGAAGATAGCGGCATTTACGGTCTTGCTCGAATACATTGAAAGCATGAACGCCAACATGATGATCGCCATCGTCGCACCCATCAACAGCGCCATATAGGCTCGGGTTTCGGACCAGAAAACATGGGTCAGAAGATAGGTGTTGAGATACATCAGCCCGAACATCACGACCGTCGAGGTCGCGATCATGGCGGCAAATCTCCAATATGACATGACGTGCTCCTTTCGCTTGTTCCATCCCCGTTCAGAACATCAACAACCTTCCAGCGATGGAGGGTTCCAACTCTTTTCGGGTGAGGTTTTGTGGCGCTCCTAATCCATCTTTCTCGTGACCACGAGGAAGATTGTAGAGGCCGAGCAGCTGATGAGGAGAAAGCCATTCAGGGCCTCGATGCCGGCAAGAAAGCGCAAATGACCCGTGGGATAAATATCGCCAAGCCCCAGAGAGGAGTAATTGACGACGGAAAAGTAGAAAACATCCATGAATGAATCGACGTTATCTTGAGCGAAACCGCCAATACCTAAGAACTCGCCGAAACTGAAACCCAGTGCGTAGAGCCCGGCTTCACCTATGTGGGCGGTCGCGAGTGTATAGAGGGCAAATAAGAGGCGGCTTGATTGTGTGAATGGAGTGCGTTTGGTGGCCGTCATGACGAAACTCATCGCACGGACATGCACAAGTCCGCTCAAACCGAAGAGCACAATCGCAAAGAGGATCGCCCAAGCCAAACGCTCGCACCCTACAACGCAGTATTCTTGAGTTGCTCTTCGCCGCGGTGTTTCGTTGCCAAATCGGCGAGGATTGGGCAATCCGGGCGGTGATCCCCGGCACAGGCGTCCACTAGATGTGCTAGCGTCGCGCGCATTTCCTTCAGCTCCGCAATCTTGTCGTCGATCCGTTCAAGATGCTGCTCGGCGATATCCTTGACTTCGGCGCTGGCGCGTTTTTCGTCCTCGTACAGAGCAATAAGGTTGCGGCAGTCTTCAATGCTGAAGCCGAGCGCCCGGGAACGGCCGAGAAACGCGAGCTTGTGCGCATCGCTTTCACGGAATGTGCGATAGCCGTTCGTGCTGCGAAGAGGCTTCACAAGCCCGACATCCTCGTAGTATCGGATCGTCTTGGCTGGGAGGCCAGAAAGGGCGGCGACATCTCCAATATTCATGATCAGGTTCTCCTTATTCAGCGGCGACAGGGTTAGGGGATAGCAAAGTGGCCTCTTCACCACCGCGCGCTCTGGCTTCTTCCATGATGGGATGGACCCTGCGTAGCCGAAGGGCGTTGGTCAGCACGAAGACCGAACTCAGTGCCATGGCTCCGGCAGCCAGGACTGGCGAGAGCAACAAGCCGAACGTGGGGTAGAGCACACCCGCAGCCACCGGGATCAGCGCGACGTTGTAGCCGAACGCCCAGAACAGGTTCTGACGGATGTTGCGCATCGTGCGGCCTGATACTTCAAAGGCGTTGACCACGCCGCGCAGATCGCCCGACATCAGCACCACATCGGCGGATTCGATGGCCACATCGGTTCCCGTGCCGATGGCGATACCGACATCCGCATGTGCCAGCGCGGGGGCGTCGTTAATGCCGTCGCCGACGAAGGCGATCCGTCGGCCCCCTTGGCGAAGCTCGTTTAGTGCGGCCACCTTTCCATCGGGCAGAACGCCGGCGATCACGTGGTCGATGCCGGTTTCGCGTGCGATGGCATCGGCTGTCTCGCGCTTGTCGCCGGTGATCATAGCGACCTCCAGCCCGAGGCGGTGCAGCGCGCCAATGGCGGCCGCGCTGGCGGGTTTGACCGGATCGGACACGCCGATGACCGCTGCAACCCTGCCATCCACCGCGGCAAACAATGCCGTGCGGCCCAGCACGGCCAAGCGGCCCTCCGCCTCGGCCAGCGACCCGATGCTCAGTCCTTCGCGGACCATCAGGCGATCTGCACCGACAAGCACCTCGTGGCCGGCAACCTTGGCCCGAACGCCGTAGCCCGTGATGGATTCGAAGCTCTCGACGTCGTGACGTGCCGCGTTCTCGGCCTGGGCCGCGCGCACGATGGCTTCGGCGATGGGATGCTCGGACTGCGTCTCGACCGCCGCCACCAGTGCCAGGATGTCGGCCCGGTCGACCCCGTCGGCCAGGACCATATCGGTCAGTTCGGGGCGCCCTTGGGTGACGGTGCCGGTCTTGTCGAGCGCGATAACATCCACCGACGTCAGTTGTTGCAGCGCGTCGCCCTTGCGGAAAAGCACGCCCATCTCGGCTGCGCGCCCAGTACCGACCATGATCGAGGTCGGCGTGGCCAGTCCCATGGCGCAGGGGCAGGCTATGATGAGGACCGAGACCCCGGCCACAAACGCGTAGGACAGGGCGGGCGAGGGGCCGAACAGCAGCCAGACCAGAACGGTCAACGCGGCCAGTGCCATGACCGCCGGCACGAACCACAGCGTGATCCGGTCCACCAGGCCCTGGATCGGCAACTTGGCGCCCTGCGCCTGCTCCACCATGCGAATGATTTGCGCGAGCGTCGTGTCGGCGCCGACACGTGTGGCGCGGAACCGGAAGCTGCCGGTGCCGTTGACGGTGCCGCCGGTGACCGGATCGCCCCCGGACTTGGACACGGGAAGCGGCTCTCCGGTGATCATGCTCTCGTCGACATGGGCGCTGCCTTGCGTGACCTCTCCATCCACCGCAATGCGTTCGCCGGGACGCACAACGAGGATATCGCCGGTGCCGATCCGTTCGATGGCGACGTCCTGCGGCTCCCCGTCCACCAGAACCCGCGCGGTGCGGGCCTGAAGGCTAAGAAGCTTCTGGATCGCGGCACCGGTGCGGCCCTTGGCGCGCGCCTCCATCCAGCGGCCCAGAAGGATCAGCACGACGATGACTGCCGCTGCCTCGAAATAAACGGCACGGGACGCCACGGGCAGCAGCGCAGGCGCAAAGAGCGCGGTAAGAGAATAGAGATAGGCTGCGCCGGTGCCGACGGCGACGAGGCTGTTCATGTCGGGCGCGCCCTTCAGAAGCGCGGGGAAACCCTTGGCGTAAAAGTGGCGTCCGGGCCAGAACAGCACAACTGTCGTCAGTACGAACTGGATCATCCAACTTGTCTGGTGACCGATGGTGCGGCCGATCATCTCGTGCATCCCCGGCACCAGGTGTGCACCCATCTCGAGCAGGAAAACCGGCAGCGCCATTGTTGCCGCGAAGGCGGTCTTACGGGCCAGATTGCGCGCTTCGCCTGCCTTGCGGGCGCTGTGCTCCTCGGGCAAGGCACTGTCCGCCGGTTCAGCAGGGTAGCCGGCGTCTGTGGCAGCTTTCAGTAGATCGGAGATCTTAATCGCGCCCTCGACATAAGTCACGGTTGCGGTCTCGGCGGCGAGATTGACGTTGACCTCCAGTACGCCGGGCACTGCCGCCAGCGCCTTATCGACACGGCCGACGCAGGACGCGCAGGACATGGACGAGACGTTCAGGCGAATTGTCTGCGTCTGGACGGGATAGCCGGCCCGATCCAGCGCGTCGATCAGCTCCGGTATCCGGGTTTCCGAGTCGATTCGGACCTGCGCAGTTTCGGCCGCAAGGTTCACATTGACCTCTTCGACCCCGGGCAGCGCCGAGAGCGCGCGCTCGACCCGACCGACACATGATGCGCAGGACATGTTCTGGACAGAGACCCGCAGGTCTTGTGTGACTGGCATGAGCGTCTCCTTCGTCTCTGGGTAAGATATCTAGGGCTTCCACCAACTGGAAGGTCAAGCTTTTCAAAATATTTTTTCCCTTGACCTTCCTCCGCTGGAAGCGCCCACCTGAAGATAAGAGAGAAGGAGACGTATATGAGCAGCTTCACAGTTCCGGGAATGAGTTGCGGGCATTGCACCGCAACAATTGACAAGGCGATTAGGTCTATTGACCCAACTGCGACCGTTTCGTGCGACTTGAGCACGCATACCGTTTCGGTCGAGAGTTTTCTCAGCGTCAGGGCGGTGGCGGAAGCGATCCAAAACGCAGGATACGATGTGTCGGCGCCAGCCGCGACCTGAATAACCCTTGGGACTGCAATTACTGGTGCAAAACTTGCCGGATCACGTACCCAGCGACCTGTCGTGCCAAGTCGATTAAGCGCACTCGACCAATTGGATGTGTCCGTGGATGGGCGGTAACTCGATTGCGCCATACCTTCGCTCGACAACCAGTCCAACTTTTCCTCGACCCAAAGATATTCAGCGCCTTTCTCGGACGCGGTTCAGTTGCCTTCCTGCTGTCGCTGGTCAGCACTTCGTTCGGCTTGAATAGCGCGCTGACGCTCCGGCCACGTTGATTGGATGTAAGCGATGATGTTCCAGATTTCGGCGTCCGACAGCTGGTCGCCGAACCCGGGCATGCCGCTTTCGAACTCGACCCCTTGGAGGGCAAGAGCGGCCTTGCCGCCCAGCTTGGTGTAGTCAAACAGCACGCCATCGGGATGATGCCAGGTATGACCGGTTTCGTCATGCGGCGGTGCAGGCAGGACGCCATCTGGTCCGGCCGACCGCCAATCCGGCTGTCCTTCCAAATCGGCGCCATGGCAGGCCGCGCAATATTCTCTGTAAAGATCTTCACCCTGTGCAATGTCGGCGGCTTCCGGCGTGGATTCGGTCTGCACACCGGCCGTGCTCATGAGCCAGGCTGTGGCTCCGCCACCGCCCAGAAAAATCACCGACAGCATCAGGTATCTTCGCATCACGTCACTCGCATCCACGTCATCATGCCGGCGGCCGCGTGGCTGAGCATGTGGCAGTGAAACAGCCAGTCGCCTGGATTATCGGCGACAAAGACAACGGTCCGCGTTTCCCCCCGGAACATCGTTATCGTATCCCGGAGCGGCCCCAATGTGCCATCCTCGCCGATTTCGCGGAAATGCATCCCGTGCAAGTGCATCGCGTGCGGGAAGGACGTGTCGTTGCTAATCTCAAGCTTGACGGTCTGCCCGAGAGCGAGACCGGCAAGCGGTGCATCGGGCATTCCGACGGTGCCGTCTAAGGCCCAGTATTCGTTTTCGTCGACCAGATCGCGGAAGGATTTCCGTTCACCGTTCAAGACCGCCGATTGCATCCGGCCCATCGCACCGCCCTCGATGTTAAGGCGAACGGGAACCGCATTGTCTAGGCCCGGAACATCCATATTCGCATTGCTCGGCAGGGCAGGGGGGTCATCCCGGCGTACGGCGGACGCCCGACCGGTCACGGTAAGGGCAACTTGTGACATACCTTCCCCATTGTCGAGGCGCACCAGATGGGCCGTTTCACCGGAGTCGGCAGTCACGTCGACGATCAGATCGGCGCGCTGGCCGGGGCCGAGAATGAGGGGTTCGCCGAGCCTCTGGGGTTGCGCCAGTGGCATCCCGTCCAACGCGATGGTCCAGCCTTCCATTCCGGCGATATCAACGACGAAGATCCGCGCGTTGGCCGCATTGATCAGACGCAGTCGAAGCCGTTCATTCTGACGCACATCGATCGCAAGACCGTACTGTCCGTTCGTCGCAACGAAATTTCCCATGCGGCCTGCGTGGCTGCGGGAATGCGCAGAGGTGAAGTCGGGATTGATCTGTGCGGTTTCGGGATCGAGAAGCCAATCGTCCAGGATCAGAACCTCCTCGCGATCCACTTCCGGAGCTTCCGCTTCCTCAACAATCAGCGCGCCGTAAAGCCCTCGGGCGACCTGTTCGAAGGACCTCGCATGGGCGTGATACCAATAGGTTCCGGCATCAGGTACAACGAAGTCGTAATCGAAACTCTCGCCCGGTTCGACGGCGGCTTGGGTCAGCCTGGCGACGCCGTCCATCGCGTTGTCGATCCGGCTTCCGTGCCAGTGGACCGAGCTTGCCTGTGGCAGCGCGTTCAGTAACTTTCGCTGAACGCGGGCACCCTGCGCGATCCGCAACTCCGGGCCGGGCATCATGCCGTCATAGCCCCATATTTCCGTCTTTGGATAAGGCGGCGGCGCGAGCTGGACCGCGCTCACCTGAGCTTTGAATTCGTCAAATTGAGGCGTCAAGGCGCGCCCCGCTCTGGGCAATGGAAGGACAGCGACCGCCGAAGCGCTACGCAAAAGGAAATCCCATCGTATCATGTTCTCTCCTAGCCTTAAATAGTATGGAGCTCTGGCGCGCCCCGTCGCATTGATCGTAGTTCGGCTGCGACACCCGTAAGGTGATCGTCTCTGCTGCTTTCAGCAACCTGATAGCCAGAAGATTGACCGACACCGCAGGCAAGCCGCAAATAGGGAGGAACCGAGTTTCGGTTTACACGACCGCGCCGAATTCCACCGAACACGTTGCCCTGCCGAGTCAAGCTGCCGAGCAAATCATAGTTCAGGTCCGCGACGGTCCAGCCGCGCACGGCAAGAAGCTCTGGAAGAGTCGCGGTCGGTGGCGATTGGTCAAATTCCCGGTAAAAAAAATTTCACCCTTCAATCTGTTAGAAAATGCCATTCGCTTCTTGGAGTTCCCGGACGAATTGCGTGATCATCTTGACGTCAGCGTCTGTCAGTCCCTTGACCGGCGGCATATTCCCGAAATTCCAGTGATGCGACCGGACACCGTTCTTGGCCGCTAGAACGAAAGCCATGTCCGAATGATGTGAAGGCTCATAGATCTTGTGCACAAGTGGCGGCGCAACACCATTCTGACCTGCTGCGTTGGCGCCATGGCATTCGGCACATTTCGCCTCGAATGCGCGTTTTCCGATCTGTGCATTCGCTGACAGGTCCGTCGGCACCGAAACCTCCACGATGGGTGCACCTCGGGCCACGCCGCTTGTGTCCGGTGGCACCATCGAGTGACCGGCCGCCTGTTGACCAGATGGGGAGGTGTTCCAATAAATCGCCAAGCCGCCGACCAACAGAAAGGCCACAACGGCCAGAAGTACCTTGTTCATTATCTACGGTCCCTCGCAGCCATCTGTCCACTTCAGATCAATTTGACCTGTGTTCCCACCGCCGTTCTGTCAAAGACTTCCTCGATATGTTCATTGTAGAGGCCAATACATCCGTTCGACGACTTGCGCCCGATCTTCCGAGTATCCTGCGTTCCGTGGATCCGGTAATACTGCCAAGACAGATAGAACGCACGGGTGCCCAGCGGATTGGCGGGGTCTCCGCCTGAAATAAGCACTGGCCATTCGGGGTTGCGCTCACGCATCGACGGCGTTGGCGCCCAGCTCGGGTTCTCCCTTTTTTCGACAACCTCGGTATAGCCCCGCTTTGTCAACTCATCGGTCAGGGGAACCGATGTCGGATAGATTCGCATTTCGCCATCGGCGGTCCAATGCTGCAACACTTTCGTGATCGTATCCGAAATGATGATACCTTTGTCCAGAGTCTCGAAATGGTCCCGCCACTCGTGCGTGCGGAAAGACGATAAGTTCCGACGCGTCGTTTCCGCTTACTGCGCCCGGAGTAACGACGGCGCAGCCAACGCGATTACGCCGCCCGCCGCAGCCAGTACGAAACGACGTCTATGGATTACAAAGGGTGCCTGCTCTACCATGGCATTCTTGCTCCTGATTTCTTGCCTATCAGGTGTGCATAAACCACCTTCCAGCACTGGAGGGTCAAGCGAGCTCGTCTGACATAACAGTGAATTTTGTATCAGTTCGTAGCATCGCAAAAAAGTGCGCGCGAACCCGGCTGTCACCAGATCGTGATCCTCAAATATCTACCTTCGGCTTACTGACATCACGCGATTTGTTGCCGTGCCAAAATGACCTGAATGCGAGGCCTGTAAACACGAACGGCGCGCAATATGCATCCATGGAACATTGCAACCCTCATGGGCAGCACGGTTTGGAACACTGCGGTGTCGAAGCCGAAGGCGAAAACAACCTGTCCGATTTCCCAATCATTCGGCCGTTCCCTTAGTGGACACAGCGTTCCATGGTGGGAAGGTCGATAGTTAATGATTCATAGTTCGGTGGGCATCAAAAGCATCAGCCTTGGCGTCACAATTCGAGTTTCGCCTTGCGGCGCTCGTACTCCTCTTCGTCAATCTCACCTTTGGCATAGCGTTCGCGAAGAATCTCGGCCGCGTCGGATTTGCCGCCTGAGCGGGACCCGGCCGAGAACCCGCGGACGGCCAACACGATCAATGCGATGATCGCCCCCCAGAACAACAGCATCATCAAACCGCCAGCCATGCCGAATCCACCTCCCCACATCATGTGACCGAAACCGTTGCCCCAACTGTCCGCAGGATCGGCGAGCGCGGCTCCGGCGGACAATACTAGGGCTGACGGGGTTACAGCGGATACCATTTTTATCATGAGGTGTTCCTTTCTTGCTGATCAGGTTCTGTTTCGAGTGGTAAAGTGACGGTCACGAGAAGACCGCCTTCGGTGCGGTTCGTCAGCGCTACGTCGCCGCCATGGGCCCGCACAATCGTTCGCGCGATCGACAGGCCAAGACCGGTCCCACCGGTTTCGCGCGAGCGGGATTTTTCGAGCCGGAAAAACGGCTCGAACACTTGCTCGAGTTCGGCTTCGGGAACCCCAGGTCCGTTGTCGGAGACCCGTATCTGGACGTATTCGGCGTCATGTACGAAGGTGACCTCCGCCCCCCCGCCATAGCGCTGCGCGTTCTCGATGATGTTGCGCAGGGCGCGGCGCACCGATTGGGGACGCAAGCGAACGCTTATGCTGTTGGCTGTATCAAGGGTGAAGCCGTCGATCATGTCGGCCTGCAACTGCTTCAGGTAGGTTTTCAGATCCACCGTCTCGTAGACTTCGGAGCTGGCCATGCCCCGTGCAAAGGCAAGCGTTGCATCGACCATCTCCTGCATTTCCTCGATTGAGGCGACAAGACTTTCACGCGTTTCGTCCTCGTCCACCATCTCCGCCCGCACCCGCATGGCGGTCAGCGGAGAGCGCAGATCATGGCCCAATGCCGCAAGAAGTCTTGTCCTGTCCGCGACGAAACGCGTCAGTCTCGCCTGCATCCGATTGAAGGCCTGCGTGAGGCCGCGCACTTCGCTCGGACCGATCAGTGGCAACGGATCGACGGCTTCCCCCTTTCCAAGCCTGTCGGCTGCGCGCGAAACGCGCAGAAGCGGTCCGGTTAGCCGGGTCAGAAGAAACCAGCAGGCCGAGACTAGAATGATCGCCGCCGTGATTCCGAAACTGACGATTGAAGCCCATGGCCACTGCAACGGCGGCCGCTCGAACCTTGTTCCGACATTCAGCCACTGCCCGTCCGCCAGGGCGATCGACAGTTGCATTTCGATCGCGGAAAGCTCGCCCCGCATCATCGCGAGATGCATTTCGGCCATCTCCGGCGCGAGATGTGGCATCGGCGGAATGCCTTGCTCGACCTCGTGCAATTCCACGCGGATTTCTCGATCGTTCGCGCCACCTAGTAGTCCGCGAACGCGCGCCTCTACGGCTCCACCGTCTGCATGGCTTTCATGATCGACAGCGGGAATGTCCGAAAGATCGAAACGTACCAAAGGGGAATTCGCCGCTCTCAGGATCGCCTGCTGCAAGGACTCCGGCGCCTCTTCGAGCAAGAGCGCGACGTTCGCGGCCCGGCCTGCCGCTTCGAAACCCAAGGCGGCGCGCACGGCGAGACCACGCTCGTCGACGAACAGCCACAGGCTGATCGTCTGTGCGACAGCAAGCGCCGCGACGATCAGCAGGACCAACTGCCCACGAAGATTATCGAAGGGGCGCGGCATCAGCTCAACTCGTGGACATCGGCAGCCAGGCAATAGCCGCCGCCGCGCACAGTCGTGACGATGCGCGGCCGCGACGGATCAAGCTCGATCTTCCGGCGCAGTCGGCTGATCTGATTGTCTATGGTCCGGTCAAATACTGACGCTGCGCGGCCTGCCGTCAGATCGAGCAACTGATCGCGGCTGAGGACAAAACGAGGACGTTCCAGCAGGACGGTCAAAAGCTTGAATTCCGCGCTGGTCAGATCGATTTGCTCACCGTCCTCGTTCGAAAGTACCCGACTGTCCGTGTCCAGAATCCAATGGGCAAATGCGATACGTCGGCCCGAAAGTGTACCTGCATAGGGTTCGGCTTTCGTCGAACGGCGCAGGATGGCCTTGATCCGGGCGACCAGTTCACGCGGGTTGAAGGGTTTCGCTAGGTAGTCATCCGCGCCGATTTCAAGGCCAACAATCCGGTCGGTTTCCTCCCCGAGCGCGGTCAACATCAGGATCGGAACGGATCCACTTGCCGAAAGTCGGCGGCACACGGAAAGACCATCTTCCCCCGGCATCATGACATCGAGGACGATGAGGTCGTACTTGCCGTTCGCAAGCTTCGCATCCATGTCGACCGCGTCGCGCGCGGACGTTGCGCGCATCCCGTTCTTTTCCAGGTAGCGCGTCACGGCATCGCGGATTTCGCGGTGGTCATCGACGACAAGAATGTGCGGCGGTTCGCTCATAAGCCTTCCTTTAGATGAATGCCGGGTGCTTTCCCGAAGAGATTTGTCACGAAGTGTAACAGGCCCCGCGTTTGCGACCTGCCGATACAAAACGCCTGCGCTCCCTGCATTCCTTCGCGACAGGCATCTGCCATATGTTCTGTATCGCAACACTGACACGAGGTAACCTAAATGAAACGCAATACTCTACTCGCTGCAATGACCCTCACTGCAACCGTCCTTGGCGGTGCCGCGTTCGCGGAGTCCCACCACGGACACGGCGGAAAATCCGGACCCGGTGCCGCGCAAGGAGGTGCCCCCGGCATGATGGGCATGATGGAGGGCATGGATGGAATGATGGATATGATGCAGCGCATGCATGGCAACATGATGGGCGGCGGCATGATGGGCGTTATGGGCCCGATGGGCGGAGGCATGACGAAGATGCTGGACGCTGATGGCGACGGCAAGGTCACCCCTGAAGAGATGCGCACGCAGCTGCAGGCCAAGCTTGCCGAATATGACGGCGATGGCGACGGCTCCCTCTCGATTGCAGAGTTCGAAACGCTTCACAGCGCGATGATCCGCGAGATGATGGTGGACCGATTCCAGCACCTCGATGCCGACGGTGACGGCGCGGTGACGGCGGAAGAGATGGTGGCGCCTGCCGAAATGATGGAACGGATGCAGATGATGCGGTCGAACATGGCGCAGTCGCAGGGTCAGCCCGGCAATGGCCAGGGCATGGGCGACGGCACCATGATGAACGACAATTGAGAGGTTCGGCGCCAGCTCTGACTGGCGCCGCTTCCCCAAACGTCTGATCCGAAAACATCCGGACGCAACACCAGACCGCGTCCGGACTTGCCAAGTCCAGGCAATGAGCAGCAACCACAGAAAATCCGAAAGGGAGAAAATCGAATTGGCCTATACCTATGATCGTGTCTTGAAAGATGTCGCCTTGGGCGACGCTGAAATGCGCGTCCGCGATGCATTGACAGAAAAGGGCTTTGGCGTACTGACCGAGATCGACGTGAAGGCGACGATGAAAAAGAAGCTGGGTGTGGAGATGGCGCCCTATCGCATCCTTGGTGCCTGCAATCCGGGCATGGCCCACAAGGCCATCGAAATCGAGCCGCGCATCGGCGCGATGCTGCCCTGCAATGTGATTCTGCGCCAGATGGACGGAGGCACCGAAATCAGCGCCATTGACCCTGTGGCCTCTATGCAAGCGGTAGAGAACGCCGAGTTGCACGAAGTCGCCGATCAAGTCCGCGATTTGCTCCGGGCCGCTTTGGACGCGGCCTGAAGTCTCTCTCGATGCCCTTGACCTGACATGAGGCGCAGATGAACCGTAACAATACGCTCACACCAACCGTCAAGACCGCCATCGCGCTGGCATTCGCGGCGGCCTTGCTGGTCCTTGCGTTCGGACCGCTGCCCGACACCCTGACCCGCCTGAACGGCGACAGGATCTCTGCTTGGGTCATGGCTGCAGGTATCTGGGGGCCAATTTTAGTCGTCGGACTGATGACGATAGCGATCGTGGCCACGCCGATCCCAAGTGCACCCATCGCACTGGCTGCAGGCGCGGCCTACGGCCACACCGTCGGAACAGTTTACATCGTTCTCGGTGCCGAATTCGGCGCTCTTGCAGCCTTCGTTCTCGCCCGGTTTTTGGGTCGGGACGTATTGCGGCAATGGTTTGGCGACAAGATCGATGTTGGCTGGCTTGGCTCTCAGAACGCGCTAACATTCACGGTTTTTATCAGTCGGCTGTTACCATTCGTTTCGTTCGATATTGTCAGCTATGCAGCGGGGCTCAGCCGACTGCATTTCTGGCGCTTCGGACTGGCCACGTTAGCCGGAATTATTCCTGCCAGTTTCGTACTCGCGCATTTCGGCAACGAAGCCGTCAGCGGAGACACCTCCCGTGCTGCCTGGGCTGCAATCGGACTGGGCGCTCTGACCCTGACCCCGCTCGTCTTCATCGGCGTCAGGGACTGGCAAAGATGTAGATTACGCCATGACTGATCGTGACGCACACCATCTTCTGAAACGAGCACCATGGATTGAGCGCCAGGGGCATTTCGGTTTTCGGTTCCAAAGTAAAGAACAGGGACTCCCTCAATGTTGACCGCAGCGATACCATTTCCGGACATCGGAACCGATCTGTTCTCGATCGAAATCGGCAGTTTCACATTCGCGCTGCGTTGGTACGCGCTGGCGTATATCGTCGGCATCCTCATCGGATGGCGCATCTGTCTGGCCGCAGTCAATCGCCCGGCACTCTGGCCCCCGGCCGGTCCGCCACTTGATCGCGAGCAGATCGAGAACCTTCTGACATGGATCATACTGGGCGTGATCGTGGGTGGGCGCCTGGGTTTCGTGCTGTTTTATCAGCCCGGCTATTACCTGGCCAACCCGCTGGAAATCCTCAAGGTGTGGCAGGGCGGCATGTCGTTCCACGGCGGTTTTGCGGGTGTAGGGATTGCGGCGCTGATATTCTGTCTTCGTCAGAAAAGATCCCTGCTCAGCACCGCAGACCTGCTTGCGCTGGCAACTCCGCCGGGGCTGTTTCTGGGACGGCTGGCGAATTTCACCAACAACGAGCTTTGGGGGCGGCCTACGGACGTTCCTTGGGCGATAATCTTTCCGGGCGAGGCGGCGCAAGTCTGTGACGGCATCACCGGGCTCTGCGCCCGACACCCTTCGCAGCTATACGAGGCGCTTCTGGAAGGGCTGCTGCTCGGAACACTCCTGCTCTATCTCGCCTGGCGGCGCGGCTGGCTGAAGGCCCCCGGTGCTCTGACCGGGGTTTTCCTTACTGGGTACGGCCTTGCCAGAAGCTTCGTGGAACTGTTCCGGCAGCCGGACATGCAGTTCGTGACCGCCGAGAATCCGATCGGTCACGCGCTTCATTTCGGCGAATGGGGGCTGACGATGGGTCAAGTGCTTTCCGCGCCGATGATCGTGACAGGACTGGCTCTGATTTTTTACTCCTTCAGTCACTTCGGAAGCGCGGCCGACCAGAGGCCAAATACCGTCGTGTGATTAAGTGGAGCCAATAAAAGGAGGAACTCGAATGAACAGCAATGTGGAAGAACAATATAGTGGAACAGCGACCGAGAACGCACTGGTCGAAGGGCGAAAAGCGTTTCTCGGCTTCCTCGCGAAACGGGTCGGCAACCGCGCGGATGCCGAGGATGTTTTCCAAGAGTTCTGCATTCGGGTGCTGACTCGCAAGGATCAGCTTCGCGACGTGGAACGCATGGATGCATGGCTATACGCGATCCTCCGGTCCACCATGAACGATCATTTTCGCAAAGCCACTCGGCGCAGCCGCTTGGCCGTAGCTGTCGCACGAGACCCACATCAGTTGGTTGCCGATGCGCCGGTGCAGATGGCGCGGCTGTGCACTTGTCCGAGCAGGCTGCTTACCGAGCTTCGTACCGTTGATACCAAATTGATCCGGCGGATCGATTTCGGTGAAGAGGATCGGAAAATCGTGGCCGCCGATATGGGGTTGAACCGCAATGCCCTTGGCGTTCGGCTGCACAGGGCGCGCGCTGCTCTGCGCGAGGCGATCCAATACCATTGTGGAGCCTGCTGCCTGGAGGATCCCGATGATTGCTACTGCCCAGTCTAGCGCCGAAGCGATCCCCTACTGCGACAAGCAAAGCTAGGCGACGGAATCAGGCGAACAATTCAGGGCATTCACGGGCGCATTTGTTGGTCAAAATGATGTACACCAGATGCAGCGTTGCGAGCCCCGCCAGCAGGCAGAAAAACGAAATGTAGGCAAACTGGAGAAAGGCGATATCGATCACGATCACCGCCACCAGCGTCAGGGCGAAATGGCGCATATGTTTGTAATGCGACAGCGCTGGCGGCAGGGTGATAAGGGTCACATAGATCGTATTGGTCAGCCAGCGTGGCATCATGTAATCAAGCCACATTGATTTTTCATAGGCCAGCGACTGGTTGTTGATCTCGACCACGACCATGCTGCTGTTCAGCCCGTGCGGGATGTAAAGCAATAGACCGAAGGCCAGTCCGATCAACGCCATGAGGCGGAACAACCGCTTCCGAGGGCTGTCGTCCGGTTCCAGAACGTAGACCGAGTATGGCACCCAGATCGGCCACATGAACCAGGTGAAAAAAATGAACCCCATAGCTCCCCATAAGACCGTCAGGGGATCGTTTCCGTTCATGCCGACCCAGACAAAACCCTCGGTAAACTGTTGCAGTCCGGCAAAAAGCGGCATCAGGGCAAGCGGAAGATACCGTTTGTTTCGCCGCCACGCCACAATTGAAATGGCCGTGCCGCCGCCAACAAGAAAAACGCTGGCGGCAAAGCTGACTTGCGCGGACAAGCACATGGAATTCTTTCTCCGACATATTTTTTTGGGACGGCCCAAAGTGCAAACCTAAGGCACAAACTGGGCGTTGAAAAGCAACCGGCTCATTACGGGAGTCCTCTCGGCGCCGCTGACCACCCATTGCGATGGGACGGTCGCGGGGGCAGCTCAGTCGCGATTACCTCCCTGAGCACGAGGCCTCTGCGGAGACTTGGCGCGCCCCGTCGGCAAAGTATTCGAATTGCCGAGTTGAGGAATCGCCAGTGGCTTTCATGCAAATCAATGCCTTTCGGATGGAACTGTAAGGTTTGGAGACCGGCAACGTCTATTTACCTAAACGGTCGTTCTCGATCGCAAGGAAAATCGACAGGAGCCAACATTGAAAAAATTGACCCTTGAGGTCCGCGGGCTGTTCGAGGAACTCGATCATCTCGCGGTCGAACGCCATTTGTCAGCTCTCGGCGGCGTGCACAGCGCCGAAGCGAACCCGGCATCGGCAAGCGTGACAGTCCACTACGATGAGACGGCAGTGGGCGAGGAAGAGCTGCGCAACACGGTTGAGGCCTGCGGATTCCACTGCGCCGGGGAGCGGGTTCCGAACCATGTCTGCCACGCCGACCATCAAATGTCTGGCGCGGAGGCCCCGGCTGGCCACGACGCGATGGCGCACGAGATGGGCCACGGCGGTGGTATGGACATGGCCAGCATGGTCCGCGACATGCGCAACCGCTTCTGGGTGGCGCTGCTGTTCACCATCCCGATCTTCACTTATTCGCCGATGGGTGGCCTGTTCACGCCACCCGCGCCGCCCTTCGGGCTGGAACTGGATCTGTGGCTGTTCTTCCTGGGTAGTGCCGCGATTATCTGGCCAAGCTGGCCGTTCTTCGTCGCCGCCTGGCGCGCCCTGCGCAACGGCATCCTGAACATGGCGGTCCTGGTCGTGCTGTCGGTTGGCACCGGTTATGTGTTCAGCGTCGGGTCTACCTTCTTCTTTCCGGGCGTGCAATTCTACGAGGCGGTGGCGGTGCTGCTGGTGTTCATCCTGTTGGGTCACTGGCTGGAGATGCGCGCGCGGGCCGGGGCGTCCGCTGCAATCCGCGCACTGCTCGATCTTGCACCGCCGATGGCGACCGTTATCCGCGATGGGCAAGACGTTGAGGTGCCTACCTCCGAAGTACTTGAGGGCGAGATCGTGCTGATCCGGCCCGGCAACAAGATCCCGGTGGATGGCGAGGTTGTCGAAGGCGCGTCGCTGGTCGACGAATCCATGCTGACAGGCGAATCCATGCCGGTCAACAAGGCCGTCGGCGACACCGTGATCGGCGCCACCATCAACAAGAGCGGCAGTTTCCGGTACCGCGCCACCAAGGTCGGGGCCGACACCGCGCTGGCGCAGATCGTCAAGCTGGTGCAGGAGGCGCAGAACTCCAAGGCACCCGCCCAGCTTCTGGCCGACAAAGCCTCACAATGGCTGGTGCTGATCGCCGTCGTGATCGGACTTGCAACCTTCGCGGTCTGGTTCTGGTGGATCGGCTCTCCGCTTTTGTTCGCGCTGACGCTGACGATCACCGTCTTCGTCATCGCCTGCCCGGACGCGCTTGGGCTTGCTACGCCGATGGCGGTGATGGTGGGCACAGGGTTAGGGGCGCAGCACGGTATCCTGTTCAAGAATGCCGGTGCGCTGGAAGACGCGACCAAGCTTGACGTGATCGTCTTCGACAAGACCGGCACGTTGACCATGGGCGAACCGCGCGTGGTCGAGGTCGTTGCCGCCGAAGGCGGCGCGGAGGATGACGCGCTGCGGGCTGCGGCGGCCGTCGATCGCGGCTCGGACCACCCGCTGGCGCTCGCCATTGTCGAACGCGCGGCGGACCTCGACGTCCCGCAGATGGCCGAGTTTCTCAACCTCGAAGGCCGCGGCGCGCGCGCCGAAGTCGCAGGCAAGACCGTGCTGGTCGGCAATCGGCGCCTGATGGACGAGGAGGGTATCGACGTCGGCACCCTGACGGCGGAGGCCGAGCGCCTGAAGGGCGAGGGCCGCACGGTTGTGCATGTGGCGCAGGGCGGACGGATGCTGGGCCTGATCGCCATCGCTGATGCGCCGCGTCCGAGCGCCAAGGCCACCGTGGCCAAGCTGCGCGCACGCGGCGTCGAGGTGGCGATGCTGACCGGCGACAACGAAGGTACCGCAAGGCGGATCGCGGGCGAGCTGGGCATCGACATTGTGCTGGCAGATGTTCTTCCGGGCCAAAAGGCCGAGAAGGTCAAAGAGCTTCAGGCCCAGGGTAAGAAGGTCGGCATGGTCGGTGACGGTGTCAACGACGCACCCGCGTTGACCCAGGCCGATGTCGGATTTGCCATCGGTGCGGGCACCGACGTGGCGATGGAAAGCGCCGATGTCGTGCTGATGAAAAGCGATCCCTACGATGTCGTGGGGGCCATCGAGTTGTCGCGCGCCACCTTGCGCAAGATGCACCAGAACCTGTTCTGGGCCGTGGCTTACAACGTGGTCGCCTTTCCGATGGCGGCAGGGGTGTTTTATCCGTTGATCATCAGCCCCGCCGTGGCAGCACTTGCCATGTCGGGCAGCTCCGCGCTGGTGGCGGTCAACGCGCTGCTGCTGAAACGAACGCGGCTGGAAGGTATTGGTGCGGGCAAGAGTGGGTCCGCCAGCGGCGGCGGTCAGGGCGATGCGCAGGCAGGCCAGGTGCCGCTTCACGCCGGACACTCGCAGAAATCACATTGAATAAGGGGGACTTGAGATGTCTGACACATCATCGACCAAGACACCGGACGGGAAGGGCATGGCGGCGCGGTTTCCCACCGCGTATTCCATCCTGTTCGGCCTGATCATCGTTGTCGCGGCGCTGACCTGGATTATCCCTGCGGGCCAATATGACCGCGCCATGAACGAAGAGGTCGGGCGCGAGATCGCCGTGCCGGGTACGTATCAAACGGTCGAGCCCAATCCGCAGGGGGTCATCGACGTCATGCTGGCACCGGTGGCGGGGTTTTATGATCCCGACAGCTATGCCGCAAATGCCATCGACGTGGCGCTGTTCGTACTGCTTTTGGGCGGCTTTCTGGGCGTGGTGAATGCCACGAATGCCATCGACACCGGCATCCAGACGGCGATGGTGCGGCTGAAGGGGCGCGAGATCTGGATGATCCCGATCCTGATGTCGCTCTTTGCCCTGGGCGGCACGACCTATGGCATGGCCGAGGAAACGCTGGCCTTTTACGCGCTTCTGATCCCGGTGGTGATCGCGGCGGGGTACGATTCCGTGACCGGCGTGGCGATCATCCTGATCGGTGCCGGGATCGGCACGCTGGGATCGACGATCAACCCCTTCGCCACGGTGATCGCGTCGAACGCGGCGGGCATCCCATTCACGGATGGTATCGCGCTGCGGCTGGTCCTTCTGCTGGGCGGCCTCGTGATTTGCGTGGCTTATGTGATGCACTATGCCTCAAAGGTCAAAGCCGACCCGGCTCGGTCCGTCGTCGCTGCGCAACGCGACAGCGACCGGCAGTTTTCTCTGAACGAGACTGATGCAACGTTCGAGGAGCCGAAGCTGAGCGGAACTCAGAAGCTGGTCCTGATCCTGTTTTTTGCGACCTTTGCGGTGATGATCTGGGGTGTCTCCAGCCAGGGCTGGTGGATGGCCCGGATGGGCGCGCTGTTCTTCGGCATGGCCATCGTCGTCGGGCTGGTCGCCCGCATGGGGGAGAAGAAGCTGACGTCGTCCTTTGTGGACGGAGCGAAGGATCTTCTGGGGGTGGCGCTGGTGATCGGTCTGGCGCGCGGCATCGTGGTGATCATGGAGCAGGGCCTGATTGCCGACACGATCCTGAACAGTGCCGCCGATACCCTCGGTGGCCTGCCGGAAGTCGCGTTCATCAACCTGATGCTCTGGATTGAGATCGGGATGAGCTTTCTCGTGCCGTCGTCGTCCGGCCTGGCCGTCCTGTCGATGCCGATCCTTGCCCCGTTGGGGGATTTCGCGGGGGTCGGCCGTGACCTCGTGGTGACGGCCTATCAATCGGCGAGCGGGCTCGTGAATCTGATCACGCCCACCTCTGCGGTTGTGATCGGCGGTCTGGCCATCGGGCGCGTGTCGTTCGACCGCTGGGTCGTCTTCGTCTGGCCCCTGCTGCTGATCCTCGTCGTCTTCATCTCGGCCGGGATCAGCCTGGCCGCCATTCTCTGATTAGAAAGAAGGAGGCATTCCAGATGTCTGAACCAAAATTGGGCGTTCATTCCGAAGCCGGTACATTGCGGCAGGTGATCGTATCGCCACCCGGCCTGGCGCATCGCCGTCTGACACCGGACAACCGCGAAGACCTGCTGTTCGACGATGTGTTCTGGGTCAAACAGGCGATCAAGGATCACGCCGTCTTTGCCGATGTCATGCGCGGCGAAGGGGTCGAGGTGTTGGATGCGATGGCGCTGCTGGGCGAGACGCTGGACATTTCCGACGCGCGCGCCTGGGTTCTCGACCACCGCATCACCCGCAATGACGTCGGCGTGGGGATGCGGGACGACTTGCGTGCCTGGATGGAGGGTCTGCCCGGCACGGAACTGGCCCGTTTGCTGGTCGGCGGCATCCGGGTGGACGATCTGCCTTTCACGCCCTCCGGCATGTTCGGCAGCTACCTTGGCCCCCACGGTTTCGTGCTGCCGCCGCT
>NZ_JBRBUI010000032.1:0-10565 GCF_052826185.1 Heliomarina sp. | reverse complement strand
TGAACCTGCAATTGCCTTGTACACGAAGCTCGGGACCCGCGAAGATGTCATGCATTTCGATTTCCCATTGGACTAACAGCAGCCGTTCGATCCAGTCGCAGCATCCCTCAAAATGGGCTCAAACCGAGCTTCTGCGCACTGCAGCACCGATTCCAACTACCTCAGGCTCGGACTAAAGTCGGCTCAGCGGACTTTCTGCAATTCGCTGCAATTGCTCGATCTATGCCGCGATTGCGAGAGGTCTTGCCGGAAGGGCGGATTCCGGTCATTCGCCGCAAACCGAGCGGACGTCAGCTCTGCCTTGAAAACTACTGGGGCACGATCCGACGTTTGCGCCAATGGACAAGTTGTCCGATCGTTTGCCGGACACGCTCAATTCTCCCGGCAGGGATCAGAAACCGACGTATCCTGATCCCGTTCCCCGTTGATGATCGCCGGAAAGCTTGGATATCGGAAAGCCGCGTCGCCCGCATCCCAGGTGGCGATGGCGCCACGGTGGTTCAGATGATCGTCGCTTAGTGTTTCACGGCCTTCCCAAACGGGAACCACGGGCACGCGGCCCGCCGCAAAGGTCAGGATCCAGTCTTCACGGTCACGGCGGGCGAAGAGGTCTGCCAGAAGCGCAGCCAGGCGTCGCTTGTTGCCGTCACGGCCTTGGCGCGTGCCGAAGGTCGCGGCCCTCAGGGCGTCATCTTCATTGGTGGCAAGGCGCAGGAATTCGGCCCAGTAGTGATCTTCCAGTGTCGCTATGGCCATGCGTTTGCCGTCGCGGCAGGTATAGATCGCGCTGTCCGCCATGATCTGCCGCTGGTCTTCGGGCGCTGCGTCCAGATCCCCGCGCGAGAGGGACATGGTCAGGCAGGCGGCGGCCGTGGCGTCGAAGATCGAGGTGTCGACGATCTGGCCCTCACCGGTCCGGTCCGCCTCGACAATTGCGGCGAAGGCGGCGAGGCTGGCGGCATTTACGGTCAGGGCGTCGGCCAGCCGAATGTTCGGTCGAACGACCTTGGGCTCCAGTTCGGACGGCAAGCCGAAATACCCGGCCACGCCAAGCACGGACAGGTCATGCGCTGGCATGTGGCGGTAGGGGCCTGTCGCGCCGTAACCGCTGATGGAAACGATCACCAACCCTGGCTGAATCTGGTGCAGCCAATCGGCCCCAAGCCCGAGCCGGGTCAGAACCCCAGGCCGGAAGCTTTCGATCAAGACATCCGCTTCGGCGACCAGGCGCGCAAGCGCGGCCTTGCCGTCGTCGGTCTTCAGATCAAGCGTCATGACCTGTTTGCCGCGATTGAGCAGCCGGTAGGTTTTGGGGAAAAGGCGTTCTGCCGGGTCGCCGGTCGGGGGCTCGATCTTTGTCACTTCGGCACCAAAGGTGCGCAGCGTGGCAGCGGTTGCGGGGCCGGGGTAGAGAAGCGAAAGGTCGAGCACCCGCTTTCCTGCAAGCGGCTTCGGAAATCCGGGCATCATCCGACCCGATCCAGCAGCGCCTTGGCAATTGTGTTCTTCTGAATCTCTGACGTGCCCGTGACGATCCGGAAGGTGCGCAGATTGCGGAAGATGTACTCGATCGGGCCACCCTTGAGCAGACCGACACCGCCATGTACCTGCATCGCCCGGTCCGCGATGCTGAACCCTTTCTCGGCGCAGAACAGCTTGCACATCGAGGCCTCGGCGCGGATGTCATGCCCCGCATCAAGGCGCCGCGCCGCGTCGAACATCATCGAGCGCCCGGCATAGAGGTCCGTCGCCATGTCGGCCAGCATGTGCTGGATCGCCTGAAAACTGCCGATCGGGCGGCCAAATTGCTGGCGTCCCCCGGCGCGTTCAATGGACAGATCCAGCGCCAGCCGGGCGAAGCCCATCATCGTCGAACAATGCAGCAGCCGGTTCACCGAAATCCGGGCCATGCCAAGGCGGAAGCCCGTGCCTTCCTCTCCGATCAGGTTCGCCTCGGGGACGATCACGTCCTCGAAGACCAGATCGGCATGGGCCCCTTTGCCGGACAAGACCTCGTAATCCGTCCGTTTCGATGCGCCTTGGCTATGCAGGTCGACAAAGAAGGCAGAGATACCGCGCGGCCCGGCCTCGGCGTCGGTGACGGCCAGAACGATGGCCACATCGGCAAAACTGCCGCCAGAGATGAAGCGTTTGACGCCGTTCAGTCGAAAGCCATCCGCCGTCTTTTCGGCTCGCGTCTTGATCGAGGCCGCGTCGGAGCCCGCCCCGGCTTCTGTCAGGGCAAAACAGACGGCAAGATCGGCGGTCTGGATCGGCTTGAGAAAGGTGTCGACCTGGTACGGGCTGGCCTGTTTGAACAGATGCCCGACCCGCGGCGGGCCGGACAGGTCGCCCAGCACGTGGCTGGCTAGGACCGACCCGGACATCAGCGCGGCTTCGCGCACGGCGCAGATATCGGCCACCGAAAGGCCCTGACCGCCCAGGTCCTTGGGCAACAGGTAGGAATAGAAACCCCGCTCGGCGGACATCTTCCAGACCTTGCGCAGGGTGTCGTGATCGACCGGGGTGTCCCAGTCGATACCCTGGTCGCGTTCAAACTCCGCGATCTCTCCGGTCAGGAAGTCGATCAGGGGTTCCGATGCTGTCAGCGCAGCGTCGCCGCCGCGAAAATCGCCAAGCGCGCGGGCACGGGCCTTGTCGCGGGCAATGTGAAAGGTGTCAGGCATCACACTTTCCTTTCGGAATCGGCCCAGTAGCTGTCACGCACCTTGCGGCGGACGATCTTGCCATTGGGGTTGCGGGGCAGGTCCTGCGCGAAGTCGAAGCTGCGCGGGCGTTTGAAACCGGGCAGGTTCTCCCGGCAGAAGGTTTCAAGGATATCTGGCGACACCTCGGCCCCGTCCTTTGTCACGACAACCGCCTTCACGGCTTCGCCCCATTCGCGGTCGGGCACGCCCACGACGGCAACCTCGAATACGGCGGGATGGCTGTAGAGAACCTTCTCGACCTCGGATGGATAGACGTTGAACCCGCCGGAAATGATCATGTCCTTCTTGCGGTCGACGATGAACATATAGCCCTCGTCGTCCTGTGTCGCGACGTCGCCGGTATGGTATGCGCCGTCCTTGAGCACCTCTTCCGAGAGCTCGGGCGCGCCCCAGTAGCCCTGCATGATATCCGGACCGCGCACGACGATTTCGCCCGGCTCGCCAAGCTCACATTCGCTGCCGTCGTCGCGCAGGATGCGGACATCGTTGTCGAAATAGCTGCGACCGCAGCTGGCAAGCCGGCTGCGATCCCCGGCCAGCGCGTCCACGTGGTCCTGCGCGGTCAGGACCGTGATGGTCGAGGTCGTCTCGCCCGCGCCGTAGCCCTGGGACAGGATCGGTCCGAATGTCTCCATGGCTTCGGCGACCACCGAGGGGGCCATGGGCGCTGCCCCGTAGACGACCCCAGTCAGGCTGGACAGGTCATGCTTGGGCACGTCGCCGGACGCAAGGATGCGGGAAACCATCGTCGGCACCAGAAAGATGCGGTTGATCCGCTCCTTCTCAATCGTGGCCAGGAATTCGGGGATGTCGAACCGGTCGAACAGGACATTGCAGCCACCCATGTAAAGCGTTGGCAGGATCGACATGCCGGATGCATGGGTGATCGGGCCGACATGTCCCATGGTCAACCCGATGCCACTGTCTTTGCCGGGCCGGATCAACTGCTTGCGCAGCAGGGCGGCGCGATTGCCGTAGCTTTGCATCGCGGCCTTCAGCACACCCGATGACCCCGACGTGTAATGCAATACTGCAAGGTCGCTGTCCTGAGTGTCGAGGCTGTCGAAGCCGGTCTTCCCGAGGTCCAGGATGTCAGAGTAACGCACATCGCCCGCATCGCCCGAGATCGCGACGATCTTCTTCAGGCGTGGCATCTGGTCCCGACGCTCGGCCAGATCGGCGGCGTGCTTCGGCCCGGCGATCACGACCTCCGCGTGACTGTCATTGATGACATGCACCGACTCCTCGGCCGAGAGGCGCGCGTTCACCGGCACCTTCACAAAGGCGCCTTTGTAGCAGGCAATTTCCGTCGCCAGGATCTCGACGCAGTTCGGGGCTTGCATGGCAACGTGAGTGCCCTTGGGGAAACCCGCGGCCATCAGGCCGGTCGCCAATCGGCTGGTTTCTGCATCAAGCTGTGCGAAGGTCAGACGCCGCGTCTTGTCCACGGCAGCCATGGCGTTCGGCCAGTAACGTGCAGACCGCTGCACAACTCTTCCCAGATTCATCGGTCTCCTCCCGAGTATTTCTGGGGCAAGCTATCTCCGCCTCTGGCTATTTCTGAAAAACAGTTTGCGTCTGGCCTCTATACGGTTTTGATATCGCCACAGGAGGAGCGGGCATGAACTCAAGACAGCTTCAGTATTTCGACGCGGTTCTGCGGGAGGGCGGTTTTTCTGCTGCGTCACGGCGGTTGAATGTCGCCCAGCCCGCGCTCTCGGGTCACATCGCCTCGCTTGAGGCAGAACTGGGCGTGAAGCTGTTCGAACGGACGAACAAGGGTGTCACGCCGACCTCGGCCGGGATCCGACTGGGCCATCACGCCGAGGCGATTCTGAGACAGCTGGACGCGGCCACCGCGGATGTGAGCGGCGGCGAAGACAGCCCGAGCGGAGAGGTCATGGTCGCGTTGCCGTTGACTGCCGCCTATCTCTTGTCTGCACGCATCTACGAACGCGTGGCCCGCGAATTGCCCCGGGTGAGCCTACGGGTCGTAGAAGGGCTGAGCTTCGAGAGCGGCGACATCATGTCTTCCGGTCGCGGCGATCTGGGACTGGTGCCGAACGCAGCTGACCTGCCGAATCTCGAAGCGATCACTCTATTTCAGGAGAACCTCTATCTCGTCGGCAAATGGGACGGGGTTTCGCCTCGCATCGGCGAAGTGCCTCTGAGAGACTTGCCGGACTATCCGTTGATCCAGACGCATAAACGCGTCGTCTTGCGGCGCTCGATCGAAGAACTTGCGGCGTCCCAAGGTGTGCGTTTGAACACGTCCTTCGAGATCACCGGTCTTCACGTTCTCTATTCCTTGCTTGAGGCCGGTCTGGGTTACGCCATCATGAACTGGGCACTTCTAGGGAGCCGTTGGGACATGAACGTCCTGGCCGCGTGGAAGATCGTCGAACCTGAAGCAAAGCGCACGATTTCGCTGACCTGGCCCCGCAATCGCCCCATGACGGACGCAGTTCGCGCAGTTCGCAGGATCCTGGTGGAAATCCTGCGCGAGGTTGTCGCGGAAGGACGATGGCCCGCCAGCGACGTTTCACTGCATGACGAGAGTTGGCTATAGCGTAGATGTATAGCTGACATTTCGAACCTGTATTTTGGTATTGCGGTTTCTCCGCCCTACGCTGAAAGCTACTTGCAAGGAGGAGGCAAGACATGACTCATACAAAATTCCCGGGCGCATTGCGCCGTGTCGCAACGGCGCTGACCCTTGGCCTGCTGGCCACGCCCGCATTCGCCGATTTCCCCGAAAAACCCGTGACCGTTCTGGTTGGCTTCGGTGCCGGCGGCGGCACAGACACGCTTGCCCGGCTGATCGGCAAAGAGGCTGAGCAGGCTCTCGGCCAGCCGGTCGTGATCGAAAACGTGCCGGGCGGCGGCGGCGTTGTCGCGGCGACAAAGCTTATGAACGCCGAACCGGATGGCTATACGATCGGCATGGCCGTGACGTCGACATTCTCCTATGCCCCGCTGGCGTCAGAGTCGGTCAAATATAACGCGGATACGTTCGATTATCTCACCTCGGCGGCGATGCTTCAGAATGCGATTGTGGTCGGAAAAGACTCGCCCTTCAAGACATGGGAAGATGCGGTCGCCGCGGGCAAAGGCGGCCAGAAGATCTCCTTCGGTTCGTCCTCCCCGGCGGTCAACCTGATCATGAGCTACGTTGCGGCACAGGATGACTACGACATGAAGATCGTCCCGACCAAAGGCGGCGCGGAAATCATGAAGGACGTCATGGGCGGCCACATCGACATGGGGTGGAGCGCCGGTGTTCATCAGCGCTTCGGCGACGATGTGAGGGTTCTGGCGGCGGCGGGTCTCGAACGGCTGGCAAGCTCTCCGGATGTGCCAACCTTGCAGGAGCTTGGCTATGACGTTGGCGACGAGACCTACTTTCTGTTCTTCGCTCCCAAGGGCATTCCCGAAGACGTCTTTGAAACGCTCTTTGATGCCTTTTCGAATGGCGCAAAGAATGCGGAAGTCGTATCCATGGTCGAGGGCAAGATGGGCTTCCCGTCCACGGTCCTGACGCCCGAAGAGCTGCGCGACAATGTGGCAAAATCCACGGCGCATTACGAGAAACTGATCGCTGCGGCGGGTAACTGAGACATCAGATGACCCTGCGCATCTTCGAAGCACTTGTGGGGGCCGGCGTGACACTGCTAGCCCTCGGCATCTGGCTCTGGGGTATTCCCGCCTGGGTGGAGCCGAATGATTTCGTCACGGTGTCGCCCGACCTGATGCCCCGTGTTGCGGTTGGTGCCATAGGCGCACTCGGCTTGATGATGTGCCTGCACCGGCTCTTTCTCGAACCGGATCGGACAACCCCGGCGCCGATCGACGCGACATCGACCATTATGACCGTGATCGTTCTGGGTCTCTTCGCCGTTGCCGTCACGCTGATGTTGACCGTCGGCTATCTTGTTGGCGGCGCCTTCATCACCGGCGCCCTGACGATTTTCATGGGACAACGGAAATGGTGGGCCATCGCGCTCACCGCCCTTTGTCCGCCGCTCCTGCTCTGGGGCTTTTTCGAAGTCCTGTTGGGCATCCCTTTGCCCTGATCGGACCAGCCAAATCAGGTACTTTCATGCTTGAAACCGTCATCACCGCCTTCTCGGACGCCTTCACCGTCCAGACGCTTATCCTGATCGTCGTGGGCGTCTTCGTTGGCCAGTTCTTCGGGGCAATCCCTGGCCTGTCCGCGATCACCGCCATCGCCATCGCCGTGCCGTTGACCTACTATTTCACGCCGGTCGGTGCGCTGGCGTTCCTCGTGTCGATCAACAAGGGCGGCACGGTCGGGGGCTCCGTTTCGGCGATCCTGATGAACACGCCCGGCTCGCCCGAGGCGGCGGCGACAGCTTTCGACGGACACCCGTTGGCGAAGCAGGGCAAGGGTCTGAAGGCGTTGAAAATGGCACTCTTTTCCTCGGTCACCGGGGACACGCTGTCGGATTTCGTCCTTTTCGCCGTGTCGGCCCCGCTTGCGCTGATCGCGATCCGGATGGGTCCGACAGAGATGCTTGCAGTCATCGTCTTCGCCCTCACCATCATTGCCAGCCTTGTCGGCAAGTCCATGTTCAAGGGTCTGATCGCCGCCTTCTTCGGTCTGCTGCTGGCCACCGTCGGACTGGACCCCGAAGGGGGCACCAGCCGCTTCATTTTCGGCATGCCGGACCTGATGGACGGACTGCCCATTTCCGCAGTTGGCATCGGTGTCCTGGCGATGGCCGAAGTGCTGCGCCAGCTCGTCCTGCTGCGTGGATCCGCCGGGGACAGCCATCTTCCGCTCAGCTCCGAACGGCCCGAGGACAAGCGGCTCAGCTGGTTTGAATATCGCGCGTGTCTGCGCACGATCCTGCGGTCCGCGGCCATCGGAACCGGTATCGGTGCCCTTCCGGGGATCGGGTCCAGCGCGGCGGCCTTCATCGGCTACAACGCGGCAATCCGGGCATCGAAACATCCCGAGACGTTCGGCAAGGGCAACATCGAAGGCGTCGCCGCAACCGAAAGTGCAAATAGCTCGGTCGTGGGCGCGAACTTTATCCCGCTGCTCTCGCTCGGCATTCCCGGCAATGTCGCGGCTGCCCTGATCCTCGGAGCCTTCATCGTGCATGGTATCCAGCCCGGGCCGCATTTGATGACCGAACAGGGCCGGTTGGTGTACGCCATGTTTGCGGCCATGGTCATCGCGAATGGAACCAACCTGATCATGGGCTATTTCGGCCTGCGGGTCTTCGCGCTGGCGGCCCGTGCTCCGGCCCTAGTCGTCTTCCCCACCATCGGGTTGGTCTGCCTGACCGGTGCCTTCCTGACCTCCGGCACCTTCGGGCTGCCGCTTGTTGTGGGCTTCGCCGTGATCGGCTACCTGATGCGGGTGCTGGATTTCTCTTTCGTGACCTTCATCATCGGCTTCGTCCTGGGCCCTAGCTTCGAGCTGTCCTTCCGGCAGACAGTCATCCTCGCGGATGGGGACATTGGTTATTTGTTTGACCGCCCGATCGCCATGGTTATCTTCGGACTGGCGCTATTCACGCTGACCCGGACAGTCTGGCGCCACGTCACCCAAGCACGAAAGCCTTTAACTATCTGACGGACCCGGGAACCGGCGTGATGACTGTTTTTCACGCCCAAGCTGCATGAGAGCACGCGTGAGAAGAATGCTGGCATGACTGTCGCAAGTGCCGTGTCCAAAGGCGCGCCAGTGCAATCCGTTCTCGACTGTTTATCGGGCTGGGAATTTGAACTCGATACAGCAACGAATCAGCGCGTTTTGGTGAAATGCAACACTACAATTGTTCCGCATTTACGTAGGCGGCCGGCATCAGCCGAACATCATGGCCCAGCTTGCGCAGCTCTCGGCCCCAATGATGCGCAGAACCACAGGCTTCCATGCCGACCACACATCTCGGCAAGGTCTCGAAGAATGCCAAAAGCTTCGCCCGCTTGATCTTCTTGTTGAGGATCTTGCGCCCAGTAGCCGAAACGCAGTGTACTTGGAAAACGTCCTTGGCCAAATCCAGGCCCACGGTTTTTACTGTCATTGGGTGGCTCCTTTCCTTGAAGTCGATGACAACTGCACTTTGGCACGTTCGATGCCGGTGAAGCAGGAGCCATCCACCTCATCCGCTAAGGGCCGGGAGCGCCAACTGGGCCCAGGTTTTCGGCGACGCAACGATGACAACCGCGATCCTGGACCGACTCACTTACCGCAATCACATTCTGGAAACCGGCAAAGACAGCTACCGCTTCAAGGTCAGCGCCGAGGCCACCAAGAAAACCAGAAGGGAGACTGCTACATTGACCAGGTCATGAACAAAGACACATACTGAGGGTGGGTCAAATCTCGGTGAAAATACCGGGTCACTTCTCAGCGGAAATCAACAGCCGAAGTGCAACTCGCCATTAAGTAGATCGCTTTAGCGGTTGTTGTCGCGAGGTGAGCAACAGCGGTCCACGTGTTTATCAAAGCAAAAAACCTTTCAAACGAAGCCGCGGATGCATACGATCGTTAACCTAGGACCGAAACCGGTGAGCGCCATCAAGGTTTGGATCCGTACAGTCTAATTGTCATGTTTCCCGATATGCTTCCGCTTTGGACCTGTGCTCAGGCCTCCATGGAGACGGCAGCGCCGCTTTCCGGGGACGACTTTCATCTGACAATGGCCTCCAGTGCGAGTTTTCGCGCCGCAGTTGGGGCGCTTGTTCTTGGGTAAAGGGTTTTCGCCTTCATCCAAGCCCAATTCTTCCATCCACCTGCAAATCTGGCCATCGCACTTTGAGCACGACTTTTGATACCTCGGATTTTTTTTCTTTCTGCCGGGCATGACCGCCAGCGTGATTTCAAATCCTGCCAGTTAACCGGTGCTGTATTGCAGAGTTCGATTATCATCTTTTCTAAGTTGCTCGGTCGTCCCATGAGAAACACCATAAATTTCCAACAGAGTTGGCGAACCCCATGACGAGGCTCCAATCCGTACGTCGCACGTTCTTTTGATCTAATTTTTCTAGAATGGGGCGGCCATTCGGAGCCTGTCTGCGCTTGGGAAAGGTTGCCAGACTTCTGACGACAACAATCCACGCCAGCGTCACACACGTCACACCTCCTAGAGGGCCATCGTCCGCTGCGGCAATCGTTGCCTGACGCTTATTCGCGTTAGTTTGTTTAGTTGTCGTGTTCAGCTTGCCAGAAACGTGACGACGGTTTTGACATTCGTCATGAATTTGGTCGGCGACAGCGAACACCATGGTGTTCGAGGTATTCGTAAACATGAAAGGCTTCCATGCCTTGCTGGCTAGGGCGGCTCGTGCTAATCATCTAATTAGAAACGTATGATGAATAGCCGCCGCCCGTGTACCAGACGGGTGGCGGTTTTTCTTAGGTAAGCACGTCGTCTTTAGCGGCTTCCCAGGCTTCCAGTTCGCAGAGACTCCAGCGGGTGCAACCGGGCGACAGAACTACCGGTTTCGGAAAGCCTGGGTCGGACTTTACCCAGCGCCAAGGAGTCGAACGATAGACGCCGTAGCGTGCGGCATGTGTCAATGCACTCCATTTGATTGCTATGGAGTGTTTCTTGCCGCGACAGCGCCGTGACAGTGGCGGGCAGTGTCACACCTTTTTCAGAGTTCACCCTTTTTGTGCCGGTAATAAAGTTGAATGTTCGCAGCCACTGAAGTTCCCTTGTGACCTGCCCCCCTTCGGTCCCTCGTTCATAACGAGAGTCTGCGGGTTTGATCTTGATAATCATGGGTTTCGGTTTGGGCAAGCGCGCCGGGCGCGGAGCCCTCAAATTGCTCAAGCGCTCGGCGCGCTTGCAGTGGCGT
>NZ_JBRBUI010000031.1:0-2647 GCF_052826185.1 Heliomarina sp. | reverse complement strand
TATAGAACAGGCTCAGCCCTTCGGTCGGGCTGCTCACATCCTCAAGCCGCGTTGTTCTGGCCAGAAGCAACATCTTGTCTGCCACCTGCGCGGTAGAAATCCAGACTTTTTGTCCGTGCACGACATATCTGTCCCCCCGCCGCACCGCCATGGTCTTCAGCTTTGTGGTATCCAGCCCCGTCGTCGGTTCGGTCACGGCGAAACAGGCCTTTTCATCGCCTGCTATTAGAGGGCCAAGCATACGCGCGCGCTGCTCATCGGTCCCAAACTTCACCACCGGGTTGAGCCCGAAAATGTTCATGTGGATGGCCGAGGCTCCGCTTGCGCCGGCCCCCGACTCGGCGATTGCCTGCATCATTATGGTCGCCTCGGTGATCCCCAGACCAGCGCCGCCGACAGCTTCTGGCATGGCGATACCCAGCCAGGCGCCATCGGCCATTGCCCTGTGCAGTTCATGGGGAAAACCACCGTTGCGATCCCGATCCAGCCAATAGTCGTCGTCGAACCTTGCGCAAATCCGCAGAACCTGGTCGCGAATCTCTTGTTGGTCGGCGGTCAATCGAAATGTCATAGCGCGCGCCCTCTTTCCAATCTTACGAGCCCAGCCTCACATAGGGCAGCGATCCGCTCATCGTCAAAACCAAGATCACGCAGAATGCTTTGGCTGTCTGCGCCAGGCGGTCGTCCCAGCCAACGAAGCTGACCGGGCGTCGCGCTGAGATGAGGGACCGGACCAATGACCTGAGTCTGTTCGCCAGCGACCGACACGATATCCCCGCGATGGCGTATCTGCTCGTTCGTCGCGATTTCCTCGACACTCAACACACGCGAGGCAACGGCATCATGGCGGGCGAATACCGCCTCCACTTCCTTAGCCGTGTGCTGCGTGACGAAATCATTGATCGCGTCAAAGACCACCGTCATGTGCTGCGACATCTCGCCGAGTGTCGCAAACCGCGGATCATCGGCAAGGGCGTCCCCGCCGACTGCCCGCAACAGTCGGTGCGCGGTTTCCGCGCTCCCTGCGGAAACGGTCAGCCACACCCCATCGGACGTTCGGAACATCCCCCCCGGAGCAAAGTCCATCGGCTGGCGCAGCCCATTGCGCCGCGGCGAGAGGTTCGCGCCCGTCAATGCGGGAACAGGATAGTCCATCAACCGAAGCAACGCCTCGAACACCGCAAGATCGACGACCTGACCGCGTGCAATGCCCTTTTCGCGAGCAAATAGCGCGATCATGATTCCCAAAGCGCCCATCAGCCCTGTCGTGCTGTCGGCCGCCGGAAAGCCGGGGTGCATCGGCGGCCCGTCGGGAAAACCGGTCAGATGCGCTAATCCACTCATGGCCTCCGCAGCACGCCCAAACGCTGGCACGTCGCGCATCGGACCGTCCTGTCCGTAACCTGAAACCCGCAAGACAACCAAGTCCGGGTTCCAATCGTGCAAGACGTCTGGCCCAACACCGGCACGTTCCAGCACACCCGGTCGGAAATTTTCGATCAGCACGTCGGCATCTTCGACCAACTTTCGCAGGATGTCCCGGCCCTCGTCGGACTTCCAGTCCAGGCCTAGTGTTTTCTTGTTACGGCCCAAAGTCTTCCACCAGACGCCCACCCCATCCTCTGCCTTGGGTCCAAGGTCGCGCATCATATCCGTCCGGTTGGGGGCTTCGATCTTGATGACATCTGCACCAAAATCCGAGAGTAAAGCTGCCGCAAGTGGTCCGGCAATTACGTGACCAAGTTCTATAATCTTCAGTTGATCAAGGGGTCCAGACATCTGCACTTTCGACTTTGCTAATTTTCTAATGGTTGTTCGATTCCTAGCAAAGGCGAAGTCGGACCTCAAGATTCAAAGGTAATCACTTCCCCAAAAACGTAACCGCCCGGTTGTTACCGCGGATCAGTTTATCGGCGTCCAGTTCCATGAAAGCAGTTCGTTGAGCGGGTTGGTCATGTGATTGTGGATGCGGTCGAGGATTTCGGCCAGCCAGGCTTGCCGATCGTGGCCGTTCATCTTGGCTGTCTCGACAAGGGAGATCGCCCGGGACAGCGTTTCGCCACCGCTGTCGGAGCCTGCAAAAAGTCAGTTTTTTCGCCCGATGCTGATCGGGCGCATGACGCGCTCGGCGGTGGTGTCGTCGATGCCGACGCGGCCATCTCCAAGGAAGAGCTCGAATGACGGCCAGCAGCTGAGACCATAGCGGAAGGCCTTCGCGAGACCGTCCTTGCCGGGAATGCGTAGCAGTTGGGCCTCGGTCCATGCCTTGAAGGCCTAGACCATGGAGCGGGAGTGCGCCTGGCGTGCTGCCAGCCGCAGTTTCGCTGTCTTTTTTGCCCACCCGAACTATGGCCTGCCGTGCGTTCTTTCAGGCCTGTGGGACGAAGCGCTCGTCTTTGGCGGCACCGAAGTGGCTCCGACATTCGGCGGTTTTCTCGAAGGCGCGCTTGAGGCGACGGAACATGCCTACACCGTCCTTAAGACGGGTCGAGGGCGCTCAGAGAAACGCTTATAACTGCATCTGCGTTCAGGCTGTCGCTGGGGAACCTGAAGGAGCGTTTTCTTGTTTAGGCGGCTTGATCAAGAAGAACAGCGCATACAATACCGGCACCGCGACCAGTGTCAGGATCGAGGCGAACGCGAGGCC
>NZ_JBRBUI010000030.1:0-8424 GCF_052826185.1 Heliomarina sp. | reverse complement strand
GACGATTGCAGCCGCGAAAACCTGTGCCTGATTGCTGACACCAGAATCTCAGGCGCGCGTGTTGCGCGTGAGCTGGATGCGCTGGTGCGGATCTACGGTAAACCCGGATGCATAGTCAGCGACAACGGGACAGAGTTCACGAGCCGGGCCATTCTGAGGTGGGCCGATCAGAACGCAATTCCGTGGCACTATATCGACCCAGGGAAGCCGCAGCAGAACGCCTTTATCGAGTCATTCAACGGCAGCCTGCGTGACGAACTGCTGAACGAGGAGATATTTGACACCCTGGACGACGCCCGTCGGAAGCTGGCGCTCTGGCGTTACGATTACAACACCGTCAGGCCACACTCATCGCTCGGGAACAAAACACCGGTCGAAGCGCGCCCGACGCTTGAGCAATTTGAGGGCTCCGCGCCCGGCGCGCTTGCCCAGCACGAAACCGACGACTATCAAGACCAAACCCGCAGACTCTCGTCATGAGCGAGGGACCAGCGGGGGGCAGGTCAGCCGTCTCAGCGCAAGGAGATGGCCGAAGCGGCTGCGGCGTCAGTATCGCGTTGGCCAGCCGGATTTTTGAAATCAGCGAGACGTGTTCCCGATACGAGCGCACGTTCAGCGATGCGAATGCCGAGATTGCGGACCGGTTTGTGCGTCTGACGGCGAACCGGCGCTCCTGGGGGTTTGGCCTGTGCTTCCTATATCTGCGCAACGTGAAGGGGTTCAAAAGGAACCACAAGCGCGTCTATCGCGTCTACTGCGCGCTTGAACTGAACCTGCGCATCAAGCCAAAGAAGCGGTTGAAGTGGCCCAAACCCGATATGCTGACGGTTCCTGACGGCCCAAACCAAACCTGGTCGATGGTCTTCATGGCCGATCAACTGGCGGATGGTCGTTCATTCCGCACCCTGAACGTGCTGGACGACTTCAATCGCGAGGGGCTGGGGATCGAGGTCGACTTCTCGCTGCCCGCCCTGCGCGTTGTGCGCAACCTGAACCAGATCATCGAATGGCGAGGTTCGCCTGACATCATTCGGGTCGATAACGGCCCGGAATATGTCAGTGGGCTGCTGATGGAATGGGCTGAAAAACGCGGTATCCGGATCGAATATATCCAGCCCGGAAAGCCACAACAGAACGCCTGTATAGCGCGCTACAATCGCACGGTCAGGCGCGAATGGCTGGATCAGCATATCTTCGAGACGATAGAAAAGGCGCAGGACCAGGCCACGAAATGGCTCTGGACTTACAACAACGACCGGCCCAACATTGCCATCGGCGTGGTCACTCCCGCCATGAAACTGAAAACAGCCGCGTGAATTCTACGGCCGAGCCCCATTAAGAATGGGGGGATTACCCACCGACTTTAACCATCACCGCCCGCACACAAGCCTCGCTGGCATGGCACCGGCAGAATATGTTGCGCGGTCGAAAGAAGACCAAAACCTGAATAGAGCTAACCTAAATTAGCGGACTCAATGGGGAGCAGATCATTTTCGTCAAGCTATAGCTGCAAGCTTCATGTTTATAAAAATCGTTTGGTATCGACCGAACCCGATGCGTGCCTCCGAGCACTAGCATAGGCCCAGAGGTACACCCTCTCATAGTTGATGCTCCTAATCACGACCTTGAGGTCGAAAAGATTAGTTACATTTTACCCGCGGTGATTTGGGGAATGACCCTTGGCGGCGCTTTGATCCCGGAGGCGGGGAGATATGGTGCGGCTGATGCCCAGTTGTTCAAGGACAGACTCGAGCATTCTCTATATCTAATATATCACACCCTTACCCAGCACCGAAAACAACGGTTAGCAAAGCCATGTGGGTGAAAACAAGATGCCAACTTACCTGCCTATTTTCAGCAGCAATTTGAACAAGGATTTTGATAAATGATGACCATAGCAACGAAGTCAAAGCACAGTACCGCCACCGCAATTCGGGTCCTTAACGCTGAGGCGGACGCTCTCCGGGCAATGGCCCTAGCCTTGCCGAGAGGGTTCGAGAACTCTATCGATCTGATGGCGGGTGCAAGGGGACGTGTTATAGTCTCGGGCATGGGTAAATCCGGCCATATCGCCCGCAAGATCGCAGCGACGCTGGCATCGACTGGCACCCCGGCGATGTTTCTGCATCCAGGTGAGGCTAGCCATGGTGATCTGGGCATGGTGACGGTTGACGATGTTTGTCTTCTGCTATCAAATTCCGGTGAAACACGCGAGATGTCAGACCTAATCCAATATACCCGGCGCTTCGATATCCCGATGATCGCGATTACACGAGTCGAAGACAGCACCCTGGCACGCCAATCGGACGTCGCGCTGATCCTGCCTGATATGCCCGAGGCCTGCGCCATCGGCATGGCACCGACGACCTCAACCACCTGTGCGCTGGCATTGGGGGATGCCCTTGCCATTACAATGATGGAGGAGCGCGGTTTCATGGCGGATTCGTTCCATGTATTTCACCCTGGCGGCAAACTTGGGGCGCAGTTCATGCGGGTAAGCGATGTCATGCATTCCGGCGACAACCTGCCAATAGTGTCCCCCGCCACCACGATGGGCGAGACGTTAATCACTATGAGTGCCAAGGGGTTCGGTATTGCCGCGGTTGCAGAAGACGATCGTCTATATGGGGTCATTACCGACGGAGACCTGCGTCGCAATCTGGACGGTTTGATGGACGCCTTTGCGGGTCAGGTGGCGACCCCTAATCCTCATACCGCGACGCCGAACATGCTGCTGTCCGAAGCTCTGGGCCTAATGAACCGCTATAAGATCGGTGCGATAATGGTAGTCGATGGTAACTCGCGACTTTGCGGCCTATTACATATTCACGATTGTTTGCGCGCCGGAGTGATGTGAACTCAGGCGGCGCACCAAAGAAGGATTTCTATTCATGACCTCTGCAAAAACAGTATCCGCGGGCAGTTTGAGCATCTCTAACGACCGTCCGTTCGCGCTCATTTCCGGACCGTGCCAAATGGAAAGCCTAGATCATGCACGCAAGATCGCAGGCTCGCTGGTAGAAACCTGCGATGATCTGGGCATTCCATTCGTGTTCAAAGCTAGCTACGACAAGGCCAATCGGTCATCGCTGTCCGGCAAGCGCGGTTTGGGCATCGAACTCGGCCTTGAAAACCTTGCTAAGATCAAGGACGAGTTCGGCTGTGCCGTTCTAACCGACGTCCATGAGGCAAGTCATTGCGCCAAAGCTGCCGAAGTCTGTGATATTCTGCAGATCCCAGCATTTCTTAGCCGCCAGACGGATCTGTTGTTGGCCGCCGGGGCGACGGGCCGAGTGATAAACATCAAGAAAGGTCAGTTCCTCGCACCTTGGGACATGGCGAATGCGGCTGCCAAGGTCGCGTCGACCGGTAATGAAAGCATCATGCTCTGCGAACGCGGCACCAGTTTTGGCTATAATATGCTGGTTTCCGATATGCGAGCTCTGCCGATCATGGCAGATACAGGCTATCCAGTCATTTTCGATGCGACCCATTCGGTCCAATTGCCTGGCGGCCAAGGCACTTCATCCGGCGGACAGCGGCAATTCGTTGAACCTCTGGCACGAGCAGCGCTGGCGGTTGGCTGTGCTGGGTTGTTTATTGAAACACACGAAGACCCAGATAAAGCGCCGTCGGATGGTCCTAACATGATTCCGCTTGATGACATGGCGGGCTTGCTAAAAAGGCTATGCGCCTTCGACAAACTCACTAAAGTTCTTTAATGGACGCCCGCATCGTCATTCCTGCTCGGTATGCGAGCATTCGCTATCCGGGAAAGCCATTGGGGCGGTTAAAGGGGGCCTCGGGGCAGCCCAGAACGCTGATGGAACCCAGCATCTCGATCGCGCGAGCCAAGTCTCAGGGCCAGATTCAAATCTTTGATGCCACGAATAATGAGCGAATTGCCGAAGAGGCCCGGCGCGTCGGTAAGGACGTCATCATGGCCTCGCCCAAATTTCGCTACGGCACCGAACGCGTGGCTATAGCCATTGCTGTGGGTAATATCAGCGCTGAAATAGTCATCAACCTACAAGGGGATGCGCCATTGAGGCCGTCGCATTTCGTCACGCCGCTGGTCGATGTCATGCGCCAGGATTCTGAGTGCCTAGTCACAACCCCATGTCTGCACTGCGATGCTGGGACAGTTCAGGACCTGCTGGACGATCGGCAGGCAGGGCGCTTCGGGGCGACGACGATTTTTTTTGATCGCGACCAAAGGGCACTGTATTTCTCAAAGGAAGTGCTGCCATTCACCTGCGGGAAGGGCATTGTAAACGACGTTGTTCCTGTGTTTCACCACGTCGGCGTCTACGCCTATCCCACCACGACACGTGCGTCTTGTGCCTGTCTTGAACCGGCGCACCACAGGCGAACCTCGAAGGTCTTGAAAAGCTTCGTTTCCTCGAATACGCCCTCCCAATTCGCATGGTCGAGATTTCGATCCCAGGCTCGGTGTTTGGGGAATTCAAAAACTCGTCGGACGCTTCATTGATCGAAGCCTATCTCGCTAAGATGAACTGGGATTAAGAGGGCTGCATGGAACCTGTTGTTTTAAGATTGGCACCGCTTGAAGATGTTGATAAGGTGGACAAGGCGTCCCGCTCGCTGATGTTTGTCATCTCTGATATCGGGTTCTTCCTATCTCATCGTTTGCCGCTAGCGTTAGAGGCCAAACGCCAAGGTTTTCGGATCTTGATCGCTGCGCCCGAGCAATCTGATTACGACATACTCAAGCACTATGGATTTTCGATTTATCCCATTGATCTGCATCGACGCAGCCGTAATTTGGTAAAGGAGCTGCGCTGTCTGCTGAGCATCTTTCGGACCATGCGCAAGACTAATCCGGATGTGGTCCATTTGATCACTGCAAAACCAATCTTTTACGGCGGACTTTCGGCGCGGTTACTTGGAACTCCGACGTTGGCTGCGCTGACAGGGATGGGATATGCATTTACCCACCAGACTTCGAAAGCGCGCGCACTTCGCGTCGCAATATCGATGCTTTATCGAGCGGCGCTCAACCAGCCTCAGGTCCACGCCTTGTTCCAGAACTGCGACGATCTAGCCATCGCCACTGAATCGGGTTTCGTTCGCCGCGCCACGACCAGCCTAATTGGTGGCAGTGGAACCGATCTGAAAAAAATAACACCAAAACCGCAACCTGTGGGCCCGCCGATTGTCTTGATGCCCTGCCGTATGTTGCGGGACAAAGGTGTCGTTGAATTTGTCGAGGCGGCGCGTTTGATTCGGGCGCAGGGTATTGAAGCCGAATTCCGGCTACTTGGCGATCCCGACCCCAACAATCCGACCAGTCTGAATGAAGCGATGTTGGAAGACTGGGTTGCAGAGGGCGTCGTTAATTGGCACCGACATACTAGTGACATGGATACAGCGTTGGCCAATTGCAATATCGTAGCCCTGCCGTCCTACCGGGAAGGGTTCCCAAAGACGCTCATTGACGCTGCTGCGGCGGGGCGTGCAGCAGTGGCGACAGACGTTCCAGGATGCCGAGATGCGGTCATCGAGGGTGTTACCGGGCTACTGTGCGAGGTTAGATCCGCCGAAAGCCTCGCCAATGCTCTGGCCCCGCTACTTGTTGACCCCGTACGTGTCAGAAAGATGGGCTTAGCCGCGCGTACCCATGCCGAGGCCCATTTCGACATCCGGCAGGTCGAGCGAGCTCATATCCAAATTTATGAAGATTTGGTCAAACGCAGGGTATAGCCAAGTCCACAGTGCGCGTGATTGTCGCGTTGAAGGCCGCCGAGGATAGGGGCCACTGATGGCTGAATGCCGATGTTCCCTGCATTAATGTCGCTCTGCCCGAGCGGATACACCTATATGCGTGCCACTCCAAGGCTGACTTGAGATACTCGCATCTCCAAAGCGACGAGCGCTTGACTGGCACCGCTCTAATACTCGCTTAGATCACCGGTTAATGAGCGTTCGCCATTTTCTGTAGCGATGAAGCCCACGGAAGCATCCGCTCGGCAGGCCCAACGGGTGATCTTTTCGCACGCCTTCATTTTGGAAACCCCTTCCAAAACCAATGTGATCGCAGTTGAAGCCGCTCCCCAACCCATCTTGATCTCCCGTATATCAGATTACACCTTGGGCGTGCCGAGTATGACTAAAATAGCGACATAGAGTATCTCTGCGCGGCCTTTACGACCATTTGAAGGTACTACACAATTCGCCAATTGCGAGTTTCTTGCTTGTTCGTCATGTGTCCATTGGACGGATCAATCAGAAACGCATAGCGGCTGGGCGCGTTTACAAAGACTGAATTTGAGATTGGTTGGGTTATTGTGACGCAAACGCCAAAACCCGAAGGTTCGGACGTGGACCTGTCGCGCTTTCGTGCCGCCCCAGGTGCTCGTTTAGGCCACCTTGCGTTCGAAAGCGACAGGGCTTTTCCAACCCAATGCTGAGTGTCGGCGTCGCGGATTGTAGAAGCCGTTAATGTACTCAAAGATCGCTATCTCAGCTTGCCTGCGCGTTTCCCATGACTGCCGCCATATCAGCTCGGCTTTTATGGTTTTGAAGAAGGTCTCGACGGCGGCATTATCATAGCAATTTCCCTTGCCAGACATCGACACCTTGAACCCGTGCTGGCGCAGGATCTTCTGGTAGTCGTGCGAACAATATTGGGCGGATTCAACCGGTCGTCGCAACACTTTCGATTATATGCTGTTTGAGCAGCGGGTCGAGTGCCTCTGCAGGTGTGCGCCAGCCGAGGGTTTTGCGGGGTCTTGTGTTCAAAGCATGTGCGACTGCGCTCAACTCATTGACACCGTGCCGGCTGAGATCTGTGCCTTTGGGAAAGTATTGCCGTAGCAAGCCATTGGTGTTTTCGTTGCTCCCTCGCTGCCAGGGGCTTTGAGGGTCGCAGAAATAGATTTCCAGACCCGTATCGACTTGGAGCTGCGCATGTTGGGCCATCTCCGCACCCTGATCCCAAGTCAGAGAACGGCGAAGAGCCGCAGGAAGTCCCATGATTGTCCCTGCGATAGCATCGCGGACAGCTTCAGCGCCATGGCCAGCCAGCGCTGGTCCATTCTTGGGCACATCCCCCTTTCCATAGCCCTCCATGCGCGGCAGGTGCAAAAGCATTGTGAAGCGCGTTGTGCGCTCGACCAGTGTTCCAATCGCGGAACTTCCAAGACCGAGAATGAGGTCGCCCTCCCAATGGCCAGGCACAGCCCTATCGCCAATCTCTGCCGGACGGTCGCTGATCATCAGCGCATCTGTGAGGAAGGGTCTGCCACGACCACGGGCGCGTTCGCGGGGTAACCGTAGTGCGCGGCCGGAGCGCAGACAGGCCGAAAGCTCCCGCTTCAAGGCACCCCGTCCTTGAATATAGAGCGCCTGATAGATGGCCTCGTGGCTGATACGCATGGTTGGATCCTCGGGGAAATCTATCTTCAGACGTTGCGCGATCTGTTCCGGGCTCCAGGCACAGGACCAGCGTCGGCTTTGCCGATGAACGGCCCGCCGTCCTTTCCATATCACGACAGGGCCATCGAAGGCGATGCCACCCGGCGTAGCGATGAGACCGGAAAGACGGTCCTGTACATAATCGCGCAGGGCTGGATTATTCGCCAGCTTGCTTGGCTTCGGGCGCTGTCCTGCACGATCCGCATGCCACTGCGCCGTGATTGCGCGATAGTCGAAATCCCCGCTGCGCGTCGCGGAATTGCGCCTGAGCTCTCGCGATACCGTGCTGGGTGACCGCGAGAGCTTACGTGCGATAGCGCGGATACCTGTCCCTCGCGCACATTCCAAAGCAATCTCTTCTCGCTCAGAAAATGTCAGATTACGCCTCATCAATGGCGTCGCTGATGGTGCAAGGTGTGTTGGGGGCATTCCGCCAGAACTCCTAAACCACCGGATTCCGACAGGACCGGAAACACCCGCTTCAACGGCGGACACCTCACTGGAATGACCTGCGGCCACGCCCCGCCAGAACCGGCAAAGATTCTCACGTTGCCAGACTGGCGGCCTTCCTGGCGAGTTTAATTTGCTCCGTGTCGAACGTTCGGATTTTCGTCTGCCTGTTTTCGTCATCTACACCTCCTAAAATGGGGTGTTGCGACGACCGGTTGAATCCGCCTTGCGACCCACGATCCGTGTGATGGATGCAGTCCTTGGGCGGCTGACGGAACGCGATGGCCATCTTCAAAGCCCTGATCGCAAGGTCGCGTTTCACCCGGTTCGAGACCGCCCAGCCAACTACAATGCAAGTCCAATATCACAGCCAAGTACAGCCACCCCTCGCGCGTCCAAATATAACTGATATCGCCTGCCCACTTTTGGTTGGGCGCATCAGCGTTAAAGTCACGATCCAGCAGGTTTGGCGCGATATTGAACTTATGATTGCTGTCCGTTGTCGCCTTGTATTTACGAGTTCTTACGACCGATATG
>NZ_JBRBUI010000029.1:0-28571 GCF_052826185.1 Heliomarina sp. | reverse complement strand
GCCGTCGGCATGCCCGCCTCTTGCTCCTTGATCATCCCGATAATCTGCGCCTCGGTAAAACGGCTCTTTCGCATTCGTCTGCTCCTTCAAGGTTGGGCAGACTCTACATCATGATGAGGGATTTCGCGGGGGGCAGGTCACCGCACAGGTCATAATCGTAGTTGTAGGGACAGATGCGGTTGTCCTTCGAGAGGGTGAGAGTGTTAGCGGTTTGCATGTATTGTCTCCTTCATCGCTACTGAGGAGATTGGTACGTCCATCAGGGCTCATAGCCTGACCCTGACTTGGCCTCAGGAGCATTGTAAGCGACGGCTGTGCCCCACGTTGTAGATCAACTCCGGCACTGCGGGGTGATACCCATCTCATGATGTGGAGCGCGTTTCGCAATGTGCTCGACAAACTCGTGTCTCAGACCTCTGGCCGCCTGCTGCATATGCTTGGCGGCAGTGAACGGATCAAGGAGGCCACCCCGGCGCAATAGCGCGGAGGCGTCATGGCCATACCTGGTCATGATCCAAACTGCGCTCGGGAATGCGGTCAGCCATCTGTTTGCCAATTTCTGTGTATGCGTGCTCGATCCCAAATTTTCTGCGGGAGCGGGTCGTGCCGCGAGATTTGCGTTTCCGTTGGCAATACCTCGAACCGACATACTCCCTATCACCACTTCACGCAGAAAGGATATCCAACGTGAACAAACCCATCATCCTCAGCACTACAAACGCCGCATTTTATGGCACCAGCGAGAGCGAGGTTACAGAAAGCGCCGCACGCTATCTGCTCAACCAGCTCACGCCCGATGTCGTGTATTGGCTTTCACAGAAAGATGATCTTATCCCGCTGTACATCCTATGCAGCCCGAGCATTGCGGAAGCGTCGGGAGAGTGCTTTTTCCTCCGAGTAACTGCGCATTATCAATCCGATGGAATGGAAATCTATTCCATACCCTGTGATGCGCTCCTGTCCGCACAGACAGACGAAGAAAAGCTCGAAGTCGTCGAGGCAGGTCTCGTAAACTGCATAGACACCTATTATGAATTTTTTTCAGGCGACACGCTTGGCAGCGCGGCCTGATCAGTTCTGAGATCCCTGACCAAGTGTTACGCCAAGCGCACCCCAGATGCGCGTGTCGACATAGCGGTCGGTGCCTCGGCGGGTCGAGCACACATGTTGCGGTGCTCGACCCGCAAATTTTGACCCCGCACGCGCCAAGGACGGCGAACGGCTTCCAGAATTCGGAACCCGTTTTTCTCAATGCCGCGTTAGCCGGTCATCGCAACGCGTGCCATACCGACCTGATTGGAAGCAAATTATCATCCCCCTTCGCGACAGCGTTCTCGGAGATTTGGCAACGCGCTACACACCAGCCTACGTCCCCCAATCACAGGCGGCCATACACTGCAGTGTAAAAAGCCCGTAGCGAGACAGAAGCGGCGTGCGCACGCCGGTGTCATTCCCACGAGCTGAAACCACAACTTATCATCATTCGGACAGTCGTGCGTAGAGTTCGTCGAATGCCCTGACGGCCTGACTTTCATCGAATTCGGAGCGATACACCTTTTGCGTCGTGCGGTCTGTGTGTCCGAGCATCTGCTGAAGTGCCCAAAGCGCGTCCGGGCGGGTCCGACGGATCAGATCGGCGATCATCGTGCGCACGAGGTGTCCATGCACGCGGAAGTCCTGCTTGAGACGCGCATTGATGTATCCCTTGTGCACGACCTGTTCAGAAAGCGTCAGCAGGTTCAGCCCGTCCACTTCTTGCAACCTGTCCAGGATTAGCCAATCCGGCCGGTCACCCAGAATATGACGATCGATCAGGGCGGAGGTGCCGGGCCAGAGCGCCTCGATTTCTTTCGTGTTGCCAGTCTTGTTCTGCCGGATCCCATGGCGCCAATCGCCGTTTTTATCGCGGACGAGATCGATGCCGATCCGATACTTACGGAGGTCCCCTTGGCGGTCCCCGGAGTTCACCAGCAATGCGTAGATCATTCCTTTTTGTCGCAGCTTGAATGCCGCGGTCGAGTGGCCCGGCAATGAGTGGGCGCCTTCGGAGGACGTTCGCGCCTTTTTCAGAATGTCCGCGAGGGTGAACTCTCGACGGAAAGCGCGAAGCTTGGCCCACTTTCCTGGGTCTTCGTCGGTCGCTTCCTCGTTCAACGCGCCAATCAGCTCGCCCACTGTGGCGTAGCCGGCCTCGTCGAACATTCCGGCCCGCAGGAAAAACATCCGGGCGCGTTCGAGATAGTCTCGCGCCGTTCCGAAGCTGATGACCCGTTCCTCCTGCAGGTAATGAAGATACCCCAGAAAGAGGTCTTCTGATGGCTCCACCGGCAGGTTGACGCCCCGCTTCTCTGCCCAAGTTCGCGATCGCGCCAGCAGTCCGACCGACGAGATCACCGCCTGCCTCGTCTTTGGGCCGAGTTTTCGAAGGCGTCGCCCATAGGGGCGAACCGTCCGATCCAGAACGGGAAGCGCTGAGGACCATGAATCGGGCCACGCCTCCGGGGCGAGCCCGACACGCGTCAACCTCCGCGCGACGGGAGCCTTTTTGTTGTACCGGTCATTCAACCATCGGTCCCACTCCTGTTTCACTGGCGCGGAGGCCGCCAGCGGCACCGCCGGTGCAAACTGCCTCAGCGCAGCGATGAGGCACCGAAAGCGCGAACGGGAGCGTCCGACGCCACGGAATATCTCGTCGGTCACTCGCTCGGGCGGCAGGCCTGCCGCCTCGAGACGAGCATAAAACTCCTCGAGCACCGCAGGCATGCCTCTCTGAGAGAAGTCGCCATTTTGCAAAAGATGGGTCTGCATGGGAGCAGTGACTGCGTTGGGGACATGGGGCATACGGGAGGCCAAATCGGCGATGCGTGTCTCGAGGGATGACATGGTCACCTCCGTTTCATGTACGATTTCAGGGTAGGATCGAGAGCCTCGAGGGCCTCGGCGAAGAGTTTTGCCGCGGCGGCGCCCTCGCCGCGCGCGTAGAACTTCTCGACCGTTTTGACGCTGTCACACAGAAACGCCGCGACGGTCGCATAGTCCCCAGGGTTGGCCGCGAGCCAGATCGTCGCCGCCACGTGGCGCATCAGGTGTGGCTTGAGGCCGGGGACGCCGATGCGCGCGACACAGCGGTTCCAGACGCGGTTGAACGACTGGCGGGAGAGCACGCCCTTCGGTCCCGGCAACAGGAGCGTGTTTTCATCTGCATCGATGTCGTGCTTCTCACACCATCTCGGCAAACCTTCGTCCAGCCAACCGACGATGACCAACCATTGACGCTCAGAGATCTCCCCCTGGATCGGACGCCGGTTCTTCACACGCGATCGCCCGATGTCGAGCCATGGTTTTGACTCTCTCAGGGGGCGGACCAGCTCCGCGTCCGGGCCCTCGACCAGCAGAAGGTTCAGATTGCGACTGCGTACCGCGCGTGCCAACTGAAGGGCCAGCAGAGCCGCGCCCATGGAGAGATGCAAGGCCTCTTCCTGCGCGCGTGTCTTGTGATTGTCCCAATCGTCGAACACCAGTTGCGCCTCTGCGGCGAGCCGACGCGGCCCGGCGACGATGGCCCAGGCAATCGAGGGATCGCGTTCGACGAGTTGCACGAACTGCTCCCGCTCCTTCGACATCTCCCGGGACTGGTAGCTGTCGACTTGGTCGAACCGAGCGTCTTCGAGTTCGAAGATCGCATCTTCCGACCAGCCATTGCTGTCAGCAAGGGTTTGCAGGCGCGACAGGATCGTGCTCGCGGATGCCGTATCGTTCGGATCGATGAGGATGTCGGACGCCTTCGCTCGCGCCACATAATTTTCGACGGCGCGCGTAATGATCTCGGGCTCGAACAGGTCTTCGACGGACGTAAACTCGTAAGCTTCTTCGCGGCAAGGAAACGCATGCCGGATAAACCAACTCAATGCATTGAGATGAACCTTTCTCGCCGCGTCGACGTTTCTGACTTTCCTCCGCCGACCTTTCCGACGGCCTGCCACAGCGAGCTTGCTTTCGCCGAGGCGTCCCCCGAAGCGATCCCGTCGCTTCTTCTTGTCGGGCGCAACGGCGGCCCAAATAGCGCGGTCACGCGATGCGATAAACCCTTCCGAGAACTTATCCCACTCGAGCTTGGGATCCCGCAGCAATGGGAGCGAGCCAATCGGCTCGCTGGGAAGCAGGTGAGCGATCGGCGCGTGCTTGTGGCGATCTCGGATCAGTGAGTTGAACGCTGAAATCGAATTCCGGAATGAGGTTACTTTGTCCGCCCGGCAAGCCACCAGTGCCGTTTTTGCGGTCTCCGTCGTTAATCCGGCAGGGTGGAAAGTGGCGCACCGAACACGAAGCGTCTCCATGCTGCGGGCAAACAAGTTCGGCAGGATGCGGGCACCACACTCGTCGAAGGTGTTCTCGACGGAGGCGGTATAGTTAACGATCTGATCCCAAGCCGCCTTCTCGCTCGCGACGGCGACGGGCAGCGCGACATGCTGCTGCGCGCGCCGGATCATCGCGGCGATCTTCTTGACCCAGGTCTCGTAGTTATCCTGCTGATCCCCGGGCGTTACGCCCCGGAACTCACCGGCCCAGATGATGCCGCGTGCCATCTCGAACCAGGCGTTCTCATCAGCCGGGAGCTGCGACAACCTGCGGCCGGTGAGCCGTTCGGCCTTGCGCAGCGCCGCATCGAGCGTCTTCGCGGAGGCCTCAGAATAGATCGCCGGGAGAACGTGCTGGACATCTTTCAGGGTCTTCAGAATGATTGTGTTTTGACTGCTCATCGTTCATTGCCTTCTGTTGATGGTCATTCGGCCACCGGACCGTTCATTCCTCAGAGATGAACGGAACGGGGGGCGAAGTTTGGACCGTAAACTTCACCGGCCGTGTCATTCATTTCAGGATTTTTGTATTGATTTCAGTGTTTTGCGGTTCAAGAACCGCCGTTTCTGCCAGGCCTCGACTTCGGCCGGCACGAAGCGATAAGCGCTGCCGATACGGCGCGCGAGGAGTTCTCCTCGGCGCGCTGCGGTGAGAACATACGACGGTTTGACCGAGCTGAGCCGAGCAACTTGAAATTCGGTCAGAAGATCCTCGGCATACGCCGCCTCCATCCCTGCAGGAGGCTGCCCGCCTTCAAACGCGTGGACGTCGTGGCGTCGGTAACGGACCTTCGTTCCATCCGTGACCGCCGTCAGACGGCCGTGTCGCTCATGCCGCTGGAAGAAGGACTCACTGCCATGTTGCCATCGCTGGATCAGTCGAGCTCTGTCGAAAAGATCGGGGTTCGAAGCCTGGTGTGGTGACGATCTTGGTTGCTCTGGCATCTGTCTCTGTCTCGTTGAATCAGAGAGGACCAAGGTAAAATGATCGGTTAATCCAAACGGGGTCTACGGTTTTGACCTGGTCCCAGGCGCAGCTGCCTCGGAGTCTGAGCCGACATGATCTATGGTCGGATGGCCAACCACAGGGCGGTCTGAGAGGGCGGCTGTTGGATAGAGGACACCTACTGTCAGGGTGGATCCGGAACGACTCCGGGCAGCTGGGTGAAGTCGAAGGATTCTGGGTCGACACGGCGCACGCCCGTGCTATCGAGCAGCGTCACTTTTGCGCCCACGGGGTGCTTTTTGAACGCTGAAATCCACCACGTGGTTTCCGGATGGCAAAACCTGCAGGTGACATGATGCAGGTGGTAGTCATTCTTGTCCCGGGTCTCGGCGACCACCAACGTCACGCCCGTCATCTTCGCGATCCGGGCCAGGGATCTCATGTGCCGTGCACGTACGCGGCCCCAGTCCGTCGCGGACGGACCCACAATTTTTGGTGCCTTTGCTTTGTAGTGATGCCGGATCATAACGAGATAAGAGAGATCCTCGCGTGTGCGACAGTCTGCGACCTCTGAGAGGTCAAGGAGCGTGTAGTACCCCTTTGCCCGGTCGAGCATGAGCCCATGAACCAGGCTGGAAAATTGCCATTCCAGGATCCGGTTACGCTTGACGAGCCGGATTTCGTCGAAGAGCTCCGTCAGCCGTGCTTCTGCGATCAGCTTATGAAGTGACGTTGCCCCGTTTTCGCGCTTCGGACCGACGACGGAGCGCAGTCGGGTCCCCTCCCCCCACGTCCGCGCGACACACGGCGCCTCTATCGCATCCGAAATCCAAAGACCGTTGAGTTCCTGGTGATGGATCAAGGCAATCATCAGTTTAAGGGACGCCAGGCTCAATCCCGCATTCATGATATGGGCAAGAAGGTTTTGCGAGATCTGAATTTTGCCGTTGTCAGCCGCCATATCTGCTCCTTCGTGTCAGTGATTACCAAGCAGATGCGTCTCTTTCAGAGGGCGCGGAAATCGCGGGAGCAGCCCGGCGAGATTATCGGTCATCCCGTTGGTACCTGCAGCGTGCCCGTTTGCGTGGCAAAAGCCCCCGCAACACTGCCGCCCTACCCCGCCCCTGATGAGAAGCAACCCGGTTCTGGCGACCGAGATTTTCCGTAGTCTTCTGATTTTAAGAGGAATATGGCTCTGAGGAATTAGAGAACTCACAGAACTTAGAAGTAATCCCAGAAATCACCAGAAATGCTGCATGGATTTTTTTTTGGAGGTGTCCGCAAACCGTGTTGGCTGACCTGACGCCTCGGCGTTCGAAGTCTTGTGTCATGTTGGTGGCGGTATATAATGGAGGTATCAACATGGAGTATGATTTCATGGTATCTCAAATCCGGCGCAAGACGTCTCTGACCCTTGATGCTGAAGCGCTCGATTGCGCAAAGGAGCTCGGAGTCAATGTCTCCGCCGTCGCTGAGGCCGCATTGGTCAAGGCGGTCGCTGCCGCACGACGCGAGAAATGGCTTGCCGAAAATGCGGATGCGTTCGCCGCCCAATCAGATTGGCACGCGAGAAACGGGCACCCTCTGGCTGACATCATCGCGGCTCCCGGAGGGGCTTCATGGAAGAGTTGAGCCGGTTCGATGTCGCGGAATACAACGGCGTTCTCATGGTCACGGTCGAAAGCGAACTGCTACCGCCTGATCCTGCCGTTGTCGTCATTCCTCTCCTTCCCAACTACCCGGCGGTAAGGCATCTGAACCCCGAACTCGAGCATGACGGCCAGCACTTTGTCCTCGCCACGAGGCTGATTGCGGCTGTTCGACGGGCGGGTTTGCGCCGCGTCGGGACGGTCGCAGACCAGGGTGACCTCGTCACAAAAGCTGTCGATGTCCTCATGGCGGGCGTTTAGGTTGCCAAACCAACGCGATTTGCGGACATCCCCTAATTTTTTCAGGTTGCACCAAGCGGAACCCAACCGAGAATGCTCCGGCCGTCCCAACGGCGGCACGGGAGCAAGTTCGGTCACTTTGAGCACCTGCATTGCCTCCCGCGCGGTCCAGCCCGGTCTCTTGCAGCGTGCGCGTCGCGGCGACTGTCGACCCTTTTACATGAAGTCATAGCTCGGAATTCCCGGACGGTGCTGAGTCCCGTCGGTGCCCCATTTCGACGCAAAACTTAGTTGCAATAGCGTCTTGTCTTTGGCTCGGTAGGTAACCGGCTTTGATGAACAACAGTGGTTCGACGTTAGAGAACGGCTTGAACCTCCGCACGGTCTCGAGGTCCCGGCAGCGGGCGACATGGCAAGCGGAGCCTCGAGAGCCAGGAACCTTCATTTCCAATTGCATGTGTTTCGGAGATGCGCGCCATCGACGCGCATCCCGGCAGGGTCAGGCGGGTTTACCGACACGCCTGGCCCCTACCCTGCGCTTATATGTATCGCATTTCCCGGGCGACGGTGCGGCCCCGTTTGCGATACTCGACGCGAACCTGGCGCGGATCCTTCCGCCGCCGAAAATTCGGTCTGGATTTCACTTCAGCACGTCTCTGCAGACGCGCATTAACCCCCTCGACCTGGCGCAGCGATTGACCGCTCAGCCGACCGAGCACCGCCGTGCCGGTCTTTCCATTGACGTGGAAACGGGAGTTGCGCACGGAGACCGTGAGCCGACGATCGATATCGAAAGTCGTCGCGGCTCGAAGTGAGGCGGCGAGCAGCTCGTCCCGATCCGAGATGGTCACGGTGCGCCCGCCCCGCTTGGTGCGGTGTCGACGCGTGACGAAGGCGAGGTCGACGAACAGTTCGCCTGCACTCTCGACGACAGAGAGAACCAGTGCCGGGCGGGCATTCCCAGCATCGATGCCGTCCAGTCCTTGCGGGAATGTGAAGGCGACGACATCGCCGGTCTTGAGGTTAGTTTGCCAGGGGGCGTGTGGGAGCTGAAACATGCAGCAAGTCCTTTCGTTTCGCGCACATCGCCCGACAGACCGGAACGGACCATCTCGAAGCGACGTGGCACGCCGCACACGTCGCTTCGAGGTGGTGAGTTCACGGGCATTTCCCATACAGGCACTCTGCCCAAGGGGCGGTTCCGCGCCGCCCGTCAGCGGCTTACTGATGCGACGAGATGCCCGGTTTCCCGCCGCCAGAAACCAACACGTCATTCGGCCCCCGGCCTGTGTCGTCTTTCGCTTCGCAGGACGTGCCAGAAGTCGGACACCGGGCCGAAAACCGGCCGGGACATTTCGGACAATGAAAAAGCGCAGCCGCACTGCGGCTGCGCTGACCCGGGCCTATCGACCTTCGTTCATGCGTTTGAAAAACGCGATGGCCTGGAGGCGTTCGTGCGCCGATATGTCGGCCGCCAAGATGACGTGGCCCATTGACTTCCAGATCGACAGCGGAGCCTCGGTCACGTAGCCAAGTTGCCGCAGCGCCGTATCGGTGCAATGGGCAAACTCGTCGAGTTCGGGTCGGCCTAATTCACGCTGCCACCCTGCGACAAAAACGATGCTGTCGGGCTCGACCCACGCGGCCCATCCCTTCCTTGGGACGTCGACCCTTGGATAGTTGTACGCGCTCCACGCAAAGGCGCGCGCGAGATCGCGGCTCAACTTGTCTCGTTGCAGAATAAGTAGGGGTTCCATGTCCATCGGCATTCCTTTCGTGGCCGGGTTTCTCAACAAAAAACCCGGCCACGAAAGGAATGGCGGTGGCCGCTTCGGCTCGCAAAGTGCTCGAAAAATGTTCGCTGGATATTTGGATCGGGCAGGCACGGAGCGGGGTTGCCCTCCCGCATACGATAAAGATCGTGGAACGAGACGCTTTCCAAGCGCACTCTGTGAGTGGCGGCTGAAGGCGCAGGGTAACGTCATTTGCTAACTTTACCGCACGTGATGCCGACACGGGTCGGATGTCACGTACAACGAACCTGCGGCGACCGGGGAAGATTCCTGAGGCTTCAGATCGCAAGCTTGAATAGCGCCAGGTCCGATTTCTCAATGGCAAAGTCACTCCTTGCTGCGCGCCGCAAGAAGTAACCTATTGCCGAACGCCGGCGTTCTCCACAGCAGGGCTGCGGGATGGGTCCGGCGCCAATTTCTTGGCGCCGGACCAGGAACCGCGATACGCGGTCATAAGACAGCCATGACACATCCATACCTTCGCTTTGCACGCACCGCTGCGCGCCGCGGCTTGTTCGCATCGAAGGTTTGACGTGACAGCAAGCTGCCGATGATCCGGCATCAATTTCTTGACGCCGAACCGAGGGCCGCCGTGAAGCGACCGTGCCATGTCCATGGAGAACCGCACCTCGAAGGCGACCTGTCTGCTGCGCGCCGCAGATCGATCCCCTCTTCAATTCGGTTCGAACATGCATGTTCGATACCCATTAGATTGTTCTTTTTGCTGAGACGGAAAAGCTATCGATAGAAAAGATGCGAGGCTTGTGGCGGCCTCCGCCGGCTTCCCTGCAAAGATTACGGCCGGGCGAACGGACCATTCGAGTTTTCTTAGAGTTCTCATGCGCGGTTTGTGAAGAGTTCCTGAAGCCGTTTTGTGTATTCTTCAGAGCGCAGGCGCGCATCGATTGCGAGATCCCGTGCAAGGGTCGCATCGTGACGTGCCACGAGTATCAGCAGTTCAGCGCGAGCCTTCTTTGCGACGAGCGCTCCGCCACGATCAGTGGCATGTAGACTGCCGTCCGCCAGCGAGTATGCGTGACAAGCGGCGTCGAGACTGACGAGGTCGAGAACGGCGGTCGTCAGCATTCGACGCCGGAACGCGCGAACCGGAGCTCTCGTGCACTCATTGAAAAAGAACCGCAGGCGGTCCGACCAAGCGGGGGTATCGGTCATAACATCGAGAATGGTTTCGACGGCATTGCCCATCGACTTGCCGTACGTGGCAACGTCTTCGGCGAGTTTGGGGTCAATCATGGATTTTCCTATCATGTTGTTGTTGGTAGTGTTGCGCCACGCCAAGCCCCACGAGGAGTTTTTCGCGGGCGCCATAGCCGCCGCCCGCGAAAACCTTCCGGCGAGCGTGATGCGTTTGATGGTCAGACCTGAAAGAGACACCCTGCCTTCCTGCGTCGGCGTCCCCGCGACGGGTGAATGCCCTGCCGTTCGGCGGAGACTCGGCTTTTGGCATCGCCCCAACTATTTTTGATCCGCGACATCAAGATTTCCGTTCGGCTCATCAAATCCGGGGTCAAGTGTCCCAGGATCGCGGTGCCGGATCCGTTTGTCACGAAGCGACAATCCGATCTCGTTACGCGCACACGACGGGCAAGCACGACACGACTTTGACGTGCGAGACCGCAGGCTTCAAAATCGGAATTGATCCGCAGTTCTAGTCCTACGTTCGCGTTTTCCAGAGATGTCGTGCAATAGGCCAATAGGATCTCTTCATCCGTCGCTTCAACGACGAGGCTGGGCCGCGCGTAGCGGGATCGCCCATCGCTGTAGGGAAATTTGAAAGATACAAAATCTCCCGGACGGAGCCGGTTGTTGTTGAGTTCGGTCATCGAGCAATCCTGTTCTGAACGGCACGCTTCGGTGCGCTGCGGTGGCCGTAAGCACTGCAGCGCACCGAAGCGTGCCGTTCCGCTTTTCGCCGAATATTTTTGAGGATCTGACCGTGATTGCGCCCCGCATACCGCCGGGACGTCGCCGCTGTTCCCGCACCGCAGCTATGCGTCACGGCAAGAAATTCGATGGGGTGCAGATATTTTAGCCGATACGCTTTTGGGAATTTTCAGACGGACCAATGTCTTCTTCGAGAGGCTCAAAGACACCTCTCAATCAACCTCGAACCCTCAAGGAGAAGAACATGGGTATGGACATCGACTTTCTGGATCTTCGCGGAGAAGATCGTCTCTATCTTCGCAATCATTGGCAGCTGATGGACCTTATTTTCGATCAGCCGCACGTGCGCGTCAGGCCCGAATATGACGACATCTATGTAACGCCACCGATGCTCGAGAACATTCTCGACCGGATCGAAGACGAGATGGACGCGAACGGGATGCCCTCCGGGGCGATCACACCGCAGCAGCCGCAGACACAGGAGGATTTTCTCGAAGGCCTGCCGTCAGGGTTTTGCACCAGTAGACCAGACAGTTGGGTGGCTGCCTTGCCCCACTACCGCATCCTGGTCTCGCGCCTGCTTACCCTTGCGCGAGACCAAGGAGCCCTAATCTGCAGTTGGAGCGCTTAGCGTGAGCACCGCCGAGGACGGGCCAATCGGCACACCGGTATCCCGTCCGTAAACGCAGGAGATGGCGCTTTGCCACGACGAGGCAGGCCGCCATCATCGCCCACTGCCGCACCGAACATCGCCGTTCGCCATGAGCACAGGAAATGCTGCCCCCTTCGACGCCGGCGAAAAGCCCGAACTTCCTTCTTCAATAATTTTCTCGAGTCGCGTTTCCGCAATTCGAGGACCGAACCAAAATCCTCCTCATAAGGCTTCGTGCCCGATCAACCGCATCATCATTGAGCTTCAGCACACAAAGGAAAATCTCCCATGACCACGACCATCACCCCCACCCTGACCGCGATTTCTGCGCTGCCTTCTTTACAGTGGCTAAGTTCCGTCTCGGATCGCCTCGGCGACCCGGCAGGAGGCAGCCGGAATCTTGTAGGCATAGATATTGGCCATGTCGACACACCCCGCCTGACTGTGTCGGAAGCCTGTGCTGGTTTCGTGATGCGGAACGGCCGGCTCGAGGCGACCATCATGAATTTCACGGGGCCAGAAAGCGCCACGTTCCGTCGCATCCAGAGAATGGTTGCGGCCGATAGCGCTTTGTCGCGGATAACCCATCAGACCCTCGGTGCAGAAGGCCCGCAAATCAACACACTGGTCTTCCGCACGTTCACCCTCGCCTATGCCCTTGACCTCGACCAGTCGGCACTCAAGCTTGCAGGCTCATTCGCGCCCAGCATTGTTCTTCACCGTGCCGCAGCGGCGGTCGAGCCCAATCATCTTAGCCATAAAATCCAGACCTGCCTCAACAGCTTCGTGTCAGCGCAAGATGGCCTCGGCGGGGTCGAGATGTCTGCCCCGAAAGCCTCTGTATTGGCGCAACTCCTCGGAAAGGTGCCGGCGTGATCGCGAAACGCAGCGGGCACTGCGGGTGCGACGACGGGCAGCCCATGGCGATTTTCTGATGCCCCCGTGCTCGCCGGACTTATGGGAGGCAATGAACAACGGACCGAAGGCCGGACGTTAGACGATCCGACCTCGGCCTGCCCTCTCCCAACGTCACCCGAATTCTTCGGACAATCCGTTTCCGTACCACCCGGGACGGTCTCAATTCAATAGAAGCAACGGAATGTCTCCGTTGTCAAACAACCACAAAGGACAAAGACAAATGGCCGCCTTCTCTCTCTCGTCCAACCTCAATGCGGATGGCCTCACCAATCTCGAGTTCATTCTTCAGGCCCTTAACGTAACCGGACGTCTGCCGTGCAATCGGCCCGCCATCGGCGTGCCGGCCCATTTCTCCATCGAGAACATGGAGAACCTCTACGTCGAACGCCACGGCGGCGGATGGGTCGCGAACATCCAGTTCCAAGACGTTCCGAAAGGTCAGCCGGACTGCATAGGCACGCCTGATGCGGCTCCCTTCGATGACCAGCAACAAGCTCTGATGGCAGGGATGGCCCTCGTTTGTCAGCTGGCGACAGGTTCACCGGAACTCCCCTTCTTAAAGGTGGGACAGAACCTGATCGTGCCCGTCTATCGCGCATAGAGCATCGACCTCCACTGCGGTTGGTTTCGGTGGTGGAACCAATCGCTGCTTTCCCACCGCCGAAGCCCGCGCCCGCGAACTCACGCCGACGAGGCTGCCTGGCGAACGAAAACAATTCGCCCAAGGATCTACGAAGGATACGTAAGCATTGGTCAAATCTAGGTAAAAAATACCGGGGCGCTTTTCAGATGGGATATTCGGCTTTGCCCGGTCCGCGACGGGAGTGCGCAAAAGTCGCTGCGCACCAAGCCGATCATGCACTGACAATCCAACTGGACCACTCAAGTGTGGCTGACCACGATGGCAGTGTATTGCGCCATCAGTCTTAATTGATGTTGGTCGTGTATGCACATACCATAAAACACGCATAGGTCGCATATCCTGCCTGTGCAGGGCTTGTGAGTACCCTAACCGCGATTCGGGAGAACCTCTTCCCGGTGTCTCTGTCACTCCACTGCGATCTGAGGGGCACGCAGCGTATCGCGCACCACGAGTCGCCCCTCGCTTCCCTCGGCGCTGCCTGTGGGCGGGTGCTTCGGCATCCGCCCACTTTTCCATAGGGTGAAGCATGGCCGGTCCATCAAGAGCCAATGATTGTTAATTACCGCTGATCAGTGACCACGAAGTTCCTGTAGCCATTTCCCTCCGACCGAACAAAGCACGGCATTATCCGTCCCCAGAGGCGTCATGACCCGCACCACTGTGGCTCATGTGCGGTTCGGTCGCCGCTGGACGAAACGAGACCATGCACTCGTTGAGCCCTAGCTGTCTTGCGAGCTTGTACATTGACTGCAGTACAGAGGCGCACACATCCCACGGCGCCGAAGTGCGCCACCCAGTCCCGCACTGTCTCGCAGTAAACACAAACCCCGCGTGACACGAGCAGATCCTCAATGTCCCGGTTGCTTAGAGCGAACACATGATGCGCCAAGACGGCATAGCCGATCACGGCGCGCGGAAATCTAAAGTCTTTAATGCGGCACAGGTGGGAAAAATCCAGAATGATACTTCGCTATCCGGCGAACGGGTGGGCTACAATCTGACGAAGCCCTCAAACGGCGTTTACTCGACCGACCGATAGCCTTTATTCCGCTTCGCAATTCCTAGCGCAAGCATCGACGCTACGGCTTTGGTTTCGCAACAGTGACGTTCGATGAGGGATTGGCCTCGGCAACCGATCCGACCCCACTCACGCACCAAGTCGACGCCGCCGAAAAGATCAGGCTGCAGACTCAGGCAGTAGGATCGCCGCATGTTGAGCGAGGGACAGTTGTCATGGTCAGATTATAGTCCGAGCATCGGCTCTGGTCGAGCGTCGTCGCAAATTGGCCTTGTCCGATTTTAGTGCCGCCCCAAGTGCTGGTTTAGATCATTGCACCTTTGAAAGAAATTGCCCTTTTCGGTCTAGTGCTGAGTGCCTACTGCGCGAACGAACCGCTGAAGAGGTCCGGTTGTCCGGCAATGGGCGGAAAGGAAAAAGGAGAAGAAATTGTCGCCCGGTGGCTTTTCCGTCCTTCAGGAAAAGACACCACCTCCTATCCAGGCGCCACCGGGCGCTGCGCCGCCGTCGCCCGGCTGCGGTGACATTCTCGGAGACAGGAGATCCTCATGTCCCTCACGACCACCGGCCCCTGCGGCCTCACCCTTCCCGCACTCATCGCTCAGGCCGACATTTTTGCTAGGACCATGGCAACCTTCGGTCTCACCGGGGCGGAGCAAATGGATTTCTTCTGCAGCTGTCTCGGCAAGAAACTGACCGGAGAGTATCTCCGGCTGCGCGTCGCGCAGCACCTCCCGCCCTATGACGTCCGTCTCAAGGGCATCGTGGAACCAGTTTTTGACGCGCTCGACGACGCCCGGCCATGGGAAACCTGTGCGGTTCTCGGGTCCTACGACGGCCCTCCGTTCGAGCCAGAGCGCGGGCGACGCTTGATCGAGATGGCCATTCTAGGGTTCGAGGCGATACGGCATCACCTCGGTGTCTCGGACTCGGAGCTCCTCGACCTTCTGGCCTGGAAACAGACGGTATTGACCGTGCGCCTTCTGGTCGAGCAGCAGCGGGAAGAGAAAGGAGTGGCCAGATGAAAAATCAGCACCAACATCAACCCAGATCGCAAATGATCTTCGAGGATGCCACCATCCAGACCTTCAAGATTCAGCACGAAGGCGGCTACACGACCTACGGTGTCGAGACGCTTGACGGACGCGCTTCGCTCGTCAGCCTGGAAATCATGATGTACTACGGCTGGGGCGCAAAGCTTTCGGTTGGGACAGGGACGCACGGGTGGCTTGTGGCCCCGAGCAGCGTTCATCTCTCGACCCCTGAAAAACAGAGATGGCTCACGAGGATCACCGGCTTCGTCTGTCAACTGCTCGCGGCCCTCGAGGGGGTTGCATGGGCTCTACGGCAGACAGAGGTTCCCGCGCGGGCGCTGGAGGATCTCGCTCCCGAGGAACAGGCAGAAATCAGGGCGGAGCTGCCAAAAGCCTTTTCCGCTTCTCCGGAAGTCCGTGCGATCTTCGGGGAATGCCTGTTGGAGATGGCAAGGCTCTTTCCCGATGCGCGCGAGATCCTCCGCGAAGGGCGCGCTGAAGCCGCCCGCGACAGGCGTCTAAAAAAACAGTATGACAAGCTTCCGGAGGGTATGATCCTTGCCTCCCGGCGCTGGACGTCAGAGGTAGGCATCGTCTCGTATGAACCGCTTTCGACCCGGAAAAGCCGGCTCACATCGCGCAGGCGGGACGGCAAGTGCACTTATATACTCTCACCCGAACTGCGCCGGGACTACTGCCTGATGACAGCAGAACGCGCCTGGGCGCTTGCGCCCGGGGTGCTTTCCGCCCACGAGAAGCTTCAGGCTCTCCGGCAGGCGGAGCAGGTCGCCGCTCTCGTTCCCGATCTCGCCTAGCATCTCCGCCTGATACTGCCAGCGAGAGACCTGACCCAGCATTGCTGTGACAAGTCCCCTACCCTTAGAAGCCATAAGGGGCGCGTTCAAGTGTCGCTCACAAGGATCTTCTGACCGAGCGGGGCGTTCTGATCAGCCGGGAGGCCGTCCGGCAATGGGCGAAACGGTTTGGCCGCCATTTTGCCGATTGCCTCCGACGTGACAGGCCCCATGTAGCCGACAAATGGCATCTGGATGAGGTGGTCATCTCTATCAGTGGCCGGAAATACTGGCTGTGACGGGCGGTGGATGCGCACGGGTGTGTGCTGGGTATATTTGTTCAGCCGCAACGGCATGCCAAGGCCGCAAGGCGCTTCCTGCCCAGCATACCATGGCGCCGAAGTAGCGCCACCCAGTCCCGCACTGTCTCACAGGAAACACAAACACCGCATGACACGAGCAGACCCTCAATGTCCTGGTTGCTTCGAGCGAACCGATGATGCGCCCAGATGGCATAGCCGATCACGGCGCGCGGAAATCGAAAGTCTTTAATACGGCATGGGATGTAAAATCTAGAACGACACTTCGCTATCCGGCGGTCAGGTGGGCTACAACCTGACGAAGCCCCAAAACGGCATTCATTCGACCGACCGATAGCCTTAATTCCGCTTCGCAGTTTCTAGCGCAAGCATCGACGCTACGGCTTCGCCTTCGCAACAGTGATGTTCGATAAGGGATTGACCTCTGCAACCGATCCGGCCCCACTCACGCACCAAGTCGACGCCGCCGAAAAGATCAAGCTGCAGACTCATGCAGTAGGATCGCCGCATGTTGAGCGAGGGATCTACCCGCTTAAGTTCAACACTTGTGGGCGCTGCCGTCAATTCGTTCGCATCATGGAACATATTGGTTGCGCGCTTCATCTTCGCTACAATATCAGGTAGAATCTGGCTTTTATACTATTTTCTATTCTGACTCGAGGTTTCGTGGATTGAGGCCGCTGGGTTCAATGGCTTACCCCTGATCGAAGATATCTCCGTTACAGCATCTACGATGTCGAGAATTCGTCGGACTTACTGTTAGTGGCCGCCTTCTCTCAATCCATCCTGTAGACTCGATCGAGCAAGACCGGCAATCAAGTCCGTCCGCGTTACGATGCCGACGATCCGGCCCCGTTCCAGAACAGGAACGGCATCAACCGCACCATCCGCCATCATCGGCAGGAGGACTCCAATTGGCGTTGTTGGCACCGCGCGCGGGCCAGCAACGCTCATAATGTCCGAGGCACGAACCGGCTGAGCGCGGTCGCGGTCGAGCAAGCGCTGAAACGCAGCGAGGTAGCCGTTATGGAGGCGCAGCGCGTCTTCCCGCGCGCGCGTGATCAGGTGCATCTGGAATATCACTCCGAGGTAGCGCTCTTCTGGCCCGGTTACAGGAAGCGACGTGAAACAATGCAATCGGAACAAGTCCGCGACCTCCGAGAGCGGCGTGTCCGGGCCGATCGTCACAAGATTGCGCGACATGACGTCGGTTGCAAGGAGTGGGCCAGTCCGGTGGCTGGCAACCTGCAACTCGGCGGCACCGATCAGCCGGGCAAGGTCCTCGACGCCCAGGTTGAATGAGTGCCGATACCGACCGAGAAGCGCTGTTAGTTGCTCTTCCGAAAGACCGATCCGTTCCACCGGATCGGGATCGGCAGTGCCATGGCGCCCAAGCTCATCGAATTGACGGAAAGGATAGCGACGTCCCGTAAGCCGGGCATAGAGCGCGGCCAGCACCACTAGACAGAGGGTACCAGCTGCCACCGGGGTCAAGGCAAACCAGAAGCCAAGGCGCTCGACCGCGTCCGGGCTCATCGCTGCGGTCATGGCAACGGCCCCCGCCGGCGGATGCACCGCCCGGCACAAGATGGTAACCGTTATTGCAAGCCCTACCGCAAGTGCGATCTTCAGCACCGGATCGCGGACTACGAGACAGACAGCTACCCCAACCGTCGCTGCAAGAGTATTTCCCATCACTGCGGACCAAGGTTGCGCGAGCGGGCTGTTGGGCACGGCAAAGAGCAAAACCGAAGTCGCGCCGAACGGCGCAACCAGGTAGAGGCCCAGTTTCAGATCCACCATGGGCGACAACAGGAATGCACCCGTTACTCCAAGCCCGACCAAGGCCCCTACCCCGGCACGGATCGCCTCGATCATTGAGGTCCCGCCCACCGCCGGACCAAGTGAACGGAACAGAGATATCATACTGCCGCCTCATAAGTTTTGCCTAAAGTTTCAGCAAGGCGCGAAAGGCGCAAGCGGATCCACCCAGAAATCAGCCGGATATAGTGTATCGTTGGAGTATATGTATCGGAAGGTTTCGACGTCCTCGCCTCGAGCCACCGAACAATGATCTGGCGAGGTTTATGCTCGGAACAAGGTGGCGACAAGACCCGGAACCGACACGTCCACGTCCAAATCTTCCCAACGCAATCCGAATCCACGCTCGAAAATCTCTACAGCCTCAAGTTGCTGCGTGGATGCCGTGCCAAGACCGCGCACCTGACTCGGATGGAGCGCGACCGCGCTTCCATTGGCGAGATCAACCACGATGCGACAGGACACGGGATCATAGTGAGCGGCAATCGCGAGGGGCCAAGCGGCACGCGCAGTTTCGCCCCGGCACAGCGCATCGTCTATCTCGCTATCCGAGAGATCGCGCGTTTCGGCATCATGGTCGGTTGCAGCAAGTGTCCTTAGAAGCTCTTCATTCTCGTGTTCTACAATTCCGGCGGCGTTAAGGGCGGCCTCGACACCTATGCCGGGAACGCCGTTTTGCTCGACGTAATCAGCCTCCGCTGAAATTGCTTTGGCATTTTCCTTTACCATGCCGACATTTCTCTTTTGGTCGTACCCTCGAAGAAATCGGACACGTGATCAATAATCCCGGCGAGTGTGCCGATGCGAAAAGGCTTTCGTGTATTTTGGTCGGTGATTTTGCATTCCGCCGGAATGGAAACGACACAGCCGCATAGATTGCAGATCGCGACGAGGAGGCTTCTTGCTCGGCCGGCGCAATCGTCAAAGCGCACGTTTCGGTAGGCGAATGTCGTGGTGACCAGGCATCCACAATCTTCGCAGACGCCCGTCGATTTCTGCCCGATGCTGGTGTCATCGCTTGTTGTCATGGTCAGATAATAGTCCGAGGATCGGTTCTGGTCGAGCGTCGTTGCGAATTGCCCTTGTCCAATTTTAGTGCCGCCCCAAGTGCTGGTTTAGACCATTGCACCTTTGAAAGAGATTGTCCTTTTCAGTCTAGTGTTGAGTGCCTTCTGCGCGAATAATAGAAACCATTGATCTACTGGATGGTGGCAAAATTTGACTTTCGGCATGTTCGACTTGAACGTAGCCAAATAGGCTCTGCCTCAATAATCTTCAAGCAAGGTCGCAACGGCTGACCAGCTTGAGAGCAACCTCCCTATGCGATCCGGACTTATTCTTAATTTTCGCGCTGCAATGGCGTAGGTGAACGAAAAACCCATCTCCGATGAACCTTTACGTTCAAGCCAGGATTTCCGTCGGCATTTACCTCGCCACGTCCCGTCAATGCCACCACGTAATCGAGAGCTGGATTCGCTGGCTCTTTGCGAGCGCGGGCGCTCGAAAATTACGCGGGTCGAACGCCGTAAATTGGTTGCTCGACCCGCCGGATCATCGACCGCTATGTCGACACGCGCATCTGGGGTGCGCGCGGCGTAACATGTGGTCAGGGATCTCAGCGCTGATCAGACCGCGCTGCCAAGCGTGTCGTCTGAAAAAAGTTCATAGTAGGTATCTATGCAGTTTGCGAGACCTGCCGAGACTACTTCGAGCTTTTCTTCGTCTGTCTGTGCGGACAGGAGCGCATCACAGGGTATGGAATAGATTTCCATTCCATCGGATTGATAATGCGCAGTTACTCGGAGGAAAAAGCACTCTCCGGTCGCTTCCCCAATGCTCGGGCTGCATAGGATGTACAGGGGGAGGCGGATCGAACCATGCCTTCGTGCGCTAATGCGCAAAGCGTCCGCCTCGCTCGGCGCGAAGACCAAGGCCTCACAGGGTCGCTCGTAGGGTCGTTTCTTGCAAAGCTCGATGTGGTGGATCTGTCGGGTTAGCTGGGCCTATCTCTCGGCCAAGCGCCGCAAGGAGACCGAGATGCGCTGCTCCGAAGGCACGCGGATCGCTTTCTCGGGCGGGACTATCACGCCTACGATCTGATCTGGTCTGTCCTTGATGCCACCTTTGCCTAATACCCTGACATGGTGCTCTTGCACGGCGGCACGCCCAAGGGTGCCGAGATGATCGCGGCCCGATGGGCAGATACCCGTGGCGTCACCCAGGTGGACTTCAAATCCGACTGGAAGAGCCACGGCAAGGCCGCTCCCTTCAAACGCAGCGACAAGATGCTCGAGACCCTGCCACAGGGTCTGATCGCCACGCCAGGCTCGGGCATCACCGAGAACATCGTCGACAAGGCCCGCAAGCTCGGCATCCGTATCAAGAGGATCGGGGCTTAGGCCCCGGTTCACGCGCCGCGCAGAAGGTCCTGAACCACGGAGGGCTTCTTGGCGATCAAGGCCAGCAGAACCTGCGCCGGACCCGTCGGGTGACGACGTCCGTGTTCCCAGTTCAGAAGCGTGCCTTTCGCGACGCCAATGCTCTTGGCGAATTCTGCCTGAGAGAGGCCGGTCCGTTGCCGGACTTCGGCGACATCGACTTCCGCCACGGACACTTCATGGACCTTCGCGCCGGCCAAGTCGCCATCTGCGAAGGCCAGCGCTTCTTCCAGCCCCTTGGAGATGGATTCGAATGCACTCATGTTGCGTCTCCATATTTCACGACAAGCGCCTTGCTCATCTCTACTGCCATGGCCTGTTCGGTCTTCGACAGGTTGGCTTTCTCATTCTTGGCGAAGACCGTGATCAGGAAGATCGGCATATGGGTCCCGCCAAAGACATACACCGTCCTGAAGCCGCCGCTCTTGCCGCCCCCTTCTCTTGGGATGCGGACCTTGCGCAATCCGCCACCAAGAGAGATGCCCGCTTCCGGATTGGCGGCAATGAAGCTGATCGCGGCCTCGCGCTCCTGGTCCGACATGATTGCCTTTGCGCGCCTCTGGAATTCGGGCAATTCGACCACTGTTTGCAATCGTGTCATCTCTCGTCCCATATAGGTTTTGCAGGCTTATGTGTCAATGACGTATAGCATGCGCACTGGAAGGGCAAGTCGGCGACGGTTGCAAGGGCCCGGCTGTATGCCCTTTCGACATTGCCAAGTTGATCGCGTTGTCCTTCTCGGATAGCGCGGCACCATGACCATACCGACCTCATTTCCGCGACTGAAGGGCTTCCGTTTTCCTCGCGAAATCATCGCCTATGCGGTGTGGGTATACCATAGGTTTGCTCTCAGCACGGCGGATGTCGAGGATCTCCTGGCGGAGCGTGGCATCATCGTCAGTCGTGAAGCGGTTCGTCTCTGGGTGAATCGTTTCGGATCTCAGTTCGCGGTTTGTATCCGACGCGATCGTCCCCGGCCGCACGACAAATGGCATATGGACGAAGTGGTCGTCCCGATCAACGGCGTGAAACATTGGCTGTGGCGTGCAATAGATGGCAATGGAGATGTGCTCGATATTCTGATCCAGCCTCGCCGCAATGGCAAAGCCGCAAAGCGTTTCTTCAGCCGACTGGTTGCTGCCTATGGCGAACCGCGCGTCGTGATCACGGACAAGTTGCGCAGCTATACCAAACCGATCAAGGCCGTCACGCCGGGCGCCGACCATCGGGCGCACAAGGGGCTCAACAACCGGATCGAAGGGTCACACCGGCCGACGCGAAAGCGGGAAAAAATGATGGGTCGGTTCAAGTCACCGCGCAAAGCGCAACGATTTCTCGTCGCCCACGATCAAATCAATACGATCTTTCGTCCCCGCCGCTATCGCCTTTCCACTCTCTCCTACCGCCATGCCAGAGCCGACGCCTTCAAACTGTGGGAAGGTTATGCTGCCGAAATATCGGCCTGATTGCGCGGTCTCACGCTTAATCCAATGCACGGCAGATCACTTGGCAATGCCCCCAGGAGCCATACCAACTGTTATGGCGCTTCGCGGCAGTCTGGTTGCAGATCACCTTGATGAGGTAGCCATCTGAGAGCAGATCGCGCAGTCCATCATCGGTGATCACATTCGGTGTTGCGCCGTCCAACTGCTATTCCTTTTCACTTATGCCGACACGTATCGGGATTGGAGCGGACGCGAGCTTTTGCCTGATCTTCCGGGTCGCAAGCGTCGTCGCTCAGTTTCGCGATGCCATACGAGACATCCTCGAAGCTCGCAACGCGGCCGGGGTTAAAGTCGTCGGAGACAGATGCGCGTGTCTTCGTCTTGGCATTTCATCTTCTTCAGCCTGTCAGATCGCTTTCTGCTTGAGGCCTCTGGTGACTCGACCGAGGAACTGAACACGGGCCGGTGTCGCCTTGCGACCGGTCGCGGTATGTATCGAAAGATCAGGTGTACTGTGTAAGGATCGCTTCGGCAATCTTGGCTGTCGGCTGTTCACCCACCTTCCGTCGCGACCGCTGCACTTCTCCCGATGTCTGAGTTGCATGACATGCTGGTCGCAGCTGTCGTCCCGGCCACAAAGGTTGTCGCCGATCTTTTTCCCCTGACCCTGCGGGTCATTCCTCGCGGATCAAAAAGACCGGCGCCTGCCCCTCTCCGCTGCGCTCTGCCTTCGGTGTGGCCGGGCCTTGGCCAGCAGCAAGGTGACCATCATTGCAACGCAAACAAGGAGAAGAGCAATGACCATGAACTGCATCAAATTCACCAGCGCCGACATCGAAACCGCCAAGGGCGTCGGCTCCATCTCGACCCTGACTTTTGATCTCGACATCACGGTCGAACCCGTCGCAAGTGCGAACCCGATGGCCCCCACGCACCGCGTCCTCGGTCGCTCCCCGCGCGGCAAGCTGGTCGAGTGCGGCGGCATCTGGAAGAAGCAGAACAAGGAGACCGGCGCGGACTACTACACGCTGACCATCCGCGACCACGGCTTCAACGCCAACCTCGGCAAGGCCGCGAACCAGGACGATCTGCCCCTGCAGGCCGTCATCCCCTGGGGCCCGAAAGACGCCGCGTGATCTGAAGAGTTGGGTCCGACATCGTTCGGGCCCAGCACCCGCAAGTCGATCTTGAACGCGTTCAAGATTAGATCGTTTTGCACCTCGCAGCCTCTAATCATGCGCCTGAGTTCAGGTAGGCGCGTGGTATCTTCCAATTGCGCCCATAATAGTGCTACTATGAGTGGCGAAACGAGTCGAACTCGGAATCAACCGAAGTCGGGGCAGCGATATGAGCGGAAGTCTAGAACAGTTTTTGACCGACCTGTCACGAGGTCTGGAGCGCACAATGGTCGCCGTCAACAAAGAGTTGACGCTGCGCCATCGTATCAAGCGCACATGGTCGATGCGACAGTGTGCTCGCTTCTTGAACGTCAGCATCCAATATTTGACCAAGTTTGCGAATAGCAACGACGACTTTCCAAAGGGTGAGTACGTTGGGCGCGAGCGTGTCTTCAACCTTCATGAGCTGATGCATATGCGCGCTTTGATGGCGGCGTCTGCAAAGCGTCCTTTTGACTATCTTGCGTGGCGCAAGCCCGGCGATCCGCTTCCAGTCATTTCATTTGCCAGCCAAAAGGGCGGGACGGCCAAGAGCCTTAGCGCTGCACATTTCGCACAGTACCTGAGCCTTCACTACGGAATGCGCGTTGGCGTGATGGATGCTGACCCGCAGAGCACGATCACACTTTACTTTGTAGGCGGTGAGGGCTTGTCTCAAATGCCTACTGAAGAAACGCCATCGATGGTGGACTTCGCGGGCCTCTTCCAGTCTGAGGAGGCGCCTTACACGGATCACTCTGCGGAGATGCTGGATAGCTTCTTTTTGAAGACTTCTTGGCCGGGGCTTCGATTGGTTCCAGCGCACGGAGAGACCTCTGAGGGCGAAATTCAGATCGCCCGCTTGGTTCGCGAAGCTCCTGCAGGGAAGAGTTTCTACCGCTACCTTCGGGACGCGATTGATCGCTGGAAAGAGGCGCGCCCTCCGGCAACAGCTCCCAATGAACTTGTTACGGATGGAAAGGTCGATCCTGTCCGTCTTGAGCGGGCGCTGAACGAAACGCTGGATTGCATCATCATTGACTATCAACCGGCGCTGACGCTTTTCCAGCTCAACAATGTGATAGCCTCTTCATCCCTCGTCATTCCTCAGACCATGAAGGGGTTCGACATCGCAACACTGTCGACCTTTGTCACCGGCCTGCTCGGCATGCTGCAGCACATCCTAGCACATGAGCGTATCGATATTGGCTCGGGTGCCAACATGCTTTTGCCAACCATTGTGCAGCGTTCCAACGGTCAGGACCTCAACCACATCGGCAATCTTCTCGAGCACTGCCCCACGGAGATCTTGCCCGTGTTCTATCTTCGGTCAGACGCGATTTCGAACGCTTCAGACGTTTATCAGTCGGTCTACGAATATGAGCCTGACACGCCTGGCAAACGAAAAGGTATCAACAGATTTATCGAGAACGCAGACGCGGTAAACGATGCAATCGTCAGCCGTCTGTGGCCAGGCCTCGAACGTGGTTATGCGAATGCTTGGATGGACACGTTCTATGATGACGATGACGGGGAGACCGCAGCATGAAGCGAACTATCCCGAGGTCGCTGGTTACGAAAGCTTTGAACCAATCAGCTGAGCCGAGTGGCAATGACGATGAGGCAAAGGTCGACACTGCACCGTCTTCTACTACTGCAGCTTTCAAGGGAGCGGGCAGTGCATGGAAGGCCGGCGCACTTGCCCAATCGCAGGCAGCGGTAGAGCAGGGTCGTGCGCAGCTCGTCGAAGACATTCTGAACGGCCGTCACGAGCTTCAGATTTCACCGGAACAAGTGGAGGATCCGCTAGGTTCAGATCGTCGTGATGACTGGCTGGCACAAGAGGCCTTTCAAACACTTCTTAAGAGCATTCAAATCAACGGCCAAGACACGCCCATCCTTGTTTGGCCAGAGGATCCGCATTGGAAGCCTGACCCGTTGAACCCGACTGACGTCGCGGATGCTCGCTTTATCATGCTGACCGGCAGACGTCGTCATGCTGCAGCGAAGACCTTGGGGCTCAAGCTACGAGCCATCTTGGCGCCCCCAGATAAGCGAGGCGCGGAGGACTCGCAGTTCGAGATGCTGTTCCTTCGTTTCCGGGAAAACGAGGAAAGGGAAAACCTTAGCGCTTTCGAGCGCCTACTGGCTATTGGAGAGATGTACGAGACACTTCGTGCGTCTGGTGAGAAGACGACTGCGGTGGCGTTTGCTACGCGTATTGGTGTTCACGAGAGTATCGTGTCGCGCGCTCGCGCAGTTTTCGGGGCCCGAGATCAAATCTTGAACGCGTTCAAGAACGCTTACGACATGAGCTTCCAGGATCTGCAAAAAGCGCTGGCCAGCCTTGAGGACAAGCCGAAGAAGCAAGTCAGAAAGCCCGCTCAGAAGATCACCGCAAAGCGCAAGGTAGGCGGTCGTAATCTCTCGCTTACGTCAGCGAACGGCAATCTCTCGATCAAAGCCGCAAGCGTACCGCTGAGCCAAGCGAAGCTTGAGGAGCTGAGCGATCTGATCGCAGACTTCTTGGCAAAGAATAAGGAGGTTCCACCGACGGGCTAAAGCCTGAACACCGGTGCATCTCCATACATTGAGGCAACGAGCAAGAAGGAAGAATGTGATCTAAAGGCAAAAGAAAAGCCCCCAAGCTGAGGGCCTGAGAGCTGATCTTATTGGTTTGGTCGCCTTGAAGATAAGTCTCTCTCGAATCACTGTCAACGACGAACGCTTCAGAGCGAACGGCTTTCTTTTGCCTCCACATAACTGGAGGTGAGAAACAGGCATGAAACATACAGGTTGGCGCAAGCCGACACCGGGTCTTGGCATCGCAGAGCAGCTTGCCCAAGCCGGTGAACAGAGAGCTGTACCCAAAACTCGGGCGTTCGTCGCCGTGAAGCGTGTAGGAGCCTACATCGGCCTCAAGGCCGGCGACATGATGCTCCTCGACACGCTCGGGGCGTTTACCCAAGCCCAGGACTGGGAGGAGGGGCAGCGCCCGATCGTCTGGGCGTCGAACGCCTATCTGATGGAGCAGACCGGGTTCTCGCTCTCCGCGCTCAAGCGCCATGCACGGCGCCTGGCCGAGATCGGCGTGATTTCCTTCCAGGACAGCCCGAACGGAAAGCGTTGGGGCCGCAGGGACGCCGAGGGGCGCATTGTCGAGGCCTACGGCTTCGATCTGTCGCCGCTCTCAGCTCGCGTCGAGGAATTCGAGGAGCTGCATACCGAGCTGCAGGCCGAGCGCGAGCTTTGCCAGCGCCTGAAGCGACAGATCACGGTGGCACGTCGGATGATCCGCGCGCGAATTGAGGCTGCCGTCAGCAGCGCTCTGTGCGGGCCGTGGACGCGGTTCACGGGGCTCTTCGAAGAGCTTCTGGACCGGCTTCCCAGCCGTCATGAAGCTTCCGAGCAGCTTGCTCGGCTGCTGACGTGGTTCAGGGAACTCCAAGAGCGTGTCGAGGCCGCCTATCTCAAGGCGACGGAGGTTGTCCTGCCTGTGGAAAACACGCCGGAAACCAACGAACAAGTTTCTAAGAAGACTCGAAGAATGAACCCCAGGGAGGTCATTTCTGACCCTCATATACTAATTACAAACCAACTTAACCCTGTAACCTGTAATTCCTCCGAAAAAGAGGAAGTCGAGGCCGTGGTACCCAATGCTCAGCCCGAAGATCAGGTTGATAGGGAGCTGGAAGATTGGGTTGCCGCGGTGCGCAAGAAGCGCGCAGCGCTGGATCTGCCGACTGTGATGCAGGCCTGTCCCGAATTCGCATCTTGGGCGCGCAATATGGGCGGGTTCCTGAAGGATTGGGGCGATTTGCACCGAGTTGCCGGGCAGCTCAGGCCGATGATCGGGGTGTCGGAGCATGCCTGGAATGTGGCGCAAGGCCGCTTGGGAAAACAGGTGGCGACGGCGGCGCTGGCGTTGGTCTTCGAGAAGCATTGTGCAGGCGAAGTTTCCTCGCCGGGTGGCTATCTGCGCGGCATGGTCGAAAAGGCCGGGGCAGGGGAACTGCATCTTGAGCGCAGCTTCTATGGCAGGCTCAGCGGGCAGGCGGCGTGATACAGCATTTCCAGTTTTTATTGTCAGTGAAGATCGGTTTTTCGCTTACGAGCCGTAGGCGAGAGGCAGCGAAAACCGATGCATCTGGAACTGGAAATGCTCTTGGGCAGGGTATCAGAGACCGGCGGCCTTGGTCAGGTTCATGCGGAAACGATCGCGACGCCGCTGATAGCGCCGGGTCATCTCGGCCGAGGCGTGGCCCAGGTGTTTCTGGACATAGCGCTCGTCGACTTCAGCTGAACTGGCAAGACCGGCGCGCAGGGAATGGCCGGAAAACATCGCAAGCCGCTCCTTATCGGGAAGTTCGGAACGGATGCCAGCGTCCAGGACCGTGCGCTTGATCAGCCTTGCGACATGTTTGTCATTCAACCGCTTTTCCCGCGCGCGCTTGCCATCCCGCGAGATCCCGACAAACACAGGTCCGAAGTCGATTTTCGCGAAGTGCAACCATTGCTCAAGGGCATGGACGGGGCAGGTCTGGTCTTTGGAACCGCGGCCAATCTCAACCTCGCGCCACCCGGTCTTCGCATCGAGGGTCAGCAGAGCACCTTCTTCCATGATCTCGAACCAGCCCCCAGACTCCGGCGTGTCGTCCTTGTGAACGTCAAGGCTGACGATTTCCGAACGCCTGAGGCCGCCAGCATAGCCGAGCAGTAGGATTGCCCGATCTCGGAGCCCGCGCAGATCGTAGGGCAGGGTGGCCACCATCGCGAGGATGTCCTCCGCCAAGATCGCTTCCTTCTGTACCGGCGGGCGCGCGTGCTTGCGCTTGATCCCGGCCAGCACCGTCGCGATGTGGCGGTTTTTGCGATCGAGGGTGAAACCGCGCTGTGCATAGTTCCAGGCGAGGCCTGACAGGCGGCGGTCTATGGTCGAAACCGAGAGGGATCGCTTCGCCGACTTCGATGGGGAGAGGCTCGACCCGGACGCAAGGTCGGCCAGATAAAGCCCGATCATTTCGGGGGAAGGGGGTAGGGGCTCTGCCCCTTTCATCCGGCACCAGCGGGCGAAGTGGGCCCAGTCCTTCGCATAGGCCTTCAGCGTGTTCTCAGAGGCTGCGGCGCGCGCATAGTCGCGGGCGGTGTCAACCAGACGATCGAGCCTGCCGGATCCGGCCACATGGTCGGGCAGGGCGATGGGTTCGCTTCTTTCCCGCTTCCTCTCGTCGAGTCTTTCATCTTCGGATAAAGCCGGCCTTGATGAGATCGATTTTCCGTCCGTTGGATTCATCTTATCTGTCGGTCTGCCGGAATTTCTGAGACTGCGTTCCATTTATTTTCAATAGCTTGCCTGTGTCGCATTTCTGAAACCGATTCAGGGTATGTGAGACTGGACGCCGATTTGAGTCACCATTGGTGAGACTATCCGGCATCCATG
>NZ_JBRBUI010000028.1:0-8872 GCF_052826185.1 Heliomarina sp. | reverse complement strand
GAGGTCCCAATTCTGGGGATCGCCGCGCGCGGGCCGGAAAGCTGATGCAGCGTCGGCAATTGTTCCAATACGGTGCAGGCGCTCTGGCTATGATGCTTGGTATCGGCTGGTGGCGCGTGGATGGTCCCGGCGCTCCGAAACCTACTGGCCAAAGGCCGCTCCCCCTAACGGTGATGGATTTCCGACTGACCGATCACGAAGGCCATGAAGTGGGCCCAGAAACCCTGATCGGACGGCCGACCATGGTGTTCTTCGGGTTCACCTACTGCCCGGATGTCTGCCCCACGACGTTATCGGATATCTCAGGCTGGCTTGAAGATCTCGGAGACGAAGCCGCGCAGATGAACGTGGTCTTCATCACGGTCGATCCGGCGCGTGACACGGTCGAGGCCATGGCCGAATATGTCGGCTATTTTCATCCGGCCATTCGGGGTTGGACCGGAACGGAAAACCAGATTACCCGCGCTACAGAAGGGTTTCGGGCTTCGTATGAGCGCGTCCCGACCGAGGGAGGTGACTACACGATGAACCATACGGCAAGCATATTCCTTTTTGGCGCCAACGGTGAGTTCGTCACCATGATTGACCACCACGAGCCAAGAGAATTCGCAGTACCGAAGATCCGACGTGCGTTGACAGAAGATGTAGAGATCACAACATGAGAATAAGAGTTGCCTCGGTGGCCCTGGTTGGCGCCTTTTCGATGACTGCCATCGCCACCTTAGAGTGGTGGTCCAAAGAACCGGTGCCCCAATCGATTGCCGAAGCAACGCAATGGGCGCCTGCTGCAGTTTTGGAACCGCGACTTGCTGATAGCGTCATGACAGTTCCCAAAACCACACAAGTCGACGGAGCGCGCAAAATCCTAAACGTCCCTCTCTTGCAGCCTGACGTCACCGAAACCGCCTTGCCAGAAATTGAACCGCCCTTGGTGACTTGGACGCGTCAAATCGCGTCGGGTGAGACGTTGGATGCAGTTTTAGCGAACGCCGGCGTTGCCGCACCCGCCCGTGCGGAGATCGCTCTCGCACTTGGAGTGGAATATGATCTGCGCCGATTGCGCCCAGGCCATGAGATCACCGTGATCTCAAACGCGGACGGCAATCCGAAGCGCGTAGAACTGGCCATTGACGATGGAGTGCGGATCGAAACGGTTTTTGGTGAAGAACTTCTTACGCGCGTATTGGAACCAGACCCTGAAGTGGTGATTTTCGCAAGCGAGGCGGTGGTTGAAAGTTCGATCTCCGCAGCGTTGGACAAGGCAAAGATACCTGCACGCTTCGCGGTCGATCTGGCACAGATGCTGGGCGGCACAATCGATTTTCGACGTGAACTCTCCGGGGGTGAGAGGATGCGTCTCCTTTGGCGCGAGGCGCGAGAAGGAAACAAAAGGATTGGCCAGCCCGAGCTTGCCTTTGCCGCATTGGACCTTGCTGGATCGGTCTATGAGATCGTCTGGCCGGATGACGGCAGCGGTCAAGCGACGATCTATGTGGATGGAGAGGTCCTGCGTGTCTTTGCCCAACCGGTGGAAGGAGCGCGGCTGAGTTCCGTCTTCGGCCGTCGCACGCACCCGGTCTATGGGAATGTACGCATGCACACCGGCGTCGACTTTGCTGCGGCCCGCGGTACGCCTGTAAAAGCAACGGCGCCTGGACGCGTGAGCTTCATCGGACGTCGTGGTGGATATGGCCGGGTGGTGGAGATATCGCATGGTTCCGACACCCTGACACGATACGCACATCTCAGCGAGGTGCCGGACACACTCGAACAAGGGCAGCGCGTGATGGCCGGAGACATGATCGGTCGCGTCGGTGCTACCGGCACCGCGACCGGCCCAAATCTGCATTATGAGGTTCTGGTCGATGGTCGCCCGACGGATCCTCTCTCAGACGACCGACTGGTAGAGGCGGCCGACCGGGATGCGGTTGGCCCGGCTGCACTTGAGCGATTGGCTGAGGCTCGCTCGCTACTGGCCGAGAGGCTCACCAGCGAATTTGTACAGACAACAACCGAAAGGCTTTAATCCATGAAACGACTGGCTCCCGCTCTTGCAGTCACGCTGGCCTTGTTTTCCGCGGCGCAAGCTGTCGCCGATGCGATCCAGATTGATGTCCGGAAGACAAACGGCTGCGGCTGTTGTCTGTCTTGGATGAAGCATCTTGAGGAAAGCGGATTCGCGCCGATAGGCGAGGACATGTTCGGGGGATCTCTTGTGCGATTCAAACTCGACACCGGCGTGCCTCAGCGCATGGTATCCTGCCATACGGCTTTGGTCGACGGCTACGTGATCGAAGGTCATGTACCGGCATCAGACATCCAGCGTTTGTTGGATGAGCGTCCAGATGCAGTGGGGGTGGCGGTGCCGGGTATGCCCTATGGCTCGCCGGGCATGGGACCGGAAGATGATCGCGAGGGCTACGATGTCTTTTTGATCCAGGGCGATGGGTCGACCGAAATCTTTAGCAGCTATTTGGCCGCTGACTGACGTATCGGCGGGAACTCTGCGCTTGGAACCCTTGTCCCCAATAACTCTCGGCTTTCTTGGAAGCCTTGCCGCCGGATCGCTGACAGCGGTCGGGGCGACCCCCGTTCTCTTTGGACGCGTCCCCTCCCGTGCCACGCGCGATTTGCTGCTTGGCTTCGCGGCGGGTGTCATGCTCGCTGCTTCATTCTTTTCGTTGATCATTCCGGCTCTCGACGCAGCCGAAAGACAGTTCGACAACGGTGCTCTCCCGGCAGCCATCGTTTGTGTTGCGATCTTGCTTGGCATGGGGGCGGTCGCTCTGATGAATGAACGACTGCCGCATGAACATTTCAAAACGGGGCGAGAAGGGCCCGCCGCCGCATCTCTGCGCCGCGTCTGGCTCTTCATCATAGCGATCACGATCCACAATTTTCCCGAAGGGCTTGCCGTTGGTGTCGGGTTTGGGGCTGATGGTTTCTCTGGTGGCTTGCCGCTCGCGATTGGCATCGGGCTGCAAAACGCGCCCGAGGGTCTCGCCGTAGCGGTCTCATTGCTTGGTGAGGGGTATTCCAGGCGCCGTGCGTGGGGGGTTGCCGCCCTGACAGGTCTTGTCGAGCCGGTAGGCGGGCTTCTTGGCGCTGGCATCATCGGCATCTCGCAGCCCCTGTTGCCATGGGGCCTCGCCTTCGCCGCCGGGGCGATGCTCTACGTAATCAGCCACGAAATCATTCCCGAAACCCACCGATCCGACCATCAAAACAGGGCGACTTTCGGTCTCGCGGTCGGCCTCGTGATCATGTTGTTCCTAGATGTATGGCTGGGGTGATGAGATGAAACAGTCCCATTTCCAAGGCTTCATTGCGGCTGGAACTGCTTTTCTTGTTGATCAGGTGACAAAAGCAATCGTCGTCGCTAATGCGACAGATTTGAGCGCCGGAATTCCGGTCTTTCCCAGTTTTAATCTTATTTACTTGCGCAACGATGGCGTGACATTCGGACTGCTTGGTGGAGCACCATGGTGGGGCCTTGCGACCTTGGCCCTAGCCATCTGCGGCTGGTTGACCGTCATGCTGGTACGCACTGACAACCGGGTTGAGGCTATCGCCTATGGTGCGATCATCGGTGGCGCGCTCGGCAACGTCCTCGACCGCATTCGATTTTGGGGTGTGACGGACTTCCTCGATTTCTACGTCGGCTCCACGCATTGGCCCGCCTTCAACATGGCGGATGTGTTCGTGGTCGGTGGCGTGGGGCTGCTGCTCTTAGCACCGTGGTTAGCCGCTAAACTTCAGACTGGCCCATGATGACGGGTTGGCTGCAATTGACTGGCTGCAGCCGTTGCTTTCCCCTGCGATCAGGGATTAGCTTTATGGCGGGCGGTTTAACGGTTTTAACCCTTCCACCGTTCTCATGGATCATCGCTGTTCCAGTCGCCTTCTCAGCACTCTTTCTCGTGCTCATGCAGGTTTCCACCGCGCGCGCCTTCGTCATCGGCTGGATCTTTGGAATGGGCCAGTTCCTGTTTGGAATTTCCTGGATTGCCGAAAGCTTTTACGTCGATTCCGAACGTTTCGGTGCCCTTGCGATCCCAGCAGTCGCGGGACTGGCCGCCGGACTGGCCATTTTTCCAGCTATTGCGGCGATGTTATTTGCCACCATAATGCAGCGCCGTGCTGTCGGCGGGATTACGGCAGCTCTTCTGCTTGCAACGTGTTGGGTTGCCGCGGAATGGCTGCGTGGTCATGTCCTGACGGGGTTTCCCTGGAACCTTGCTGCTTATGCCCTTGTCGAACATGCCCCCCTGCGCCAACCCGCCGCATGGGTCGGAAGTTACGGTCTGGGCTTTGTCACGGTATTTATCAGCATATTGCCAGGTGTGTTCATCGCAGCCGCGCCAAACAGCCGCGCAGCTGTTTTGGCGCTCTTTGCCGTCGCGGTGACGGTAATTTGGGGGGGCGGTGTGCTTCGGCTAAATCAGAACGTGCCGCCAACGGACATTGCTTTGCGCATCGTCCAAGGCAATGTGCCGCAAGTCGAGAAGTGGGCGCCGGGCAGCCGCGAACGCACGCTGGAAAAATACCTCGGCTTGTCCGCGCAACCCGGACGCTTCGACCTGCTGCTGTGGCCGGAAACGGCCTTTCCCGGTTTTCTGGACGAAGACGCCTTGGCGCGCAGGCGGTTATCCACGGTTTTGCCAGACGGTAGGATCCTTTTGACAGGTGTGCCTGACCGCGTAGAGAGGGATGGGGGAACCCGATATTTCAACACGGTTCAGGCCTATGACGGCAGCGGCGAAATTCTAACGGGATATGCAAAACATCATCTTGTTCCGTTCGGGGAATATGTGCCCCTGAAAGGTTGGCTGCCGATCGAGCGCCTGGCCGAAGGTTTGGGTGATTTCACGCCGGGACCAGGGCCACGAACGCTGGCAATTCCGGGCGCGCCTCTGGTTGCGGTGGCAATCTGTTACGAGATCATTTTTCCGGGCCACGTGGTCGATGATCTTTTCCGCCCCGACTGGATTTTCAACGCCACGAATGATGCCTGGTTCGGAACCAGCATCGGGCCCGAGCAGCACCTTGCCACCGCGCGCATGCGCGCGGTCGAAGAGGGCCTTCCGGTGATCCGGGCGGCCAACACCGGGATTTCCGCGGTCATCGACGCCAAGGGAGAGATCATCGCGCGCCTCGAGACCGGACAAACTGGAGTCATAGATGCCAGCCTGCCGACAGCGCTTGCGCCCACACCTTACGCTCGTTTCGGTGATTGGACATTGCTGGCGCTCATCTGTGCGGTCTGGGCCCTAGCCTTTACCGTCGGATTGGCCGGACGACGTTTCAATTCAGAAAAATCAAAATCGGAGGACTCGTGATGCTGGTGCTCGCAGGCTTTGTCGGAGGGGCGCTCTGGGGTGGCTATCTGGCGCAACGGCGGAAAGGGAACCGCCTGGATATACTTCAGTACGCGACAAGCTTCAGTATTGCTTTCGGCCTACTCGCTTTTTTCGCCTCGGTGATCCTCTTGCGCATCACGTCTTGAGATTACTTTGGTACCGGCAACGAATTGAGACGACTGTTCAACATATTACTGTACTTGCTCCTGGCGGTTTTTGCATCAGGACTGGCCGTATCCGGTGTCGTCTACTTTCTTTTGCGCGCCTCCGTCCCCGACTATGACGAGGACTTCAGAGTTGCGGGAATCGAAGGTCCAGTCGATATTCTGCGAGATGCTGCGGCCATACCGCACATTTCTGCAGACTCTGCTGCGGACGCCTATTTCGCGCTTGGTTTCGTTCACGCTCAGGACAGGCTTGGCCAGTTATTGCGGGCAAGGCGGGCAGCGCAAGCCTTGTTGCCACTTGACCAGACGTTCGAAGTCGAGCCTTCGACAGCCCAGGCGCTCGACGCATATGCCGCAGGTGTCAACGCGTGGCTTGGTCTGGTATCCGAAGGCGGGCGCGGCAGAGGCTCACCCGATCTGTTGATCGCGGATGAGAGAATGATCGCAGCCTGGAGACCCGTCGATAGTCTCAGACTTGCTCAAGCGTTTCTGAACGATCTTCAATCCGAGAGTCGCCAGAGTGACCTGTCCGGCTTGTCAGACCGACCTTTTTTGCCCGAGCTGTTTGTGACCTCGCCCAAGGTCAGCCTCGAAGCTTGGGCGTTGCCTGGAGACAGAACAGCTATGGGAGCACCAATTCTCACCGCCGATATACGTGGCCCCTTATCGCTGCCTTCTGAATGGTACCTGGCGGATATTCAACTCCCGACCGGAGCCGCGATTGGGGCTACAATGCCGGGTGTGCCCTTCATTGTCGTCGGTCGCAGCGAACGCGTCGCTTGGGCGTTCCGATCTGTGTCACTGAAAACCCTGAAAGAGCCAGTGAGTCCCACCGCTGCGAAGGCCGGCAGTTTTCTGATGATGCTTGACCGTCTGGCGCGGTCCGCCGATGTGAACGATGCTATGGACGCAAGCATGAACCTGGCACCAGCCGGATTGGAGATTCTTGCGATCGACCGAGAAACCCTTGCTCGCTGGCCTGACAGGGAGGTCGAAACTCCTTTATCGTTTCGAGGCGCCCGTCTGGCTGCTCTTGATGAGCGGCAGCCGATATTCTCGGTCGAGGGCGCGATTGCGGTGCAGCGCGACACGGTCAGCGCTGCCGCGCGGGCGCTTCTTCCTATAATGGCAAAAGAGCTTTGGTTCGTGGGTTCCACAGGTGCTCTCGAAGAGAACCGCGCAGATAGGCTTCGCGGCGTTATTCTGAATCAACTTGCCCGATGGAATGGCGACATGGATCGCTTTTCACCGGAGCCGCTCTTGTTCTGGGCCTGGGCGCGCGCGTTGCAAAAACGGATACTTCAGGATGAATTTCCATCCGCGACGAAGGTCTGGGCCAGGCCAAATGCCGATGTCCTATTTGCGGTGCTTTCAGATCGCGGAGGGAGCGCAATCTGGTGCGACATCCGCCCGTCCACCCCCATCGAGACCTGCCAGGATCAGGTTCGTGCGGCCTTGGATGATGCCATCGGCTGGCTTGTCGACCGCTACGGACCCGATCCGTCCGCTTGGGTCTGGGGCGAAGCACACGCTTCGAATATGAAGTGGGCACCAATCCGATCGAGCGGGATCATCAGCGATCTGCTGTCTCTCGAAGCCCCATCTTCGGGCGCTCCCGACACGCTGATTGCAACATTGTTTGCTTCTGACGATGACCGCCCCTTCGCGACCAGCGCGGGCACCAATTTTCAGGCGGTCATGTCGTTTTCGGAAGAAGCCGGTTCCTATTTCATCGCGCCCGCCGGTCAGTCCGGCCACCCGCTCTCACGATTCTATGAAAACCTGTTTCCAATGTGGATGCAGGGCAAATACCTCGCGATGTCCACTGATCTGTCCTTGGCCCGGGGTGGCGCTGTGGGAACATCCCGACTTTTACCGGCATCTGTCCAAAGGCCAACAATACAAGATGACATGAGCCAATGATCGCCTACTTCCTCCTTTTCGACCCGTTTGGATACGCGATTTCGCCAGTGTCCCTTGTTTCCGTCAGCTTGGCCGCATGGATCTACATGCGCGGCGTCGCGCGATCCACACGGCTGCGCGGGACGGTTTCCATTTGGCGGCAAGCCCTGTTCTTCGCTGGCTTGACCTGCATTCTCGCGGCCACGAATGCGCCTCTGGCTTCGTTGGGGCACAGCCTCTTTTCGGCGCATCAAGTGGAGCACCTTCTCCTCCGCCTTGCAGGACCACTGCTCATCGCGGTCTCGCAGCCGTGGCGATTCCTGCAAGTCGGTTTGAACAGACGGTGGCGTCGATACCTCGGCGCTCTTGGAAAATCTATTGCATTGCGGTTCTTGGCACATCCGGTAACCGCCACTGCCGCGCTCATCACGTCGCTCTTTATCTGGCAGATTCCACTGCTTTACGGACTTGCGCAGCGCATCGCGGCGATCGAGATGTTCGCCCATTTTGCGATGGTTCTGGCAGGGATCTGGTATTTCGGCATGCTCTTCGACCCGAGAGATCCCCCTGAGGGCGCGAGGCGCGGCGCAAGGCTGATCTCTGGTTTTGCGGTGATCGTTTCAAACATTTTTCTGGGTTCCCTGACGACACTCAAAGAGGTGAGCCTCTATGCCTCCTACCAAACGGCGGCAACCGGGTTGCTTGATCCCCTGTCCGACGAAACCATGGGTGGCTATACGATCTGGGTCCCGTCCTCGATGCTGATGATCGCCGCGATCATTCTGGTCTTGAACGGGTGGAACGCGGCCGAGGTGCGTCGCTGGAATTCACGATACGAGTTGGTGCGAGGCTCGAACTCCGCGGCGCTCGAGTTTCCGGAAACGGCCGAAGAATTGCGTCTGAAAGTGGCAAAGCCAAACCGCGACATGGGCCGGACGCTCGCCATAGGCGCCTTGGTCATGTTCTTCATCGTCATGACGACGGTGGTGACTATTGTCTATGCGCTTTGAACAGAGGAGCAAATCAAAGGTTGTACCCACGTCTTTTCCCGCGATCGACATTTTCGCTGCACCGTCGTCGCAGTCAGAGATTTTGGGCACACTATCTCGGGCTGGCCAAGCTCAGAGGACACGAACGATTTTCTGCACTAAAGTTGACCATCAGAACAGACCCACCAGCCTTTGACTGCTGACGCCGCCGCCTCCTGAGTCTTGCTTTTCTGAATTTCGCGAGAACTTGATGCTGCGCTACTTGCCGCTCTGAGATTGCAGGAGGGCGTGTTCGAAGGCCTCCAGCGTGGTCGTGCTGACGTGATGCTCGATCCCCTCCGCATCGCGTTCTGCAGTCTCTTCGTCGATTCCCAGGCTGAGGAGAAACGCGACAACGACTCCATGACGGCGGCGACAGGCCTCGGCCAATTCTCGGCCCGCATCGGTTAGAAAT
>NZ_JBRBUI010000027.1:0-374587 GCF_052826185.1 Heliomarina sp. | reverse complement strand
GCCGTTGAAGCCGGCAAACCGCTTGAAATCATGGAGGTGAATCTCGAAGGTCCGAAGGCGGGCGAGGTTCTGGTCGAGATCAAGGCCACCGGCATCTGCCATACCGACGAATTCACCCTTTCGGGCGCCGATCCCGAAGGTCTGTTCCCGGCGATCCTCGGCCATGAGGGCGCGGGCGTGGTGCTCGAAGTCGGCCCCGGCGTCACCAGCCTCAAGCCCGGCGACCACGTGATCCCGCTCTACACCGCCGAATGCCGCGAGTGCGAATACTGCCTCAACCCGAAAACCAACCTCTGCCAGAAGGTCCGCGCGACCCAAGGGCAGGGCCTGATGCCCGACGGCACCAGCCGGTTTTCCATGCTCGATGGCACGCCGATCCTGCATTACATGGGCTGCTCGACCTTCGCCAATCACACGGTCTTGCCCGAGGTCAGCCTTGCCAAGATCAACCCCGACGCGCCTTTCGACAAGGTCTGCTATATCGGCTGCGGCGTCACCACCGGCATCGGCGCGGTGATCTTTACCGCCAAGGTGGAAATCGGCTCGCGCGCGGTGGTCTTTGGCCTCGGCGGCATCGGTCTGAACGTGATCCAGGGCCTGCGGCTGGCCGGGGCCGACCAGATCGTCGGCGTCGATCTGAACCCCTCGAAAAAGGAAATGGCCGAGCGCTTTGGCATGACCGATTTCGTGAACCCCAAGGAGGTCGAAGGCGATCTCGTCGCGCATCTGGTCGAGCTGACCAAGGGCGGTGCGGATTACACCTTTGACGCGACCGGCAACGTGGGCGTGATGCGCACGGCGCTGGAATGCGCGCACAAGGGCTGGGGTGAATCGATCATCATCGGCGTGGCGCCCGCGGGTGCCGAGATCTCGACCCGCCCGTTCCAGCTGGTCACCGGCCGGTCCTGGCGCGGCACCGCCTTTGGCGGCGCGCGCGGCCGCACCGACGTACCCAAGATTGTCGACTGGTACATGGACGGCAAGATCGAGATCGACCCGATGATCACCCACAAGCTCAAGCTCGAGGACATCAACAAAGGCTTTGACCTCATGCACGAAGGCAAGTCCATCAGGGCCGTGGTGGAATTCTGATCGCAAAGGTCTGAAGAGATAGGCACCGGCCACGCGGGCCGGTGCCTTGCACAAGAGCGCCCGCTACCGGGTGTGTAGGCGACCCCTTCAATATCTTTTCACCAATTTAACAACCCGGGCGTTTGCTTGTGACCCTGATTGATGGCGCGCTTTTGACGGCCATCCGTGGTCGGGAGCATTGTCATCAGCGTGTGAAAACACGCGTGTTACCGTTGTATTTCGAACCGGACGCGAAGATCGCCGTGCCAAGGCCATCATTGGAATGCGGTGGAATCCGGGCTATGTCAGCCGGGTAACGGCAAGCCGCGCAAAAGGCGGGCTCAAGTCCCGACTGGACGAGAAGGAAACACCACCATGCCCGACGCCAACCGCAAACTGCTTGCCGTGCTGATCGACGCCGACAATATCTCGGCCAAGTTCGCCGAGGCCATGTTCGAAGAAATCGCTTCGCTGGGAGAGGCCAGCATCCGCCGGATCTATGGCGATTTCGCCGGGGGCGGGCCGCAGGGCTGGAGCAAGGACAAACTGGCAACGCTTGCCATCGTGCCGCATCAACAATTCGCTAATACCACCGGCAAGAATGCGAGCGACATCGCGCTGGTGATCGACGCGATGGATATCCTGCATTCTGGCCGGTTCGACGGGTTCGTCCTGATCTCCTCGGACAGCGATTTCACCCGGCTCGCCAGTCGCATCCGGGAACAGGGGCTGGATGTCTATGGCATGGGCATGCGAAAAACACCCGCCGCGTTCGTGAAGGCCTGCAAACGATTCATTTATGTAGAAAATCTCGTCAACGATCCGATAAAATCCAAACCCCGACCCGAAAAGGCCAATGACGACAGCGAGGCGCCCGCCGAACTGGAAGATCCCTCCAAACTGGTGATCCGCGCGATGGACGCCATCGATCAGGAAGAAGAGTGGTTTTCCCTTGGCCAGATCGGCCAGTACATTACCGCCTCGAACCCGGATTTCGACACCCGCAGCTATGGCAAGAAAAAGCTCAGCGATCTGGTCAAGGAAATGAAACGCTTCGAAACCCGGCGCGGCGAAGGCAACCAGCTTGTGGTGCGCCGTATCGACTGAGCGCCTGCCGGCGCATATTTGTCATACAGGAGGTGTACAGGTGCTGTACGGGTTGTGCACAGCGATTTCCGGTTATTTCGCCCCGTAGCGCGCCATGAAGGTTTCCACCGCGTTATCGATCACATAGTCGATCTCGGCCTCGGTAAAGACCTCTTGAATACCAAATGCGGCCCGCAGCCAGAGCCGCGTCTTGCACAACTCCTGAAACTGCTCGGCGGCAAGTTCGATGTCCTCAATCCGTAATTCGCCGCGCGTCACGGCGTCACTCAGGTATTCGGCGAGCCGGGCCTTTCCCATCTGCGGCCCGTTGGCATAAAAGGACTGCCCCAATTCCGGAAACCTGTCGCGCTCGGCCACGCAGATCCGAAAAATGCGCTGCGCGAAATCCGACAATAGAAATCGCACGATGTGACCGGCAGCAACGGTCAGGATCTGCCGTGGCGGTGCGCATTCCGAGATCAGCTCGATGGCCCGGTCCGCCATGCGGTCACATTGCGCCCGCACCACCTCGACAAAAAGCAACCGCTTGTCCGGGAAATAGCTGTAAAGCGTTGCTTTCGAAACCCCCGCCGCCTTGGCGATCTCATCCACACTGGCGCCTTCGAATCCTTGGGCCATAAAGATCTCGCGCGCGCCCTCAAGGACCTGTTCGAATTTTCGACCGGTGCGAACGATATCGGCGGAATGGGTCATGGCGGGCTTTCGGCGTGGGGAATATGCAAGTGTAAACTGATTGGTTCACTTCCAACAACTCCTGTCGTTCGCAGCTTGCAATTCCTTTCGAACGAGCCATATTTAGAACCATTCTAATTCACTGGGTAACAAGATGCGATTCCTGACGCAACGCAAGAGATTCAAGGACTTGACCGAACAGGAAATCATCGCGCTTGCGATTTCCTCGGAAGAAGACGACGCCCGCATCTATCGTGGCTACGCCGAGTCGCTGCGCGCCGATTATCCGGCGAGCGCGGCTGTTTTTGACGGCATGGCCGCTGAAGAAGACAATCATCGCGCCCGCCTGCTGGACCTGCACCAGAGCCGTTTCGGACCGACCGTGCCCCTGATCCGCCGTGAACACGTGGCCGGGTACTACAACCGGCGACCGGTCTGGCTGGTCGAGAACCTCGGGATCGACCGTATCCGTGCCGAGGCCGATGCCATGGAACACGAAGCCGAGCAGTTCTACCTCAATGCCATGCGCCATGTGAGCGACGCCAGCACCCGCAAGCTGCTGGGCGATCTCGCCGCCGCCGAAGCCGGCCATCAGACCATCGCCGCCGATCTGGCCGAGGAGCACCTCAACGGCGACGCGCGGTCCGAGGAAGATGCCACCGCCCACCGACAGTTCCTGTTGACCTGGGTTCAGCCGGGTCTCGCCGGACTGATGGACGGCTCGGTGTCGACCCTCGCCCCGATCTTTGCCACCGCCTTTGCCACCCAGGATCCCTGGACCACTTTCCTAGTCGGCGTGGCGGCGTCGGTTGGGGCAGGCATTTCCATGGGTTTCACAGAAGCAGCCTCGGACGATGGTGAACTGTCCGGGCGCGGCTCTCCAATGAAACGCGGCATTGCCTCGGGCATCATGACGACGGTCGGCGGGCTTGGCCATGCCCTGCCCTACCTGATCCCGCATTTCTGGACGGCCACCCTGATCGCCTTTGCCGTGGTCTTTGTCGAACTCTGGGCCATCGCCTGGATCCAGAACCGGTACATGGAAACCCCCTTCTTCCGGGCGGCCTTTCAGGTGGTGCTTGGCGGGGCTCTGGTGCTGGCTGCCGGAATCCTGATCGGCAGCGGGTAGAATTCTCCTCCCGCTCCAGCCTCAGGCGTCGCGCCACGCATGACCGCTTGCAGCACGCGGGCCATGCCGCTAAGCCGTCTTCATGGTTGAAATATTCCTGCGTACCCTGCCGTTCTTCGCAATCATCGGCCTTGGCTTCTGGGCGGCGCGTATCCAGTTTTTCAGCGCCGAAGCGACCGCCTATATCACCCGCTTCGTCTTCTACTTCGCACTCTCCGCGATGCTCTTCCGTTTTGCCGCCAATCTCGATTTCGCCGAGGTCTTCGACGGCCGCCTGATCGCGGGCTATCTCTTTGGCTGCGCGGTGGTTTACGCCATCGCGACCACCGTTGCCCTGCTGCGAAGGGTCGACGTCCAGACCGCCGCCATCGAGGCGCAATGTGCCGTGATCGGCAACACGGGCTTTCTGGGCCTGCCCATGTTCGTGATGCTCTTCGGCGAGGAAGCCATCGGCCCATTGGTGCTGGTTCTCGCAACCGACTTGATCGTGTTTTCCAGCCTGATCGTCATCATCATCCACAGCGCACGTGATCGCCGGATGAGCCCTGCCATCCTCAAGACGATTGGCATGGGACTGCTGCGCAACCCTATGATCCTGTCGATCTCGGCAGGTCTGATCTGGTCCGCGCTCAAGATGCCGATCCCGCTGCCTTTCAACGATTTTCTGAACATCCTCGGCGGCGCCGCTACTCCCGGCGCGCTCTTCGCCATCGGCGCCTCGCTGGCCGGAAAATCAGCCGAGCGTATCCGGATCGCCGCATGGCTCACTTGCTGCAAGCTTGTGCTGCACCCGCTCTTCGTCGGCATCGGCGTCCTGCTGCTGTTTCCCATCGACAGGTTCTCGGCAACGACGGTCATCTCGGCTGCGGCCCTGCCGGTCGCCGGCAATGTCTTCATGCTCGCCCAGCACTATGGAATCGCCCCGCAAAGGGTATCCGCAGCAATCCTTTTCTCCACCGCCCTCAGCATCCTCAGCGTACCGCTGGTCATTTCGTGGGTACAAGGCTGATCTTCTTTGGGTTTTAAAATATCCCCGCCGGAGGCTCCCGCCCTTTACCCCCGCGCCAAGGCCAGCTAGCGATGCGGTGACGTCCAATCAGGAGAAGACAAATGGAAACAGTTTCGGAAAATACCTGTTTCGGAGGCGTTCAGGGCGTCTACACCCATCGCTCGACCAGTTGCGCCTGCGACATGACCTTCGGCCTATTCCTCCCCGAAGAAGCGCGGGACGGCCCCGTGCCGCTGCTCTGGTACCTCTCCGGGCTGACCTGCACCCATGAAAACGCCATGACCAAGGCCGGTGCTCAGGCTTGGGCGGCGGAACAGGGTATCGGTCTGGTCTTTCCCGACACCTCGCCACGGGGCGATGACGTGGCAGATGACGAAGCCTACGATCTGGGCAAGGGCGCCGGTTTCTACGTGAACGCCACGCGTGACCCCTGGGCGCCGCATTACCGGATGTGGGACTATATCGCGGAAGAACTGCCGACCCTGCTCGAGCGGAACTTTTCCATCGACCCCGAGCGTCAGTCCATCACCGGCCATTCCATGGGCGGGCACGGGGCGTTGACCCTCGCGATGACCTATCCGGATCGCTACAAATCCGTCTCCGCCTTTGCCCCGATCTCGAACCCCACGGGCGCCGACTGGGGGCGCAAGCAGCTCTCGGCCTACCTGGGTGACGACGAGGCCGCATGGGAAGCGCATGACGCCTCCCTGCTGATGGCGGAAAAAGGCTTTGACGGCCCGGTTCTCATCGATCAGGGCGCGAATGACCAGTTCATCGACCTGCTACGTCCCGAAACCCTTGCCGCTGCAGCAGCCAAGCGACGCCAGCAGATCATCCTGCGCCTGCAGCCGGGGTATGATCACAGCTACTTTTTCGTGTCCACCTTTATGGAAGACCACGTGACCTTTCACGCCAACGCGCTCTGGGCCTGATCACGATGAGCGCGCTCTACATCGATGCGGATGCCTGCCCGGTCAAGGCAGAGGCGGAACGTGTAGCGACGCGCCATCGGCTGAAAATGTTCGTGGTTTCCAACGGCGGGCTGCGCCCTTCGCAGAACCCGTTGGTGGAAAACGTCATCGTCGCCAGCGGCGCGGATGAGGCCGACAAATGGATTGCCGAGCGCTGCGGCAAGGGTGACGTGGTTGTGACCGGAGATATTCCGCTGGCGGCCAAATGCGTCGCAGCGGGCGCCCGGGTGCTGCGCCATAATGGTGAAGCCTTCACCGAGGCAAATATCGGTCAGCAACTGGCGATGCGCGATCTGATGGCGGATATGCGGGCCGCGAACCCACTGGGTGCGGGCGGCAGCGGGAAAGGCTTTACAAAGGCCGACCGCTCCCGTTTTCTGGATGCGCTCGAACGCGAAGTCCGGGCAGCCGGCCGCTTCTGACGCGGCCAATTTTTTGAAAAAAATTGTCAAAAATCTTCAAGATTTTTGGCGCCTTACGGAGTGGGCAGGAATGAAACCAGAAGCCGTGATATTCGACATCGGCAACGTTCTGATCGAATGGCAACCCGAGCGCTTCTACGACAGCGAAATCGGTGAGGAACGGCGACGCGCCCTGTTCGGCTCTGTCGATCTGCATGAAATGAACAACGACGTCGATCGCGGCCACCATTTCACCGAAACCGTTTATGCAACGGCAGAGGCGAACCCCGACTGGCGCGCGGAAATCCGCATGTGGCATGACCGCTGGATCGAGATGGCCGCGCCGGTCATCGATCATTCCGTCCGCCTGATGCAAGCCCTGCGCGGCAAGGGCATTCCTGTATTCTCGCTCACGAATTTCGGCATCCAGAGCTTTGACCTTGCAGCGTCGCATTATCCGTTCCTGCTGGAATTCGACCGCCCGTATATTTCCGGCCACATGAAGACGGTAAAACCCGAACCGCAAATCTACGAGATGGTGGAACAGGATTGCGGCGTCACCCCCGAAGCGCTGCTGTTCACAGACGACCGCGAAGACAATATCCGTGTCGCCAATTCGCGCGGCTGGCAGACTCACCTTTTCACCGGTCCCAAAGGCTGGGCGGACAAGCTCGTTGAAACCGGTCTGCTGAGCCGGGAGGAAGCCGCATGAGCACGCCATTCATCACCTTCGATCAGGGCGAGGCACTGCTTGACTGGGTTTCTTTCACGCGGGCGCTCGAGGAGGGTCACAAGCTACCCAAGGCCGAGATCGGCGATACTTTCCTATACCGTGGCAAGGACACGCTGCTATCCCGCGCCGCCTGGATCGACGGATTGGGGATTGCTGTCAAATCGGCAACCGTGTTCCCGGACAATCCCGATCAGGGCAAACCAGTCGTCAATGGCGGCGTCAGCCTCTATGCCGATGGCGATGGCACGCTTGACGCGATTGTCGATTTTCACCTTGTGACCAAGTGGAAAACCGCCGGCGACAGCCTGCTTGGCGCGATGAAACTTGCCCGCTCCGACAGCAAAAACATCCTGATCGTTGGCGCTGGCACTGTCGGGCGGTCGCTCTGCGAGGCTTTTGGCGCAGGGTTCCCTGACGCCAAGCAGGTGATCTGGAACCGGACAACAAGCAAGGCCGAGGAGCTGGCTCGCAGTCTGGACGGGGTCGACGTGGCCGAGGACCTGCCGTCTGCCGTTGACGCCGCCGATATCATTGTTACCGCCACGATGGCCACCAGCCCGGTGATCCGGGGCGAATGGCTGCGTCCCGGCCAGCATCTCAACCTGATAGGCGCCTACCGCCCGGATATGCGCGAGACCGACGACGCGGCGCTGCAACGCGCCCGGATCTATGCCGACAGTTTTGACACCACGCTGGATCATATTGGCGAGTTCAAGATTCCTCTGGCAGAAGGCGCGCTGACCCGCGAGCAAGTGCTGGCCGATTTCTACAGCATCGACAGGTTCGAGCGGGGCACTGACAAAGACATCACCCTGTTCAAAAACGGCGGCGGTGCGCATCTGGACCTGATGACCAGCCGCCACATCCTTGACCGCTGGAACGCGTCGCAGGCCTGATCAGGCCGCCAGCGGCCGGGCCAGCGGCTTTTCCCGCACCGGGAGGTGGATGATCGCGCTGAACGCCCCGATGCCGACACCGATCCACCAGACCAGCGTGTAATCGCCGTAGACGTCGTAAAGCCGCCCGCCAAGCCAGACACCGAGAAAACTGCCAAGCTGGTGGCTTAGAAAGACGAACCCGTAGAGCGTGCCCATGTAGCGCAGTCCGTAGATATGCGCGACCAGCCCCGAGGTCAGCGGCACGGTGGCAAGCCAGAGCGAGCCCATAACAATCGAAAACACGATGACGCTTGCTGGAGTAATCGGCATCATGATGAACAGCCCCGCCGCGATGGTGCGCCCTGTGTAGATCGCCGCCAGCAGGTATTTCTTGGAATACCGCTGCCCCAGCCAACCGGCGAGCAGCGTACCGGCCACATTTGCCGCCCCGATCAGCGACAGAGACACCGCGCCCAGCGCCGAGGTCGTGGTGACCCCGACCGAATGGAGCACCCCGCCCGGCAGGATCGGTCCGCACAGCTCGGTCACGAAGGCCGGGAAATGGGCGGTGACAAAGCCAAGTTGGTAGCCGCAGGAAAAGAAACCCATGAAAATCATCGCGAAAGACGGATCGCGGAAGGCGCGCAACACCACTGTGCCCATGCTCTCTTCCAGCTCGGCCTTGCCGGCGCTGACCGGTGCCCGCATGAAGGGCAAAAGCAGGATCGATGCGACCATGACCGCGGCAAAGACGAGGAAGGTGCTTTGCCAGGTCAGGAACCCTAGCATCCACTCCGCTAAGGGCGCGCCGACGATCTGGCCACCGCTGCCCGCCGCCGAGACGATGGCCAGCGACATGGATCGATTCTCATCAGAAGCGGCGCGACCAACAACTGCAAGGATCACGCCAAAACCGGTGCCAGCTACGCCAAACCCGACCAGCCATGCATAAAGCTGATGCTCGATCGGCGAGGTCGATCCCGCCGACAGAACCATACCGGCCGCATAGATCAGCGCGCCGATCAGGATCGCCTTGCGGTCCCCGATCTTTTCCGCGATGGCGCCAAAAATCGGCTGTCCGATGCCCCAGGCTAGGTTCTGGATCGCGATGGCCAGCGAAAATTCGGTCCGCAGCCAGCCGAACTCCTCGGCAATCGGAATCTGGAACACGCCGAAAGACGATCTGACCGCAAAGCTGAGCAGGATGATCAGACAGCCGGTGATGAGGACGGGCGTAAGAAGAGGGGCGGATCGGGGCATGGCGGGTTCTTTCTGCCGGACAAGCACCGTTTTTAGCCATGACGCGCGGAACATCAATTCAGAAATTGTTGCATTGTTCATCACCGTGACGGATCAATCGGTAAGCCGCAGGCACGCTTGACTCTTTCCAACCGCATGCGCGCCCTATAAACGCGGGGCATGAGCAGCATCAAAGACATCTACGATGCCCGCGTAAAAGCTGGCGAGTTGCAGGCAGACCCCGGACAAGAGGGCGTTCTGGAGGAATTCGAACGTATCCGGGAGGCTCTGGATCAGCCCGCCAAGCGTGGTCTTTTCCGCAAGGCGACGGAACCGCCGAAGGGGTTGTACCTCTGGGGCGGCGTTGGGCGCGGCAAGTCCATGCTGATGGATCTTTTCGTTGAAAGCCTCGACGACATCCCCGCGCGGCGGGTGCATTTCCATGCCTTCATGCAGGAAATCCACGCCGGGATGCACGATGCCCGCAAGGCCAATACCGAGGACGCGCTGAAACCCGTGGTCGCCAAGGTGGTGGAATCGACCCGCGTGCTGGCCTTTGACGAAATGCAGATCACCGACATCACCGACGCGATGATCGTGGGGCGGCTGTTCGAAGCGCTTTTCGACAGGGGCGTCGTTGTCGTCACGACATCGAACCGGGTGCCGGACGATCTCTACAAGAACGGGCTGAACCGGCAGCTCTTCCTGCCCTTTATCGAGATCATCAAGGACAAGATGGTCGTCAAGGAACTGACCAGCCCGCGCGACTACCGGCAGGACAGGCTACAGGGCTCGCAGGTCTATTTCTCGCCCATCAACGCCGAAAGCCGCGCTGCGATTCAGGCTGTATGGGAGGATCTGACAGGCGGACCGGCGGAGCCACTGACCCTTATCGTGCAGAAACGTGAAGTCACCCTGCCCGCCTTTCGCAACGGCGTGGCGCGGGCCAGCTTTTACGACCTTTGCGGCAAACAGCTTGGACCGGCGGATTACCTTGCCATCGCCGAGGCGGTCCGGGTGCTGGTGCTGGAAAACATCCCCACCCTGTCGCGATCCAATTTCAACGAAGCCAAGCGCTTTGTAACCCTGATCGACGCTCTTTACGAAGCACGGGTGCGGTTGGTGGCATCGGCAGCGGCACAGCCCGAATGGCTTTACCTCGAAGGCGAAGGAAAGTTCGAATTCGAGCGAACCGCCTCGCGACTGCGCGAAATGCAGGCCGAAGACTGGGCACGCTGATCCGGCGTATTCACCCTTATCGCGGTGGTATGTATATTCGGCGCACCACTCAAAGTTGTCACCCCGTCCGGCGGGGCACCCGCGTGAGGGGGCGGCGGTATGTTCGACCGATCCGGTATCTGGAAGGTTCTGGCTTTTGCGGGTCTCGCAATGGCTGGTCCGGCCTTCGCCCAGTCGTTCCAAGGGTGGAATGAGTTCGACGGACCGTTCGGTGTGAACTGGACAATCTACGGACAGATTTCTGGCGGGTTCATGTCGGTCGATGACGGATTCGAAACCGATCAGGCCCTTGTGGACAATGGAAATTCCGGCACCCGTATCGGCATTATCGGCGAGCGCGACATCGGGACCGGTATCGCCAGCTTTACCTTTGAAACCGCATTAGGCACGCGAGGTTCATCGCAGATCGGCCAAACCAGCGTTCCGACGGATTCCATTTTCGGACGGCGGACCCTGCGGTTTCTCGAGCTGAAATACCAAGGTTCGCTAGGGAACTACGCGATCGGACAGGGCAGTATGGCCACCGATGGCGTTGCCGAGGTCGACTTTTCCGGCACCAGCCTTGCGGCCTATTCCTTTGTCAGCGGTGCGGGTGGCGGTTTCAGCTTTCGCGACCAGTCCGGCCCTTTGACCCCGATTATCGTTTCCGGCGTATTCCGGAACTTTGATGGCGGGCGGCGGCTGCGGATACGCTATGACACTCCCGAATATCGGGGCTTCAGCATCGGTGCGGCGCTTGGCAAAGAGGTCGTAAATCCAAACGACGACAACACCTACAGCGACTTTTCAGTCCGCTACAGCGGTGCCTTTGGCGATATCGAAACCGGGGTCGCGGTGGGCTATGGGCGGATCGAGACACCGACCGGCGCAGTATCCGAAGCGCTACTCGCCTCGGCATCGGCCTGGCATAAACCTTCGGGTATCAGCGTGACGCTGGCCACCGGCGCGCAGCAGCGGGGCTCGGCCGGGTCTTACGACTACATTAAGCTTGGGTACCGGCAAGACTGGTTCGCATTGGGCGAAACACGCCTTTCCGTCGATTATTATGCCGGGCGGGATTTACTGGTCACCAGTTCCGAGTCGCAGTCAGTCGGAGTTGCCGTGGTTCAGGACATCGACCGCTACGGCATTGAAACATTCTTGCTTTTGCGGCGTTACGCAATGGAAGACGCGGGCACGACCGGTTTCGAGGACGTGACCGCCCTTTTCGCGGGAGCCCGCTTCAAGTTCTGAGCTGTCAGGACGCGTTCCCCTCGCGCAAAACCGCACCGGCCAGATAAAGCGAGCCACAGATCAGCACCCGGGCATGGGGTTCCCGGTCAAGGATCGAAGCAAGCGCGGCCTCGACCGACTCCGCGCAACTTGCCGAGATACCGGCATCGGTCGCGGCCTGCGCGGTCTGTTCGGCAGGCAGGGTATTCGCCTCGCCGGGGATGGAAATCGCGGTCAGGCTTTCGACCTCTGCCGCCAGCGGGCGAAGGTAGCCGGTGATGTCCTTGGTGTTGAGCATCCCGCAAATCAGGTGCGTCGGACGTTTCGGCAGACTCGCCAGCACCCGTGCCAGCGCGATACCGGCGGCGGGGTTGTGGCCCCCATCAAGCCAGAGCTCGGCCGCGGGCGCCTGATCCGCAAGCGGCCCCTTGCTCAGCCGTTGCATCCTGGCGGGCCATTCTGCCCGGGTAACCGCAGCCTCATAGGCCGCATCGCCAAGTTCAAGATATCGCAGTGCAGCCAAGGCGGCCCCGGCGTTGTCGATCTGATGCGCCCCCGGCAGATTTGGAAGGGACAGGTCACGCAGACCGGTGTCATCGGTGTAAACAAGCCGCCCGCGTTCTTCCTGCACGTGCCAATGCTGACCGTGAACCAGCAGCGGCGCGCCGACGCGAGCCGCCTGCCGTTCGATCACCTCAAGCGCCGCATCCTCTTGCGGACCGACGACGCAGGTTACGCCACGCTTTAGGATACCCGCCTTTTCAAAAGCGATCTCTTCTAACGTTTCGCCAAGGAACTGCTGGTGGTCGACGGAAACGGGCGTGATCACGCAAAGCGCAGGCTTTTCGATGACATTGGTCGCGTCTAGACGCCCGCCAAGCCCGACTTCGAGCAGGGTATAATCCGCCGGCGTGCGGGCAAAGGCCAGCAGCGCGGCGCAGGTCGTAATCTCGAAATAGGTGATCGCGCCATCGCCATTGGCCCGGTAGCATTCATCGAGAACCTTTGTCAGTTCCTCTTCGGAAATCAAATCTCCGGCCAGGCGTATGCGTTCGTGAAACCGGGCAAGATGCGGCGAGGTGTAGACATGGGCGCTTTGGCCCGCGCCCTCGATCCCGGCACGGATCATCGCAAGAGTCGATCCCTTTCCGTTGGTCCCCGCGACATGGATGACCGGCGGCAGCGACCGTTCCGGATTGCCCAGCGCGTCGAGCAGACGCCAGACCCGGTCCAGCGTCAGATCGATGATCTTGGGGTGCAGCGCCATCATCCGTTGCAGGATGACGTCGGAACCTGCCGTGGTCATTTGAGCGGTTTTTGCGGCGTCGGCGCCGGTGCAGGCTTGGCCGCGGATGTATCGGGTTCGGCAACGGGTGCGGTTGCGGCGGCGACCGGGTCGGCTTTTTCCGTTTTGTCCGGGGCCGGAAGATCACCGCGAACGGCGGGCGGCATCCCAAGCAGCATCCGGGTGATGGTAATCAGTTCTTCGCGCATCTCGGTGCGCGGGGTCACACGGTCGAGCATGCCGTGATCCAGCAGGTATTCCGCGCGCTGGAACCCGTCGGGCAGCTTTTCACGGATGGTCTGTTCGATCACGCGCGGGCCTGCAAAACAGATCAGCGCGTTGGGTTCGGCAATATGCACGTCGCCGAGCATCGCATAAGAGGCCGTCACACCGCCTGTGGTCGGGTGCGTCAGTACGACGATATAGGGAAGACCCGCCTCTTTCAGCATCTGGATCGCGACCGTGGTACGCGGCATCTGCATCAGGCTCAGGATTCCTTCTTGCATGCGCGCGCCGCCAGCCGCCGAGAACAGGATCAGCGGGCGCTTGAGTTTGACCGCCTCTTCCGCCGCCGCAAGGATCGCGTTGCCGACATACATGCCCATCGACCCGCCCATAAAGGAAAAGTCCTGCGCGGCGGCGATGATCGGGGTACGTCCGATTTCACCCGAAGCGACCAACATCGCCTCTTTTTCGCCAGTGGTTTTCTGCGCGGTGCGCATCCGGTCGGGATAGCGTTTCTGGTCGCGGAATTGCAACGGATCGGCCAGCGGTTCGGGCACCTTCACCTCGTTGAACACACCGCCATCGAACAGCGCCTTGAACCGGTCGCGCGGGGTGATGTTCATATGGTGACCGCAATTGGTGCAGACGTTGAGATTTTCCGTCAGCTCGCGGTGGAACAGCATGGTGCCGCATTCGTCGCATTTCTGCCAAAGATTTTCGGGCGTTTCCCGGCGCGAAAAGATCGAATTTATCCGCGGGCGGACGTAGTTGGTAATCCAGTTCATGCAGTCGGCCTTTTGCTGGCGAGGTCGTGGCCCCCAGATAAGCCCCGCCCCGGCGAATTGCAATCAGCGGCGAATGGCAAGCCGCGCGGCAAGCCAGCTGACGACGATAAAGCCAAAGTCGACGAGCATCCAGCTGCGCAGGTTTTCCTTTTCGGACAGGCTGAACGGTGTCGTGGCAAGGGCCAGACCGCTGAGCGAATCCGGCACAGACACGATCAGGATGGCGGTGACGTTGTTGATCATATGCAGCGCAATCGCCGGTCCCAGCGTTCCGGCCCGCGCCGTTATGTCTGCCGCCATGACACCGAAACCAAAGGCCCAGATGGCGATAAGGGCTGCATTCGCCCCCGCCTGCGCCGGGACATAATGGCCGATGCCAAAGAGGATCGCGGGCACCACCATCCAGACGAGAGGTGAGCGGAACCGCGCGGCCAGCGACTGCTGGATATAGCCGCGAAACAGAATTTCCTCGCTTGCGACCTGTGTCAGCACCGCCAGCAACGAGATCGGCAACAGCGCCAGCCAGATACCGACCGGCAGGTTGGGCTCCAGCGGTTCGCCCATGTCATAGGGCGGCAGGATCATCACCAGAATTCCGATCATGACGACCAGCCCCCCGACCCGCAGGAATTGCCGGATCGCCAGCTGCAGCGGCCCGATCATCGACAGGGGCGATCTGTGCTGCACCAGCCGGGCCGCGACGAAAATGCCAAGGATCACGAAGCCAAAACTGAACAGCAGCAAAAGCAGGGTCAGCGGCGTGTTGCCTTCACCGTTCGCAGGGTTAAGCAACTCGCGCTGGAAGTCCGGCGAGACCACGCCAAGAACGGTCCGCATCGCAAACCCTGCGAAAAACGTGACAAACCCAGCGACAATCAACCCTAGCACAAGCCGCCAGACCTGCGGTTTTTCGCGGGCCGTTGCGACGAGGTTCTCGTGGGGGCGATAGGCGCCTTCAGGCATCCGCATGTCCGCCGTAGCTCTTTGTGCTGAAGCTGGTCATCGATGACATCTGGTCGTTGTCGAGGTTCTGCGCGCGCAGGCGACTGGCGGCAGAACTCAGGTGCCCACCCATGGTTTCAAGCAATTGTACCGCCACCGACGGATCCGTTTCGATGACCGTGCGGAATTCCTCGGCCCCGATCCGCAGAAACATGCTTGGCTCCGTCGCGACGAGATCCGTCTGGCGCACCTGTCCGGTTATCACCGACAGGTCGCCGATAAGACGCCCGGGATTGATCACGGTAAGCGGCGGTGTATCCGCATCCCCATGGGGCCAGCGCAATTCGGCCTGACCGGACAGGCAGAGATAGGCGGCGTCGGGTTTCTCGCCGGTAGAAAAGACAACCTGCTCGGTGTCGGCCTCGTACCACTTGGCGGAAAAGGCCAGCAGCCGCAGGTTGCGCGGGCTGAGTTTTGCAAAGAGTTCGGTTTTGGCGAGCGCCCTGATCTTGCGCTGAAGATCGGCCGTTGCCTTTTCCGACATCTTTTTCTGGCCCGAGCAATCGGTACCGGCGACCCTGCCATCCACGATCTCGACGAAAAAGTCGTACTCGCCCGGGTTCTCGAACCGGTCTTCGAGAAACAGGATGGTGGTATTAGGCAGAAGGTCGCGCAGCTTGGCTCTTGTCTGCGCCCGGCTTTCTGAATCGTGGCTCGCCAGCGCGTGATCCATCAACAGGATATCCGGACGTTTGATGGCAGCGCGGGTAAAGGCCGATCGTTCCTGAAGCAGGGTTGGCAGGTTCGCACCGCCCAGCCCGATGTGCATGTCGTAGATGATCGCCGCGGCGCGTTTGCGCATGTCATGCTCACTCATCACTTCGGCCACTACCTCTTCGACGGCATCGGCCTTGGCCCCAGCCATGATCGAGACCCTGCCAAAGATCGCGTTTTCGATGACCGTCAGCCTTGGCATATAGGTGTCGGCCCGCATCGGTTCAAAGAGGTCGCTGACATAATTGCGCAGCTCGTCGACCTTGGCGCGACGGATTTCGAGGATTTCCTGCTTGTACTGGTCGGGAAAGCTCGGGCCGATCTGCTCGGCCGTGAGCAGGAAGGGAACAGTCAGCATCAGCGCCCTTTCCTCGGCCGACAGGGCACCATTGCCCCGTGCGGCACGCTTTATCGCAATGTCATTCAGGCGCGCGTAGGTTTCATCGCTGATGCCAAGACGACGGAATAGCGGGTGATCGGTGCCGTCGAGTCCGAAGGTCTGGCGCAGAGTCTCGATAACCGCCTGCGCGATATTCAGAGCTTCGCCGTCGAGCTTCTGTTCTCGCAGCATTTCAACGAAACGTGGGTTTCGCGCCAGTTTCTCGGGCGGAATGTCCTGTGTCGGCGTGGCAAAGAACAGGTTGCCGCCCAGCGGCATCGCCGGGTTGAACGTGTCCGGGTCGAACCGGTAGACAACGTCGCTTAGCCCTCTGGCCCGCAGCCTTTCGGCGATTTCGGGGCGCAGGGCCACGATATCCGCCGCGAGATTTTTGTGAATCTCGGGATCGAAGGTGGTGCGCAGAGTGCGGCGGAACATCTGCTCATCAATCCCCATCGCCTCGAGCAGCTGGAACCACCAGTCCCGGATGTCCGTTGCGTTCGAAAGCCCGGCCAGATCGGGATCGATCCATTTCACATCAAGCGGATCCGTGCTGTTCCCGGACCGCTGTGCTTCGATCAGCTTGCGGTCCTTGCCCTGCGGATCCCATATGACCGACTGCGGTTTGATCCGAAGCGGCATCAACAGGTTATCGGCCAGCGTGCCCTCGAAAATGTAAGGTCGCGAATGGGCATAACCGATCCGCGTCGCGATGATCGACTGGTGCAGCGTCTCAAGAGGATAACCGGATACGGTAATCCAGCCACGGGTCGGTGTGATCTCGCGCGTCAGCAACCGGGCTATGGCAGCCCTTTCGTTTTCGCCCTTGCTCTGGATTGCGACGCGACCGCCGGCAGGGATTGTGAGGCTCACGTCTTCGAGCACGGCATTGCCGTCCTCGTCCTGAACCGAGACCTTGTGGAATTCTATATCGCCGTTCAGATGCGGAATCATGTCCGGCTCACCGTCGAAAAGCTCGGGGGCGATCATGTTCCTTGGAGCAAAACGTTCTGTGACAACCTGCCAGCGCAGCGACATATCCTGAACCTGGTTGTAATAGGTCAAAAGCTCTTTCCACGGCGCGCTCAGATCCTTGTAGGCTGCAAGCGCGGCCACCAGCGCGCCGACCGTGATATCACCCTGAATCGCCAGATAACCGCCAACAGAATAAAAGAAAAACGGCGTGAGATGCCCGATCATGTTGTTCAGGAACTTCATGAAGAATTTCTTTTGGTAGATCTGAAAGCGGATATCGAACAACCGCCCCAGCCGGTCGGTGAACTGGGCAAGCCGATAACGCCAACCGCCGTTCGCGCGCAGGTCACTGATCCCGGCGGCGGTTTCGCCGATCTCGGAACTGAAGGCGCGGATTTCCTGAATCCGGTCCTTGTTGAGCAGGTTGATCTGGCGTTGCAGGCGCGGAATCAGCCACGCCTGAAGCGGGATCAGCGCTACTGAAGCAAGGCCGAACCAGATGCTCTGGGCAAACAGGAAGATCAGGATCGTCATCATCTGGCCGAACTGAAAGGCAGGCTGCGCGACCGCGTCGCCCATCAGCCCGCCCATCGGTTCCGCCTCGGAGGTGATCATCGACACCAGTTCGCCTTGGCTGGTGGTGCGGAAATAGGGCACCGGAAACCGCATCATGCGCGAAATCAGCTGATACCGCAGGCGCCGCAGCAGCCGTTCGGACAAGACACCTTTCATGGTGTTGATGCGCATCTTCATCATGCCGCTCAGCAGAACGGCGGCAAGGAAGGCAAAACAGAGCAAAAGCAGGTATTCCACCTGCGTCAACGTCAGGCCAAAGGCCTCGACAGTGTCGCTGGGTGCGCCGATCGCATCGTTGATGATCCGCTTTGGCAGTTCCAGCGAGGCATAGAGGAAAGGAAAGGACACCAGCGTGAAAAACAGCAGGAGTATCTGCTGGCGCTTGGAATGCTTCCAGATGAAAGAAAACAGGGTACGGTCCATGCCCGTCCTTCCGTTCGTGCCGAGGGTGTGCCGAAAATGCCGAAATAAAATTTCTGCAGCAGGCACGTAAGGCTAATCATTGCAGGTTTGAAAACAAGGTGCATTGATGCACAGATCGCTAGATACTTGTAGAGAGCGAAACAGCGCTTTATTGCGGAATTGCAACGAATCCGGGGAGCAGAGCCATGCTGAATCGACCTTTTGACAAGTCGAAACTGCCAAGCCGACATGTAACCGAAGGCCCGGAGCGCGCGCCGCACCGATCCTACATGTACGCGATGGGCGTTAGCGATACCGAAATTCACCAGCCGCTGGTTGGCGTTGCAACCTGCTGGAACGAGGCCGCGCCCTGTAACATCGCACTGAACCGCCAGGCCCAGTCGGTCAAGATGGGCGTCAAGGCTGCCGCCGGAACGCCACGCGAATTCACCACGATCACCGTCACCGATGGCATCGCGATGGGCCATGAGGGCATGCGCTCCTCTCTCGCCTCGCGTGAGGCGATTGCCGACACGGTCGAACTGACCATGCGGGGCCATTGCTATGACGCGCTTGTCGGTCTGGCCGGGTGCGACAAATCTTTGCCCGGGATGATGATGGCGATGGTACGTCTGAACGTGCCGTCGGTGTTCATCTATGGCGGGTCGATCCTGCCGGGCAAGGCGCCGGTGGGTGCCGACGTCCCTGAAGATTTCGCAAGCCGTGATCTGACGGTGCAGGACATGTTTGAGGCGGTGGGCCGCCACCAGAACGGCACCCTTTCGGACGCAGCGCTGGATGTGCTTGAACGGGTCGCCTGCCCCTCGGCCGGGGCCTGCGGCGGTCAGTTCACCGCCAACACGATGGCCTGCGTATCCGAAGCGATCGGGCTGGCGCTGTTCAATTCGTCCGGTATGCCTGCGCCTTATGAATCCCGTGATCAGTATGGCGAGGCTTCTGGTCAGGCGGTCATGAACCTGCTGGAAAAAAACATCCGCGCCCGGGACGTCGTAACGCGCCAATCGCTTGAAAATGCGGCTCGCGTGGTTGCCTGTACCGGCGGGTCGACCAATGGGGGATTGCACCTGCCCGCCATCGCCCATGAGGCCGGCATTGATTTCGACCTCATGGATGTCTGCGATATCTTCCGGGACACGCCTTATTTCGTAAACCTCAAGCCGGGCGGCGACTACGTTGCCAAGGATCTTTACGAGGCCGGTGGCGTGCCGGTCGTGCTAAAGGAATTGCGCAAGGCCGGATTGATCCACGAAGACTGCATGACCGCCAGCGGCCGCAGCATTGGCGAAGAACTCGACCGTGTGACTCGCGAGGCCGACGGCAAGGTGATCCACCCGGTCGCGACGCCGATCACCAAGACCGGCGGCGTTGTCGGGCTCAGGGGCAACCTTGCTCCCGAAGGCGCAATTGTAAAGGTCGCGGGCATCGCGGCCGAAGATCAGGTCTTCACTGGCCCGGCGCATGTCTTTGAAAGCGAGGAAGAGGCTTTCGAGGCCGTGCAAAAGCGCGACTATTCCGAGGGCGAAGTCATCGTTATCCGCAACGAAGGCCCAGCAGGCGGCCCCGGCATGCGCGAAATGCTCGCCACCACGGCGGCTTTGTCCGGACAGGGTATGGGAAAGAAGATCGCACTGATCACCGATGGTCGGTTCTCGGGCGCGACCCGCGGCTTCTGCGTCGGACATGTTGGCCCCGAGGCTGCCCATGGCGGGCCCATCGCGCTTGTCCGCAACGGCGACATGATCACCATCGACGCCGTTAGAGGTGAAATATCGGTCGATCTGAGCGACGAGGAACTGGCACAACGCAAGGCAGACTGGAAAGGCCCGCGTGAAACGATCTATGCCTCGGGCGCGTTGTGGAAATATGCCCAGCTGGTCGGTGCGACCCACAAAGGCGCTGTCACCCATCCGGGCGGCAAGGCGGAGAAACATGTCTACATGGATCTATAAAGCCTGTTCGGCGATCTTCGCCGCACTTCTTTTGACCGGTTGCGATCAGGCGACCGGTCTGCCCTTCGCGTCCGAATTGAACGAGCCCGCGGAATCCTCCGGTCATGCGCGAATGGCGAAGGTCGAACTTGCCGATGGTAATGTCATCCTCACAGCACCTGATGGCTATTGCATTGACCGACGCACCGTTCGCCGCCTTGGGCGCACCGGTTTCGCGATGTTGGCCCGCTGCGATACCGTCGGCGTCCGGGGCTATTTCAACGGCTACGATCTTGCGATCATCACCGTGACGACCGCCGCTCATGGCAAGGGCGCCCCCGCCCCGACCCGGCAGGACCTTGCGCGCGCGGCAGATACCTCGCGGGTGCTGGATAACCACAAGCGCGACGGGCTGGCCCTTGTTCGACTAAGCGACAAGTACCCTCCGCTCGATGGCGTCAGCCCGGTCCACTGGCGCGGTGCGTTTGTGCTGAACGATCACCTGGTCAGTATCGGCCTTTACGCGCCCGATGGCAGCGAAGCGCTTGGGAAACCGGGGGCCGGGATCGTCACAGACCTTGTCGATCGCACCCGTAAATCCAGCCTGCCGCGCACCGTGGCCAATTCGCGCACGGCCAGCCCGAACGAAACTGAGTCAAATTAGACGCAAATTCCTGGCGATATGGGGCAGCGGGCGAAATTGCCGGTTCCCCTGATCTTTCCGCATTTGTTAGATGGTCAAACGGTTTCACTAGGGAAGAATGCCGCGGGCCCGCGGCAAGGAGAACGATGAGCGGGATACTCGACCGGCTGTTCCAGAAACGGGTCCTGAGACGCTGGCGACGTGCGGCGCGCGCCGCATCCGAGACGCCCCTTCCCGTCCTGCGCGAACAACGCGGCTATGCCCGCCAACTTCGCGCGCAGATCAGCCGGTTGATCCACGTGGCCGATGGGCGGCTTGCGCTGCCGCATATAGGGTCCACATCCTTCCCGCGACCGCATGGCACCGACTGGTCATGGCGGCCCGACCTATGGCGCGGTCCTCTGGACAAGTCGGGCGTGGCCGCGATGCCAAGCAAGACCGCGCTCGGCGATGAGGTCACGCTGTTCCACGACTGCCCCCTCTCGGAGTTGAGCCTGCGGCAGGTGCGCAATACCCGTGAAGGCGACCTTGCGCCTTACGGGCTGCGGATGGACGTGTTTCACTTTGACGGCACGTTCCTGTCGCTGGTGATCGACATGCCGCCGGCACTCGCCAAGGGCCTTACGAAATCGCACCTCGTCCGGATGGATGCGATCATCGAGACCGAGAACCCCATCGACATCTTCGCAAGGCTCAACATTCGCCACGGTCCGAATACCGAGCAACTGGTGCGGGAACTGCCAAAACAGGACAAGTCGGTCATGGTCGAGTTCGACCTTGCCTATGGCAAGATCAACGAGAACCGGATCGAGAAAATCTGGCTTGACCTGATCCTTGACGAACCGGCGATGAACCAGATTGTGCTGAAAGACCTGACCTTTGCCAGGTATCTCCGTGCAGCCATCTAGGAGAATGGAATGAGTGAACAGCCCCTGACCAAGATCCGAATGCGGGATGGGATTTGGGAGGGCGAACTGGCCGCCCCGCATGATGTGACGCCGCAGTTGCAGGTTACGTACCGCGACCGGCCCCTGACCGGCGTTCAGGTCAGCAAGTCGGGAACCAAAGACACCTGGGCCGTGCAAATCCCCGTTCCGATGGAGGCGGTGGCCGATGGTGTTCACTGCTTTGTCATCACCGACAAGGCCGAAGGCACCAAGCTTGGCGATTTCGCGTTCATCGCGGGCGATATCGGGGCAGCGGATCTGCGTGGAGAGGTTGAACTGCTGCGGGCCGAACTGGATATGCTCAAGCGGGCCTTTCGCCACCATTGCCGCGAAACCTCGTAAGGCCACCCGTCATCGGATGACCGACGGATGTCGGTTATTTGAGCGCTTTTACTGCGTAAAGGCAGCGTTCCATAGCGGGATACGCGCCTCGTCCCGGTTCGTATAGCTGGCAAGCGCTTCGTGAACACCAAGGTCCGGGTCCAGCTCTCCACACCGGCCCAACGCGGCGATCTGTTCGGTAAACCATGCGGTCACACCACCTTCGGGAGAGTCCGCGAAACGTGGGAAAACCGGGTCATTGCCTGCCTCTTGCCAGTGCAGCGGCAGATCGGGATCAAGCACGAGGGCGCGGGCCAGTCCCACCACGTCTGCGGCCCCGCTTTCTAGAACATCCATCGCCTGAGCGCGGGTCTTGATGCCACCAGTCAGCATGACGGGAATAGTCGTGACCTGCTTGGCGCGGCGCGAAAACTCGATGAAATAGGGCTGCCCCGGCTTGGTGTCCGATGCGGAAGCCGCGCCCGGAAAATAGGTGCCACCGCTGATGTCGATCATGTCAACGCTGGTTGTGTCGAGCGTTGAGACAATCCGGATAGACTCTGCCTCGGTCAGGCCGCCCTGCAACTGGTCGGTCGCGTTCAGCTTGACCGCAATCGGGAAATCCGGCCCCACCGCTTGCCGCGTTACCGTGATCGTATCCACCAGTAGCCGCATGCGATTTTCGAGCACACCTCCCCAATTATCGGTGCGCTTGTTGAACAGCGGCGAGAGAAACTGGCTGAGCAGAAAGCCATGCGCCGCATGGATCTGCACCCCGCCAAAGCCCATATCGCGGGCCAGTCGCGCGGTCGTGGCAAAGGCCTCCGGCAGGGCGAGGATTTCATCGACTGTCATTGCCTCACACTGCACGCCCGGCAGATCCAGCGCGCTTGGTCCCACCGGCCGGGTAATGGGCGGATAGGCCATTGCACCGGCGTGACCGAGCTGCACAAACGGTACACAACCTGTACACCCCCCGTACATCGCGAGGTCACCAAACAGCTGTTTCGGGCTGTCGGTACTCAGAACGAGGTTACCCGGCTTTTCGGCGGTATCCGGTCGCCCTTGCACTTCGCCGATGATCGTCGCGGCCGCGCCGCCCTCGGCCCAGCGCCGGTAGAGACGCTTCTGTTCCGCCGTCGGATTGCCCTGCCCGTCGCCAAGGGAATCCGACATGGCCGATTTAACGATCCGGTTCCTGAACACGGTTCCGCAGGGCAGTTCGAGGGGATCGAAAAGCGAAGGAGGAGACATCTGGCATTCCTTGTTGGCGCGCGGGGTCTCTCCCCCGACACAAACAAGACGGCCAACACATCACAACCGCTGGCCGGTGATGAAGGTGTCCAAAACGAAAAGGGCGGCCGAAGCCGCCCGATTCCTGAACTTTTACACAAGATCATTCCTTGTGTTCGATGGCCGAAAGACCCTTGAGAATATCGATCGCATAAGCGAGCTGGTAATCCTCTTCGCGTAGCTTTGCCGATGCTTCGGCCTTGGCGCGGTCTTCCTCGATCTGGCGGATCTCATCCTCGGACAGGCTGTCGTTGTTCAGACGGCCACGAAGGTCGGCTTCGGAGCGCGAGCGGTTCACTGCGCTTTTGGGCTCGTCCTCTTCCTCGGTTTCAGGTGCCCGGCGCGGCTGTTCCACGACGATGTCGGGGGAGACGCCCAGCGCCTGAATCGAGCGACCCGACGGCGTGTAATAGCGGGCCGTGGTCAGGCGCATCGCACCGTCGCCGCGCAGGGGCATGACCGTCTGAACCGATCCCTTGCCGAAGGATTTCGTGCCGACAACGATGGCCCGGCGGTGATCCTGCAGTGCACCCGCGACGATTTCCGACGCCGATGCCGAACCGCCGTTAATCAGAACAACAATCGGTTTGCCTTCGGCCAAGTCGCCGGGAGTCGCGTTGAAGCGCTCGCCGTCTTCGGGATTGCGGCCACGGGTGCTGACGATTTCCCCGGATTCAAGGAAGGAATCCGACACGTTGATCGCCTGATTGAGCAGGCCGCCCGGGTTGTTGCGCAGATCGAGCACGAAACCGTTCACATTCTCCATGCCACCGGCCAGTTCGATCTGTTCCTTCATGCCCGCTTCGAGATTGGGCGTGGTCTGATCGTTGAAGGTGGTGACACGCAGCACGACGGTCTGGCCCTCGGTACGAGTGCGCACGGCGGTCAGCTTGATCGTGTCGCGGATGATCGAGACATCAAAGGGTTCGTCTTCGCCTTCGCGAACCACGGTGATGATGATTTCGGACCCAACCGGGCCGCGCATCATCTCGACCGCCTTGTCGAGCGTCAGGCCAAGAACGGATTCACCATCCACATGGGTGATGAAGTCGCCCGATTCGATGCCCGCATCGTCAGCAGGCGTGCCATCGATCGGCGAGACGACCTTGACGAAACCTTCTTCCTGCGTGACCTCGATGCCGAGACCGCCGAATTCGCCACGGGTCTGGACGCGCATCGCGGTGGCGTCCTCGGGCGAGAGATAGCTGGAATGCGGGTCAAGTGAGGTCAGCATCCCGTTGATCGCCGCTTCGATCAGTTCGGATTCATCGACCTTTTCCACGTATTGCGCACGGATCCGTTCGAAAATGTCGCCGAACAGGTCAAGCTGCTCGTAAACATTTGCATTCCGGGAATTTTCCTGAGCAACCAGCGGACCGGCGACCTGCGTTGTGGCGATGATACCTGCCAATGTGCCGCCAAGAGCGGCCATCACGAATTTCTTCATGCGTTGTTATCCATCCTTGTCCGTTCGGAACCAATCTTCGGGGTCCACCGGGCTTCCGCCCTCTCTTACTTCAATGTAGAGCGTTTCTGAACGATCAGTGCCAGAGCCTTCACTGCTTAGTGAAAGGATTGTGCCCAGATTTGGTGTCGTTCCGCCCATGATCCCTACTGGCGTTCCTGCCGGGATGACTTGCCCGGTGTCGCCATATACCTCATCCAGTCCGGATAACACAAACAACGTCTCTGCCTGCGGCTCCAGAATGACCACATTACCCAGATCGAGCAGCGGTCCACGGTAGCGAATTGTCGCGGAAACAGGCGAAACGACAAGCGCGCGGGGCCGAGTGGCGACGATTATGCCGTCGCGGCGGATTCCGGCCGCGTCCGCGTCTCCCGCGCGATGGAGGATCACGCCCTGCACAGGCAGGTCGATTTCCCCTTTCTGCTCGCTAATGTCGATATCGGTATCCTCGATCTCTTCAACGCCGATCAGGCTGAGACCGCTGGCAAAGCCGCCCAAGGTCTCGGTCGAGGAAATCAGGATCGCCGTTCGCACCGGATCTTCGGTGAAGCGGATTGGCAGGTCGGTCCGGTCGGCGATGGCCTGGCTGAGTTCAGCGCGCGCCTTCTGGATGCCGGCAAGCCCCTGCTCCATCTTGTCGAGCGCGCTTTGTTGCAAGAGACGCAGGGTCTGGACCTCTTCAAGATCGCTGCGCAATTCCTGCGCCTTACGGGCAAGGCCCGGGGTGACATCGGCCAGCATCATGCCGGAACGCGCACTGCCGACGGGACCTGAGGGATGCAGCATCAGCACCGGCGGCGGCGAAATTTCGATGGTCTGGATGACACCGAGAAGCTGGGCGATTTCGCCGTCGCGTGCCTCGAGCCGCCGCGTCAGGGTCGCTTCGCGGGTGGCCACCTGCCGCAAGCCTTCGCGCATCGCGCCAAGCCCGGCCTCGAAGGCGCGGACGGTTTCGGTGAGCGCGCGCACCCGGTCGCGGGCCTCGACCGCCTCTTGCAGGGCGATGGATGCCTGTTCCAACTGCTGCGCGGCTTCGCGGGCATCGGCGGCAGGGTCGCCCTGCGCCTGCGCGAATCCGGCCAGCAGCAGCGCCGTTACCAGAGCGACAACGCGTTTCATCCCAGCAGGCTTTTCCCGGTCATTTCCGACGGCTTTTCCAGCCCCATCAGTTCAAGCAACGTGGGCGCGAGATCGGCGAGCCGCCCCTTGGAGAGCGTCGCGCCGTCAGGTCCGCCAACCAGTGCGACCGGCACCGGATTGAGCGTATGTGCGGTATGGGGGCCGCCGGTGTCCGGATCGACCATGACCTCGCAATTGCCATGGTCGGCGGTGACGATCATCGCGCCGCCTGCTTTCTTCAGCGCCTCGAGCACGCGGCCCAGTCCCTGATCGACGGCTTCGCAGGCGCGGATGGCGGCCCGAAGATCGCCAGTATGGCCGACCATGTCCGGGTTGGCATAGTTGGTGACGATCAGGTCATACCCTTCCTCAATGGCCTCGACGAATTTGTCGGTGACCTCATGCGCAGACATCTCAGGCTGCAAGTCGTAGGTGGCAACATTCGGCGATTTCGGCATGAAGCGGTCTTCGCCGGTCTCGGCGGTTTCCTCGCCGCCGTTCAGGAAAAACGTAACGTGCGGGTATTTCTCGGTCTCGGCGAGGCGGAACTGGCGCAGGCCCTTGCTGGCAACCCATTCGCCGAGCGTATTGACGATCTTGGCCTTGGGATAGGCAACGGTCATGTACTGGTTATGCTTGTCGGAATATTCGACCATCCCAAGCAGACCCGCCAGTTCGGGGCGGGCGCCGGTCTCGAACGCGTCGAAATCCGGCTGACCGATCGCGGCAAGGATTTCGCGGGCGCGGTCGGCGCGGAAGTTGAGGCAGAAGAATCCGTCACCCGTCGAGACACCCGCATAATCGGCGATGATCGTCGGGGCGATGAATTCATCGGTTTCACCGCGACCGTAAGCTGCGGAGACAGCCTCGGCTGCAGTAGTGGCGGCCTCACCGTTGCCGTGAATCATCGCCTCGTAAGCGCGGGACACGCGGTCCCAGCGATTGTCGCGATCCATCGCGAAATATCGCCCGATCACCGTGACGACGTGCGCGTTGGCGGGCAGTTTGCCCTGCAGTTCGTCGATAAAACCGTCCGCAGATTTCGGGGCGACATCGCGCCCGTCGGTGATGGCGTGGATTGCCACCGGCACGCCTGCGTCGGTGATGGCCTTGGCGGCGGCGACCATGTGGTCGAGATGACCGTGTACGCCGCCATCGGAAACGACACCCATGAGATGCGCGGTGCCGCCACTTTCTTTGAGCCCGGCGATGAACGCCTGAAGGGCCGCGTTTTCAAAGAAACTGCCGTCTTCGATGGCAAGGTCGATCTGGCCGAGATCCATCGCCACCACACGTCCGGCACCGATATTGGTGTGGCCGACTTCGGAGTTGCCCATCTGCCCGGTCGGCAGGCCCACGTCGGGACCAAAGGTGGTCAGGGTCGCGTGTGGGCCCTGCATGATCGCATCAAAATTGGGCGTCTGAGCAAGATAGGGCGCATTGGCTTCGGTCTGCTCCGAAAGTCCCCAGCCGTCGAGAATGCACAGGACAACGGGTTTCACGGCATTCATAGATTGGCTCCGTTTGCAGTTTCGTCCGCGTTCTATCGCGTGCGACAGGCAGGGTGAACCGGTTTCTTGTAGGGGCGTTCATATGCCGCCGGCAATTTCGCCTTGAATTTATCATGATGAATATTGTCCATTGGACCGGCATTTCAGAAACCGTAATCATGAGACGTGACGATGACTGATCCTACCCGCGCTGAAACCGTCCGGCGTTCGCGACCTGTGCGCGTTGCCGAGGCGATCAAGGAGTGGGTGGTGGAAAAAGGACTGGCCCCGGGCGACAGGCTGCCGGGCGAGGCCGAACTGATCGCACGTTTCGCCATGTCCAAGGGAACGATCCGCGAAGCCATGCGGCTGTTGCAAGCACAGGGGCTTGTCGTCACCAAGACCGGCCCCGGCGGCGGCAGTTTCGTTGGCGAGGTCTCGCAGGATCGCGCCCGGGCGCTGCTGGCAAACTATTTCTATTTCCAGAACGTCTCGATCGACGACATCTACCAAGTGCGGATTGCGCTTGAACCCGAAGCGGCGGCGTCGCTGGCGGGAAAGCTGGATGAAAACCAGTATGCCGAGCTCGAAACGATCATGACCGCCTATGAGCACCCCGCCGAGGATGCCGAGAGCGAACGATTGCAGCATGTGGCCTCGCTGCGCTTTCACGGGACTTTGGCGGGGTTCGCGGACAACGTGCTGCTGGGATTTTTCATCGGGTTTATGGCGCAGATCCTGACCGATCTGACCGTTTACAAGCGGCTCTATTCCAAGCCGAACCATGAATTATGGCGCGAGGGGCGGCGTCACCAGCTTGACCTGCTTGTCGCGTTGCGGGCGGAGGATGCTGACACAGCGCGCGCGATCATGCGCGATCACATGCAGATGGCACGGCGGCTGATGGAGGATCAGGAAGCCGTGGTCATGAAGCGTTTCATCGCGGAATAGAGCCTATTTCACCGGCGATTTACGCAGGTCGATGGCACCGCTAGGCGCGGTCGCCCGGTGCGGATCGTTCAGGGTTGGCACGAGATCGGCCCAATCTGAATACGGCGTGGACATGGCGCGGCGGTACAGTGCGCGAAGGTCGCGCAGAGGCTGCTCGGAGTAATCTATGCGCAGCGACAGCGGTGCGGCATCGCGGTTGACGATGAGGATCGCTGCCGAAAGCAGACCACGGCTGTCGCCGCCAGTGCTGGCCGCTGCCTCTAGCGCCTCAATAAGACGCAGCTCAAAAGATGACTCGGAGCGGGTGTAAGCTTCAATGCAGGAATCCAGCACCGAGGCGGAAGACAGCAGGTTGCCGGCGACCACGACGTGGGGCGCTTCGCGAGATCCGGCAAAGGCGATACTTTCCTGACCGGTGAAGGCGGCCGTATTGCCGTTAAGGTCGAGCGCCGACATCTGGCGATGATCGCGACCGCTGTCCTCGCCGGTCAGATTTGCCACGGTTTGCGCGGCAGTCAGGCCCTGTTTCATGAGACCGAGCGCGCCTGTGCCCCAAAGTGTCGAAGGCAGGGACCCCTGGGAGGCGGACATCCCCGATTCGGCGTCGCCGCGCAGAACCCAGCCGCCAACGCAAAGACTGCCTGTCGTGGCCGCGCCGCCGTAACTGCCCGTTTTTTCGTCGAAGGCGAGTATCGAAATTGTCATTTCAGTGGCTCTCTTATCATGGGGTTGAATTTATCATGAAAATTTGGCCTCATGCAATTTATCATGATAAATAAAACAAATTTCAGTGGAGGTGCGGCCATGTCGCTTGTTTCTTTCTCACGCCGGGGTGTGCTGGCTGCTGGCACCGCGCTGGCCTTGATGCTGGGGGCCGCATCGCTGGCGCAGGCACAGACCCCGCCCGGCGTCCTGATCGTCGGCCAGATCGCCGAGCCAAAGTCGCTTGACCCGGCAGCCGTGACCGCGGTGAACGATTTCCGGATCCTGATGAACGTCTACGACGGGCTGGTGCGCTACAAGGACGGCACACTGGAAGTGGAACCGGCGCTGGCCACGGACTGGACGATCTCGGAAGACGGGACCGAATACACCTTTACCCTGCGCGACGGGGTGACATTTCACGATGGCAGCGCCTTTGACGCCGAGGCGGTAAAGTTCAATTTCGACCGGATGCTGGATGAGAGCCATCCTTTCCATGACACCGGGCCCTTCCCGCTGGCCTTTTTCTTTACGGCTGTCGAAAACGTCGAAGTGGTCGATCCGCTGACGGTGAAATTCACGCTGAACGCGCCCTACGCGCCGTTCCTGTCGAACCTTGCCTATCCAACCGGTCTGATCGTGTCGCCCGCCGCCGTCGAAGCGGGCGGATCCAATTTCGGGCGCAACCCCTCGGGCACCGGGCCGTTCAAATTCGGCGAATGGCGGTCGAACGAGGCGGTGGTGATCGAAGCCAACCCGGACTACTGGGACGGCGCGCCGGAGCTGCAGGCGGTTGTTTTCCGTCCGATCACGGACGCAAACACCCGAACTGCCGAGATGCTGGCGGGAGGGATCGACCTGATGGTCGAGGTGCCGCCCGTTGCGCTGAGCGAGTTCCAGAGCGAACAGTATTCCGTGTTCGAGCAGGCCGGGCCGCATGTATGGTTCCTGATCCTGAACGCCAAGGAAGGCCCCTTTGCCGACAAGCTGGTGCGTCAGGCCGCGAATTACGCGATCAACAAGGAAGCGCTGGTAAACAACGTGCTCGAAGGCACTGCCGAGGTCGCTGCCGGGCCGACTCCGCCCGCTTTCGCCTGGGCGTATAACCCGGATCTCGAACCGTATCCTTATGACCCGGAAAAGGCCAAGGAACTACTGGCCGAAGCCGGGGCGGAAGGGGCGTCGCTGACCTTTTATGTGACCGAAGGCGGGTCGGGCATGCTGGACCCGATTGCCATGGGAACGGCGATGCAGGCCGATCTGGAAGCGGTAGGGTTCGACGTGACCATCGAGACCTATGAGTGGAACACCTTCCTTGGCGAGGTGAATCCCGGTCTGGAAGGCAAGGCGGACATGGCCGAGATGGCATGGATGACAAATGACCCGGATACCCTGCCCTTCCTCGCGCTGCGCACCGACGCATGGCCGGACAAGGGCGGGTTCAACTCGGGCTATTATTCCAACCCGAAGGTGGACGAGCTGCTGGAAGCGGCGCGCGTCGCCACCGATCAGGAAGAACGCGCGAAGCTGTACAAAGAGATGCAGGTGATCGTGCAGGAAGATGCGCCCTGGGTTTTTGTCGCGAACTGGAAGCAGAACGCGGTGACCAGCGACCGCGTCGAGAATTTCTCGCTTCAGCCGTCGTTTTTCCTGCTGCTGGATGACGTCGTGAAGAACTGAGGCTTCGGGCCGGCGGTTCCGGCCCGACCAACGCGCCGGCCGGGGGCCGGCGCGGGCCTCCGGCGGGAGTATTTTCAGCAAGAAGAAGAGGGGTGCGGTGCCCCTTGTCCGGACCAGCCCGGGGAGGGCAAGGATGGGAAGCTATATCGTCAAACGATTGTTGTCGGCCATCCCGGTATTGCTCGGGATCACGGTGATCGTTTTCCTGATCATGGCGATGATCCCTGGCGATCCGGCCACCGCGATCCTTGGGTCCTATGCCACGCCGGAGAACGTCGAGAAGCTGAACCGCGATCTTGGGCTCGATAAGCCATTGGTGCAGCAGTATTTCATTTGGCTTGGCAATATGCTGACCGGTAATTTCGGTACCTCTTTCGCGCTGAACCGGCCGGTAATCGATGAGGTGCTGGAACGTTTCAACGGGACACTGGTGCTGGCCGGGACCGCCTTTGTGCTCTGTTCCATCTTTGGCGTCATCGCGGGGGTCGTTTCCGCCGCGAACCAGTATGGCGCGGGCGACAAGATCATTACTTTCGCGGTGCTTCTGGGGATTTCGATCCCGTCCTTTTTTCTTGGCATGATGATGATCCTGTTTTTCGCGGTGAACCTGCGCTGGTTCCCGGTGTCGGGCATGTGGCCGATCTACGGCGCGCGCGATCTGTCGGCTCTGGTCAGTCACCTGACCCTGCCTGCCATCGCGCTGGCCGTGGTGGCGACCGGGGTGATCGCGCGGCTGTCCCGGTCGGCCATGCTCGAAGTGTTGCGGCAGGATTTCATCCGCACCGCGCGGGCCAAGGGCGTGCATGAGCGTGGGGTGATCTGGCGTCATGCGCTCAAGGCGGCGATGGTGTCGATTATTCCGGTGCTGGGCATCCAGGCCGGGTTCGTGTTGTCGGGCGCGGTTTATATCGAGATTGTCTTCCAGTGGCCCGGCGTGGGCCGGATGCTGGTCGACGCGATCCTGAAGCGGGATATCCTGCTGGTGCAGGGCGGCGTCGTCTTTGTCGCGGCTTGCTACGTTTTGTTCAACATCGCGGTGGACGTGACGCAGAGCCTGCTTGATCCGAGGATCAAGACATGACCGGTTTTCTCAGACTGCTGGCGCGGAACCGGCTGGCACTGGCCGGGGCGATTGTTATGGCGCTGGTGGTGTTGCTGGCGCTGGTCACGCCGATTTTGCCGCTGGCGGACCCGGATGTGACGGATACGGCGAACCGGTTCAGGCTGCCGTTCAGCGAGGGGGCGCTGCTGGGGACGGATCATCTGGGCCGGGACATGCTGTCGCGGCTGCTTTGGGGGACGCGGCTGTCACTCGCGGTGGGGTTTGCCGCTGCCATCGTTGCGGCGACGATCGGTGCGGCCATCGGGATCATTTCGGGCTATTACGGCGGGCGGGTCGACAATATCATCATGCGCGGCGTCGATATGCTCATGGCCTTTCCCTATATCCTGCTGGCGCTTGCGATTGTTGCCGCGCTTGGGCCGGGGCTTTTGAACGCGCTGATCGCCGTGGCGGCGGTGAACGTGCCGTTCTTTGCCCGCAATATCCGCGGCATCACGGTGGGGCTGGCGCATAAGGAATTCGTGGATGCGGCGCGGCTGGCGGGACTGACCAACGCGCGGATCATCCTGACCGAGATCCTGCCCAACGTGATCCCGGTGATCGTGATCGCCATGTCCACCACCATCGGCTGGATGATCCTTGAAACCGCCGGTCTGAGCTTTCTTGGTCTTGGGTCGCAGCCGCCGCAGGCTGATCTCGGGTCGATGCTGGGCGAGGCGCGCTCGGCTCTGATTACCAATCCTCATACCTCGATTGTGCCGGGTGTAATGATCCTGATCATCGTGATGTCGATCAACCTGCTGGGCGACGGGGTGCGTGACGCGCTTGATCCGCGCCTGAAATCCGGCGCCCTGTCGCGGCCCATGGCGGCCACACGAGTCGACCGGCGCGAGCCGGTGCCCGAGGCCACCGGTGCAGGATTGCTGGAGGTGCAGAACCTGCAGACCCAGTTCCATGTGCGCGACCGGAACTACAGGGCTGTCGGGGGTGTGTCGCTGCATGTGAAGCCGGGCGAATGCCTGGGGATCATCGGCGAGAGCGGCTCGGGCAAGTCGGTCACCGCGCTAAGCGTCATGGGGCTTGTCGCGTCGCCGCCGGGCGTGATCGCGGGCGGGGCCGTGCGCTATGACGGGGAAGACCTGATCGGCGCGCCCTACCGACGGCTGCGGGAGATGCGGGGGCGCAACGTGGCCTATATCTTTCAGGACCCGCTGGCGACGCTGCATCCACTTTACCGTGTCGGCGATCAGCTTATCGAGGCGATCCGCTCGCACCGGCCCATCGGCAAGGCGGAAGGCCAGACGAAGGCTATTGAACTGCTCAAGGCAGTGCGGATACCGAACCCGGAAAAACGCGTGTCGGATTACCCCCACGAGATGTCCGGCGGGATGCGGCAGCGGGTCGGCATCGCGATGGCGCTGGCGAATGATCCGGATATTATCATCGCTGATGAACCGACCACCGCGCTGGATGTCACGGTGCAGGCGCAAATCTTGTCTTTGCTGGACGATCTGCAGCGGTCGCGTGGGCTGGCGATTGTGTTCATTACCCATGATTTCGGCGTCGTCGCGCAGCTTTGTGACCGGGTTGCCGTGATGTACGCGGGGCGCATCGTCGAGGAAGGGCCGACGCGGGGCATCCTTGAAACGCCGCTGCATCCCTATACCGCACGGCTGATGGCCTGTGTGCCGGAACTGGGCGGGGGCAAGCGACGGCTCGAGGCGATCCCGGGCCTGCCGCCGGTGGTCGACAAGCTGCCCGCAGGCTGCGCCTTTGCCGACCGCTGCACCAAGGCGCGCGAGGATTGCCGAACGGGCGAAATCCATCTTGAACGCGAAGGCGCGCGGGCCGTGCGTTGCATCCACCCGGAGACGCCGCTGCGGGAGGCTGCCGAATGACGATTGCACTTCAGCTCGATAATCTGTCGAAATCCTTTGCGGTCGGGCGCCGCCTGTTCGGCGCGCCCAAGGGCGTGGTGCGGGCGGTGCATCCGATCACGCTTACGGTCGAGAAGGGCGAAACCCTTGGCATCGTGGGTGAATCCGGATGTGGCAAGTCCACCCTCGCGCGGATGCTGGTGGGATTGCTTGAGCCGACCACGGGCCAGATCGAAATCGAGGGTGCAGCGCTCGACAATGCGGATCCGGCGGTTTTCGGGAAACGGATCCAGTACGTGTTTCAGGACCCGATTTCCTCGCTCAACCCGCGCAAGACGATCCGGCAAGTGATGGAAGCGCCGCTGAAACGGCTCCACGGCATGAAAAAGGCCGAGCGCAACCGACGGATCGCCGAGATTTTCGACAGCGTGAACCTGCGGGAAGAATTCCTTGATCGCTATCCGCATGAATTTTCCGGCGGGCAGGCCCAGCGCATCGGGATCGCGCGGGCGCTGGCGGCCGAAGCCAGCATCCTGATCCTTGACGAGCCGGTTTCCGCGCTGGATGTTTCCGTGCAGGCGCAGGTGCTGAACCTGCTGGCCGATCTAAAAGCCGAGTTGGATCTGACCTACCTGTTCATCAGCCATGATCTTGCGGTGGTCGAAGCGGTCAGTGACCGTATCGCCGTGCTTTATTTCGGATCGGTGATGGAAATCGGACGTGCGGAAGAGGTGTTTCGCGCGCCCCGCCATCCCTATACGCGTCTGCTGGCCGAGAGCGCGCCGGTGGTTGGCCGTCCGCTGACTGCGCCCGAGGCGAAAGGCAGCGAGCTTCCCGATCCGCTGAACCCGCCGCCGGGATGCGCCTTTGCGGCGCGTTGCCCGCATGCAACGGAGATTTGCCGGAGCGAGACTCCGAAACTGCCCGAGGGCGGTCAGTCGGGCGCGGCCTGTTTCCATCCGCTGGCTTAAGGTTGCTGTCAGCGGGCCGTTATACTGTGCCCATTGGGACCGGTCAGGATGAGCGCCCCGGTTGGCGAGATTTCGAAACGCTCGACGTCGTTCAGCGCAGCGAAGAATTTCGCCTCCTGATCTCCGAGGGCCGGTACGCAGGCTTTGCGGGTGCTCGCAACGGGGCCGAGAGACAGTTTGTCACCATCGATTTCGTAAGACCCGGTGTAGGTGTTGCAGCCGCCCAAGCCGTAAACGCGACCCTCATCGTCAAAGGTCAGAGTCGTGCGGGCATTGTCGATGACACCCTTGCCGTCGATATCCTCGACCAGCCATTCGCGGCCTGTGATTTCAGGCATGCCCGAGACTTGCGACAGGAGCAACCGGCCAAGCTTGACCTCTTGCAGCGCCGGGTCAACTGGGATGGTCTCTGTCGTTGTCCAGATCAGCGCACCATCGGGCGCATGGATCGTGCCTCTGAGCGCCAGCATCCTCTCGGCTCCAAGCGTTTCACGCCGTAGGGAGAAGGCAAAGGGCACAGGCACCTGCCCGGCGGGAATTTCGAGCAAGGCCAGCCGTGTCGCGCCGACGTCCATCCGGCTGGCATCGATCAGAGTAATGCGGGCCGTGGACTCCGGTGGCAGGGCGATCCGTTCTCGGTATTCGAGACTGCCTGAAATGGTGATCATGTCCGGTTCAGCCGAAATGGAAGGCGCGACGGTGATGAAAAGCGCGCCAAACAGCCATATCAGAGCCTTGCTCACGAGGTTTCCGATCATCGTCACACTCCGTCTATGCCGTTTCGTGGCCGGATCCAAATGCGAAGGGCAAAGTAAAAAAGACCCGATCAATTTCTGGGCGAGTCTTTTTCTACCATTCGGTAAGCAGCGGAGCGAGAGATTTATCCTGTAGCGGATTGCTCGCAGTCCGCCCGCGCGCGCTGCGCTTGCAAGGTTCGCTACTGGCGGACCGCTTTCGCTGAGGCTACCCGCACGGTCAGCGCGGCGTTCAACAGGACCAGCGCGAGAACGATCAGGGGCGGAATCGCGTGGGAATATTCCCCCGCCAGCAGAACCGTTCCGGCCGCTGCCGCCATGACGCCGGCTGCGAGCAGGCTTCCGATCAGGCGGGTGCGCGGCATTGCGATCAGGATCGCCGAGAACCATTCCAGAAGACCGGTCAGATAGTTGAATCCGCTCGGATAGCCCCAGCGTGCGTAATCCATGAGGATTTCAGGCGTGGCGAAAATGTTCATCGTGCCGCCAAGGGCAAAGAAGGCGACCAGCAACCACGCGAAAATAGAGCGCCACGGGATATTCTTCATTATTCTTCACTTTCATTTCTGGTGCTCTGTCGAGCGGATGGGCCGACCATCAGAGCATTTCGGACCCGTTGCCATCGCGAGACAACCGAACCATAGCGCGGGTCGTGCCACACCAGCGGCGCGCGGTCGAGGCTCTGGACCAGTTCTCGCGCGTGCCCGGCAAAAAGAATGTGGTTCAATCGCTACTTGGCAAGTCGGACAGCATCGAGAGTACAGAGCATCGTGGGGCCGGGCGACGCTGTTCCCACGTGATCAAGAACACTGCGTGAGTTAAATCCATTCGATTACCGTGTGGCGCTAGTAGTGGCTTATCGGACGATGTCGAACGCCCGGGCAACCAGGTCGTTTAGTTCTCCGTTGGTATCGAGGCAGGTCCAGGCAATATCTCCGACATCGCGTTTTGATTGCTTCGCGACCACCGAGGCATCTGCGTCGGAGGCATCCTCCCGGCGATTTGTGACGCGGTTTGTCAGGGTCTTTTGTGGCGCTTCGAGCCATATTCCCGTGAAATTGACACCGGCGCGTTGCGCCAGCGATGCGACGGCCTCGCGTTCTGCTTGCGCCATGAAGGTCGCATCGAGGATGACGGACTGACCCACGGCGAGAATGGTTTCGGCCCGCTGCTGAAGCCTGTCATAAACGGCCTGCGCAGATGCGGCCGAGTAGGCGTCCTCGGGGAGATGTTCCAGCGGATCGACACCGGCCAGCGCCTTACGCTCAAGATCGCTGCGAAGGTGTACCGCGCCCGGAAAACGCCCAATCTCGGGGGCCAGACATCGGGCCAGTGTTGTCTTGCCGGTGCCTGACAGCCCGCCCACCGCAATCAGGCGCGGCGGCGCATCGGCAAGCGCCCTGCCCGCGTAATCCATGTAGGATTGCGCATCACTGTTGGATTGGCCTTCGTGGTGCGCGGCGGCGTCCGTCTGGACATCCACCATCGCGCGGATACCGGCGCGGATTGCAAGGAACAGCGGTAGCGCGGCAAGCGAGCTGTCTTCCGCGCCGCCCTGTTCGAAAAGCCATGCGTTCAGGACTATATTCGCAGCGCGGTGCAGAGCCTGGTGCTGCAGGTCCATCACCAGAAAGGCGAGGTCATATAGGATGTCGCATGTGCCGAGCGTTTCATCGAATTCCAGCGCATCGAACGGGACCGGTCGCCCGTCGATCAGCACGAGGTTGCGCAAATGCAGATCGCCGTGGCAGCGGCGCACGCGGCCCGCTGCGCTGCGCTCGGTCAACAGCGGCGAAACCCGGTCGAAAGCCTTTCGGGCGCGCGATGAAAACTGCGCCACGCGTGCGTCACCCAATTGCGGCCCCATGCCGGAAAAGGCGGTTTCGAGTTCTTCGATGATCTCGCCGATCAAACGCGCGCCGTCTGCCTCACGTGGGGACGATTGCGCATGATATTTTGCAACCGCGCGACCGAGGTCTTCGGCCAGCCGGTCCGTCATTTCACCGCGCGCGACGACCTGCGACAGCTCGGCCTCTTTGGGGAAACGCCACATGCGCAGGACCCATTCGACCGGCTCACCGGTTCCGTCAAGGTCCAGCCCATCTTCGTTCCGCGTAACGGGGATGACGTCGCGATAGATCTCGGGCGCGGCGGGCTGGTTCAACTCCAGTTCGCGCCGCAGCATCTTTTCGCGGATGTCCAGCGTCGAAAAATCCATGTAATCATAGCTGACCGCGCGCTTGATCTTTAGCGCCTCGTCTCCGGCAAGAAAGATATGCGCGCCATGGGTTTCCACATGGTCGACCGACGCCCCACCGTGCTGCGCCGGGTTCATCAGAAATTGGATGACCTCGTCCTGTTCGTCGGACATTTTTGCGCCCTTCCCTATCCTGTCGTCACCGCCCCCTGCGTTTACAACGGAACATACAATTCGGGCCGCAGCCTAGGCATCGCAAAGACAAGTTACGTTGACTTCGATCAAGGTAGAAATGCGGCGGATGCGCAGAATACGGCAATCAGTTCTTTCAGATACCGGAGACCGAATCATGGCGAATACCAAAGAAAAGGCACCCGTCGAAAAGATGATCAAACTGCGCTGGGATTTTTCCAAGTGGAACGGCAGGGACTATCTGGAAACATGGTTGGATATCGGCAGTGAACTTCAGGATTTTGTCGCCGAGCGCATCCGCGAAGACGTGCTGACCCAGCATCGCATCCTGCATTCCCATACACCGGGTGAGCTGAAGCATATTCAGGCCGAATATGTGCAAAAGGCGATGGACGATTACGCCGAAAAGACCGGCAGGCTGGTGGAACTGAGCAACAAGCTGATGACCCCACCAAATTGACGGCGGTTCGTCACGGCCGGAAAGTATCTGCGAAATACCCGAAGCGATGGACTGATTTGATATTCAATCTCGGATCTCGAAAAATCGATCATATATGTAACAATAACATACGTCATTAACTGACACGAGACACCGACCGATGAGTGATGATCCTTACAAGGTTCTGGGTGTGGCCAAGACGGCAACGCAGGACGAAATCAAGAAGGCCTATCGCAAGCTTGCCAAGAAGCTGCACCCCGACCTGCATCCCGGCGACAGCGGCAAGCAGGCCGAGTTTCAGGCGGTTTCGGCGGCCTATGATCTGCTTGGCGATCCGGAAAAACGCCGGCAGTTCGACGCGGGCGAGATAGACGCCTCGGGACAGGAACGCCCGGAGCGGAACTTTTATCACCAATATGCCGGCGGCAATGAAGGCAGGCGATATGATCCCGGCACCGGCCAGGAAGGGTTCGAGAACATGTCCGACCTGTTTTCCGATCTCTTCGGGCGGCGCGGGTCGGGCGGTTATCGGCAGAGCTTCGATGCCCGCGGGCAGGATCTGCGCTATAATCTCGAGGTCGATTTTCTGGATGTGGCCCGTGGCGGGAAACATGCGGTGACGATGCCAGACGGCAAAAGGCTCGACATATCGATCCCTAAGGGGCTGCGCGAGGGCCAGACCCTGAGGCTTCGTGGCAAGGGTGCGCCGGGTCATGGCAAGGGACCGGCAGGCGATGCGCTGGTCACGATTTCGATTCGACCCCACCCTGTATTCCAGCGGGAAGGCGATGATATCGAGGTCGAACTGCCGATCAGCTTCGACGAAGCGGTTCTGGGCGCAAAGGTCGAGGTGCCGACGATTGACGGGCCGGTTTCCATGTCGATTCCCAAGGGCGCGTCCTCGGGCCGACGGCTGCGGCTGAAGGGAAAAGGCATCGCCAAGAGCGGCGGCGGTGCGGGCGACCAGATCGTGCGGCTGAGGATCGACATACCCAAGCATACAGATGCGCAAATGGAAGAGATCGCAAAGCGCTGGCGGGATCATGTGAATTTCGACCCGCGCGAGGAGCTGCGGAGGAAAACATGAGTTATGACGAACGTGCTGTCGTTGCCCGTATCCGGCGCCTGAGTCTCAGGGATCTGCGGGTCTGGGTCGGGGAAGGCTGGGTGCGCCCCGCGCAAGGCGACAGCGGCCCGGTTTTCGATGATCTGGACATCGCGCGAATCCGGCTGGTGTGCGATCTGCGCAAGGAGATGTCTCTGCCCACCGATGCGATCCCGGTCGTGCTGTCCTTGCTCGACAACCTTCACAGCGCGCGGCGGGAATTGAAATGCCTTGCCAAGGCGGTGGAAAAACAGCCCGATGAGGTTCGGCGGGACATCGTGGCCGTCTACCGCGCGACGAGAGAGACGGAACCGGCGAACGAGGCGTGACTGTTTACTGGGAGTAACCCAAGAGCAGGTGACGCAGGCCCAGCGCCGCGCCGGCAAAGATCGACAGCAGTGTCGGCACGGCGGAATAGGCCAGCAGCGAGAATGCGGAAATGCCCTGCCCGATACTGCAGCCGACCGCCAGTATCGCACCGCCGCCCATGAGCGCGGCGCCAACAATCTGGCGTTTTAATTCGCGGGAATCGTCGCAGGCTTCCCAGCGGAATTCACCCCGCAGGCAAGAGCCGATCCATGATCCGGCGAGCACGCCCGCGATAGAACCGACACCGAAGGTCAGCGGCGTGCCCGAGGCTGTCATGAGAAAGAGCGTGGTTTCTCCGATCGGTGCGGCAAAGGTATGGGTGCGGGGGATCTCGGCCGAGAAGCCATGGACAGAAACCCACTGCGTGCCCATCCAGCCCGAAACCACGGCAAGGCCGACCACCGCGCCCCAGAATATATGCCGGACAGTCATGGGTTCCCACTGATGGGCGAAGGTCGCGCCAAGGATGATCGCGCCGATGGCGATGCCGGTGATCCAACGCGGGACGCCGGTCAAAGCCTCAATGGCGAGGGACATGCTTTGCGGATCAGGGGCCGTATCGACCGGAAAGAGCGTCAGGCGTAGGGTCGCGAGCGGACCGGACATCACGATATATGCCGAAATGCCCATTACCAGTACGATCATCAGGGAACGGAGGTCGCCTCCACCCAGACGCGCCAGCGCGCCGTAGCCACAGTTGCCGCTGAGCGCCATGCCGTAACCGAAAGTCAGCCCGCCGAGTACCGCGCCGACCGGGTTCCAGGTCAGGGCGACATAGGCAGTGTCTTCGGCAGCGATCAGGTTGAAATGCATAGCGAGATGGGCCGCGATCACGGCCGTGCCGATGGCGATCCCCCACATGCGCAGACGTCTTTCATCCCCGCCATAGAGCGCATCCTCGATGGCGCCGAGCGTGCAGAATCGACCGACACGCGCGGCCAGTCCAAGGGCGATACCACCCAATAGGCCGATCAGCGCAACAGCCTGCGCCTCGGACAGATAGTCAAGCATTTCATCGTCCTGTGCCTTAACCGCGCGGCGGGCCGCGCGGTCACTCCTCCCGACAGAACAGGTCGTAGACAACTTCCATGATTTTGCGCGGCCGGTCATCTGTCAAGGCGTAGTAGATCGTCTTGCCCTCGCGGCGCGGCGTTACCAGGCCCTCGAGCCTGAGCCGCGACAGCTGCTGAGAGACCGCCGCTTGTCGTGCCGACAACAGTTCTTCGAGTTCCATCACCGACTTTTCGCCCGAGACGAGATGGCACAGGATCATCATCCGGCCTTCGTGTCCGATCGTCTTGAGGAAATTCGACGCGCGCGTGGCATTGCGCATCATCCGGTCCATTTCCTCGGGGCTTGTATCCGCGTCAAAGACCGGAAGGCGCGCGGCAACAGGTTCGGCGTTTTGATCTTCAGTTTTGCCGCTTTCAAGCGTCATCGTTCATTCGTCCTGTTTCGCTCAAGCCCATGTCGTCGGTTGTTAGCATAGGGCTCAATGGGATGCGAAAAAAGTCTTTACCCGGTCGGCAGGCAAACCGTTTGGACCCGACGCCATTGAGGACGCGGGTATCGGCCCAACAGAATTGCGGGGCCAATGCCAAGACGGCGAGAGATATTCGTTTTGTAATCTTCACTTTGCCAGATTGAACCCAGGGTCATTCAAAATCATAATGTAATATTTGAATTTATCAAGATGAATGGGCGGTTCCGATGCTGGATGTCACTTTTCTCGGCGCTTTGGTCGCGGGGATGCTGTCCTTTGTGTCGCCCTGCATCCTGCCTATGGTGCCATTCTACCTTGGCTACTTGGCGGGGACGGGGGTGCAGAACCTTGCGGAAGACGGTGCCGTGCCAGCGGCGGTCCGGCGACGGGCGGTTCTGGCCTCGGCCCTGTTCGCGCTTGGCGTGACCACGATCTTTGTCGCTTTGGGCGCGTCGGCGTCATTCTTTGGCCAGATGGTGCGAGACTATTTCGATATCCTCAAATGGACGGCGGCTGCGATCATCTTTGTCATGGGGCTGCATTTTCTGGGGGTGGTGAAAATTCCCCTGCTCTACCGCGAATGGCGGGCAGATGCGGGCGATGTACAGAACGTCAGCCTTGTGGGCGCCTATGTGATCGGTCTTGCCTTTGCCTTTGGCTGGACACCCTGTGTGGGTCCGGTTCTGGCCGCGATCCTGTTCACCGCCGCCGGAGAGGAATCGGCCCTGCGGGGCGGGCTCCTCCTGTTCATCTACGGGGTAGGGATGACCGCGCCATTCGTGGTCGCGGCGCTGTTCGTCGGCCCGTTCATGCGGTGGATGAAGCGATTCCGAAAGCATCTTGGACTGGTCGAAAAGGCCATGGGCGTGCTGCTCATCCTGTTCGCGGTACTGATCGCAACGGATTCGGTGAACCTTATTGCGCAATGGATGCTGGAACACGTGCCGTGGTTCCAGAATGTGGGGTGACCCCCCGGGAGGAAAAAATGAAGCAACTATTGGGAACACTGGCCGTAATGTTGACGATGGCGGCGCCGGTTCATGCGACCGGGTTGGGTGATGACGGTCTACACAAGGCACCGTGGATGCACGATACCTTCAGGGACCTACGCGAAGACCTTGCCGAAGCGGAGGCCGAGGGCAAACGGCTGATGCTGCTGATTGAGCAGCGGGGCTGCATTTATTGCAGCAAGATGCACGAGGAAGTCTTTATCCAGCCTGAAATCGAGACCCTGCTGAACGACAGCTATTTCGTCATCCAGATCAATATGTTCGGCGACGTGGAAGTCACCGATTTTGACGGCACCGCGTTGGCCGAAAAAGAGATGGTGCGCCGCTGGGGCCTGCTGTTCACCCCGACGATGATCTTCATGCAGGAACAGGTGCCCAAGGACGCGATGGCCACGCAGGCAGCCGCTGCCGTCATGCCGGGTGCCTTTGGCAAGCAGACCACCTTCGACCTGCTGAACTGGGTGCTGGGAAAAGGCTATGATGGGGAGGAGCCGTTTCAGAAATACCATGCCCGGAAAATCGAAGAGCGCGGGAACTGAATCGCAAGCGAATCACATCATAATATTCAACTAGATGAATTTGATGTTGCGTTCTGCGGCATATCGTTGCTAACGTGACGTTACAATTCGGGAGGAGACATGAGGATCACGGTTCTGATTCCGTCTGCGCTCGCGCTTTTCGCGACCGCGGCGGCGGCTGAGACAGTGCTGCCTGCGAACATTGAGTTCAACGAGGGAGCGATCGAAGCGCCGCTCACCGATGCGCTGGGCGATCCGGCACGCGGCAGGGAAATCATGATATCGCGCGGCAAGGGCAACTGCATTGCCTGCCATGACGTGGCGGCGCTGAAAGACGCACCGTTTCATGGCGAAGTGGGCCCGCCGCTCGACTTTGTTGGCGAGTACCGCAGCGCGGCCGAGCTGCGCGGGATCGTGGCCAACGCGAAACAGACGTTTGAAGGGACGGTGATGCCGGCCTTTTACAAAACCACCGGCTTTGTCCGGCCCGGCGATGCCTACACGGGCAAGGCCGCACCGGCTGACCTGCCACCGATCCTGTCGGCGCAGGAGATCGAGGACGTCGTCGCCTTTCTCCAGACGCTGAAGGAGGGATGACCCGCATGATGAGGAGAGTGCAATGCAACTGACGAGACGCGAAACCCTGGCCCTTGGGGTTGGCGCTGCGGCCATGACATTCCTGCCGTTCCGCGTGAACGCGGCGGCAGCAGACGATCTGATCGCGGAGTTTACCGGCGGTGCGGATCTAACGAAGGGCGGGGTCGACCTGAACGCGCCAGAGATCGCGGAAAACGGCAACACGGTTCCAATCGATGTCAGCGCCCCCGGCGCCACGGCCATCATGGTTCTGGCAACAGGAAACCCCACCCCGCCGGTCGCGACCTTCAACTTTGGCCCGCTTGCCTCTGAACAGCGTGCCTCGACCCGTATCCGGCTGGCCGGGACGCAGGACGTGGTGGCGGTGGCAAAACTTGCCGACGGCAGTTTCGCCAAGGCATCGAAGACCGTGAAGGTCACTATTGGCGGCTGCGGCGGCTGAGAGAGGAGCTCAAGAAATGGCAGAAGGTGTAAAAGCCCGCGTGAAAGTACCGAAATCGGCGGCGGCGGGCGAGGATATCGTCATCAAGACGCTGATCAGCCACCCGATGGAGAGCGGCCAGCGGAAAGACAGCGATGGCAACAAGATACCGCGCTCGATCATCAATCGCTTTACCTGCGACTTCAATGGCCAGAACGTGATCGACGTCACGCTGGAACCGGCGATTTCGACCAACCCGTATTTCGAATTCGTGGCCAAGGTGCCCGAAGCCGGTGAGTTCAAATTCACCTGGTACGACGATGACGGCTCTGTCTACGAGGAAAGCAAGGCGGTCGAGATCGGCTGAACGCGCCACCTGCTCCGGACCAGTCCGGGGCAGGCAGCTTTGGGAGGAGTGACATGAAGTACAAACCGATGACGGCCATTGCCGTCACGCTCGCGGCGATTGGGACTGCCGCCTTTGCGGACGCCGATGACCATCAACTTGTCATCAACGGCGAGACCGAGATCGTTACCGAAGCGGCCGCGCCTGATCACATGGAAAATATCGACACGATCTATTCCGGCTGGCGTTTCCGGTCGGAAGAGACGCAGGCGCTGGAAGCGGATGATTTCGACAATCCCGGCATGATCGCCGTCGATCAGGCCATGGATAGCTGGTCGACTGTCGAGGGCGACAAGAACAAGTCCTGCGCGTCCTGTCACGGTGACGACCCGGCCGAGAGCATGGCCGGCGTTCGCGCGGTCTATCCGAAATGGAATGACGATGCCGGTGAAGTCCGCACCCTTGCGATGCAGATCAATGGGTGCCGCGAAAGCCAGATGGGCGCGGAACCCTATGGCTATACCAGCGCCAAGATGACGGCGATGGAGGCTCTTATTTCCGTTCAGTCGCGGGGTCTTCCGGTGAACGTCGCTATCGATGGCCCGGCTCGGGAAACATGGGAAAAAGGCAAAGAGATCTATTACACCCGGTACGGTCAGCTTGAACTGAGCTGCGCGAATTGCCACGAGGAAAATTATGGCAATCACATCCGGGCCGATCACCTCAGCCAGGGCCAAATCAACGGTTTCCCGACCTACCGGCTCAAGAACACCAAGCTGAACCAGGTGCAGGCTCGTTTCAAAGGGTGCGTCCGTGACACCCGCGCCGAGACCTTTAATCCCGGCAGCCCCGAATTTATCGCGCTTGAGCTTTACGTCGCCTCGCGCGGCAATGGGCTTTCGGTGTCCGCACCCTCGGTCCGGAACTGAGTTAAAACCCCGCGCGGCAAATCCGGGCGGGGATATCTGCACCAAATACATTCATAATGATGAATGTTTATATGTGAACCGAGGAAGGCAGCACACATGATCTCTCGACGCGATTTCCTGCAGGTTTCCATGGCCGCAGCGTCCTTGACCGGCGCCTCGGGCTTTGGATCATGGGCGCGGCTGGCGGCTCAGCAACGCCTGACGCAGGACCAACTGTTGGAATTCGAAACCTTCGGAAATGTCTCGCTCATCCACATCACCGATATTCACGCGCAACTGAAACCGATCTTGTTTCGCGAACCGTCTGTCAACATCGGTGTCGGTCCGAACAAGGGAGAGGTGCCGCATGTCACCGGTGCCGATTTCCGCCGTCTCTATGGAATAGAGGACGGCAGCCCGTCGCATTACGCCTTGTCCTCGGGAGACTTTTCAGCGCTGGCGCAGACATATGGCAAGGTTGGCGGGCTTGACCGGGTTGCAACCGTGGTCAAGGCGATCCGCGCCGCCCGGCCGGACGCGCTTTTGCTGGATGGTGGCGACACATGGCACGGATCTTATACCTGCTACCAAACACAGGCGCAGGACATGTTCAACGTCATGGCCGCCCTGAAACCCGATGCGATGACCTTTCACTGGGAATTCACCCTTGGATCGGACCGCGTGGCCGAGCTTGTCGAGGCGCTGCCCTTTGCCGCTCTGGGACAGAACATCTTTGACGCGGAGTGGGACGAACCGGCGGAACTCTTCCCGCCTTACAAGTTCTTCGAGAGCGGCGGCGTCAGGATCGCGGTGATCGGACAGGCGTTTCCCTATATGCCGATCGCCAATCCCGGCTGGATGTTCCCCGAATACTCGTTCGGCATCCGGGACCAGCATATGCAAGAGATGGTCGACGAGGTGCGTGAACAGGGGGCCGAACTGGTGGTCTGCCTGTCACATAATGGTTTCGACGTGGACAAGAAAATGGCCTCGGTCGTGACGGGTATCGACGTGATCCTTTCGGGCCATACCCATGACGCGCTGCCCGAGCCTGTTCTGGTTGGCGACACGATCATCATCGCGTCGGGGTCGAACGGAAAATTCGTAAGCCGTATCGATCTGGATGTACGGGACGGTCAGATGATGGGGTTCCGTCACAAGCTGATCCCGATCTTTTCGGATGTGATCGAACCCGATGCCGAGATGACCGCGCTGATTGACGAGGAACGCGCGCCATATAAGGCGGAACTGGAGGAAGTGATCGGTACGACCGACTCGCTGCTTTATCGGCGCGGCAATTTCAATGGCTCCTGGGATGATCTGATCTGCGATGCGTTGCTTTCTGAGCGCGACGCGGAAATCGCGCTGAGCCCCGGTGTGCGCTGGGGGCCAAGCCTGACGCCCGGGGCCGAGATCACCCGGGAAGACATCTGGAACGTCACCTCGATGACCTACCCCGAGGCCTACCGCACCGAGATGACCGGCGAATTTCTGAAAGTCGTGCTCGAGGACGTGGCCGACAACATCTTTAACCCAGATCCCTATTACCAGCAGGGCGGTGACATGGTGCGGACCGGCGGCCTTGGCTACCGTATCGACATCTCAAAGCCGCAGGGGGAGCGGATATCTGAGATGACGCTGTTGAAAACCGGTGAAAAGATCGACCCTGCCCGCAGCTATCAGGTCGCCGGATGGGCAAGCGTCAACGAGGGCACGGAAGGACCGCCGATCTGGGACGTGGTCGAAGCGCATATCCGCAAACTGGGGACAGTGACCACCACCACCCGCGAAACCGTCGACGTGGTGGGGCTCTAGCCCCGCCGACCGAAGAGGAAGAACCATGAGCGAAGAGAACAGAACAGGCCCCTCGCGCCGACAGTTCCTGACCAGCGCCGCGGCGCTTGGCGCCGGGAGCGTTGCCGCGGGTATGGCCCGGGCCCAGACGCCCGACCCGTTGATCACCGAAATTCAGCCATGGGCGCAACAATTTGGCGACGGCGTCGATGCCACCCCCTATGGTCTGCCGATCCGGTTCGAGGATGATGTCATCCGGCGCAACGTGCCGTGGCTGACAGCGGATGTGACGAGTTCGATCAACTTCACGCCGATCCACGCGCTGGACGGAACCATTACCCCGCAGGGCTGCGCCTTTGAACGGCACCATTCGGGTGCCATCGAGCTTGCCAAGCCGGATTACCGGCTGATGGTGAACGGCCTTGTCGACCGCGAACTGATCTTTACCTACGAAGACCTCGAACGCTTTCCCCGCGAAAACCACGTCTATTTCTGCGAATGCGCCGCGAATACTGGTATGGAATGGGCGGGGGCACAGCTGAACGGGGCGCAGTTCACCCATGGGATGATCCACAACATGGAATATTCCGGGGTGCCGCTGCGCACGATCCTGCAAGAGGCCGGGCTAAGCGCGGCGGGCGACCTGAAAGACAAGTGGATCTATGTCGAGGGGGCCGATGCCTCGTCCAATGGACGTTCCATTCCGATGGAAAAGGCGCTCGACGATGTGCTTGTGGCCTTCAAGGCGAATGGTGAGGCTCTGAGAAAGGAACATGGCTACCCTGTCCGGCTTGTCGTGCCCGGCTGGGAAGGCAACATGTGGGTCAAATGGCTGCGCCGGATCGAGGTGAGCGATGGCCCTGTGGAAAGCCGCGAAGAAACCTCGAAATACACTGACACACTGGCCGATGGCACCGCTCGCAAGTGGACATGGGTGATGGACGCGAAATCCGTCGTCACCTCCCCCTCCCCTCAATCGCCGATCACGCATGGTCCGGGTGCGCTGGTCATCACCGGGCTCGCGTGGAGCGGTCACGGCAGGATCGCGCGGGTCGATGTATCCAAGGACGGCGGCATGACATGGGAGACCGCAAGGCTGGCCGGTGAACCCGGCAACCGGGCGCTGACCCGGTTCTACCTCGACACGGAATGGAACGGAGAAGAGATGTTCCTGCAATCCCGCGCCATGGATGAAACCGGCTATGTCCAGCCGACCAAGACACAGCTGCGCGAGGTGCGCGGACTGAATTCGGTCTATCACAACAATTGCATCCAGACCTGGTGGGTGAAACCGAGCGGGGAGGCAGAAAATGTCGAAGTTTCCTGATTTTGGCGTGGCCGTTGGGCTGGGGACCATTGGCCTGCTTGGTATGGCCTACCTTGGCGTTTCGGATGTGAATATGAATGGCGCGGGAGCGGCAGCTTCCCGGGAAGGGACGAGCGGCTGGTTCATCTCCGCCGCACGCGCAGACGAATCGACCGGAACGCGACTTGGCCTTGGGCGGCCCGCACTGCCCGAGGAACTGGCGGCCTGGAATGTCGACGTGCATCCGGATGGGAGCGGACTGCCCGAAGGGTCGGGCTCGGTCGAAGATGGCGAAGTTCTGTTTTCCGAAAACTGCGCTGTGTGCCACGGCGAATTTGCCGAAGGTATCGACAACTGGCCCGAGCTGGCCGGGGGCGAAGGGACGCTGGCGGATGACGACCCGGTCAAGACGGTGGGCAGTTACTGGCCATACCTGTCGACGGCATGGGACTATGTCCACCGCTCAATGCCCTATGGGAACGCCCAGACGCTTTCCAACGACGATGTCTACGCGATCGTCGCCTATACCCTCTATTCTAACTACCTCGTGGAAGACGACTTTGTTCTGACGAAGGACAACTTCCTTGAAGTCGAGATGCCCAATGCCGACGGGTTCGTGATCGACGACCGGCCCGAGACAGAATATGCGAAATGGACCGGCGAACCCTGCATGGAGAACTGCAAGGACGAGGTAAAGATTACCATGCAAGCGTCGAACCTTGACGTGACGCCCGGCGTTGAAACAGAGGTGGAAGCCAAGGCAGAGGAAGCGGCAGCCGATAAAGCACCGGCAGAGGTCGAGGCAAAAACGGAGACAGCAAGCGTCGATCCCGCACTGATCGCTGCGGGCGAAAAGGTCTTCCGGAAATGCAAGGCCTGCCATGATATCGGAGCAGATGCCAAGAACAAGTCCGGCCCACAGCTTAACGGCGTCTTAGGCAGGGTGATGGGATCTGCCGAAGACTTTCGGTACTCCAAGGGATTTCAGGATGCGCATGACGAAGGTCGCGTCTGGGACGAGGCTGCACTAGTTGAATTTCTCGCCAAACCAAGAGCTTTCATGAAGGGTACGAAAATGTCTTTTGCCGGGCTCAAGAAAGAAGCAGACGTGGCGGCGCTGCTCGCTTACCTTCAGCAGCACGGAGAATGACGACGGCTTTGGCGTCTATCTAAGCGCGGTGGCCCGCCTCCCGGCCATCACTTACACGAAGCTCACTGGGAGATTCAGCTTGGAGGACACTGCATGAAACACCTGATCGCACTCCTGACGCTTTGCGCGGCGCCTGTCGTCGCGCAGGACGCTGTTACCACGCTTTTTGACGGCAGCTTTGACGACGCGACTTTTGCCGTCGAAAGCGCAATTGTCGGCAAAGGGCTCGTTGTCGACTATGTCAGCCATGTCGGCGACATGCTGAACCGCACGGGCGCGGATGTCGGCAGCGAAACCGAGATTTTCAAGGCAGCCGATGTCTTCCTGTTCTGCTCGGCCGTGGTGTCGCGCGAGGTGATGGAAGCAGACCCGATGAACATCATCCATTGTCCCTACAACATCTTCGTGGCCGAAACGGCCGATGGCGTGACCGTGGGGTATCGCAGCTATCCCGACGGTCCGATGAAGAAAGTCGAGGCGATGCTGGAGGAGATTGTCACCGAGGCCACCGGCCAATGACAAAAAGCGGGGAGTGGAGGCCCCGTGCAATAAGGGAGGAGAACCGATGAAGACGTTTATGAAGGCCGCGATGATCGCAGCATGCGCTGCCGTTATGTCACCCGCTATGGCACAGGCGCAGTCGGTCAATGCAGCGGAATATTTCGGCGACCAGAAAGTCGTCTACCATTTCAACGGGAATGGCGGTGAGGGCAACAAGGCCTACAAGGGTGGCCTGCGGAACCTGCAGAACCATATCAACGCCGTCGGAGCGGAACATCTGGAAGCCGCCGTGGTCATGCATGGCAACGGTCTCGGCATGTTGTCCGAGGCGATGAACGACACCGACCTTCAGGGAGCTGTCGCGAGCCTGAAAGGACAGGGTGTCAAGTTCCTGGTCTGTGCGAATACGCTCAAGGGGCGGAATATCGATTATGAAAATGACCTTTACGATGTCTGGGATACCGACATCGTGCCGTCCGGGGTGGCCGAGCTCTCTCGCCTGCAACAGATGGGATATACTTACGTGAAACCGTGATGCTTTTCGCGTCCGCTTGAACAACTACTCATCGTGTAGAGCTGGCAGGCCCAAGCTCGGCGCGCTGGACGTTGCAGCCTGCGCCTAGGCCGACAGACTTGCCTGTTCTTCGCGGATTTCGACGGGCTTCAAAACAAGGGTAAAGAGGCTGCCCTTCCCCGGTGTGCTTTCCACAAGCAGATCGCCGGATTGGGCGCGTGCAAGCTTGCGGGAAATCGCCAGACCAAGCCCGGTGCCCGTTTTCGAACGTGTGAGAGAGGAATCTACCTGCTCGAATGGTTCGAAGATGCGCTGCCGGTCGGCTTCTTCGATCCCCGGCCCGGAATCTTCGACGTTGAAATGGACTTCGCCCTCTTTGTGGGTCACGGTCAGCGCAATAAATCCGCGTTCCGTGAATTTCGCCGCATTGCCCAGCAGATTGGTTAGGATCTGTCTGGTCCTCTTGCAGTCCGCAAGCACTTTGCCGTCCTCATATTCAACGACAAAAGCCAGATGCTTGTCCTCGATGAGGCGGCGCATCTGCTGTTCAACCGTGGTCACGAGATCGCCGATTTCACATTCCGTCATGTCGATATCCGGATTACCGGATTCGATCTTGGAGAAATCGAGCATCTCGTTGATCAATTCCAGCAGGTAGCTAGCCGAGTTCGTCTGCTTGCCTGTCACCGACTTGATTTGATCCGCCAGCCCGCGCAGGGCCTTGCGGCATTCTTCAACATCAACCGGGTCCTTGTGAAGCGCGGTTTCAAGCGCGACATAGGCAGGCTGGCGTTCTATTTCATGTGTCAGTTTGGCCAGCCCAAGCACCACGGTCAGCGGCGTGCGCAATTCGTGGGACAAGACGCTAATGAACTGGGATTTCGCCTCGCTCGCGGCCTGTGATCGTTCCAGGGCATTTTTGAGCTGTGTCACATCGCTGAGGATCACAACGCTGCCGCCATCGGATGTCTTGTGGATCGCGGCGTGCACGGTCAATCCGTTCGAAAACCGCATTTCCCTTTTCGCCTGCGCGCTGTCGATCTCTTTTTTACGCTCCTTGTACCAGGCCTCTTCCTGGCCAAAGGCATCGACAAAATTGCCCCGTTTCAAACCTTCTTCGAGAAGTTCAGTGAGAGTCACGCCGGGGCGCAGGATGTCTGATACGCCGCTCAGGAAGCTTGCGTATCTCTTATTGTATTTCACCAAACGTTGTTCGGAATCGAATTGGGCGAAACCATCATCCATTGCATTGATCGCGCCGGCCAGCCGCGCGCGGGCAAGACGGTTCGCTCTCGAAATGTAAAGGATGTAGCCAAGTATCGACAGACAGACGAGGCTTATCATCAAGAGTATCAATCGATCGCGGACAAGTGTCGGAGCCGTTTCAGGCCACCCCCCTTTCGGCGTTGTCTGAACCTCCCAAGCTCCGTTGGGAAAATCGACATCCAGGCTGACGGGATCCCTTCCTTGAACGCCGGGGTTTCCGGCAACCACTTGTGGTTCGGAAAGGTCGTCGTTCTCGGACAGAATTACGTAATCGACGGTTTCTGCCAGTTCCCGAAAGCCGGTTTGCCCCAACATGTCATCCAGCCGTACGACGACGGTTGCAAAACCCCAGAATTCTTCTGTCGCTCCGCCATCGGAAGATGGAAGGAAAATCGGCGTCTTGAAGAACATAAGATACTCACCAGAAGGCGCTTTGACAGGTCCGGTCAAGAGAGCGGATTTTTTTGCACTGACCCGATCTGCATATTCCAGGAGCGTTGGATATTCTGCGAAATTGAGCCCGATCAGGTGTTTGTTTTCGGCATATGGATAGACATGGCTAACCGTCAGGCCCTGTGCTGCTTCGAAATTGATTATGTCAGGCATAGACTCTTGCAATCGTGCTGCGACGACCGCGAATTCTTCCTGCGTCATGTCCGGATTGCTTTTGATGAAGGACGCTAGTTTCTCAACCTGAAGGAAATGCCCAAAGATATACAGTTCAAGCTTTTCCCGAATTTCGATCAGTTCGAGAGTCTCTGAAAGCCTGAGGTCCTGAAGATAACTGTGATTGCTGAGTTTTTCGAAGTGACGGCCACCCAGCAAAAGCAGGACCATGACGATGATCAAGAGCGCTGCAGCGGCCCTTCGGTCGGCGGAAGAACTATATTTTCGAGTATAGGTTTCGTCTATCAACTAACGGTCCGCATCACGATCAAACAACCTTTCGTTGTCTTATTCATCCACGCCTTGCCGCACAAGATAGACACCCCGTGCGCAGCGGCTTAACGACTTTGCTGTCTACACTGTTGCTCTGAGGTTACAGGCCGTTCAAACCGCGCTATTTTAAGGTGCAGCATGGAGAAAGATAAAGCCTTCAGCGCCCATCGGGCGCCGCCACAGACCTCGTCGGCATATGGATGTGATTCGGCCTGAAACGCAGCGGGCTATGGTCGCGATCCCTTTCGAAGTCGGCTAAAATAAGCCTCTCAAGACGGTCATCTGGCCCCGTAACACAGTCCCAGTCGCGTCTTCAGGAGTAAGCGCCTCAAGAGTTGCTTCGCCGAGCGGTTTCGGCGTGGACGTTGGAGAAGTCGATCTTTTCGAATGCTGCCCGGCACAACTTGTGAACCCTCTCGTCGCCGTGCTCGCACCGATCTGGTCCGAAGCCAGATGAAGTTTTCCGAGAGTCACATTTGCCGTTTCACTGCCAAACAGCGGTCCACACGAAGGCGGTTTCCAAATGGACGTTGCGCGTCTGACTTTCCACAGATTCCAAGCGTCACAGATAAGGTTACTGGAATCGATGTAACTGTGATCCCTCACAGAAACGCGGAAATCTGCAAAGCAAAGGGAGCTGCAATTTACCTTGAGTGTCGAGAGTCACCGATTTTGTCCTTTTGGCCTCGGATAAGCTATTGAAAAATATAGGGTCGATTTTGAGCTCAGAACTGAAATGTCCTTTATCGTCAGGGAATTTGTCCCGGCAAACCCTGCCAGACTTCCCCAAAGCCGAGGTGGGGCATTGGTGTCCGCTACGACCGACGATATCTTGGCAGCTCTGCCATAGTCCCGTGCGAGGTAGCCTAAGGGGTTTCCATCTCGCCGATCCCTTCATCGAAAGTCTCGATAAAGCTTTCAAGCTTGGACATTATTCGCTCGGCTGATGCTTTGCGCTGCAAGATACCCGGAGAAACGTTCATGATCGCAACAACTTCGTCAGTCAAAGGGCGTTTTCCAGAAAATTGATATATTTCAAGTAGATGCGTGAACTCTGCTCGATCAAGGTTCTCGTCGGCGCAAATTTTATCAAATTCTTTATCACGTCTCTCAGCCCAGAAACCTTGGAACGCCTCGTGCGTCTGCTCGGGGCTCTTCATCGCAGGCAGATAGGTCGTAATGAACTCTTCGATCAGCTCACGCTTGCTCCTCAGGCGAGGTTCAGAGCCTAGCATATCGAGTATGGTCTTGGTTTTGCTTGCGGTTTCCACTGTGTCCTCCGCTTCCTGCTGATCGGCAACGATAGAAGCCAAGAGCGCCAGGATATAGGCGACGTTGATATTGTCGCGGCGGATTAGTTCGAGCTCGAAATCAACCTCGTTCAGGATGGAAGCCTTGTGGTCATCGTCGCGGTCGGATTTCATCCGGTCATGGATGTCGAGATACTTGCTTTTGAAGTCCTCGAAGCGCTGTGCGTCCAGCGCAAGATCGTCATCACAGAACTCGGTGAAGCTGGTCAGCACGTTGCGGATGCGGATCAGCTCGCGGAAGGCACGTACGAACGCGAGAATGTCGTCTTCTGAAACCAGCTTGTCTACGGCCGACGGTGTCGGTGCAATCTTGAGTAATTCCATCACCGCCTCGTTGAAGCGGTCAACGTACTCTTGGTAGGGCGCGATCAGGATCGTCTCGTCGGCATCCTTGTTCGAAAACAATGCAATCGCTTCGTCCACCTTGGCCTTGAGGTTGCGGAAGCAGACGATATTGCCCTGCGATTTCTTCTGACCGAGAATACGGTTCGTTCGGGAAAATGCCTGGATCAGCCCATGGTACCGCAGGTTCTTGTCGACATAGAGCGTATTGCAGGTCTTGGCATCGAAACCGGTCAGGAACATGTTGACCACCAGCAGGATGTCGATGCCCTGGCCACTAATGAAGTCCTTTCGATCTCGCCATTTCATACGTTTCGCAAGCGCCTTGTAATAGACGTAGAAGGCCTTTCCGTCCTTCACGCTGTGGTTGGTTCCGAACATCGCGTTGTAGTCGACCACATAGCCAGCCAGTTTGTCGCGGCTGTGCTGGGTCGCCGCGCTAACTGGACCGCCAGTCACATCTGGCTCGCCGATCAGGCCGTTGGCATCTTCGTCTTCTTCATTGGCCGCAAAGGTGAAGATCGTGGCTATCTTGAGGTCATGCTTTCCCTCGTCCTTCTTGCGCTGAAATGCCTCGTAGGTCTTGGTCAGCGCATCGACGGATCCCACACACATGATGGCAGCGAAATCGCGATTGTGCGTCTTACGGTCGTGGTTCTCGATAACCCAGTCCACGACACCGTCAATTCGCCTGTCGCTTTCAAAGAATTCTTTCAAATCGAGGCCGGAAACCTCCTCCTCCGCGATCGAGGTCCCGTCCTTATGGCGCAGCTTGCCCCAATACTCGACGGAGAAGCGCAGCACGTTTTCGTCATGGATTGCGTCGGTGATGACATAGCGGTGCAGGCATTCCTCGAAAAGCTTCGCGGTCGTGCGCTTGCCGATGGCGTTTTCCTTCAGGATCGGCGTGCCGGTGAAGCCGAACATCTGCGCCTTCGCAAAAAAGACCACGATGTTCTTATGCGTGTCGCCAAACTGGCTGCGGTGGCATTCGTCAAACACGAACACGATCCGCTCATCCTTCAGTGCCTCCATCGTCGCCGCGTGCCGTTCGCGCGTGATGGCGGTGTTCAGCTTCTGGATCGTGGTCACGACCAGCTTTGTATCAGGATCGGCCAACTGGCTCACAAGCGCTGTGGTGTTGTCCGTGCCATCGACCGAGCCTGGCGAGAAGTAGTTGAACTCCTTTGTCGTCTGATAGTCCAGATCGGCCCGGTCCACGACAAAGACAACCTTTGCCACCTTCGGATTCTCGACGATCACCTGGCTAGCCTTGAAGCTAGTCAGCGTCTTGCCCGATCCGGTCGTGTGCCAGATATAGCCGTTCTTGCGACCCTTCATCACCCGGTCGAGGATCCGTTCGACCGCGTAATACTGATAGGGCCGCAGCACCATCAGCAGCTGGTCGCTTTCATGCAGGACCACGTATTTCGCGATCATCTTGGACACGAAGCACTTCTCAAGGAAGGCGTCGGCAAAGGCCTCCAGCCGCGTAATCGGCGTGTTGTCCTCATCCGCCCAGAAGAACGTCTGCTTGAAATCCTGATGCCGATTGTTGGCGTAGTATTTCGTGTTCACCCCGTTGGAGATCACGAAAAGCTGTACATATTGGAACAGTGCGTTGCCCGCGCCAAAGCTGTGGCGGTGATACCGGTTGATCTGGTTGAAGGCCTCTTTCAGTTCGATGCCGCGCCGTTTCAGCTCGATCTGGATCAGCGGCAGACCGTTCACCAGCAATGTCACGTCATAGCGCGTTTGGTAGCTTCCCACCTGTGTAACCTGGCTCGTCACTTGATAACGGTTGCGGCACCATTCGCGGGTATTGAAGAACTGGACATAAGCCGTGGTGCCATCATCGCGTTGCAGAGCCATGCGGTCGCGGAGCGTCTTGGCCTTTTCGAAGGTCGAGCCCTTGCCCAGATAGTTCAGAACGGTGCGAAACTCACCATCCGAGAATTGCAGCCCGTTGTGCGCCTCAAGCTGCGCGCGCAGGTTGGCCTCCAACGCAGCGTTGTCGGGGATGGCGACCGATGCCCAGCCGAGATCGCTTAGGCGCTTGATCAGGGCTGTTTCGAGCTGGGCTTCGGATTGGACGCTCATGATTACTCCTCAAGGATTCCGAAGTAACGGCCAACTGCGGCGGCAGCGTTGACAAACTCGCTTGCGGTTTCGAGATCCATGAGGACGCTCTTACCGTTTACATTGAGGTAGATGCTATCCTCACCGATTTTGCCATTCTTCAAGTCACAACCCGAATAGAACGAAGAACGGCCGAATTCGACAGAGATTTCCTCATCTCGGTCCTGGTCCTTGATATCCTTCTCGAAATACATCGTAGTAGCCATGTTGGTTCCTTTCTAAACGAATAGCTTTTGCAGAAGGCCCTTCTTAAAAGCCTCCATCTCGGAAATATTTTGGGACAGCGTGTCGATTTTTGTGTCGAGGGTGGAGAGGACGGCAGCGATCTTGCGCTGCTCGTCAGGGTGGGGAAGCCAGAAGGCCAGTTTTTCCAAGTTTCCCTTTGATACGCCGAGAACAGAAATACCTTGCGCAATCCGCATGATCTGCTGACGCATCGGAGCGCTGCGCAGCAGATAGCCGGAGAACCCGAGCACAAGGGATCCAGCCTTTGGCCGCGCGATATAGGTATGCAATCCAGCGACAGCGGAGTCGGGCGCGACTTCCATGACCTCGATTGCCTTTCCGATATCCGAATAATCTTCGGAAGCGTCAGCGATCACGACGTCGCCCTGACGAAGGAATTCTTCGCCCTCGAATCCCCTAAAGGGTGCGGTTGTGGCAATGAAGGGTGCGTCTTCCTTCGACTGGAAGAACAGCGGCCTGAATTTTCCGTGGATATCGCCATAGTGAATATTCTGAATGCCACTTGCCGGATCATCCCCGAGATGTTCACGGGACAGGCTATTAGTCCGAACCCATTTGAAGACATCCCCCAGCTTGCGTTCCTCCCAATCCGGGAAGGCGCTGCCGTCGTCGCGAGCAAAGCGTATCTCGCGTGAAAACAGCCGCTGCATCAGCCCGCGCTTGTAGTCCTCCAGCGCTGTCTTCTTGTCGGTTAGAAGCCTGATCTTGTGCGAGGCGGCGTCCAGTACCGCCGCAATCTTTTCCTGTTCGGGCTGATCCGGCAGCGCGAGTGGGATCTTGGCGAAGTCCTGATAATAGAGGCGTAAGCGGTCGTTCGTCAGCCCGTGCGAATACGCCCAAAGCTGGTGCAGCATGTGCCGGTTCCGAAACCAGTAGTCGAAGAATTTCGAGGAAATGCCTTTCTCGGGCGAAAGAACGACATAGGCCGGGCTGACCATGCATTCCTCGGACGCCATTCCAACCGCGCCCTGCCACATCCGCATCATGTTGTAGACGAGATCGCCAGGCTGAGCGCGCAGGTTGGTTTCATCCGCCGCGTCGGCTCCCATATGGCGTTCAAGGCTGTCGCGGCGGACGAGGCCACGGTCTTGGGTCACGGAATAGATCGGCAATCCAGCTTCGCCCTTGGCTTTGCTGTTGCGAAAGGCATCGCCCGCCCGCGCAGGTTTCCATGGACTCTTGAACTCGGGAAATCGAAGCTCCGGTGCAGACGGTCTCATAGCGGAGCTTCCAGACCAAGCTCGGCGCAGAACCTGCGCAGTTCTTCGTCAACGTCGCGCATGTGCAGATTGATCTGTTCGACGTGGCGGGTCACATCCTCCAGATCGACAGGCGGTTCTGGCACAAACGTGTCGACATAGCGCGGGATGTTGAGGTTGAAATCGTTCTCTTCAATCTCGGACAATAGGGCCCGATGGGTAAACCGTTCTTCCTCGGCACGGGTCCGATAGGCGCCAACGATGCGGTTCACGTCCTCTTCGCCCAGCCAGTTCTGGTTTTTGCCACGCTGGAAACAGGTCGCGGCATCCACGAACAGCACGTCCTCGGTCTCCTTGCATTTCTTCAGCACCAAAATGCAGGTGGGGATGGCCGTGCCGTAAAAGATGTTCTCCGGCAGGCCGATCACTGCATCCAGCCAGTTGCGCCGGAGCAAGAACTCACGAATGGCCCCCTCTGCTCCACCTCGGAACAACACGCCATGGGGCAGGACCACCGCCATGGTTCCGTCCTCATCCAGATGATGCAGCATGTGCTGAACGAAGGCGAAATCGGCCTTGGAGCCGGGCGCTAAGCGGCCATACTCGGCAAAACGGTCATCGCTTTCGAAGATCTTGTTGGCCGACCACTTCGCGCTGAATGGTGGGTTGGCGACGATGGCTTCGAACGTGCGGCCCATGTGCTGGGGATGTTCGAGCGTGTCTTCCTGCTGGATATCGAACTTGCTGTAATGAACCCCGTGGAGAATCATGTTCATCCGTGCGAGGTTATAGGTCGTGCGATTCAGTTCTTGCCCAAAGAAGTCAGCGACGTTCTTCTCCCCGATCTCCCGCGCGACCCGAAGCAGCAGGGACCCCGACCCACATGTCGGATCATAAACCGACCGCAGCCGCGCCTTGCCGCTTGTCACGATCTTGGCCAGCACGGTCGAGACCTGTTGCGGGGTATAAAATTCTCCGGCCTTTTTCCCGGCTCCCGAGGCAAACTTGCCGATCAGATATTCATAGGCATCCCCCAGAATGTCCGAATTTGCCTGATCAAGCTGGAAGTCGATGGCATCTAGGTGGACGAGAACCTTGGAGATCAGCGCATTCCGGGCATCATTTGTACGACCAAGTTTGCTTGAGTTCAGATCGAGGTCTTCGAAGAGGTTTACGAAATCCTCCTCGGACTCGTTGCCCATGGTGGATTTCTGAATGCTGTTCAGCGTCTCGCCCAGGTCGGCAAGGATGAAACTGCCCGGCTCGGTTCCACGCGCGGCCACGGCCGAGAACAGCTCGCGCGGCTTCAGGAAATAGCCGAGCCGCTCAATGCAGGCCTCTTCGACAGCTGCGAGGATGCCACGATGCACGGCGTCTGTGTCGTCAAGGCTGGTAAACGTCAGACCCTCGGATTTGAGAAGCTCTCGGTCGACATAGATGTGCAGCCTCTCGGACAGGTATTTGTAGAAAATGAAGCCCAGAATGTAGTCGCGGAACTCATCGGCATCCATTCGGCCGCGGAGTTCATTGGCGATATCCCACAGCTTCTGCTCCAGCTTTTTCTTTTGTTCTTCGGTCATTGCACTGCCCAGCTCGCCTGCTGTGAGGCGGAATTTTTCCGTAGCTTGTAGCGAACAAGACGCGCCAGAAAAACAACAAACGCCGTGTGCCGTGGTGACCGTCTGCGCGGATCGCCTTCATTTCGCCAGTTCAACTCTTTACATAAAGCGTTTAATGTAAAGAGTATAGCCGCAACAACATCCGTAACGTGCTGAAATCACGAAGGCCCCAGATCAGAGATCAGCCATGTCCAAGCCGCGAAATGTAAAGAGTGATGGGCAGGCAGCAGCAGATGCCCATGAACGTCGGCAGGACTACCTTAGCCCACCGGACATGGAGCGATTGCTGACGAGTGCCAAGAAGGGGCGCCACGGCATCCGCGATCAGCTATTGCTGATGATGATGTACAGGCATGGTCTGCGCGTTTCTGAGGCCACAGCCCTTCGCCGCGCTGACGTCGATCTCAGTCAGGCCCGGATTTGGGTCTCACGCCTAAAGAATGGCCTCAGTGTGGAACAGCCAGTAAGTGGCGACGAGTTGCGCGCCCTTCGGGGCTGGCTCGCCAAGCGCAACGACGCCTTGCCCTGGCTGTTCATCTCGGAACGGCAACAGCCGTTAACTCGGCAAGCGGTGAACTACATCGTGGCGACCGCTGGTGACCGGGCCGGTCTCGGGCACGTCAATCCGCATATGCTCCGCCATTCCTGCGGCTTCGCCCTGGCAAACCGGGGGCATGACCTTCGGCTGATTCAGGACTATCTTGGGCACCGCGATCCGCGACATACAGCGCATTACACACGAACTGCCGCGCGCCGATTCGACGATCTCTGGTGAAACAGGCCAGATACGCGCTGTCATGCTTCAGCCGGTCAGGCCCTGTTGGGGGTTCGCACATCCGCATCGGCCAGTGTCCTCGCAACGACATCGGGCTCGGCCTCGATCAGGCGAAGGAGCAGGAATGCAGCACGGTCAGGGCGTCGCCGACCCTGTTCCCAATCGCGAATGGTGCTGACCGGAAGAGAATATCGTGCGGCAAAGCTGCTTTGCGAAAGCCCCAGGGACTTTCGGAGTGCCGCGACATCGATACTTGCAGGGGTGAAGGCTGCGCCGGATGCAGATCGTCCTTCCGCAATAGCCTGAGCTTCACGTGCGCTCTCGATCAACTCCCGTCCGAAGCCCATGATTCACCTACAATTGCTCTATCTCCCGCCCTTGGGCTATACGGCAATGCCGTATCTTTGCCAATGGAATCCCTTTGAGCACGATGAAGTCGGCCTGTCTATCCGGCGATGGGTGCGCCTGAGTTCCGCCCTCTCCGTTTGCCGTTGATTTCCCGGACATGAAGATCGTCAACGATGCGGGGCAAGTCTCTGCGGTGGAGGAACCGAGCCCCGCGCTGCCCTGCCGACAGCAATGAAATGTTCAATCTATCAACAGCGGACTGAACGGCCTGAAAAGATTCTCCGATCTCGTCGCCGGCGCGTGCAATGGCAATGTAGCGGGCCCGGAACGCTTCGAGGCTCTCTTTCTGCACCGTGACGAACGCCTCTCCTGTCATCGGGTGACGCTCTTCCAACGGTTCAAGTCGGCCAAGGCGCAGCAGCCTGGCGATAGTCCTCACCGAGACCCCAAGCGTTTTCGCGGCATCGGATCGGAGAATACCTCGGCCGTCGAAGGACGGACAGATTGCGGAGACGGCGGGTCGGGCGAGCACTATGCTCGACACAGGCGGTCCATCACGCCGTGATCTTGCCATGCGGATTTCACCCCGCATCAACATGCCAAGGAGTTCACCTATGGAGCATTTGGAAGCTTGCGCCGCCGCGGCCAATGGAACCGCATCCCTGTGAGCTTGTTTCACAACTGGCAGTTCTCGGACGCGCGTCAAAAGATCGACAACATCCGACCGGGAAAACCATCGCAGATGTGCGGGACTGCCTTGAAGTGGTCGAACCAACCCTGCTTTCAGAATGCTGGCGAATGTACCTTCGCTGCATCCCAGCATCTCCCGCGCTTCTATCGGCTCGATGACGTTGCCGTTGATCTCTCGAACCGCATTCGCCTGTTCCGCCGTCACCAGCGACAGATAAGAAAGATCTGCGAGTTCGGATGGCGGTGGCGGCGCGAGTCCCGAAGAGATGACGTCGCGAATGAATGATGTGCTAACCCCGACTGCACGGGCAAAGTGGCGGGTCGGCAACAGCTTCGGTGTCGCAACAATTTCGCCCAGAATCTTTGCCCCTGCCGTAACGGCATAGTTCCGGATTACGAATTCGGCGAAGACCTTGCGCAGTGGGAAGTAATCCGGATGCAGTCGGGAATCCGTGAGCCAGGTATTGATCGGGCCGAGGTCCTTTCCATAGCGACGACGGCGGCCTTCGTTGCTGATGCATGTCGTTTCGAGCCAATGCGCCAACACATCCGGGCCGCCTTGGAGGACATCGAACCCGACAGCGCGTGCGTGATTGAGAACAGAGGAATCATGACCGGACAAGGCGGTATCAGCCCCGAGGTTGGCCCGCAGTCCGATCACCTCGCTCGCTCGTGCAATGGCATGGGCTGGCAGTCCATCCAGCCAATCGCAGGTTGCCCGGCCATCTACGAGGCGCTCAAGCATGTAGGTTTCGACTGCTGCGGGCCGAGCAGTGGAGAGGCCGATCTGCGGAAGCTCAAGCATCTGTCGATGCTTGCGTGCGACGGCGGTCACGTCGAAAGTGTCGATGGCAAACCGCGCGCGCGGCAAGATGATCAAGGGCAGCTTGTGCCAGGGGCACGTGACAACCGGTGCTACGACGTTCTGCACTACCTGGATCGCCGAGAACGGCACCTCTCCATGTTCGGCACCACGAGCGCAAATCGGGCAAAGGCGAACCTGTGTTCGCTCAAGAACCTTATCCGAGACCACGGCACAGCGAGTCGCGAGTCTGCGCCGTCCGACCACCCTGATTGCCTGAGAGATCAGTCGACCCGCATTCTCCCCCGAGATGTCGGCCAATCGGGCAAGCTCGTGGGCTTCGCCGTTGATTACCGCTCGCCAGTCCAGACCGACATCGTGGCAAAACTCATAGGCGGAAGCGCAGCCGTTTCGCGCCGCCAAGCGCGAAACGTAGGAGGTTTGGGTCTCGTATGGGGTAAGCGGCAACGTCAGAGCCAGACGGGTCATAGTTCCACGCCTCCTCGAATCATCCGGGCATCGAGATGCTGAAACTGATCTGCAATGAACGGGTTCACTCCGTCCACCACACCTGTAGAGCGGCGAAAGGCTGCGGCGAAGTCGCCAGCCTCCAGCGTTGCCCCGCCCGCATACAAGCGTTCGCGGATGGCATTGACGATCAACTCGATCATGCGGCCAAACTCATGCGCCGAGGCCTGGACCAGACGTTCGAGAAATTCTCGCTCGCCAAGACCTGAGGCTGTTTCCAAGCAGGCTTTCGCGCCATAGGTGCGAACGATCTGCATGATATTTCCGCCTGACCGAGCGGCCGAGATTGGCTGAAATTCTACCGGGTGAAAACGCCTCGCCAACTGTGGGTCCATGTTCAGCATTGACCTGAGGTCCGGCATCCCGGACAGGATCAGGCCCACGGGCCATGAATTGTTCTGCATCAGGGATTTCAGCGTATTGACCACGGCGATTTTCTCGCGGTCGCTCTGGCTGATGGCCAGGTCCTGCGCCTCGTCGAGATGGAGGAACTTCACCTGTCGTTCCCGCAGGTGAAAGCGCACCTTGTCCCAGATGATCGCCGTGGTGGGCAGCCGGTTCATAGGATAGCCGAGCGCATTCAGAAGCTCGTGACCAACATGCTTTAGCGTGGCCGGCGACGGAACCTGAAAGCTAGCGACTTCAGCCGTGGCCTCACCAGCCTCGGGTAGGTAGCTTCGTAACAGATGGCGAACGGCGGTAGTTTTCCCGCTTCCCGTGTCCCCGATCACGGCGATGCCACGGGCTTCAACTGGCCGTCCGGCCGCCAGAGCGGCGCGACGTTCTGCCAACAGGATTTCGAACTGCTCTCGCAGCGTCGCATAGCCTTCGTGATGCGCGAAGAAGGCTCGCAACTCGACAACGACGGCCGCAATGTGATCAGCACGACTTTCGGAGGCTAATGGCAAGGTCATTGCGGGTCCTCCAACCACCAATCGTTGGGAGGTTGACTATCGTCTGGCAGATCGTTCTCGTCGTGCAGGTCGCCCGGAGACTGGAGATGATGCCCCGGAGCATTGATGATCTCGCCGAACAGGTCGCCCTCATCGCCATTCTGGGGCTGTCCCGATCCGCTATCCTCCCAACTCAGATGAATGAACAGGTTGCGCTCAAGCTTCAGAATTTCCTTTTCTGTCATGAACTTCGGCGTCAGCCGGGCGCGCTGGCTGGCAATGCGGTCGATATGCGCGATCCTCTCGAATGCGCGGCGGACAATTTCTTCGTTGATGAGCTGCGCGTCGCGATGCCGTTGCCGAATGTCGCGCATCGCGACCGTCCACTCGGCGAGGGACACTCCTTGGAAGCCCGGTCTTACCGAGCTCGCACCGTACCAATCGTTGTTGATGTAGATGGCTATATGTCCGAGATCCTGTGGGTCCATGCGAAAGCGCACGGATCGATCTTGGCCGTGCCGGAACAATTCCCCCAATAGGGGGTGGTCATAGTGAAGGCTGCACACCCGGATACCATGCCGCTCGACCTTGCGGACGCCGGGTATGCCGAACACATAGCGGCGCTGGATGGTGTCAGGCGCCGGTAGTTTGCCCAATTCACTGCACAGTCGCTGCCACGCGTTTGCCGGTGTTTCACCGCCCAGACCAGCGTGGGGGCTGTTATGATACCCGTCGACGACGTATCGCAAGAGGATTTCCGTCAATTCGTCATCGGTAAATACGGCAAGCGCCTCGGAGGGGTAATCACCACGTTCAACGACGTTGGAGAATGTCCGGCCCGACAACCATGGCATGAGCTGAACGCCGAAGGTTCTGAAAACACGCTCCACGGTCGCACGCATTTCCGCGAGCCCGGCAGGCGGCGTCTCGACCGTCGCGCCAAGATCGGTCACGGCAGTTCGGAACATGTCGGAAACGAAAGACGGCCCCTGATCCGACACCAATGTACCAATTCCACCGAACTGATCCCATGGACACTCGCAACCGGCAGCGTCAGAAATGGCCGTCTTGTCGACGGTGATGAGTTCCAGAGACCGAACCGCATCCTCTGGCGTCGGCTTCTCGCAAAGCCGCATCGAGAGGATGCAGCGCGTGGCGACATCGATTGCGACATAGAGCCAGCGACGCCCTACCCGAAAACGCTCCCGCAACTCTGACGGAGCGCCGTCAAACACCCCACCTTCATCGAGGATCGTCATCAGATCGATGCGCCACTCGTCCATCTCGATCCGTTCCAGCGGAGCCAGTGACGAGACACCGGTCCGATAGGGCCGGAATTTCTTGCGGGCAGCTTCTGTACCATGACGTTGCGCATAGGTTTCAAAAGGATCGAGTTGCCGAATCCGCCGCCGGATCGTCGAGGCTGACGGGAGCTCAAGAGGAAGCCGACCCTCCCGGGCACGCTCTTCATTTGCCTTTCGAAAAGCCGCCGCCGTATTGGCAACGATGATTTCCATCGTGGGGCGGTTGCGCTCCTGGTACCCTTTCACGCAATCCTGAAGCAGTGCTTCTCTGACCCGGTAGCTCTCAATCGACCTGATCTGGGATTTGGAGCGCGTCCGAGCCAATCCCATCGGTGAGTGCCCGGCACGTTCGTAGCGACGCACCCACCGGAGCAAGGTTTTCGGATGCGGCGGCGCTTTCAGGGCTACTGGACTACCAGCTCTGGGCGTGCTGCCTTTGCCCTGCCTGTGTCGTTCCCGCTCATCAACCGCGTTGCGAAGCGTGGAAAGGGCGGCTGATATCGAAAGTTCCGTGCGCTGAACCCTGCCAGCCAGCTCAGCTCGCAGGTATTCTTCACACCACGCAGTTTTCCAAAGAACCTTCTCGCGTTCTGCCAGAGCGATGCTCTCCAGATACAGCTTGTCAAAGGCAAGGCGACGCCTGACCTCGGCCTCCTCATAGAAGCCACGTTTCAGGCGTACATCCGGTTTCTGGAGTAGCGCGTGGAACTCAGCATGGCTGAAGCTTCGTACCACATCTGGGGAGCGGACCTCTCGCAGCGACAACCCCCTGGTTGATTGTTTTGCCAGGCGAAGTTCGGACTCACCAATCATGATCATGTCGGTTTCGAGCAAACGAAGGCGCCAACTCATGACATCACCTCTGCGCCGCGCCCGGCGCACACTTGGGAGCGCGGCGTGATTTCACCTTCATCCAGTCTGCGCAGGACACCCGCATAAATCCGGCGGAATGCGGCGGCGAACCCTCGCTCTCCGAGTTCCGTCGCAGAGACAATCGCGTCAATGGTCGTCGGGCCAGCAAGATTTTGGGCAACCTGTGCCACTATCCGATTTGCCTCGTCATCCGCATGGCGTCGAAAAAAGTGTAGTCGCTCGGCATTGAGCGCGTCGACGCGGCGAAACGAACGGTCGGTCATCAAGACGACATCGTGCGCATAGCTCACATCGGTCGCGGCGCGCACATGCTGCAGGTACTCCCGAAATCCGATGCGCTGGCAAATTTCAAAGGGCTTGATGGCGAGCGCAACACGGCGTGTGTCACTGAATCGAACGAGATAATCATAGAAATGCAGACGAACGCGCCCTTGACCATCGCGAAACGTGATGCCCGGCGGCTGATCCCAGATATCATGGACGTCCCGGCGAGCGAGAAGCAGATACAGGATGTGGTGTTCGAGCTTGCTCTCATACTGAATCCGGCGTGGGTGACTGTCGGCTGGCAACTGCGCCACGACGATACCGCGGCTGCTCGCCTTTGAACGTACAGGTATTTTCCGCGTGGCTCTGCTGACCCGAGGCGGGCTGAAAGGTTTGTTATCAGGGTTCATTTCTCCAATGCCTATAGCGTCCGGCCGCAACAGGCCGTTCGCCCAAGGGCGCTCCTTTACTGATGGACACATGCGCGACCAGCCGTCCCAAGAGGGCCGTCAGTCTTGACACGCGGTGAAGGTTGGAGGACAAAGGAGCATCGACCGGCAAAATCGATATTCCCGACGGCCGCGAAAGTTCCAGCTTTCGTGGCTGTCCTCGTTTATGGGAATGGTCTATGTCATTTTTCATCCTCCTCTTCGTCGTAGCGGTCAGGCCAGAGGGCTTCGGGCGAAGCGCCCAGCTTACCAGCGATAGCCTCTTCCACACGTCGCGATTTGCAGCGACCAAGCGATGCGGTCACCACGGTCGTTGGGGTGATTGCTAATTCACGTGCGATTTTCGAGAACGACGACCCCGAAGCACGCAGTCGCCGTCGAATTTCTCTATGCTGCGTTTGATCAACAACCATACTCACGGATATCGATTCCCCTTGCCCGACAATTATCGATATCTCAGGCGCACTCGTGCGTCAAATTTTAGCCTAATAAAACAGCTAGTTATGCGGCATTCGTTCCTAAACCTCGGAGATTCGAAAGTTATCACAGAATTGAAATTTGGGATGTCCAGAACCGGATGCACCGATGCGCGTTGAGGGGGATGAAATTTGGGTTGAATCTAAGTCTGCTGGCTACTGGTTATCGAAACCCAGGCTCCGGGCCCTATTCGATAGCAAGAAATGGCTCTCGGAAATGCGCCAGGTGCATGACCTCAGCCCGCGCCTCATGATTAAAGCGCTCACGGCTGCCGGTTGCGATTTCGACGCGCGCGTTGCCGAGCAATATCAGGCAGGGGCCTTGGTATCGGAACTAATGCGCAAGCACGGCTTGTCGCACGGACGCGTTCGAAAGGCGCTGGAGGCCCATGGCCTCGATATCCCTTCTGGAAACTACCTACGCAAAGTAACTGACGCAGAGTTCATGGCCGCATTCTCGACGGGCAAGAACGACGTCCAGATCGCCAGGGAGATGAACATTGATCGCGGCACGGTAAGGAAGCGCCGTAAAACGTTAATGGCGGGAGGATGACAGCAGAAAGTAACCAGGGTGGAAAGCACACGGCTGCAGCGCCGGTCTCCAAGGACAAGAAAGCGAGTGGTAGCAGACGGTACACATATTAAGTGACGAGGGCGAACAATGCAGCCTCACGACCCGACGACAAGACCACCGTAGACCTTGGCGACCTCTTTTTCCCAAGCCCGATTGAACCAAGTCATATGCGGCTTCACCTGTTGCCTGATTTCCGGGCTGCCCATCACGTCAGCCGCCTTGTAGGCATACTTCAAAAAATTGCGGCGCTTTCCCAGGTGGGTATAGCGGCTGAGCACCTCACGCTTGAACACTTGGAACGACGGAATTTCTTTGCCTTTTGCCGCGACGAGTTTTGCGTGGACGCCGCGCCGCATTTTATGACGGTACGCATCGAGGGATGATGGTCGAATCAGCACTTTACTGCCATCAAACGTGAACCCAAGATATTGGATCGCCTTCGCGGAAATGAGGCGACCAACTTGGAAGTGGGCGTGGTCAGTTTTGTCGACCGACATAGCGAGTCCAAAATCCGCCAACATCTTCTCTACAATTGATACAACGTGATCAACTTTGCTGCCCAGGGGAAGAACGACGGCAATATCGTCCGAATAACGCCGATAAGACCCGCCGTAGCGCCCAACCCATGCCAACATTTCTCGGTCAAATGTTCGCAGGTAGATGTTGGCGTATAGACCAGAAATTGGCGTCCCTTGCGGGATGCCGAACGTCTGGTCATGCTTCCGAACTAGCCCGCCTTTGCGCCCCCTTACGTGCTGGACAAAATCGGCTGGAGAACAGACCCGACTGTGGCCGTTTCGCTTCTTTCCGAGTACGGTGTCTAAATCCTCGGACTCAACCCACGAATAGCGGGTCACATTTTTCCACACTGTGCCGTGGTGGCCGTTTAGTCGTGTTTCGCCCATCAAACCCGCGACTTCATCTCGCAGCAGCGTGTGGTCCAGGCAATCAAAGAAGCCTGAAATGTCCATTGCGACGACGGTACAATCCTGGCGGCACACAATCTCGTCAAACAACGACTTGGCATGGTGGATGTTTGTGCCGCCTCCCTTCCGATATGCCAGAACAGCGCCAGCGGTCCCGTCTTCTACCAGGGCTCTTTAATAAAGCGGGTTTAGATGTTCCGCATAGGCTTGCAGATAGGCAGCGTCAGCGTGCCCGGCGAACCGGATCGGACGAGGCTTCTCCTTCACTTTTCGAATGAAATTCCCGTCTGCATCCCGAAGCCATTTTCCATCGGCCCCTCTCTGACGGATGTATCGACGAGCGAGGTCCGTGAACCCGAGCATCGGCAAGAAACGGTGCGGCTCGATCTCTTGCGTGAAATCAATCGCCAACTCCCGCTCGCTTTCGGGCAATGGCAGGTCGAAATGCTTATAGCGCCGCTCCTTCGAAAAGCCGGGCAACACAAAATCATCTGTCGATGGATCGAATTCGTTCTCGGTAGGCAGGTAAAACCCGGGCATAGCGACTCCGTTCGTCAAATGCCCGGGCTATTTAACCTTGCTCCCATCAACAGATGCGCAATTGCACCCTCCGGTTCGAGATAACCTTGCGTGGTATAGTATAACCACGATGTGCTTGGAAGGATGCGACATGACCGAGATCAAGCCGACCCGGAACCCGCTGGCGCAGATAGCGCTTGCGGTCCTTAACACTGGTCATCCGGGCCCAATGTCCCGGGGCCCACTTCAGATGGGTACTCACGGAATTTTTACAAGACGACATCGAGATTTTTTCGCGGTTTGTTCTTTTACTTCCTTTGGGTCACTCGGCCCGAGTAAGCAACATCACTGCACCAGCTACTCCTTAGCGGATGAGTGGATTCATCGCATCCGGCAGAAGGTCTCGCATCAGAAACGTTAATTCTAGCCACACCTTGTTTTCATGAAGCGGCGCACCCGCGCGGCGGGTGCGGATAAGGTGTTTACCCTCTAGCGGCGGGCAAACCGAGCCAAGGCGCAGCGGCACCCAAAGGACATTTCGTGACGCGAAAGGGCAAATGCCCTGACTATCGACATTGAGGTTCTGGTCGGAGTGAGAGGATTCGAACCTCCGGCCCCTGCCTCCCGAAGACAGTGCTCTACCAGGCTGAGCTACACTCCGACCGTAGCGCGCGGGTTACAGCGATCCGCGCGCTTTGGCAATAGGGGTCTGCAGATTCAGCGTATCAATCTGAGCGAACGCAATGCGGTACCGACCCCCGGTGAGCCCGAGACACCCGGGCGCGATCTCGACCGCAGGACAGGCGTGTTTTCAGAGGCATCGCTGCTGGCTTCGCGGAAGACGATATAGAGGCCCGAGGCGATGATCAGCGCCACGCCAATGAATGTCGTCTGCCCCGGCCATTCGTCGAAAAACAGCCAGCCGTAGAAGATCGCCCAGAGCATCTGGGAATATTGCATCGGCGCGATGAGGGCCGCCTCGGCACGCTTGTAGGCCTCGATGATCAGAAGCAGCGCGATAAAGGCCAGAACGGCGATACCTGCGTTCATCCCCATGTCGATACCCTCCATCGGGTTATAGACAAAAGGCATGGCCGCCCCCATCACGACAAGGGTCGCAATCCAGGGGTAGATCAGCATGACGACGCTGCGTTCCTCACGGCCAATCTTGCGCACGATGGTCGCCACCAACGCTGCACAGACCGAAGCCAACAGCGCCGCACCATGGCCGAGCGTGAGCGGGGACTGTCCCGGCTGGAGCACGATCACGACGCCGACCAGACCGACGAAGATGGCCAGCCCCCGACGCAGGCGTACCTGCTCTCCAAGGATTGGGATAGCCAGCAGGGTGATCAGGATCGGTGTCGCGAAGAGAATCGCGTAGGTGTCCGCCAATGGCAGCACAGAAAAAGCGTAAAAGCAGGCGCCCGAAGCGATCACCATCGAGATGGCCCGAATGTTCGTCCACCACGGGTGTACGGGTCTGAGCGTACCGGGCGTGCGGTCGCTCATCATCATCACCGTACCCAGCGGAAAGGAATAGAGCATGGTGAAGAACACCACCTGAAAAGGTGAATAGCCGCCGCCAAGAAATTTAATGATCGTATCGTGAAACGCGTAAACAGCGAATGCCATCAACGCGAGCAGAATGCCGCGTGTCTGGGAGGTCAAAGCTCACTCCTGTAGTCCTGTTATTCCTCCCCTGATGCAGGAATCTCAGGCAATCGCGACCGAAAATCAAGTTGGACCGGGCATTTAGCTGCTGCCCGGCCCGATTTGATCAGAGCGTGGCGTCCAAAGCGGCAAGGATCGCGTCGCCCATTTCGCTTGTGCTAACGGGGGTTACGCCTTCTTCGCCCAAAAGATCGGCAGTCCGCTTGCCATCGGCCAGAACCTGTTCGACGGCTTTCTCGAGACGTGTGGCTTCGTCACCCTTGTCGAAGGAATAGCGCAGGGCCATCGCAAAGGAGAGGATGCAGGCAATCGGATTGGCCTTGCCCTGACCGGCGATATCGGGTGCCGAGCCGTGGACCGGTTCGTAAAGCGCCCTGGGCCGGCCGTTTTCCATCGGCGCGCCAAGGCTGGCCGAGGGCAGCATGCCAAGCGAACCGGTCAGCATGGCGGCGAGGTCGGACAGCAGGTCGCCGAACAGGTTGTCGGTAACGATCACGTCGAACTGCTTGGGCCAGCGGGTCAGCTGCATGGCACCGGCATCGGCGTACATGTGCGACAGTTCTACGTCGCTGTATTCGGCCTGATGCACTTCGTTCACCACGTCGCGCCACAGGATACCGGATTCCATCACGTTGGCCTTCTCCATCGAGCAGACCTTGTTGCCGCGCTTGCGGGCCAATTCAAACGCCGAACGTGCGACGCGGGCGATTTCGCTTTCCGTGTAACGCTGGGTGTTGATGCCGACCCGTTCGTTACCTTCCTTAAAAATGCCGCGCGGCTCGCCGAAGTAGACACCGCTGGTCAGCTCGCGCACGATCATGATGTCGAGCCCTGCAACAACGTCTTTCTTCAGAGACGAAAAATCCGCCAGCGCGTCGAAACACTGGGCCGGGCGCAGGTTGGAAAACAGGTCCATTTCCTTGCGCAGGCGCAGCAGGCCACGCTCGGGTTTGACGCTGAAATCGAGGTTGTCGTATTTCGGGCCACCTACCGCCCCAAGCAGCACGGCATCGACTTCCTGCGCCTTGGCCATCGTGTCGTCATGCAGCGGCGTGCCGTGCTTGTCATAGGCACAGCCGCCGACAAGATCTTCGCTCACGTCGAACTTGAGACCGCGCTTGTCGCCGAACCACTCGATGATGCGGCTGACCTCGGCCATGACCTCGGGGCCGATGCCATCGCCGGGCAGGATCAAAAGGGAAGGATTGGACATGTGCGGACTCCTGAAAATGCTTCGCGGTGGGCGTAGCGCGGAGTCCGGGGGGCGTCAATGTGTCGGGACGGCGTATAGGCCCGGAGGGGCCTTATTCAGCCGCTCGCCGTACGTTCGTTACAGGTTTGCCGGGCCTGGTTGATCGACATGAAATTACCGACCGTTTCCACATCGCCCGTCAGGCTGTCGGTTTGGCCCGAGGGGGGCGGTGCAAAGCCGAACTTTACCGATTTTTCGCCAGGCTGCGCAGCGCTGGCCGATGGCCCCTGCCAGACGTATATATTGCTGTTTCTTGGTACATCACCGCTGTTGCGTGCGTATTCGGCCGCGCCGCACCAGTAAATCGCGTCTTCGGAAAAATCGGCAACGACTTCGACCAGCCCGTCGCCATAGGCATAGCTTTCGACACGCGACTGGTTTCCGGCATTGGCGGGAGAAGCTGCAATCGCCACCGCCGCGAATAGTGAGATATTGAAACGTCTTACAGGTGGCATGGCATCCCCCTTTGCTTTTTCGTTCGTAGGGAATACGCGCCCCGCGCCGTTCCGGATCATTCTTTGCGGCGCTGGCTTAGCTGGAGACAGATTGAAGACCCTGCGCGAGAATATCCCAAACGCGACGAATCCGGGGCGTCTGACGCATGGCCTCATGCGCGGCCAGCCAGACTTCGAGTGGCGGGATTTCGATGCCCAGCTGCAGCTCTTCAAGCAAGGGATCGTCCCGCCCCGCCTTTGCCTGACCAAAGCCGATCCCGCAGCCACCGCGCATCAATTGCCAGCAGGCGGCCTGATCGTCGCACCGCACGGCAAAGCTTTCCCGCGTCACCGCATAGCCCATGTCGCGCATCGTCCGCAGGATCAGGTCCGTCGATTCATAACCGATAACGTCGAAATCAAAGAGATCCGAAGCCTTTTCGGGACGCCCGTGCCGGGCGATATAATCCTTGGCGGCAAAGGCACCCAACTCAAGATCAGCAACATGGCGCGTAATAATATCGAGCTGGGTCGGTCGGTACATACGCACGGCAATATCGGCCTCGCGGAACAGCAGGTTCTCGGCCCGGTCCGAAGGTATCAGAACGATATCGACGCTCGGCTCGCGCCTTCGCAGATCCGCGATGATCGAGGGCAGGACGAAATGCGAAGCATAAACGCTTGCGGTGATGCGAACCGTACCCTCCAGCCGTTCAGCATGACCGGCGGCGCTCAGGGTCAGCGCATTCATCGCGTCACGCATCTGCCGCGCCATCGGCATGAGTTCGGCCCCCGCATCCGATAGCCGAAGTCCCCGCGCATGCCTGTCGAAAAGCCGGGTGCCGAGGTCTTCCTCCAATAGCTGTATCTGGCGGCCAAGGGTCGGCTGGCTCCGCCCCAATTCGCGCGCGGCGGCAGACAGCGATCCGGAATCCGCCACCGCCAGAAACGCCTGAATCAAGGACCAGTCCGGAGTTTTGCTATGCGCATCCATTCATTCATGAATACATAATGTACGAATGCCGGCAATATCCATAAATTTATGGCATCCCATATAATGCCTGCAACAGATCAAAACGCAGGAGATTAGGATGAAAAAGACGGTTCTCATACTCGGTGCCAGCGGCCGTTTTGGCCATAATAGCGCCGATGCTTTCGAAAAAGCGGGCTGGAGCGTCCGCCGGTTCGACCGGAAATCGCAGGATCTTACACAGGCGGCCTGGGGCACGCAGTTGATCGTGAACGCTTGGAACCCGCTCTACCCCGACTGGTCGAAAGATGTGCCGCGTCTGACGCGGCAGGTAATAGATGTCGCCCGCAAGACCGGTGCAACCGTGTTGATCCCGGGAAACGTCTATAACTTTGGCGCAGATGCCCCGCCCCCTTGGGGTGAGGAGTCCAGACAGATGGCCAGAAATCCGCTGGGCCGTATCCGGATCGACATGGAACGCGCCTATAGGGACAGCGGTGTGCGCACGATCATCCTAAGAGCGGGCGATTTCATCGACACGCAGCCATCCGGCAACTGGTTCGATCTGGCGCTGATCAAGAAACTGGACAAGGGCATTTTCACCTACCCTGGCAACCCCGACATCCCGCATGCATGGGCCCATCTGCCAGACTTGGCCCGTGTGGCTGTCGGCCTTTCGGAACAGGGCGACCATCTGCCAACCTTTGCCAATGTTCATTTCCCGGGTTACACGCTGACCGGCCATGAGATGCGCCAAGCGCTTGAGCGTGTGACGTGCAGATCGTTGAAAATGCGGCGTTTCTCATATTTGCCGCTGCATCTGGCGCGCCCCTTCTGGCCCCTCGGGGCAAAGCTGCTGGAAATGCGCTATCTCTGGTCGACGCCGCACTGGCTGACAGGCGAACGTTTGCACGAAATCCTGCCCGGTTTCAGGGATACCCCGGTTGAAATCGCGCTGGCATCGGCGATTCCGCCGCATTCAGTCGAGGGTCAGATCGACCCAGACAAGGCGATGGCGGCTGGCTGAGATCACTGCATCATGCTCTGGCGCGTCCTTTCCGGGCCAGAGCACCCCGGCGTCCATCACCGTCCAATCGCGCGAAGGCAGGACATAATCCACCCGCAAACGTCCCGGACCGTCCCAGTCCACAGTGTCCAGCGCATCGGGCCCAGTGTGTCCCTGCCCCCCAGCCGCCGCACCGCCATTGCTTGTCGGCGCCGGATCAACGATCCGTGCATCCGAAAGAAGCGCCCGCATCGCCTCGCGCCGCCCCTCGCTGTCATGGGGATCAAGATTGCTGTCCCCGGCTATGACAAAGCGGGAGTCTGGCACCGGGCCAAAGTCGCCGTCGAGATAGGCCTGCCAAAAGACGATCTCGTCGTGGTTGCGACGCCCATTGCGGTCTTCCGGCCCGTCGAACACCGGCGGGGTTGCCTTGAACGTGAGAAGCGTAAGCGTTTCGCTATTGGGCAGTTCGATGGGAACCGCCCAATGGGCAGTGCTCGACAGCGGCTGTTCGAGATACACCTGCTCAGAGGGGAAGAGGGTGCCATCTTCATTCACCGGCAGAAGGGCGTCGGGCAGATCGCGCCAGAGCGACCCAGAGAAATCTCTGACCTCTTCGATGTGGATGGGAAATCGAGACAATACCGCAATCCCAGACTGCCCGGTAAATGCGCCAAACCCCCATGAATCCTCCGGCTCTCCGAGCCTGCCGTTGCCGTCCAGATCATACCCGCTCGCCCGGCCCGAATTCGGCTGCGCCGCATAGAAGTAGGGATAAGGCGCGCCAGCCTTTTCCAGCTCGGCCATCAATGCCCGCAGCGTCGCGCCTTCAAGGTCCCAGTCGATACTTTGCAGGGCAATGATATCGGCATCACCAAGCGCGATGACCTTGACTACGGCGGCGACCTGCTGGTCCTTGCCAGACGCAATATCGCGCAGCAGCAAACCGGGGCCTCTGCGTTCAAGCTCGGTATTGAAACTGGCGACGCGGATCGTGTCCGCTACCAGTTGTGTCGCACAGAATATGAGAATTGCGGTCAATAACGACCGCAGCATCACGCGGCCTGCATGGACTCGGCGCTGGCATAGACGCGGCGGCGCTTTTCCCGGATCAGGTCCGATATCCGCGAAATCGCAATGCCACGCATGACCATGCTGGCGGGCAGAAACGCCCATGCGCTCAGACACCAGATCACCGTCAACGGGCTGTCGAGCGAAATCGGATCGACGATTTCGGACGCAATCTTGATGAGAGCGGGAAAGATGAAGGGCAAGAGAAAGCCCACAATGATGTTGATACGCCCATCTCGCTGCAGGCGATGCACGACATCGCCGCCGGTGGTCGGGTCGAAAAGCGGCAAGTTGACCCAAACGTTAAAGGCACCACTGCTGATCGGCCATCCTAGCACCCGCACGCTGAACAGGAAGATAAGGACGGAGACAACCGCGGTTGTATAGGTAACACCGGCAGCAATACGGACCGAATTGATGGTCTGCTCAGCTGTTCCCTCGGGCAACAGCAACAGTACAAGGCGCACAGGCGAGAACGGGAAATCGGCAAAGCGCCCTATGAGTCCGCCGATATGGTGTACCAGTCCGGTGATCGCTGTCGGTTCAAACTGGTGTTTGGCGGCCAGCGAGAGCGAGGAAAACATCACGAACAGTGCTATGAACCTGATCCGGTTTACCGGCGGCGCGTCGCGAAATTCGATGAAGCTTGGAAAATCTGTGTTGTATTCTGCGAAGGTAAGCACGCCTGCGAGGATTGCGATCAACACGACCATCTCGCTGGTATCCGACATGTAGCCCGCCAGCAGCAGCGATGGCATCGCCACGACCAAAGCCACCAATGTCCCGCGTGTTACTGCGCCCGCTATGCGTGCAATCACTGTCCGATCCTTTCAACTTGGACAGGTTCGGTGGATTGCCGCCGATTGCCCAACTTGAGTCCACCCGATCCGAGTGGCGCGCCCCATTTTTGCCATATTCGTGCCGCAATTCGCCATGCCGCTCAAGCCGTGCAATCACGAGAGCGAAGATTTGCGGCAAAATCATGAAGAAACTGGTGCGACTTTGCATCAAATCTGTTGCCCACGGGGCAACAGTCGACACGTCACACAAGATCTAGCGGCGTTAAAATTACGCGGCCGAACCGTGGCTTCCTCGTTACGAATAGGCGGTTAAAGTCAGTTAAACGTCCCTTAAATACAAATCCATATATGGCTTAATTGTCACGTCAACACAAACAATAATGCACTCATGGGCTGAAAATAATTCATTTGCTAAACTTATAGTTGGCCACACTTCCCCGAGGTAAACCCCTCTATCCTTGCAACGAAAAAGGGGCCGGAAATGACCGACCCCTTTCAAAAATCTGGATTTTTTAAGGCAGCGATCAGACCCAGGGACGCGCTTGGGCGGCTTTTGCCTCGAAGGCGTCGATTGATGCTTCTTTAGCCATTGTCAGCCCGATATCGTCGAGTCCTTCCATCAGACAGTGCTTTTTGAACGAATCAACTTCGAAGGAAAAGCTTTCGCCATCCGATGTCGTGACGGTCTGGGCTTCGAGATCCACGGTCATCCGTGCGTTCGCGCCCTTCTCCGCGTCCTTCATCAAAACGTCGACCTGCTCTTGTGGCAGCGCGATGGGCAGAATCCCGTTCTTGAAGCAGTTGTTGTAAAAGATGTCGGCAAAGCTTGGCGCGATGACGCAGCGAATGCCAAAATCCTTGATCGCCCAAGGTGCGTGCTCGCGGGAAGAGCCGCAGCCAAAGTTGTCACCAGCGACAAGGATCTCTGCCTCGCGATAGGCGGGCTTGTTCAAGACGAAATCTTCAACCTCGTTGCCCTCACGGTCATAGCGCATTTCGTCGAACAGGTTCACACCCAGCCCGGAACGCTTGATCGTCTTGAGGAACTGTTTCGGAATGATCATGTCCGTGTCGATGTTGACCATCGGCATGGGCGCAGCAATTCCCGTGAGTTTTTCGAATTTATCCATCGTCGGTTTCCTTGAACGGCAAGAGCCCTGGGGGCGACCTTGGCAACGCCTTGCGGCGCGGCCATAAATACAAGGGCGTGATGCCCTATTTTCATGGCGGTTGCAATCTATGGCGGGCGCTCTGGCTGCATAGAAAAAGGCGGCCCCTGTTGGGACCGCCTTGGTTTTCAGTAAGCAGGCTCGGTCAGGAAGCTGTTTTGCGGCGACGCGCTGCAAACAGGGCGCCAAGACCCGCCATGACCAGCCAACCCGAAGCAGGCAGCGGGACCACGTTGGTCGAACCACCGGTTGGGACACCGCCGGTTGTGATCTCCTGAAGCTTGGCAGCCGCGAACTGCGCAAGGAAGGCCGCAGGGTCAGCACCGGCGCCGGTGAAGCTGTTCAGATCGAACAGGGCTTGATTCAGCGAGTCATTCGGACGCGACGCAGGTTCGAACTCAGAAAACAGGTTGGTAATGGTGATGATGTTGTTGAGATAGTTCACGCTATCCAGTTTTTGCCCAAGTGCCGCATAACCGGTACCAAAGCTGTTGGTATAGGAATTTTCATCATCTGCGTCCTCATCGGTGATAAGGACAATCGATTTCACCGTGTTGCTGCGCCAACCGACGGACGTGAACAGCGAACCACCCGGCAGGACCGAATCGACGGCGGAAAGCGCATCTTCAGTACCACCGAACGTTTGCGAAGCCTCGGCTGCCAGTGCATTGCCAAGGGTCGCAACGTTCGAGGTCAGCGCCTGACTGACGTTCAGGCAAGAATTGCCTGCGCCGCAGTTGCCCGTTGGTCCAAGACGCGCCTGTTCATAGGTCACGAGCCCTGCCTGAACGGAAGACACATTCGCATCGCCAGCCAGACCACTGACGAACGTCGAAATATTAGCACCCAGAGTTGAGAATTCGTTGCTCATCGATCCGGACTGGTCGATGACGAATACGATATCGACGTCAACCGGTGCGGCGTCTACCGCTGCTGTCGTTGCCAATGCCACGGCCGAAGCCAGAATAAGGTTTTTAAACATAATAGACCTCTAAATTTTAAAATATGAATATCATTCCCTCCCAGTGTTTCGAAATCAAGGAAAAGGTTAACGAAGGGTGGAAATCGCCATTTCTGTGCCGAGGGGCTGTAAATGTGCACGATAACATGAGCTGCTTCAGGCCAAAACCGCTTACGTTTTGGGCATCACGGCTAAACGCACGACGGGAATCCAGCGAGCTTCGGTGCCACTCGTCCCTCAGTACAAGGCAGAATCAGACAACAAAATTTGCCGGGCTTCACTTGCACGACGGACACGAAAGATGGCCCGGCGGAAAGGCCAGGCCAGCCGTGTTGTCACTTGGTGATCTTGTTCCGGACCGTCTTGAGGAAAAAGGCAAGAACGATCAGACCCGCGCCGTTAAACAACAGTTCGATCCCGAGCAGAATACCAAGCAGGCTTGGCGCAACCTCGGCGAAATTGGCAAAGACGTAACCGGCCAAGAGCACCGAAAGCGCGCCGGAAATGAGCATCGGCCAGAAGAACGCCGTCTGCTTCATCTGGAAGGCCGCGATCAGGCGCATCACGCCGTTTGCGGCAAAGAGGATCAATACCATCAGGGTCAGAGAGATAACGCCCTCGAACGGATTGAACAGCAGCGACAGCCCTAGAAGCACGAGAAGAACGCCCAGCGCGATCCCCGCGAACTTGCCGAAACCGCCGGGTTCACTGAACCCGGCGATAACCTGAAATACGCCCGTTACGGCAAAGAGGATACCCGCGAGGGTTGTGACAGCGAGCGATGCCGCGACCGGATTGGCCAGAACAAAAAGGCCGAAAACAATCGACAAGATCCCTACGATCAACCATTTGGTCCACGTCTTCATCAGGCTTCCCCCTCAATCTAAACGATTCTTTCGAAGCCTACATCATCTCCCGCACGTCTGTCAGCTTTCCCGTGATCGCCGCCGCAGCCGCCATTGCGGGCGACATCAGGTGCGTCCGGCCCTTGTAGCCCTGACGCCCCTCGAAGTTGCGGTTCGAGGTTGCCGCACAGCGTTCGCCGGGGCTCAGCTGGTCGGGGTTCATCGCAAGGCACATGGAACAACCGGCCATGCGCCATTCGAAACCGGCATCCTTGAAGATGTCCGCAAGCCCTTCTTCTTCGGCCTGCGCCCGGACAAGACCGGAACCCGGCACGATCATCGCGCGAAGTCCGTCCTTGATCTTCTTGCCCTTCAGGATCGCAGCAGCGGCGCGAAGGTCTTCGATCCGGCCATTGGTGCACGAACCGATAAAGACCGTATCGATCTCGACGTCCGAAAGCGGCATGCCCGGCTTGAGACCCATGTAGTCGAGCGAACGCTCTACCGCGCCGACCTTGCCGCCTTTGAAATCCGAAGGGTCCGGCACATTGGCGGTGATCGGCAGCACATCCTCGGGCGACGTGCCCCATGTTACGACCGGCGCGATATCCTCGGCCTTGAGTGTGATGACCTTGTCCCAATGCGCGTCGTCATCGGAATAAAGCGTTTTCCACCAGTCCAGCGCGGCCTCCCACTGGGCACCCTTCGGCGCGTGGGGACGGCCCTTGCAATATTCAAAGGTTTTTTCGTCCGGCGCGATCAGACCGGCGCGGGCACCGCCTTCGATCGCCATGTTGCAGACGGTCATGCGGCCTTCCATCGAAAGCTCGCGGATCGCTTCGCCGCAATATTCGATGACATAGCCGGTGCCGCCGGCAGTACCGGTCGCGCCGATCACCGACAGCGTGATGTCCTTGGCGGTCACTCCCGGGCGCAGCTTGCCGGTGATTTCGACCTTCATGTTCTTGGATTTCTTCTGGATTAGCGTCTGTGTGGCCAAAACATGCTCGACCTCGGAGGTGCCGATCCCGTGCGCAAGCGCCCCGAAGGCACCGTGTGTCGCTGTATGGCTGTCACCACAGACGACGGTCATGCCCGGCAGTGTCCAGCCCTGTTCGGGACCGACGATGTGAACGATGCCCTGACGGACATCCGACACCGGGTAGTAGTTCAGACCGAATTCCTTGGCGTTGGTGTCGAGCGCCTCGACCTGAATACGGCTGTCCTCGGTCATGGTCGCGGCATTGGCGCGGTCCAGCGTGGTCGGCACGTTGTGGTCCGGCACGGCAATGGTTTTTTCCGGCGCACGCACTTTGCGGCCCGTCATCCGCAGCCCTTCGAAAGCTTGCGGGCTGGTAACCTCGTGAACGAGGTGACGGTCGATATAGAGCAGGCAGGTGCCGTCGTCGGCCTCATCGGCCAGGTGAGCATCCCAGATCTTGTCGTAGAGTGTCTTGGGGGACATCGGTCCTCTCCCGTATTAAGTAGCTGTCAGCGAATGGAGTTCGGGCGCGGATGGCTTATAGGCGCGCGAGAATGGTGTTATAGGCGCGCGAGAATGGTGCGGGTTGCCCCGAAAAAGCGCCACGGCAGGCGGGCGCGGTCATCCATGTCGAATACGCGTGTCATTCTGGGCAGATACTACTTAGCCCCGAGTCCCGCAAGAGGCAGCATACCAGCGATGCCTCACGAAAAAGGGCACCCGATCAGGCGCCCTCATCAAAGTCGATCCGAGTTGGACAGTATCAGCCGCGACGACGACGCAGCGCCATGACACCAAGGCCCGACAGAAGCAGAAGACCGCCCGCCGGCAGCGGCACGGGGGCAACTTCCGAATAGCCAAAGCTTACTTCGGCCGAAACCGGCGTCGCGCTGTCCTTCAGGCCCAGGCGGTAAGTACCGGCAGCCAAATTGGCGAACAGCACATCACCCGGCTTGGATGCGTTGGTCGCATTCCCACCCGACGCGCCGGTTTGGGCGATCAGGTTGCATTTGCCTGCGATCTCGGCGACGGCAGTAAAGCAAAAGTCGGTGTCCAACGAGAAACGCTGAAGCGCGGCGCCGCCCATTCCATCAATCAGGTCAAGCGTAATACCGGTGACATCGTCATTGCGCGCCAAGCCTGTGTAATCCAGCAGGGAAAGCGAAAAAGCGGTGTCGCTTTTGAAATCCACGCTCAGGTTTACCGGCGTGCTATCCCAGGAAAAGGTCGCTGTGGAGGCGCTCGTAAATTTGATGTTGGCATCCGTCGCGCCGTAGTTCTCTTTGGACACACTAACGATGGAGGCACTCGATTGAGTTGCAATCCCGCCGATCAATGCGATGGCGCCCAGAATTGTCTTGAAGTTCATATTTACCCCTATTGAGCTTGAATTGGCTCTACACGGCTATCGGCTCAACCTACCGGATTCAAACATAAACCCCAAATTTGCCACAATTTTGTCCCTTTTCAATTCGGGGTTGCAGATCGAAACAATCATCCTTGGATTTTCACCCCTCGCGAAAGGAATCCGTCTTTCATATCAATGATAAACCGTCCGAATCATCGTCCGCGTTAGGGACTTGGCGCCAACGTCTCGCGACATAACCGGTAAATTCGAAGTGCTGCTTGGGACGCCCCGGGCATGATTTGTTCTACATCGTCTGTGACACGCCCGAAAATTCGTGCATCCTGCTTGCAGAAGAGGTGTCATGGAAGAATTTGAAACGCTGAACACGCTGGCGGAAACGGGTCAATCGATCTGGGCAGATGCGCTGCGCTATCTTCAGATGGTCATAGAACCCGGCTGGCGGCAGAACCAGATTCTGATCGTTCTGGGCCTGATCTTCGTGGCCTACGCCCTGCGGAAACTGCTGGAAGGGCCGCTCGACAACTGGTCGCGCAAGCGGTCTGGCTGGGAAAAATGGCAGCTGCGTCAGCTTGTGCATGTTCGCAAGAACCTTGGCCTTATCTGCTATGCGGTACTGGCCTCGGCGGTTTACGGGTTGATGCAGCAGCTGACATGGCCGTCGCGCAGCTACCTGATCGGCGTCGTGGCCACGCTGGTCACGGTCTGGGTCGTCATAGGCTTTACAACGCGGCTGATCCGAAACCCGACCCTGCGACGGCTGGTTGCGTGGTTCCTTTGGATATACGGTACGCTGCTCGCGCTAGGTCTCATCGACGAGACAGAAGCGCTCCTGGACGAACTCGCCTTCAGCCTAGGCAACGTCCGGCTTTCCATGCTGACCGTGATCAAGGCCTTGGTGATCATCACGCTAATGCTGACGCTGGCCCGGCTTGCGACACAAAAAGCGGGAATAGCGCTGTCCCGGAACGAGGACATGTCGCCGTCGATGCGGGTTCTCGGCACCAAGGCAGTGCAATTGCTCGCCTACGGGATCGTCTTTATCGTCGCCATCCGCTCGCTGGGCTTCGATCTGACCGGCCTTGCCGTCGTGTCCGGCGCGATTGGCGTCGGGATCGGGTTCGGCCTGCAAAAGGTGGTGTCCAACCTGATCTCCGGCCTGATCATCCTACTCGACAAATCCATCAAGCCCGGCGACGTGATCTCGCTCGGCGAGACCTTTGGCTGGATCGACAGTCTGGGCGCGCGATATGTTTCTGTCGTCACCCGGGATGGCAAGGAATACCTGATCCCGAACGAGGACCTGATCACCAGCCAGGTGGTCAACTGGTCCCATACCAACAAGTTCGTCCGGCTCGATATCTTCTTTGGCGTGTCTTACGGGGATGATCCGCACAAGGTGCGCAAGGTGGCCGTCGAGGCCAGCGAAAGCGTCGAGCGGGTGCTGACGCATCCCAACCGGCCCGTCTGTCATATGGTCGGGTTCGGCGACAGCAGCGTGGATTATATCCTGCGCTTCTGGATCACAGACCCTGCCGGCGGGCTGACCAACATCAAGGGCCAGGTTCTGCTGGCCCTGTGGGATGCCTTCAAGGAGAACGATATTTCCTTCCCCTTCCCGCAGCGCGAGGTCCGCCTGCTCGACGGATCCACGGTGGAAATGAACGCGCGCACGCATGTCATTAAGGAATCCGACGATCCTGGGAGAGGCAGCTGAGCCATTGCAAGCGGGCGCGATTTCGGCCATCAGCCGCCGAATGCGCCGCTTTCATTGAAAAGTCATTAAGGCGCTGTTAAATTGGGGCTACCCCATGCGCCGGGGGCCGTCGGCGCGCAAAACGGAGGACGACGTCCTGACAACCTTTGCAGAAGCGGAAACTTCCGCTGATGACCGGGCCAGTATGATGATGGCCCAACCCCAGCCGGACAGCGAAGAGCTGCTGGCGCGTATCCTGACTTCGCTCGAAGACGACAAGGCCGAGGATGTTGTGCAGATCGATCTGCGCGGCAAGACAGCCATGGGCGATTACATGGTCATTGCCAGCGGCCGGTCGACCCGGCAGGTTTCGGCGATGGCGGAAAAGCTCATCGACCGTCTCAAGCACGACTTCGGACGACTTGCCCGGATCGAGGGCAAGGACACGGGAGACTGGGTGCTGATCGATACAGGCGACGTGATCGTTCATATCTTCCGCCCCGAAGTCCGAGAGTTCTATCAGCTCGAGAAGATGTGGATGCCGAGCGGCGCCGCCAACTGATCGCCCACCGGGCGCGGCAGGAACGGAACGAATATGCGCGTGCATATCTGCGCGGTCGGTCGGTTACGGTCCGGGCCCGAGAAAACACTGATTGACGATTACCTCACCCGGTTCGACCGGACCGGGCGTGCGCTTGGGCTTGGCCCGGCGCAGGTGGTCGAGGTTGAAGACCGCAAGGGCGGCGGCATGGCAGCCGAGGCCGAGTTACTGCGGCGGGCAATTCCCAAGGGCGCGGTCCTGTGCTGCATGGACGAGCGCGGCAAGGCGCTGTCCTCTCCGTCCTTCTCCGAACGGCTTGCCGGGTGGCGTGATAATGGCCGTTCTGACCTTGCGCTGGTCATCGGGGGCGCAGACGGAATCGATCCGGCTCTGCGAGGTGAGTCGGATATGCTGCTCTCGCTGGGTGCAATGGTCTGGCCACATATGCTGGCGCGGGTCATGCTGAGCGAGCAGCTCTACCGCGCGGCGACGATCCTCGCGGGAAGTCCTTATCACCGGGATTGAAAGGCGCCAGCGCCGGATTGGGGCGCTGCCCCAAACCCCGGGATATTTTATGACCCAAAGAAAGGGTCATGGAAGCCTGTAAGCCACTACTGTTTCGGACCAGCCCTCGACGAGGCATCTGGACTGGATATGGATCGTATCTAGCCCCTCGGGTATTTTGACGCCGGACAGGCTGCGGGTGAACGGCTGTTCATTCACATGCGGATGAAGGAGATCACGGCGAGCCAGTTCGGTCCCCTTTGCGTCCAGAACGCGCCAGCCATCGGCAAAATGTTCCCATCCCGTGTCGGCATGCGAGAGGGTCACCGATATCTGCCAGCCGGATGCCTGTTTCGTCGTAGTGATGCTTTCGACGACGGGTGCCTCGGCCTGTAGCGGCGCTGCCGCGAGACAGAGTACCGGCAGCAGGTATTTTAAGGTCATTGGCAGTCTCCCGGGTTGGAGCTTCGGGTTATTGCTGCGAGGAGGGCGGCGTCTGCAGCAGGTAGCGGCGCGAGCGGGAGGCGAACTCCCTGCGCCAGAGGATTCCGGTAGTGAGCAGGGCGGCGACGATCAGCGCAACGGGACCCAGCAGCCAGGCCAGCGCCGCAAGGGCGAAATAGGTGGAGCGCATGCCCTGGTTGAAGCTGCGGGCGGCGGTGATGTTGATTTCCGCGGCCTGCCTGGCGCGGGGCTGCGCGATCGGGTCCTCGGGGTCATTAGGCACGGCAGCCATCAACACGGCGCAATAGCCGAAGAGCCGGTGCGCCCAGACATATTTCAGGAAGGCATTGGCCTGAAACAGAAGCACCGCAAGGATTTTCACCTCCCAGACCACGGTCGGCGCGCTGTCGAGCGTCAGGTCCCGGGCGAGACCGGCGAGCTGGTCGGCATTGCCGATCAGGGCAAGCCCGCCGCCGATTGCGATCATCGAGGCGGAGGCAAAGAAGGTGGTGCCCTGACGCAGGCTGCTTAGCACCTGACCGTCGAAGAGACGGGGTTGACGGGTGAGCATATGCACCATCCAGTCACGGCGGAACCCCTGCATCAGGAGGCTAACGGAAATCCGCGAGTTGGCCGGGTTCTCGATCCGCCAGCCGATGCCGAGCCAGCAGATGAGCAGGCAGAGCACGGCGGCCCCGTCCAGATAGGAAAACAGGGCGATGCGATCCTGCCAGCTCATGCCGGAATTCCGTTCCGGGCGGGAAAAACCTTGCCCGGGTCGAGAATTGGAAATATTTCTTTACCAGATCGGAGAGTTATCATGGACATGCCTGTTGCCAACCCGGCCATTCTGGCCCGAAAGGCGGCTTTGGTCGAGCGTCTGCGCGCGGTTTTGCCGGAAGAAGCGCTGATTTCCGACCCCGCCGAAACACGCGCCTATGAATGTGACGCGCTGACCGCCTATGCCTGCCCGCCGATGCTGGCCGTTTTGCCGGGCTCGACGCAGGAGGTTTCCGACATACTGGCGATCTGCCACGAGATGCGCGTGCCGGTGGTGCCGCGCGGATCGGGCACGTCGCTTGCCGGGGGCGCGCTGCCGACGGCGGATTGCGTCATCCTTGGGGTGGCGCGGATGAACGATGTTCTTGAAACGGATTACGAGAACCGCCTGATCCGGGTCCAGACCGGTCGCACCAATCTGAGCGTGACAGGGGCTGTCGAAGAGGAAGAATTCTTTTACGCGCCGGACCCGTCGAGCCAGCTTGCCTGTGCCATCGCCGGCAATATCGCGATGAATTCGGGCGGGGCGCATTGCCTGAAATACGGGGTGACAACCAACAACCTGCTGGGCGTCACGCTTGTGATGATGGATGGCACGGTTGTCGAGATCGGCGGCGGTTACCTCGATTCCGGGGGGCTTGACCTCTTGGGGGTAATTTGCGGCTCGGAGGGGCAGCTTGGCGTGGTGACCGAAGCGACCCTGCGAATCCTGCGCAAGCCCGAGGGCGCGCGCCCGGTGCTCATGGGGTTTGACAGTAATGAAGTCGCCGGGACCTGTGTCAGCGACATCATACAGGCCGGGGTACTGCCAGTGGCCATCGAATTCATGGACCGCCCCTGTATTCAAGCTTGTGAGGCATTCGCCAAGGCCGGGTATCCCATGTGCGAGGCACTGTTGATCGTCGAGGTCGAAGGCTCGGAGGCCGAGATCGACCACCAGCTGGGTCTGATCACCGAGATCGCACGGCGGCATGATCCTGTTGAACTGCGCGAGGCGAAGGATGCGGATGAGGCCGGGCGAATCTGGCTTGGCCGAAAGAGCGCCTTTGGCGCGATGGGCCAGATCAACGACTACATGTGCCTCGACGGCACGATCCCGGTCTCGGCGCTGCCGCAGGTGCTGCGCCGGATCGGAGAGATGTCGAAGGAATACGGGCTGGACGTGGCAAATGTGTTTCACGCCGGAGATGGCAACATGCACCCTCTGATCCTGTTCGATGCGAACAAGCCTGGCGACCTTGAACTCTGCGAGAACTTCGGGGCCGATATCCTCAAGCTATGTGTCGATGTGGGCGGTTGCCTGACCGGGGAACATGGTGTCGGGATCGAGAAGCGTGACCTGATGCTCTATCAGTATGCCGAGGCGGACCTTGAGGCGCAGATGCGGGTAAAGGATGTTTTTGATCCTGACTGGCTGCTTAATCCGGCCAAGGTCTTTCCGCTGTCGGTTTCCGAGGCACGGCGGGGAGATCTGGCGAATGTGGCGTGAGATGGCCTTTTCGGGGCCAGCCCCGTCGCCCTTGCGGGCGACTCCCCGGGATATTTGAAACCCAAAGAAGGTCAGGATGACTCCAGAAAACGAAGAGGAACTGTCGGCAGTGCTGGCCGAACGCCGGGATCCCGTCTTGATCCGGGGCGGCGGCACGCGCGGAATCGGCATGGAGGCATCCGTTCTGGAAACCGGGCGTCTGAGCGGCATCGAACGTTATGAACCCGGCGCGCTGACGCTGGTTGCCGGGGCGGGCACCCCGCTGGCAGAGATCGAGAAAGCGCTGGCCGAGGGCAATCAACGGCTGGCATTCGAGCCGATGGATCATCGCGGCCTTTTAGGGAGTGAGGGAGAGCCTACAATCGGCGGGATCGTGGCCGCCAATATCTCGGGGCCGCGGCGGATACAGGTCGGGGCCTGCCGGGATCATCTGCTCGGGGTGCGCTTTGTTGATGGTAGCGGCAGCATCATCAAGAACGGCGGGCGCGTGATGAAGAACGTGACCGGTTATGATCTGGTCAAGCTGATGGCGGGGAGCTGGGGGACGCTGGGCGTGTTGAGCCAGGTCTCGCTCAAGGTCTTGCCCGAAAGCGAGACCGAGACGACGCTTTTGCTGCCCTGTCCCGATGTGGCGACGGCTGTTTCGCGCATGTCCGCCGCGCTGGGATCGCCCTTTGAGGTGACCGGGGCGGCCTGTGCGCCCCGCGAGGGGCCGCTTACGGTGATGCTCCGGCTGGAGGGGTTCGAAGAGTCCGTCGCCTATCGCGCACAGCGTCTGGCAGATCAGCTTGGCGATTTATCTCTGGTGTCGGATCGAGATGAATCGCGGCGGATATGGCGGGAGATCCGCGATGTTTCGGCCTTTCACGGGACCACCGGAGATGTCTGGCGCATTTCCGTCAAACCGGGCGATGCAGCGGAAGTTTCGTCGCGGCTCGAGGCGGAGGCGCTGTCCTTTGACTGGGGCGGCGGACTGATCTGGGCGCTGGTCGGCGAAGGCTCCGATCTGCGCCAGCGGATCGGCCCATTCAGCGGTCATGCGACACTCGTGCGAGCGACCACCGATACACGCACGCGGTTTGGCATGTTCGAGCCGGAACCCGCGCCGCTTGCCGCGATAAGCGCCGGATTGCGCGAGAGGTTCGATCCGCGCGGCATTCTCAACCCCGGCCTGATGAAGACCCCTGCCCATGCTTGATTGCGAACACCCCGTGCCCGGTCGCAACCGGGCAGGCAGCGATGGCACATGGTGCGAAAGAGAGAGACGCTGATGCAGACCCATTTTACCGATGCGCAGCTTGCCGACCCTGACGTCGAGCGGTCGAACGAGATCCTGCGGGCCTGTGTCCATTGCGGGTTCTGCACGGCGACCTGTCCGACTTATCAGGTGCTGGGGGATGAGCTCGACAGCCCCCGCGGCCGGATCTACCTGATCAAGGACATGCTGGAAAACAACCGGGTGCCTGATGAAAAGACCGTCCGGCATATCGACCGCTGCCTGTCCTGCCTTGCCTGCATGACGACCTGCCCCTCGGGCGTGCATTACATGCACCTCGTGGATCATGCTCGCAGCTATATCGAGGAAAACTACCAGCGTCCGCCGTCCGACCGGGCGCTGCGCTGGGTGCTGGCGCGTATTCTGCCCTACCCCAATCGCTTTCGCCTTGCGCTTCTTGCGGCCAAGATCGGCAGACCGTTCAAGCGGCTGCTGCCCGATGCGCGGCTCAGGGCGATGCTGGACATGGCACCGCGCGATATCCCGCCGGTCAGCCGCAACGACGATCCGCAGAGCTTTGCCCCGGAGGGCAAGCGGCGCAAACGGGTCGCACTTATGACCGGCTGTGCGCAAAAGGCGCTGAACACCGATATCAACGACGCGACCATTCGGCTGCTGACGCGACTGGGATGCGAGGTTGTCGTCGCCGAAGGCGCGGGCTGCTGCGGGGCGCTGACACACCACATGGGCAAAACCGATGAAAGCCATGCCTCCGCCGCGAGCAATATCCGGGCGTGGCATAACGAGATTCATAACGGCGGGCTTGATGCCATCGTCATCAACACTTCGGGTTGCGGCACGACCGTAAAAGATTACGGCCATATGTTCCGCGAAAATGACGACCTTGCCGTCTGCGCGGCGCAGGTATCGAATCTCGCCTGCGACATCAGCGAACTACTGGTCCAATTGCTGGATGAAGACCCTGGCGAAAAGCACTCGACCGCCAGGTCGCTGATTGCCGGAACCGATCGCGCGGACAAGCCGGAAGCCCCGCATCACGGTATGGTCGTGGCCTATCACGCGGCCTGCTCTCTCCAGCATGGGCAAAAAATCAAGACTCACCCCAAGACCCTGCTGAAGAACGCGGGCTTTACCGTGGTCGAACCTGCCGACAGTCACCTGTGCTGCGGGTCCGCAGGCACCTACAACCTGATGCAGCCGGAAATTTCGGGCCAGTTGAAAGAGCGCAAGATCCGCACGCTTGAGGCGCGAAACCCCGACATCATCGCGGCTGGCAACATTGGCTGCATGATGCAGATCGGGTCGGGCACGGGGATTCCGGTCGTGCATACGGTAGAGCTTTTGGACTGGGCCAGCGGTGGGCCGAAACCGCCCGCGCTCAGCAGAAATGCAACAGCCCCATCGGGCCCGCCGATACTTCGTTGATGCGCCGTATTTTCGCCTTAAGACACGGGTAATCGGAATCACTGACGAGTATGGGAGTACCGCGTGCGCCGCTGGATCGGATTTCTATTTGCGATTTCACTGCCACTGGCCGCCACGGCCGAGGATTCCGCCCTGCACCGGCTCGACACGACCGAGGATGGACGCGCTTGGGAAGCGGTCGGACGGCTTGACGTCAATGGCGCGGGCTTTTGTACCGGTGCGCTGATCGCGCCCGATCTTGTGCTGACCGCCGCTCATTGCCTGTTCGACAAGACCTCGCGCAACCGGATTGCTGCGGAAACCATCGAATTCATGGCAGGCTGGCGCAACGGGCGGGCCTCGGCCTACCGGCATGTGCGCCGCGCCATCGTCCACCCCGATTACGTATTCGCCGGCGATGTGTCACCGGAACGGGTTCGGAACGATCTGGCCCTGCTCGAACTGCAGCACCCGATCAGGAACACGACGGTAACGCCATTTCGCACCGCCACCCGGCCGCGCACCGGCGAAGAGATCGGGATCGTGTCCTACGCCCATGACCGCTCCGAAGCGCCGTCACTGCAGGATGTCTGCCATGTCATGGCGCGTCAGCAGGGGATGCTGATCATGTCCTGCGACGTCGACTACGGGTCTTCCGGCGCGCCGATCTTTTCCTTTTCCGATGGCACGCCGCGCATCGTTTCGGTCGTTTCGGCCAAGGCCGAAGTCGGCGATCAGCGCGTCGCACTGGGGACTGACCTCGAAGGTCCCTTGACCGTTTTGCTGGCCGATCTGGCCGCCGGTGCGGGCTTTGACGTCCCGAATGCGCCCCGGATCGGCCGAATCCGCGTGGGCGACGAGAAAAACCAGACCGGAGCGAAATTCGTCAAACCATGAAAAACACCCTGCTAGCCGCCTGCGCCCTTGCCGTTTCATTCGCGCCCCCCTCGCTGGCCGAGGACATGGATCCGATCGACATCCGTCGGGCCATACCGGTGAGTTCGCCGGTCGAAGGCGCATGGGGCGGGCTGAGCGCTATTTCCGGCGCTGGCAAAGCTGTGCCGTCACGCATGGGCAGTCCCTGTATTCAGGTCGGGCAGGGATCGCGGCCGGGCGCAAACTGCCTACCCGCAAAGTCATTCGATTATGCCAAGTTCGGCGAATCCGGCGTATCCGACCTGTTTTCCTTCGAAGAGGCAGACACCAATGCCGGGTATTACATCCACGTGGATATGCGCCGGTTGAATGAACTCAACGCGCAAACGCACAGCGACCGGTCGAATCAGGACAGGACACGCAAGGGAACGCGCTGAAGAAATCTGCCCAGCAGAGGTCTTGACAGAAAATTCCTCAATTCCCATCTGAGCCTTGTCGGGATGCCTAAAAGGGTTCCGACAAAAGTCCAATCGCCCGTCCCCTGTGGAGGGCAAAGAAGAAATCGCTCAAAGATGAGGATTATACCTATGCGTACGTTTGATTTTGCACCGCTTCACCGTGCAACCGTCGGCTTTGACCAACTGGCCGACCTGATGGACCGTCTCGTCACCAATGACGTAGGCCAGTCCACATACCCCCCTTACAATATTGAAAAAACCGCTGACGACGCCTATCGCATCTCGATCGCCGTTGCCGGTTTCACCGACGAGGACCTGATGGTCGAGGTCAAGGAAAACGCGCTGGTCGTGTCGGCCAAGAAAGCCGATGAAGCCAGCGAGAACCGCACCTACCTGCATCGCGGCATCGCCACCCGCGCGTTCGAACGCCGGTTCCACCTCGCCGATCATGTACGCGTCACTGGCGCGACCCATGCCAACGGCATGCTGCATATCGACCTGGAACGCGAAGTGCCCGAGGCGCTGAAACCGCGCCGCATCCAGATCGCGTCCTCGACGGAAAAGAAAACAGACGTCATCGAATCCAAATCGGTGAACTGAATATCGGGCTGATCTAGCCCGTTGATTTCTCGGCGCCCGTTCGGTTTCTGTCCGCCAATAACGGCTCAGAAACCGGGCGGGCGCTTTTCGTTTTCGAAAGCGTTTCCGGCACGTGTTCAGGTTCGCCAGAAGGCAGGTTCAATAAAATAGCTTTAATTTTGGAACACTTGCGGGTGGCTCACGTTGTTACCCCAATGGAAATACAAAGGAGGAGTTTCAAAATGAACTTCAATTACAAAACCCTTACCGCCAGCACGCTTGCTCTGACTCTGGCTGCGGCCGGCGCCATCGCCGAAACCACAACGACCAGCACGAGCACGATGAACGAAGCGGAACCGAATGCCGCTGAAACGGAAATGTCCAACAGCCCGATGCACCGCGATTCGATGCAGAATGTCGATCTGGAATCGATGAAGGGCAACCTGATCCGTACCCGCGACATCACTGGCGGCAACATCTACACGATGAACGAAGCCGACGATGAAGGCTGGGATCCCGACATGCGCTACAACGAAGTTGGCGCTGACTGGAATGAAATCGGCGAAATCGAAGACATCATTCTCTCCAAGGACGGCCAGATGATTGGCATCGTCGGCGAAGTGGGCGGTTTCCTCGACATCGGCGACAAGCACGTCCTGATCTCGATCGACGACGTGAACCTCGTCCCTGTCGACGACAAAACCTATGCTTTCGTGACGCGTCTGAACGAAGAGCAACTGGAAGAGCTGCCCGAAGTTGACGAAGGCTTCTGGGACTAACTCTCCCAAGCTACTCCTAAGAAAAAAGGGGCCTTTCGGCCCCTTTTTTTGTGCGTGCTCAGACGCTCATGCAGATGTATTTCATCTCGAGGTAATCCTCGATCCCATGATGGCTGCCTTCGCGGCCGAGACCCGATTGCTTGACCCCGCCAAACGGCGCGACCTCGGTCGAGATGATGCCGGTATTCACACCGACGATCCCGTATTCCAGCGCCTCGGCCACCTTGTAGACGCGGCTCAGATCCTTGGCGTAGAAATAGCTCGCCAGACCAAAGATCGTGTCATTCGCCATCTCGATCACGTCATCCACATCATCGAACTTGAAGAGTGGCGCGAGCGGGCCAAAGGTTTCCTCGGTTGCAACCTTCATCTCTTGCGTGACGCCGGTAACGATTGTCGGCGCGAGGAAGTTGCCGTCCATGTTCTTTTCTTCGCTGCCGAGCAGGATCTGCGCGCCTTTGGCCAGCGCATCCTTGATGTGCTCCTGCACCTTTTCACCGGCTGCCGGGGTGATAAGCGGACCAAGGTCCGTCCCATCCTCAAGACCGTCGCCAACTTTCATCTGGCTGACACGTTCTTTCAGCTTGGCGGCAAAAGCATCGTATATGCCCGACTGCACATAGATCCGGTTGGCGCAGACGCAGGTCTGGCCGTTGTTGCGGAACTTGCACATGATCGCGCCTTCGACCGCCGCATCCAGATCGGCGTCGTCGAACACGATAAAGGGCGCATTGCCGCCCAGTTCCATCGAGCATTTCATCACGTTGTCCGCCGCCTGCTTCAGCAGGATACGACCCACCTCGGTCGAACCGGTAAAGGTCAGCTTGCGCACCTTGCCGTTCTCGCAGAATTCCTTGCCAACGGCTGAGGAAGACGACGACGGCACCACGTTGAACACGCCCGCCGGGATACCGGCCCGTTCGGCCAGCACGCCCATGACCAGCGCGCTCAGCGGGGTTTCCGCCGCAGGACGGGCGACAAAGGAACAACCCGCAGCCAGCGCCGGAGCAGCCTTGCGGGTGATCATCGCGTTCGGAAAGTTCCACGGCGTGATCGAAGCCGCAACACCAATGGGCTGCTTGATCACGGTGATGCGCTTGTCGCGCTGGTGGCCAGGGATGGTCTCCCCGTAAACCCGCTTGGCCTCTTCGCCGAAGAATTCGATGAAGGACGCGCCATAGGCGATTTCACCCTTGGCCTCGGCCAGCGGCTTGCCCTGCTCGGCGGTCAGGATGGTGCCCAGATCGTCCTGGTTCTCCATCATCAGGTCGAACCATTTGCGCAGGATACCGGCGCGTTCCTTCCCGGTCATCGCAGCCCATTCCTTTTGCGCGGCATAGGCGGTGTCAATGGCCTCGGCGACCTGTTCCCGGCTCAGGTCGGCAACCTGCGCAATGACATCCCCGCGCGCCGGATTGTACACGTCGAACGTGCCATCGGCGCCATCGATCCACTTGCCGCCGACATAAGCCTTGGTCACCAGCAGGTCGGGGTCTTTCAAGAGGGATTTGAGATCAGTGGTCGTGTCGAGCATGAGAGCCTCCATCAGACAATAATTACTCGCGAAGCTGAAGCATCTGCGGCATGAATTGTCCAGACGAACAGCAAAGGAAGTACAGATGGAACTCGACGACGCCTATGCAAATGGCGCTCATATCGCGGGAGCGGAAACCTATCCGCCGCGCTGGAACGAGGCCGCGCAAGCGTTTCGCGACAGTATGGAGGCGCAGGGCCGTGCGCGGCTCGGCGAGGCTTATGGCACCGGCGACCGCAACCGGTTCGATCTGTTCCTGCCAGAGGGCACACCAAGGGGCATAGTGATCTTCGTGCACGGCGGGTACTGGCTGAATTTCGACGCCTCCACCTGGTCGCATCTGGCAGCCGGTCCGCTGGAAAAGGGATGGGCGGTCGCCCTGCCCTCCTACGATCTGTGCCCGTCGGTCCGGATTTCAGAGATTACTCTTCAGATCGCCCAAGCCGTTCAGAAGATTGCAGAAATGGTTCCGGGGCCGATTGCGCTGACGGGGCATTCCGCCGGCGGACACCTTGTCGCGCGGATGCTGGCCCCGGAAATGCTGCCACCGGAGGTCGCCGAGCGCATCGCCCATGTGGTGCCGATTTCGCCGCTGGCGGATCTGCGGCCGCTGCTCAGGACGTCGATGAATGAAAACCTGCGTCTGGACGAGGCCGAGGCCTGGGCGGAAAGCCCGATTGCCCAGCCCGTGCCGGAAGTTCCCGCGACCGTCTGGGTCGGGGCTGACGAACGGCCCGCATTTCTCGATCAGGCCCGCTGGCTTGCCGAGGCTTGGGGCTGCGGTAATGTCATCGTACCGGGCAAACATCATTTTGACGTGATCGACGCGCTGGCCGATCCGCAGGATGCTCTGGTCACGACGCTGACGACACCGGCCTGATCCCGTGCAAAGCCCCGGTAGAACGATCTGAAAATGCGTCGACCCCGGCATCCGGGGTTGCCTGCCGGGGCTGCGCGTGGCTATAGCTTGACCGGGCAAGGCGATGGCGTCGCCTCATCGAAACGATGGGCCCGGTTTTCCCTGTCCTGCACGCCGGGACCTTTCTGAAAAGGAGGGTCGCTGTGACCACACGTCCGGAATTTCACCGCTTTCACAATGGCGAAAAGGCTGCGCTGCCGTTTGCCGTGGAAGAATACGAAGACCGTCTTGAAGAACTGCGCGAGCGCATGGAAAACGCCGGGGCCACAGTCGCGGTTTTCACCTCGATGCATAACATCGCCTATTACTCGGGGTTTCTCTATTGTTCTTTCGGGCGGCCCTATGGGCTGGTTGTGACCGAGACCGACTGTGTCACGATCAGCGCCGGGATCGACGCGGGCCAGCCGTGGCGACGGTCCTTTTGCGATAACATCACCTATACCGACTGGACCCGCGACAATTTCTGGCGCGCGGTGCTGTCAGTCACCGGTACCGGCGCGATCGTGGGCTATGAGGGCGACCACCTGACGCTGATGCAGCGCGACAAGCTCGAGGATTTCCTGCAGCCGCTGACCATGCTGGACCTCAGCTATACGACGATGAACCAGCGGATGTACAAGTCTCCGACGGAGATCGAGCTGATCCGCGCCGGGGCGGCGGTGGCGGATGTGGGCGGCTATGCCATTCGCGATGCGATCCGCGAAGGCGTGCGCGAGATCGACGTGGCAATGGCCGGACGAGACGCGATGGAGTTTGAGATCGCAAGCCGGTTTCCCGATGCGGAATATCGCGACACATGGGTCTGGTTCCAGTCGGGGCTGAACACGGACGGGGCGCATAACCCGGTGACAGGGCGGGTCTTGCAACGGGGCGATATCCTGTCGCTGAATACCTTCCCGATGATCTCGGGCTATTACACGGCGCTGGAACGGACCCTGTTCCTTGGCGAGGTCGACGAAGCCTCGCTGAAGATCTGGGAGGCCAATGTGGCGGCCCACGAATACGGGATGAGCCTTTTGAAGCCGGGGGTAAGCTGCGCCGCGGTCACCGGGCAGATCAACGCCTTTCTCGCCGAGCGCGACCTGCTGCAATACCGGACCTTTGGCTATGGCCATTCCTTTGGGGTGCTGAGCCATTTCTATGGCCGCGAGGCGGGCTTGGAGCTGCGCGAAGATATCGACACGGTGCTGGAGCCGGGCATGGTGATTTCCATGGAGCCGATGCTGACCATTCCCGAGGGCCAGCCCGGCGCAGGCGGGTACCGCGAGCACGATATTCTCTTCATCACCGAAGACGGCAATGAGGACATCACCGGCTTTCCCTATGGGCCGGAGTCCAACGTGGTGGGGTGAGCGAAATGGCCGCTTTGCGGCCATGCCTCCGGCGGCCGTATTTGAACCGAGAAGAAGCGGGGCGTGCGACAGAATTCGGGGGGTGATATGCGTACACAGGCTGTACACCCCCTGTACACCGCCGCGGTGCAGCATCGGGGGTGGCGCGGATTACTGCGCCACCCTGACCGGTTTCAGGCGAGGACCGGTTTGATGTCGAGATTGTTGCGGGTCGCGTTGGAATAGGGGCAGACCGCGTGGGCGGTATCGACCAGATCCTGCGCGACATCCGCGTCCAGCCCCGGAAGGGAGACGCTGATCGAGACATCCAGGCCGAAGCCGCCGGAACCGTTCGGCCCGATCCCGACCTCGGTGTTTACGGTGGCTTCATCCGGAACTTTGACCTTCTTGGCGCTGGCCACATGGCGCAGGGCGCTCAGGAAACAGGCCGCGTATCCCATGGCGAACATTTTTTCTGGATTGAGCTGGTCGCCGCCTGCGCCGCCGAGTTCTTTAGGCGTGGCGAGATCGGCGGTGAAGGACGAATCGTCAAGTGCGACCTTGCCGTTGCGGCCATCGCCGGACGCGGTTGCGGAAGTGTTGTAGAGAATCTTGTCAGGCATGAGTTGTTCCTCTCTTTAACTGCTTGTTATATCGTGTACGATATAATCGTAAAACTATAAAGTCAAACTTGCGTGAAACCCTGGCCTCGGATAGATTTGCGGGATGGATGACAAAACGATGCAGCCTCTTTTGCAGCACATGCTCTGCCTGGATCTCTACGCGGCGAACCAGGCCGTGCACCGGGTATACAAGCCTCTGCTGGCGCCCCTTGGGCTTACCTATCTGCAGTACCTCGTGATGGTGGGGCTGTGGGAAAAAGACCCGCTGAGCGTGAGCGAGATCGGGGCGCGGCTGGGGCTGGAGAGCAATACGCTGACGCCGATGCTGAAACGGATGGAAGCTGCCGGGTTGATCACACGGCGGCGGGATCCGGGCGACGAGCGGCGGGTGAACATTTCGCTGACAACAGAAGGCGACGAGATGCGCGCCGCGGCGGGAGAGATACAGCGCTGCCTGATGGAGGCGACCGGGCGCAGCGAGGCAGAGCTGCTGCGCTTTCAGGAGGATCTGCGCGGGCTGATCGGCAATGTGAGGCGGGCAGCCGACGACGGTTAAGGCTTTGCTTGGCGGGCCGGATTTGCAACTGTTGACGGGAATTCGATGTCTGGGGATGTAAATTCCCGTAACATTACCTAGATACGTTAAAACCATTCATTCAGCAGGAGCTTTCGATGGCCGATTTTGACGCGCTGGTGCGCGAATCCCAGGAGAAGGTGGCGAAGAGCCAGGCCGAGATCCAGGCGGTGACCGGACGGATCGAGGCCGCCCGCGCAAAGATCGAGGCAGGCGAGGCCTCGGGCATCGATATCGAGAATGCGACGCTGGAGGATGTGCACGCCCATACCGAGGTGATGAACGCCAATATCGCCGAGCTGATCATGGGACTGGACGATGTGACCTCGGGGTTTTCGCGTGACTTCGACGAGATGCGCAACAAAACCGGCTGGGAGAGCTTTGTCGGCATCTTCTCGCGCGGAAAATCAGATTCGATGCGGCAGGAACGGGTGCGGGCCGCCAATATCGACGACAAGCTTCAGGACCTGATTTCCAAGTCCGACACCATCGTGAAGCTGCTCCAGAACCAGCTTTCGCTGCTGGAGGAACAGAAGACCAAGGTCGAAGGCAACCTGAGCCAGACGCTGGATGACCGCGAATTCACGGTGCAGGAACTTGAGACGGTGCGGGCCGATATTCTGGCGATGGATCCCAAGATCATCGCGCTTGAGAACAAGATCAGCGTGGAGCAGGATGCCGCCGCGCGCACCAAGCTGGAAACCGAGCTGGCCGATCTGAACAAGCAGTATAACGCGATGGTGCAGGAAGAGCAGGTCAAGCTGGCGCGGTCGCAGACGCTGGAGCGATACATAGAGAAGGGCAAGACCTGGGTAGATTCGCTTCAGAATCAGGCGGCGACGCAGATGGTGCTGATCAACAAGCTGGAGACCGACACGCAACAGCGCGTGGTGCTTTACGATGCCCTCTCGAAATCGCTGAAGACGGCGCAGCAGCAGGATGTGGCGCATCGGATCAACGAGATCGGAGTGAAAACCGACCAGGAAGCGCAGACCGCCATGGCGTCGATTGGGACGGCGACGAACCAGAAGATGGCCGATATGCTGGAAGCCCACGAGGACCACATGGTTTTCGCGCGTAAGGTGCAGGAGGCCAAGGCCCGCGCCGATGAACGCTTTGCCCGGCGGTTTCAGAAGATCGTCGAAAAGCATGACAAGAACCTCTATGGTGGCTGAGCGATGCGGGTCGGGCTGACAGGGTGGCGGGCATGAGCATGTCTGAGACCACGGCGGAGCGGTTCGGGATCTCTGATGGGTTTGCCTCGCGCCGCTATTTCCGCAAGTTTTCCGAGATCACCGCGCATCTTGGGCGGGTTGCCGGTGTGATGGCCGCCGAGGGTGAGCTGAGCCGGGAAGAGGTGAAGGTGCTCACCGGCTATGTGACGGCGCTGACCTATACCTTTCGGGCGCTGTCGATGAAGTACCTGATGGTGGGGCGCGATACGGGGCGGTTCTTTGGCTCGCTGACCATCGACACCACCGATAGCGGCTTTCCGGTGGCGACCGAATTGATGACCATGGCGAACGATGCCCAGCAGGCGCAGGCGCATCTGGCGAACATGCCGTCGGAGGCGGCGCTGAAGGACCAGATGCTGCGCGAGATCATTGGCGAGCGGTCGGTGCCGACGAAGCTGCAATTCGCGCTGTCGCAGCGGAATTACTACGGGGAACTGCTGCGCGGTCACCTGTTCTGGCTGCGCAACGACCCGGAAAGCATCTGGCTGCGCAATCTGAGCGAGACGCGGCGGCGGTTCCTGCTGCACTGGGCGGTTTATGACAGCGAGACCAACCTGCCGGTGGTCTACCTCATGGAGGTGGAGGATACCGGGAAGGTGGCCCTGCCGAAGGATCAGTATCGCTGGCCCGAGGTGCAGGCGCATCTGATGGCGCAGTCGCTGGGCGGGCTGAAATTGCTGACCATTGCCAAGGGATTCGACACGGATTTCGACGATCTGCACCCCAAGCGGCTGAAGCGGTTCCATATCGGGCCGATGTATTCCCATGCCTATACCCATCAGCACGGGCCGTTGCGGCAGGTTCTGGCGGATGCGGAGGCGCCCGAGGGTCAGGACTGGGCGCTTGTCTGGAGCCGCGAGGATCTGGAGAGCGAGCGGGTGATCGAGGAACGGGCCGGGTGGTTTTCGACCGTGGAGCGGGAGGTGTTCGCACTGGACCCATTCGCGGGGCGCGGGGCCGAGACAGGAACGACGGCAAGCGAGCGGTCGATCATATTGCCGCAACGGCCGTTCCAGGTGCTGAGCGAGCAGGCGCCGCCGGGGTTCGACGGGGTGCGGAAATACGTGGTGGGCGCGGGTGGCCGGGTGCTTCGGTACTGAGGGGCACGCCTGCGGAGAGGACGGGACCGCCTCCGGCGGCCGTATTTGAAACGAGAAGAAGCAGGGGGTGGGCATGAGCCTGACCGGCGATCAGATGGAGCTGCGGGAAGAGGATATCCGCAAGCATTACCCGGCCGCGCTGGCTATGCTGGAAGGGTTCGATCATGCGCCGCGTATCGCGCGGGCGGGTGAGCCGGTGGCTGTGGAGCGGTCCTCGGGCGTGGGGACGCGGCGGCGGTTTCGGTCAACCACGCCGGGGCTGGTGACACGATCGACGATGCGGCCCGAGGGTGTGCGGCTGCTGGAGCGGATCGAGGCGGCGGATGAGGGCGAGGCGCTGGTGTCGCCCTTGCAGGCGGTGGCGATGAATGCGGTGCGGCGGGCGCTGGCGATATCGCTGGCGCTGGCGGAAGGGTTTGGCGAGGCGACGGCGCTGGCTGGGCTGAAACGGGCCAATCTGGCCGGGGATCTGCCGGCCGGACGCAAGGGGGAGTTTTCCGAGTTGCTGGCGGCGGAGGCGCTGATCTCGCTGCATGTTTTCGGGAATGCGCTGGCTTTTCTTTTGTCGTCACACGGGAGCGAGGTGTCGGTCGAGGTTGGCGATGTGGAGGAAGTGCTGAGCGACAATGGTCAGCTGGCACTGCATGGCGCCCTGTGGGAGCTGGATCAGAAGCTGGCGGCGATGGCGCAGGACGAGACCCGGATGGTCGCCGTTATGTCCGCCTATGCGGAGCAGTTGATGGAGAAGGTGGCGCTTCGCGCGCAGAGTGCCGCCCATCTGGGTGCCTTTGCCGGAGCGGCGTGGAAGGTGGAGGCCGACGATCTGGTGATCCGCGGGTTTACGCCCGCAAGCAAGGCGCGCTCGACCAGCCTTTCCATGAGTTTCAAGAAACCCGAAGAGGTGATCGGCAACCATATCGCCAAGTACCAGTCGATGAAGCTGGCCAAGATGCTGATGGCCTATGATTTCGACCGGCGGCTCAACCCCTTTGCCGAATTGGGCGGGTTCATCTTTACCTTTATGGGCGACGGAATGCCGGGGACCGGCAAGACCACGCTGATCCAGATGATGGCCGGGCTGATCAACGAGTATTGCGCTGTCACGGGCTATCCGTTCCGCTACCAGAACCTGTCGACCGAGAATATCGACAGCTACCAGGGCAAATCGGGACAGAACGCCAAGGATTTCGTGAACGGCATCCTCGATCCCGGCGTCATCGGCTTTGGCACCATCGACGATATCGACCAGCTGGCGGGGAAACGGGGCGACCGGCAGAGCTCGGCCGGACAGCTGGAGATCACTGCCGTTCTGATGGAGAGCTTTGCCGGGGCGAATACGGTGGTGCGGGGCAATTGCACCTTTGGCATGTTCTCGAACTTCCCCGAAAATGTCGACGATGCGCTGCGCCAGCGGGCCGGGGCGCGGTTCCTTGTCGACGGGCCGCAGACGCGCGAGGATTACGTGGATATCCTGCACCTTCTGCTCGGGCGCGGGCATGAGATTCCGCTGGGCGATCACGAGGCCTTTGCCGCGCAAGAGATCCGGAAAGCGGTGAGCGCGAGTTTCGCGCAACATGCGCGACCGCGAGAGGCCGGTTTGATTGAGGTGTTCGACCGGGTGCGTAGCGAGGTCGGCGAGCTGGATACGATTGCCAAGATGGGCCGCTATCTCAAGGCGATCCAGCAGGCGGATGCGCGGTTTACCGGGCGGGCGATCAAGAACATCACCGATGCGGTGAAGGTGCGCGCGATGGATTTTGAGCTGCCCGATGAATGGATGGAGAACCCGGAGCTGTTTCTGTTCAAGGGTTATGACGAAAAGAAAGCGATGATCGAAGAGCTGCGCGTGCCGGTGACCGCGGAAATGGTGCTTCAGGAGATCAACCGCTATGCAGATTCCGAGTTCCGCTATGCGGATAAATCGGATGAGGCAGCGATTGAGGATATGGTGCGGGAATTTGAGCGCACGGAGGTGGCGAAGAAGCGGTATTTGGAGGGGAGAGGGTGACTACGTTTTTTGTATTAATTCTGATTTCATTACTCATTTTACTGACGTACAAAGCAACCGATCTTTCTCAAAAATCACAGAAAAAGAAACCTGAACTGAACGCTCTCGTTATTGTAGGGTTTATTATTACCGTTCTATTTATTTTGGGTGTCTCCCTCTTGGGAAATCTGGAATACTGCGATCCACAAGCAGCGCCCGACTGTACGACAAAATTCCAGGCTTTTCTGGACGGTCCGCCCAATGAAATCGGCGATACTCTGGCAGGTTTGGCGGGTGCATTAGCGTTCTTGTGGATTATCATAACGGTGATACTCCAAAGCAAGGAACTCTCTGAACAGAGGAAAGAGCTTAAACGAACGCGTAAAGAGTTTAAGAAGATGTCAAAAGCTCAAGATCAACAGGTTCATCTACTAACTATGCAAGGTGAAATTTTTCAAGAGGAGCAATCTCAACGAAGACAGATCTTTGCTAAAAATAATCTGGACGAATTACTGCGGAGTTTCTGCCTTAATCTTTCTAAGTTCAAGGAACAGGAATGGCACTTCAAACTTCCAAGCCAACTAAAGGAGCCGGGAACGAGTCGAGTCTCGATAGCATATCGGCTGCGTGAGGGAAACAGCATCGAAAATGAGATTTTGCAGGCCCGTGAATGCTTTAAAAAGTTTCTATCCGAGTTGAATAGCGCTTTGAACTACAGAGTATTGGTTAAATTCCCCGCCCGGATCGAATTTAAATTGTCAATCATTGAACCACTTCTAGCTGCCGTTGTGGAAAAAGATAAGTTATCCGAAGCTGAAAGGATTAGAGTGAACAGGCTACAGATTAGCCTTTTCTTAGAAGAGCTGCGCGAATTTCATGAAGATCGGAATTTCTGGTCTGTATCCGAACAGTCTGGATCGAAAAAATGAAACGCCTCATCCAATCCGGCCTTATGTTTGGCAATCTCTATCATGTTTCCGGCTCGGCGATGGTGGAGCGGTATAACCGGGCGTTGGCGCATCTGACGGGGAAGCGCTCAACCCTGACGGATTTTCACGTGGATATTTCCGGCTACAGCCCCGAGATCGGGGATGAGTTCGAGGATCATCTCTATCTCAACCACAGGGGCGTGAACCGGCAGTTTATCCTGCTCAGCACCGAGCAGAAACGCTGCCCGCTGCTGAACGTGAAATTCTCGACCAGCCGCGAGATCCTCAAGAGCTTTATCGCGGATAACGAGGCACAGTTATTTGCGCTGACAGCGCGGGATGCGGTCGCGGGGGAGCTGGTGAATTCCGTGTTCGATATCTCTTCGCCCGCGCGGCTGTTCGACGTGGCGCGGGTGACGATCGAGGCGGATACGACAAGCGGGACCTTGCGCCATGCGGGCAAGCTGCATGAGCTGGCGGACCGGTTCCGCAACGAGGAAGACGGCTGGTTCGATGATGTGCTGATCGCGGATATGATCGAGCTTGCCGGGAAATCGGGGGATATTTCGCGCAACCCGGTGAAGCTGAACCAGAAGGTTTATGAGCAGCCGGATTTCTGGACCTCGCATTTCGGCGGCTGTTACCTGTTCCGCTCGGTGCCGCATCCGGCGCTGATCTGCGCCGACAAGGGGCAGGTTGGCGAGGTGCCGATCCAGTTCGTCTTTGGGCTGGAAGAGCGCAATCGCATTGCCAAGTTCCTGTCGCTGAACGAGCTGGTCGAACCGGTGGTCAAGGCGCGTGGCGTGGACGGGGCGGCGATCCTGCAGCAGAAGATGGATTTCATCGTGATCGATGCAGCCGCGGATCAGGGGATCGACCTGACCGGGCTGACGCGCTCGGACATGCGGCGGCTGGCGCGGCAGCACAGCGATGCCCTGCCCCGCGCCTATCACGAATTGCGCGCGCAATGGCGCTGGGCCGAAGAGGGCGGAAAATGGCCGCGGATCGTGTCCGACGACGAGGGATATTTCTATAGCCTGCGGGCAGCGGATACCGAGTGGAAGGATCTGGTGAACATGCTGCTGGCCGAGCTGTGCCCGATGGATGTGCGGCAGATGTTCATCTGCCACAAGGAGCTGTTCTATTGCAGCTATGCAGGCTGGCCGGACACGAAGCGCGCCTATGTGGCCGAATTCCTTGCGCGTGAGTACATGGTCGACAAGGTTGGCGCGCGCGAGGCCTTGTTCGGGCATGAACCGGATATGAAGAACGAACTGCCGCCGGAACCGGTGCGCGATATCGTGGACCGGGTCGGCCCCTGGGGCGCGGTCAGGAGGTCCTGATGGGATTGATCCGGCTCATCATCTTTGGCTTTATCGCCATGACGATTGCCTATTTCGTGATTTCCATCTACTCGCGCTCTGTGCGACGGGAGAAGCTTGAAAACCGCTGGGCCGAGAAACATCCCGATGGGGGAGACGCCCGACAGCGCGAGATCTTTATCGAGCGCGGCATGGCAGCCTATCATTCCAGCCTGCGTCCGAAACTGATCCTGCTGGTGTACGTTGTCCCCGTGGTGCTGATCGCCACCATCCATATCATCACGACCTATTACTGAGGAGCGCCCATGCGCCGTATCAAACAGATCTTCATCACGCTGGTCCTGATCCTGTTCGGGGCGCTGCTGCATTACGTTCTGCCGCAGCATGACATCGTCAAGATCACCTCGACCGAGATCATCCGCACCGATTTCTCGTCGCTGAACCGGATCTTTTACGCGCAGGCGGACAGCGGGTCGGCGGCCTCGGAGACGCGCGACCTGAGGCTGATCAACACGCAGAAGAAAAAGACATGGCTGCTCGGGTTCTACCCGCGCGACAAGATCGGGGTGATGGTTTACCGCAATGAAGATACGGGCTGGATCTGGCCGCCCTACTTCAAGTTCGACAGCGCCGATCTTCAGGCCGAGGCGGCGGCGAATATCGCGCCGGGTCAGGATCGCTGGGTGGTGGTGACCCACTACGGCTGGCGCAACAAATACCTGTCGATCTATCCCAATGCCGTCGGTATCCGCCCTGTCGAGGGGCCGGATGTGACGGTTATTCCGTGGTTCAACATTGTCTTCTTCGCCTTTCTGTTGTTCTGTTTCGGCTTTATGCGCGCGGTCTGGCGGCAGTTCCGCCAGCGGACGGTGGACCCTGCGCTGGAGAGCGCCGAGGATACATGGGATGCGGTCGGTGACGGGATGACCCAGCGCCGGAACCGGTTCAGCCGCTGGGTCGATTCATGGCGCAGCAGATAAATTCAAAAAAATGTTCACTTGTCGGGAACCCGATCTTTTCACGGGTGTTATGATGATGTGAAGACGGCATGTCCCTGCCCAGTTCTTCATCCGTCCCTTCCGGGCCCCCCAACCCGGACGCGCCTGCCCCCTTATTTCAGGGAGCAGGCGCAAATTTTTCCGGGATAGACCATCTTGTACGACGTACGTTCCGGTAGAGGCAGAAGAACGCGTTCGGATTAGTGTGATGGACCTATGGGGAGGCCATTCTTTTCATGACCCTATACGCGTCCCCCGCAAGCTGAGCGACAAGATCGGCTGCCGGAATTTCCTGCGACAGAGCAGCGGCCTGACCGTAGAGCATGAAAGATGCCTCATCGTCGTCGGCCGCGTCCTTTATTGGCGCGCTCAGCGCGTACATCTGCGGGAACTTGGGCAGTTCCGGACGGTTGCGCTCCATCTCTTCGGCGTAACGCGACCGGACGGCACGCGCCGACCGGCCGGAAAAGGCATCTGTCACCATGGTGTCGCGCTCGGTCGCGTGCCGCAGCCTTTCGCGGCGGGCGGGATCGGTCGCGGCCTCGGGACAATTGAGAAAGGCCGTGCCCATCTGAACGCCTGACGCACCAAGTGCCAGCGCCGCCGCGATGCCCCTTCCATCGCCAATGCCGCCTGCGGCAATCACCGGGACCGCGACCGCATCAACAATCTGCGGGACAAGCGCCATGGTGCCCACACCGTCGAATGGCGCGGTCGGCACATGCGAGCCGCGATGACCGCCTGCCTCCCACCCCTGCGCGATGATCGCATCCATGCCAGCGTTTTCCAGCGCCCGCGCTTCGGCGACATTGGTGGCGGAACTGATAAGAAGAATACCGGCGCTCTTCATCGCCTCGATAAAAGGCGCTTCGGGGACACCGAAATGGAAACTTACGACCTTGGGTCTGAGCGACAGGACAAGCTCCAGCCGGTCTTTATCAAAGCCGATGGCGGGATCCGGCAGCTCGACCGGCGGTTCGCCCAAACCAAGGTCATGATACCACGGCTTTAACCGTTCCCTTGCGGATTCAAACACCGACGCATCGGTGGTTTCGCCCGTGGTGATGAAGAAATTCATGTTGAAAGGGCGGTTGGTGCGCGCCCGGATCGCCTCGGCCTCTTGGCGCACGAGATTGACGGGCTTGCCCCCGCAGCCGATTGATCCCAGCGCCCCGGCATTGGCGACGGCACCCGCGAGATCGGGCGTACAGCTGCCCACCATCGGTGCCTGTACGATTGGATGCTCAATTCCAAAGAGGTCCAACAGACGTCTGTCCCGCCACATCACGCGCCTCCATCTTGGGGTTTCTGCCCGGACGTTAACGAAGGAACGTCGATATGTCTGCCTTGGCGGTCCCTGCCCGCACATGTTTGGGCGCAATTCGGGGTATTTTGGTGAAAGCCTGCGCTTTCCTTTGAGTTGAGTTAATATTTGGTTAACAATTATGGAGAGAATCCCGGAGCTGACCGTTATGCCGACAGAAACGCTCAACCACCCGAAAACACGAAAGTTTTTCCGGCATGGTTAATTATATTGGCAAAATTGTTCTGTTTGGTGGGCTTGCCCTGGCCCTGCCTGCCGCCGGACAGGAGAAGCTGGCAGAGGATCCGACAAAGGTCGTCACCCGGATCGGCGCGCAGTATTCCGATGAGTTGACGATTTCCGGCTCGCTCGCCTTCGGCCCGGCAACCAAGATCAACGCGCGCGTGTCGGAGAGCGGGCAATGGTCGCTGGGCGGGTCTTACCTGTTTTCCTTTGGCATCGTGAATATCGCGGCGGGGAAGAACGAATTCGACAACGGATCGGTGCAGACGCGTTATTCCATTGGCAGTTTCGTTCCGCTGAGCGCGCTGGGGCTGAAGACCGGGACATGGCAGGTATTCACCGCCTTTGGTTATGGCTATACCGAGGGCAATGTCGCGTCCTTTGACCTCGATCTTTCGGAATACGTGCTAGTGCCGATCAGTTCGAACAGCGGTTATCTGGGGCTTTTCGCAATCAAACCGTTGAATGAAAGGCTGACCTTCATGACCGTGGGTCTGGGCACCAAGGGGTCGGACGACTATTCAGGCTATTCCGTCGGCGCGGGGCTGTCCTATCACCTGACGGAAAGAGACACGGTTTCGGCCTTTGCGACCTATGTCGATAATACCTTTGGCGAGGAAGAGAAACTGACCATCGGGTATCGGCGCGAGTTTTAAAGCCGGCGCTGATCAGTCTGCAAAAAGATTGCGGGAGCCTGCAATTTCGCGAGCCGCTTCGCCGGAGATGGTAAGGAAGGTGGCCAGTTCCGCCGCATTACGTTCGACCGTGGCCGTTTCGGCTATACAGGAATAGCCGGGGAATTCTGCATCGCGGATGCGGTCAGTTTCATAGGCGATATCGTTGCGCAGCGTCGGCAGCAGGCCCGCCAGCATCGCCGTGCTCGTTTGCTCCCCTGCGAGCCCGACCCGGCGTGCGTGACCCATCAGGTAATCGTCGCTGAACCGGCAATCGATCTTGAGCAGGCGCGTCGTCGAGCGGTCGGACACGAAATCATGCAGCAAGTCGATATTGGCCGGGTCGATACAGACGATCAGCCGCTCGGTATCGTAATGGTCGAACAGCATCCGCATCATGGCGCGGCGGTGGCGGGCACGCTTTTCGACGCTGCCCTCGATACCGCCGAGGTCGGGGAGGTCGGTGTTCTCTTCGTTGAAGAGATATTCGATGGCGGGCATGTTGGTAACCTGCCGGATCCGCGCCAGCAGACGTTTGGCCACGTGCCATTTCTTGCAGATCACGATCATCAGCTCGCGGTCGCGGCCAAGCGAGCTTTCGGTTTCCCAGAAGCGGCGACCGAAGCGACGACCGACGCGGCCCTTGCCGGTAAGGAAGGCATGCAGGTTGCGACCTTCGTCCGAGATTTGGAAGGTGACGCCGGTTTCAGCATACATCTCACCCAGCCGGGTCTTGAGCTCGGTCGCCTCGGGGCTGATCTTGCGCGCGAAAAGCGCGTTCTGGGAGAGCAGCAGATCGTAGTGGTCATTGTAGAAATTCACCGGCATGCCGTAGTCGGTAAACATCAGGAAGGTCAGCGTGCGGCTTTCGATTTCGGATTCCGGCACGAGATGGCGCACAAGGGTCTGAAAGAAGGTTTCGTCCGGAATCCACGTGGTCCGGAAGAACCGCATGACATCGAAGCGGGTGCGGGTCATGTCCATGATCCATTCGATGGTGCGACGGCGCAGGCACCACCATTGGCTGCCAATCTGGATCTGAAGGTCGGCAGGGATCTTGCGGGTCAGGCCAAGCCGTTTCTGCAGGCTGTGCGAGAGGTCGAAAAGCTGTTTGTGACGGCGTTCGTTGAACCAGTGGCGATAGACCAGCCGGTCTTCCTTCATCCCGGTCTTGATCCAGTTGCTGTCGAAGAAATCGAAGCTTTCGATGAAGTCCTTGTCATGTTCGTCAAGGAAGCGGTGGGCGTATTCCGCCGTCTTGATCGCCATGCAATCGCCGGAGAGCATGTAGAAATGGGTGGCGCGCGGAAAGGCATCGAGCGCGGCGCGGATCGCGTGGAGCGTGGCCTGCACCAGCGACCATTCCCCCCAGCCGCATTTCACCCGTTTCGCGACGATGGTGACGTTCGGATTGTCGCGCAGCGCGCTGGAGATCGCGTCGAAATCCTGCTGACGGGCGCGGGCATCAAAATGGATCGACATACAGTCGCCCGCCGCCGTCAAACGGCGCGCCTGCTGAACCACGGCATCCGGGTCCTTGTGGCACAGGAGAATATAGGCGATTTGTGCCATCTGGCGGTCAAGCTACCTGTTCGCGTTCCGGATTCATAACGTGGTAAAGGTGAATCAAATTTGAATAAACACTGTCTGGATGTCTTTTGGAACCATGTTGCTTTACATGATGTTTATAGATGTCTGACGAATTCCGAAGGTTTAACCATGAATTAACCTTCGGAATTCCATGCAGAAATATCTTTTATTTAAGAAATTCGCGTTGATATAAGAGCGAAGAAAAGAGCCGGAGGCAGCAGGCATGGGGTTCCCTGGGACCTGGATGACGGAAAGTGAAAGCGTGATTTACCGCGTGGTGCCGAAATGCGCCTGCTCGACCATCGGCCAGATCATGTATTATTCGGATCACGGCCGGTTTTATGACGGCGATATTCATGACGCCCAGACCGGGCTGCACAAATGGGCGCAGGAGCATAGCCAGGAACCGATCACCCGCAATGTGCAGGGCCACGAAACCTATGCCTTTACCTGTGTGCGAAACCCTTATGCGCGGATCCTGTCATCGTTTTTCGACAAGATCTGCGGCATCCAGCGCAACGGTAATCGCTACCGCGGCAACCTGGTGCCCTCGCTGATCTATAATTATGGCATCGAGGTCGGCGGCGACGACGGCAAGGACGAGTTCGACCAGATCCGAAGTTTTCGCCGGTTTCTGCTGTTTGCACGCGATACCATCCGCTGGCGCAAACCGATGGAGCCGGACATTCACTGGTCGGCCATGTCGGGCCATGTGAGTACCTTTGTGGTGAACGGCGGGCGCTATGACAAGATCATCTGGACCGAGGCGTTCAACGAGGGCATGGGCGAGGTGCTGGATGCCATCGAGACTCCGGTCCCGGTAGACCTGAACGCGATCCCGCGTTTCAACGAAAGCGAAGGCCACGGTCCGAAACGCGCGCACCCCGTCGAGGACTATTTCGACGACCTGTCGATGCACTTGGTCTACGAGATCTACAAGAAGGATTTCGAGCTATTCCGCTATGATTTCGAGAATCCCGGCAACAAGAAGCCGCTGGGCGAGATCGACCTCGACGAGGTGCATGCGAAACTGAGCCAGTAACGGCGTCACGAGCGGCGCTATCGGCGCATGGGGGCTCTGCCCCCGACCGAAATCCGGGGATTTCGCTCTCCCCCGGGATATTTGATGACCCAAAGAAGGGATATAGGCCACCGAGGTGACTTGCCATGACGGTGTCGCGCGCCTACATCCGCTTGTCATGGCCAAGGATAAAGAAAATTCGAATTACAAGGTGATCGCCGAGAACCGGCGGGCACGGTTTGACTATGCCATCGAGGAAGATCTCGAATGCGGGATCCTGCTCGAAGGGTCCGAGGTGAAGTCCCTGCGGCAGGGCGGTGCGAATATCGCCGAGAGCTATGCGGCGGTGGAAGATGGCGAGCTTTGGCTGATCAATTCCTATGTAGCGCCCTATGAACAGGCAAAGACTTTCCGGCACGAGGAGCGGCGTCCGCGCAAGTTGCTTGTTAGCCGGAAAGAGCTGTCACGGCTCTGGAACGAGACCCAGCGCAAGGGCATGACGCTGGTGCCGATGGTGGCCTATTTCAATCACCGGGGCATTGCCAAGATCAAGATCGGCATCGCCAAGGGCAAGAAGCTGCATGACAAGCGTGAGACTCAGGCCAAGCGGGACTGGTCGCGGCAGAAGCAGCGCCTGCTGAAAGATCACGGCTGAGTGGCGGTCCGGCTGACAGGGCTGAGTGTCAGCGTTTACACGCGGATCGCGCGGCTGATGCTGGCGGAGCGCGGGATCGAGTACGAGTTTGTCGAGATCGATCCCTTTGCCGGGACCGATGCGACGCTTCTGGATCTGAATCCGCTGCATACGGTACCGGTGCTGAACCATGACGGTTTTATCCTGCACGAGACATCGGCGATCCTGCGCTATCTTGAAACGGCCTTTGATGGGGTGCCGATGGTACCGAATGGGGCGAAACCGCTCGCGCGGATGGCTCAGGTGATTTCGATCGTCGATTCGCACGGCTACTGGCCGATGGTGCGGCAGGTATTCGCCCAGCGGATCTTTGCGCCGCTTCATGGCGAACCGGTCAGTGAAGAGATGATCGCGGAGGGGCTGCGTCGGGTGGTGCCTGTATTGCAGGCGCTGGAGCGGATCGCGGGTGAGGGGTTTGTTCTGAACGGTGGCAGTGTGACCCTGGCCGATCTGCATCTTGGGCCGATGGTCGGCTATTTTCAGCAGGCTCCCGAGGGGCAGGAGATGCTGGCGCGGCACAAAGCCCTGTCGCGCTGGTGGGGATGGTTCCGCGAAAGGCCTGCCTTTCAGGCTGTCGACAGGCCGGTGGGGCCCGGCGGCCTTGCTTCGCCCCCTAAGCGGTTGTAGGTCAGGATTGATCTGAAAGAGGCAGGCGCAATGGCACAGGACGACCCCAAGACCCTTGTTTCCACCGAATGGCTGGCAGCCCATATGAAAGATCCCGACCTGCGGGTGCTTGACGGATCGTGGTACCTGCCGGATGCTGGCCGCGATCCGCGTGCCGAATACGAGGCCGGTCACATCCCCGGCGCTCGCTTCTTCGATATCGACGAGATTTCGGATCACCGTTCGGATCTGCCGCATATGGCGCCGCCGGTCGAGAAGTTCATGAGCCGCGTGCGGGCGATGGGCGTGGGCGACGGGCACCAGATCGTCGTCTATGACGGGGCCGGGCTGATGTCTGCGGCCCGTGTCTGGTGGCTGTTCCGCCTGATGGGGCATCAGGATATCGCCGTGCTGGATGGTGGATTTCCGAAATGGCAGGCCGAGGGCCGCGAAGTCGAGGATATGGCGCCGGTGGTGCGCGACCGTCACATGACGGTACGGGTTCAGAACCAGTTGGTGCGCGACGTGACGCAGGTGTCGGCCGCCGCCAAGCTGAACGACCACGAAATCATCGACGCACGCTCTGCCCCCCGTTTCCGGGGCGAGGCCCCGGAACCCCGGCAGGGGCTGCGCAGCGGGCATATACCCGGCGCACGCAACGTTCCGTTCAACAGCCTGCTCAGGGATGACCAGACCATGAAGCCGGTCGCCGAATTGCGCAGCGTTTTCGAGGCGGCGGGGGTCGATCTCTCCAAGCCCGCTATCACCACCTGCGGATCCGGCGTGACGGCCGCGGTGCTGAGCCTTGCGTTCGAGAGGATCGGCAAAACCGACCATTCGCTCTATGACGGCTCCTGGGCCGAATGGGGCGCCTTCCCAACCCTGCCCGTCGCGACGGGGGATGCATGATGTTTGCCGACTTCAAAGCCCAGCCCGCCGACAAGATCCTCGAATTGATGCAGCTTTTCCGTGACGATCCGCGCCAGGGCAAGATCGACCTCGGCGTCGGCGTCTACCGTAATGCCGAGGGCGTGACGCCGGTAATGCGCGCGGTCAAATCCGCCGAGCAGCGGCTCTGGTCCGAACAGGAAACCAAGGCCTATACCGGGCTGCTGGGCGATCCCGCTTATGCCACGGCCATGTGCGGCCTCGTGCTGGGTGATGCCGTTTCGCAGGACTCGATTGCCGCCGCTGCCACGCCGGGCGGAACCGGCGCGGTCCGTCAGGGCTTTGAAATGGTGCGCTATGGCAATCCGGATGTCCGGGTGTTCGTCTCGGACCCGACATGGCCCAACCACATCTCGATCCTGAACTACCTCGGCATCGAAACCGTCACCTACCGGTATTTCGACGCGAACACGGGCGGCGTCGATTTTCCAGGCATGCTGGCCGACCTCGAACAGGCGCGCCCCGGTGACGTGATCCTGCTGCACGGCTGCTGTCACAACCCGACGGGCGCCAACCTGACCCTGCCACAGTGGCATGAAGTCATCGAAGTGATGCGGAAAACCGGCGCCCTGCCGATGATCGACCTCGCCTACCAGGGGTTCGGGGATGGGCTTGACGAAGACGCCGCGCCGACCCGGGCGGTGGCCGCCGCCCTGCCCGAATGCCTGATCGCCGCAAGCTGCTCCAAGAACTTCGGCATCTACCGCGAACGCGCGGGCCTGCTCATCACGGTTTCACAGGATGCGTCGAACACGCCGCTGGCGCGCGACACGCTCGCGTTTCTCAACCGACAGAACTATTCCTTCCCGCCGGATCACGGGGCAAGGGTCGTCACAATGATCCTCGATGACCCGGCCCTGCGTGACGACTGGCAGGCCGAGCTTGAGGCAACGCGCCTTTCCATGCTCGATCTGCGCCACCAGCTCGCGGCCGAGCTTCAAAAGCTCTCCGGATCTGATCGCTTCGCCTTTCTCGGCCAGCACCGCGGCATGTTCTCGCGGCTCGGCGCCACGCCGGATCAGGTCAAGGCCCTGCGCGAAAAGCACGGGGTCTACATGGTCGGCGACAGCCGCATGAACATTGCCGGTCTGAACGCAAAAACCGTCCCGCTCCTTGCAAAAGCGATCATCGACACCGGAATCTGACCCCTTCTTTGGGTCTAAAATATCCCGGGGGAGAGCGAAATCGCAAGATTTCGGTCGGGGGCAGAGCCCCCCACCCTATCTGCGCGCGATACACGAAAGATAACTCCGAATTCTTGCAGATATCCCAATGTAACTGTCGCGACGAATGCGACCTCTCCAAAAAGACAGGGCCCCGGTGCGGCTGCACCGGGGCCCTGCTTTCTCAAAAGCCGGAGGAGTTAGCCTTTGGAAAATTCAGGATAGGCTTCCATGCCAAGTTCCGCCATGTCGAGACCGGTGATCTCGTCTTCTTCGGATACCCGGATGCCCATGACAGCCTTGAGGATGAACCACACGATGAGCGAGACCACGAAGGTGAACACACCGTAGGCGACGATACCGGTCAGCTGGGTGCCGAGGCTTGCCTCACCGTAGAAGATCACGGCGATGGTGCCCCAGATACCGGCGCAGAGGTGAACCGGGATTGCGCCGACAACGTCGTCGATCTTGAACTTGTCGAGCATCGGGACAGCGAAGACCACGATCACACCGCCGATGGCACCGATCCAGAGCGCGCCAAAGAGCGTGGGCGCCAGCGGCTCGGCAGTGATCGACACCAGACCGGCCAGCGCGCCGTTCAGCACCATGGTCAGGTCAGGCTTCTTGTACATGATCTGCGTCAGGATCAATGCGGTCACGGCACCGGCTGCGGCAGCCATGTTGGTGTTCGCAAAGATGCGCGACACGTCGGACACGTCACCGACCGTCCCCATTGCCAACTGCGAACCGCCGTTGAAGCCGAACCAGCCGAGCCACAGGATGAACGTACCCAGCGTGGCGAGAGCAAGGTTCGAACCCGGCATCGGGATCACTTTGCCATCGGCAGAGTATTTACCGATACGCGGACCAAGAACGATGGCACCGGCAAGAGCGGCCCAGCCACCCACGGAGTGCACGATGGTCGAACCGGCGAAGTCAGAGAAGCCCATTTCGGACAGCCAGCCGCCGCCCCACTGCCAGGAACCCGAGATCGGATACATGACACCGGTGAGAACAACGACGAAGAACAGGAAGGGCCACAGCTTGATCCGCTCGGCCAGCGCACCGGACACGATCGAGGCGGTCGCGGCAACAAAGACGAGCTGGAAGAAGAAGTCCGAACCGATCGACGCATAGTCGAGCGCGGCATCGGCGGCTGCGATACCAACCGGGTCAAGAACGGTCTGGCTGAAGAACGGGCCGACCCAGCCGGCCATGATCCAGCCATCGCCGGGGTACATCAGGTTGAAGCCGATGAGCCAGTACATGATCGCCGCGACCGAATAGAGCGCGATATTCTTGGTCATCTGCATCGCAACGTTCTTGGAGCGCACAAGCCCGCCTTCGAGCATGGCAAAACCGGCGGCCATGAAGAAAACGAGGAAGCCTGCCATCAAGAACAGCAGCGTGGTCATGATATAGGGGCCGATTTCGTCAAAGCCGGGCGCGGCCTCGGTTTCTTGCGCCAGACCCAGTGTCGGCAGCGCGATAAGCGCCGCGGCCACAGGAATGAGTTTCAGATTTTTCATTTCGGATAGTGTCCCTTGAATTGGCCGCTTTACAGCGCGTCTTCGTTGGTTTCGCCGGTACGCACGCGGATTGCCTGCAGCACGTCCAGTACAAAGATCTTGCCGTCGCCGATCTTGCCGGTCTGGGCAGTCTTGGTGATGGTCTCGACCACCTGGTCGACCATCGCCGCCGATACGACGATCTCGAGCTTGATCTTGGGCACGAAATTCACTTCGTATTCCGCACCGCGATAGATTTCGGTATGTCCGGACTGCGATCCGAAGCCTTTTATTTCAGTCACCATCATGCCGCGCACGCCGGCTGCGGTCAGCGCTTCGCGGACCTCTTCCAGCTTGAACGGCTTGATTGTAGCAATGATGAGTTTCACCTCTGTCCCCTTAAAATTGGCAGGCCTCCCTGCAAATACGCGTCCAACAAGGCGGCGAGGCACTTGAAATTCCAATATTGCGGGCCCAAGGCTGCACGCAATTGCACAAAAAACGAGCAAAATTCGTTAAAAATTCAGGAAGTGCCCAATTTTTGATCTCATTGTTAAGCGGGTCTGTGCAGGCAGGGTCTCTACAATCCTGCCAGCACCGCGTATCATGGGGGCAACAACAGAGGCCGGGCAGGGCTGAACATGGCATCAGGTAACAAACGTAAACCGCCAATGGTGGCGGACCGGAAAAGGGCTGCGAACGGGCAGCCGCCGAAGGTGGGACTGAAAGTGCCGCCCAAGCCGGGAACCGCCAAACCGAAAGCCGCGAAATCGACCCGCAAGAGCAGCCGCAAACCGGCGCGCAAGACCGCGCGGCGCAAGGGCGGCGGTGGCATCGGCGGCTTTTTCCGCGCGGTGTTCGGCTGGATCATGCGCCTGATCTGGCGCGTGACATCGCGCCTAGCGATGGTCGTGGCGCTGCTGGTCGGGATCGCCGTTGCCTTTGTGTATTCCGGTCTGCCCGAGATGTCCGCGCTGCTTGACGGGCGCGCCCGGGGATCGGTGACGTTGCAGGACTATCAGGGCGAAGTCTTTGCTTGGCGGGGCGATCAGTTTGCCGGTGTGGTGACGGCCGAATCCGTCTCTCCCAACCTGCGCAATGCCATCATCGCAACCGAAGACCGGCGATTCTATCGGCATTTCGGCCTAAGCCCGCGCGGCATCGCGAGCGCCGTGGCGATCAACCTGCGTGCCGGGCGCGGTCCGCTCTCCGGTAACGGCGGGTCGACGATCACGCAGCAGACGGCAAAGCTGCTCTGCCTTGGTGTCGAATACGACCCGACCCAGTGGAAGAATGAGACCGAATACGAGGACGATTGCCGTCAGGGATCGCTGTGGCGCAAGGGCAAGGAGGCGATCTATGCCCTCGCGATGGAGGCAAAGTACACCAAGGACGAGATCCTGACGATCTACATGAACCGGGCCTTCCTTGGCGCGGGCGCGCGGGGCTTTGAAGCTGCGAGCCAGCGGTATTTCGGCAAATCGGCAGCCGAGGTCAGCCCCGCCGAGGCGGCGATGCTGGCGGGGTTGCTCAAGGCGCCGACGCGCTATGCCCCGACCAACAATCTTGAACGTTCGCAGGGGCGGGCGGCGACCATCGTGCGTCTCATGGAAGAACAGGATTACCTCACGGCAGAAGAGGCCCAATATGCGCAGGACAACCCGGCGCAGCTGTCCGAGGCGGCCGAGGCCAAGGCGGGCGGCTATTTTGCCGACTGGGTAATGTCGAGCGGTCCCGAGTTCTTTACCCGCAAAACAACCGAAGACGTGATTATCCGCACCACGCTGGACCGGCGTTTACAGCAGGCGGCCGAGGACGCGATGCGGATCGTGTTCGATGAAAAGGTGAGCGAAGGCTCCAAGGCGCAGGCCGCGATTGTGGTTATGTCAGCCGATGGTGCAGTGCGCGCCATGGTCGGCGGGCGTAACACCAAGGTCTCGGGCGCGTTCAACCGCGCGATCCAGGCCAAGCGACAGACCGGGTCTTCGTTCAAACCCTTTGTCTATGCGACCGCGCTTGAGGCCGGGTATTCGCCGCTGGATACGGTGATGGACGAGCCGTTCTGCATGAACGTGGTCGGCTCGGGCCAGTGGTGCCCCGAGAACTATACCCACAAGCATTACGGCGAGGTGACACTGGCGCGGTCTCTCCGCGATTCGCTTAACGTCCCGGCGGTCAAAGTGTCGGAGATGGTGGGGCGTGATCTTGTGCGCAAAGTGGCGGACGATTTCGGCATCAAGAGCGATCTGGCCGCAGGGCCGTCGCTTGCGCTGGGCGCGTCGGAAAGCACGCTGCTCGAAATGACAGGCGCTTATGCAGGTATCCTGAACGGCGGCTCCTCGGTCAAACCCTATGGCCTGATCGACCTGAGGCTTCTGGGCGATGACCAGTCACTGATGGATGCGGATGGCGGGATTGGCGAAAGGGTTATCCGTGCCGAGGCGGCGCAGCAACTGATCTGGATGATGGAAAAGGTCATCAGCGAAGGCACCGGGCGGCGCGCGGCGATCCCCGGATGGGAGGCAGCGGGCAAGACAGGCACGACCTCGAGCTATCGGGATGCGTGGTTCGTTGGCTTTACATCCGAATATGTCGCCGGGGTCTGGATGGGCTATGACGACAACACGCCGCTCAAGGGTGTCACCGGCAGCGGGTTGCCCGCCGAAATCTGGCGCGAGACGATGGTACGGGTCCATGAAGGGCTTGAGCCGCGTCCCCTGCCCGCGCTGCCGCCGCAGGACAGTTCGCGTAACCGAGACGGGATGGCACCGACCACCGTTTCGGGATCCGGTTCGGCGATTGAACGGCTCTTGCGCGGAATCTTCAGCGGCGAAGGCAGCAGTCAGGAACCGGCAAGCGGCGGCACCCGGTGAAACGAAAACGGGCGACCCAAGGGACCGCCCGTCTCTCTATCTAAATGGCTTGTGGCCAGATCAGCCCATGGCCTTGAGATCGGCGATCAGCTGATCGATGTTACCCTTGCGACGGTCCAGCATCGCGCCGATTTCGGTGCGTTCGGTCAGCAGCAGGTTCACACCTTCGATGAACATGTTGAAGAACTTGTCGCGGCCAGATTTATCCGAGACGAGGAAGGTCACGTCGAACGGGGACTGCCCCTGGAGGTCGGCCTGAGCGCGAATTTCATAACCGGCCTTGATCGGGCGCGCCGATTTCACGGTAACGGTGCCACCGACGAATTCCCGGAAACGGCGACCGTACTTGTTGGCGATATAGACCTCAAACGCGTCGGTGAAGGCGCGCATCTGGCCGGCACTTGCGCTGCGGGCGTCGGCGCCCAGCGCATAGCGGGCCATGATTGCCGTGTCGGCATAGGTCGAAAAGATCTTTTCGAATTCCCGGATCTTCGACGCATCCGAACCGCCACTGGCGATGACCCGGTTGATGTCGGCAACGACACGGTCAACGAGCTGACGCGCGCCAGCCTCGGTCAGAGCGAGAAGCTGGGAAGGAAGAGCTGCGAGCGCGGCAAAGCTGCAAGCGGTGGCGAGGAAGCCGCGGCGTGAGAAAACGGTACTATTCATAGGGATCCTCATAAGGGTCTGCGTACAATTCAGGCGCGGCACCGGGTACCGCATAGGGGTCGGTTCCTTCTGCATATGGGTCAGAATAGGTTTCACCGCCAGCCCCGGCCAGTTCGAATCGGCGATTCTGGAGATAGATAATACGTGATTGAGCGTAGCTGTCGGCGCTTTCGTAAAGAATCGAATCAATGGTGTCAGAGTAGCGGCCACGGTTACCGAGCTGCTGAACGACCTTCGAAACCAGCGTCACGTTGGCCACGCGGTTGGACCGGGAATAGCCGATCGGGTTGGTAAAGAAATCGACAACGAGGCCGACCGCGTCACGCTGGTTCGACGGCCCGAAAGCGGGCAGTTCGACATAGGCACCTTCGGGCGCGCCCCAGATGTGCAGGGTTTCACCGAAATCGGTTTCATCCGCGGGAAGCCCGAATTCGGTTGCGGGGTCGGCGAGACCGGCAAAACCGATGGTTGAATTCAACAAGAAGCGGGCAAGCGCCGTCCCGGCACGTTTCGGGTTGCCCTGCAAAAGGCCATTAACCATGTTGCTAGGCTCGGACGCGTTGTCGGCGAAATAGCTGAAGCTGTCCACGATCGGCGGCGGCACGATGGCGACATATCCCTTGGACGCCGGACGGAAAAAGGCCCGGTCCAACCCGAGGTTTAGCTGGTGAATGCTTCTATTGGTCTTTTCATAGGGATCTACGACCTCACCGGAGGAACCGGAATTCTTCGGAACGGCACAGGCAGACACGAAGCTGACAAAAACAAGCAGAATAAGGAGGCGGGCAGCTTGAAACGGCGCGTTCATTCGATCAGAAGTCCATCTATAAAGGCGAAGCGGTATTCATGCGACTATTTAGTATAATGAGGCGCAGTTCACAGATCATCGGTGTTCACTTAAACAATATGTGGCCGAGAAGAAACAGGCTGTTCGCATATTGGTGATGTATGGCCAATATACGCACAGCAATTGTCAATAACCCCCAAACGGTGGGCAGGACGGAGCACCAAGTGAGACACAAATCAGGCCGCGAAGAACTACGCGAGGCGCGGCGACAAAGTCGTGGGCTATACTGGGCCGTCGGTCTTTTCAGCTTTTTTGCGAATATGCTGATGCTGACGGGGCCGCTCTACATGCTGCAGGTCTATGACCGCGTGCTTGGCAGCCGGTCCGAAGCGACGCTGGTGGCGCTGTCGCTGCTGGTGGTCTTTCTTTATGGCGTGATGGGCATTCTCGATTACACGCGCGGCCGCATCATGGCGCGTGTCGGTGCCCGGTTCCAGGCCGCGCTGGACCAACGGGTCTTTGATGCGATGATCCGTCGCTCTGCTGTCGCGCCCGATCCGGCGGCGCAGACCGGGTTGTCGGACCTTGAATCGATTCAGCGCCTGATTTCCTCGCCAGTGCTCATGAGCCTTTTCGACCTGCCGTGGACGCCCGTGTTCCTTGCCGGTATCATGCTGTTCCACCCATGGCTGGGCTTCCTTGCCATGGGCGGCGGCGCGGTGCTGATCGGCATTACCCTGCTGAACCAGCTGTTTTCGCGCGGACCAATGATGCAGGCGAACCGCTCGTCCCACCGGGCGGGCCTTCTGTCCGAGGAAATCCGCAACGAATCCGAGATGATCCAGAGCATGGGGATGCGCGGTGCCGCCTTCCGGCGCTGGCGGGTGGCGCGCGATGCCTCGCTGAAGGAATCAATCTCGGCCAATGATGTCGGCGGGACCTTTACCACCATGACCAAGACTCTGCGGCTGTTCCTGCAATCCGCGATGCTGGGTCTGGGCGCCTATCTCGTGTTGCAGAACGAAATGACCGCCGGGGCGATGATCGCCGGGTCGATCCTGATGGGCCGCGCGCTGGCCCCGATCGAGATGATCATCGGCCAATGGAGTGCGGTGCAGCGGGCGCAGAAAGGCTGGAACAGCCTTGCGGAACTGCTCGACAAGGTGCCGCCGGAGCATGAGCGCACCGCCCTGCCCAAACCGCGCGCCAAGCTGGACGTGCAATCGCTGACGCTGGTGCCGCCGGGTGATTCCCGCGCTTCATTGCGGACCATCAGCTTCAAGGTGGAACCGGGTCAGGCGATTGGCGTCATCGGTCCATCGGGCGCAGGTAAGTCGACGCTGGCCCGGGCGCTTACAGGGGTCTGGAAACCGGCGGGCGGGACGATCCGGCTCGACGGGGCCGGGCTCGACCAGTACGACGCGGATGTGCTGGGCCTCCATATCGGGTATCTGCCGCAGCGCGTGCAGCTGTTTGACGGCACCATCGCCGAGAACATCGCCCGCCTGGGAACCGAACCCGATGCGGATAAAGTCGTTGCGGCGGCAAAGAAGGCCGATGCGCATGACATGATCGTCCACCTGCCCGATGGCTACGATACGCGGGTTGCGGCGGGGGGCGGACGCCTGTCCGGCGGGCAGATGCAGCGTATCGCGCTGGCCCGTGCGCTTTACGATGATCCGGTCATCGTTATTCTGGACGAGCCGAACTCGAACCTCGACAACGAAGGCTCGATGGCGCTGAACCAGGCGATCCGGTCCCTCAAGGCCGAGGGCCGGTCCTGCCTGATCATGGCGCACCGCCCCGCGGCGATCCAGGAATGCGATATGCTGCTGGTGCTTGATCAGGGCACACGCGCGGCATTCGGTCCCAAGGCGCAGGTGCTCAAGGAAATGGTATCCAACCATGAAGAACTGACCAAGACCGCCGCTATGGGAGGTGTCCGATGAGCGATAATTCATGGTCTGCCCGTACGCCGCTGATCATCGGTTTCATTGGCCTGCTGACGCTGGTCGGCGGGTTCGGCACATGGGCGGTGGTCAGCAATATCGCCGGCGCCGTCATCGCGCCGGGCCGGATCGAAGTCGAAAGCAACCGGCAGGTGGTGCAGCATCCTGACGGCGGGGTGGTGACCGAAATTCTTGTCGAGGAAGGCGATACGGTCGAAATGGGCGAGACGCTGATCCGTCTTGATGCCGAATTCCTTGCCTCGGAGCTTTTGATTACCGAGGGCCAGCTGTTCGAACTGATGGCCCGCCGGGGTCGGCTTGAAGCCGAGCGGGACGATGCCACCGAGATTGATTTTGACGAAGAACTGCTTGAGATGGCGAAACACCGTCCGACGGTTGCGGAACTGATCGACGGCCAGCAACGCCTTTTTCAGGCGCGTCGCGAATCCGTCGCGAACGAGACCGACCAGCTTGAAAAGCGCCGCGGCCAGATCCAGAACCAGATCGAGGGGATCGACGCGCAGCAGGTTTCACTTGGTCGCCAGCTAGAGCTGATCGATACCGAGCTGACCAACCAGCAATCGCTGCTGGATCGCGGGTTGGCCCAGGCAGGTACGGTGCTGAACCTGCAGCGGACTGCCGCAAACCTTGACGGGACTTTGGGTGAGCTGAAAGCCTCCGAGGCGCAGGCTGAGGGCCGGATCACCGAGATCGACATCGAGGTGCTCAAACTGGGCTCGCAGCAGCGCGAAGAGGCGATTACCCGTCTGCGCGACCTGCAATATCAGGAACTGGAACTGGCCGAAAAACGGCGCTCGCTCAAGGAACGGCTGGCGCGGCTGGATATCACCGCACCAGTTTCGGGCATCGTCTATGGGCTTCAGGTGCATACGCCACGTTCAGTGATCCGGCCTGCCGATCCGGTGCTCTATCTCGTTCCACAGGACCGGCCTCTTGTCATCGCGACCCGGGTCGAGCCGATCCATATCGACAAGATCTCGGTCGGACAGGAAGTGGCGCTGCGCTTTTCGGCGCTGGATCAACGCGAAACCCCCGAAGTTTTCGGAACGGTCACCAAGATTTCCGCCGACGCCTTTGAGGATCAGAACGGCCAGTTTTCATTCTACCGGACCGAGATCGCCTTGAACGAGGGCGAGCAGGAACGGTTGCCTGTCGGGACCGTCCTTTTGCCGGGGATGCCGGTGGAGGCCTTTATCCGGACCGAGGAACGGTCGCCCATGTGGTATTTCATCAAACCGCTGGCGGATTATTTCATCAAGGCGTTCCGAGAATAGGCTTTTCGTCGCGCAGGGCTGCGGTTAGCGTGCGCGACGAATACCGCCTGAAAGGAACCCGAGATGAGCATTGAAAGCAGACTTGCAGAACTGGGCGTGACCCTGCCCGACGCCCCTGCCCCGGCAGCGAATTACGTGCCCTACGTTCAGACCGGTGACATCGTCTATGTCTCGGGACAGATCTCGCAGGATGCGAACGGGCCGGTAAAGGGCAAGCTGGGCGCGGATCTTGGTGCCGAAGAAGGGGCCGCGGCAGCAAAACTCTGCGCGATCAGTCTTTTGGCGCAGGTTCGGGCGGCCTGTGGCGGCGATCTGGACCGGCTGGTTCGGGTGGTGAAACTGACCGGTTTCGTCAATTCCACTGCGGATTTTACCGATCAGCCCAAGGTGATCAACGGCTGTTCAGATTTCATGGTCGAAGCGCTGGGCGATGCCGGGCGTCATGCGCGGTCTGCCGTTTCCGCCGCTTCCCTGCCGCTGGGTGTGGCCGTTGAAATCGAAGGCATCTTTCAGATCAAATGACAAGTTTGCCAGAGGCGTTCCTGCGCCTGCCTATCGCTCACCGCGCCTATCACGACAAGACACACGGACGGCCCGAAAACAGCCGTGCGGCCATTCGCGCTGCAATCGACGCAGGTTATGGGATCGAGATCGACCTGCAACTGACCGCCGACGGGCAGGCTGTTGTCTTTCACGACTACGAGCTGAAGCGCCTGACCGGTGCGACCGGCACCGTGCGGCAGCATTCTGCCCAGGAACTGGCCCAGATCGCCCTTAGCAATGGCGACGGTGAGACAGTTCCCGGGTTTGCCGAGGTGCTTGAGATCGTCGCAGGTCAGGTGCCGCTTTTGGTCGAGCTGAAGGATCAGGATGGGGCGATGGGACCCAACACCGGCGCCCTTGAAGCGGCAGCCGCAAAGGCATTACAGGGCTATAAAGGTCCGCTGGCAGTGATGTCGTTCAACCCGCACAGCATGGCCGAAATGGCGCGGCTGGCGCCGGATGTGCCGCGCGGGCTGACGACCTCGGGCTATGATCCGGAGGACTGGCCGCTGACGTCGGAAACCTGCGCGCATTTGCGCGAGATCCCGGATTTCGATCGGGTCGGGGCCTGTTTCATCAGCCACGAGGCCAAGAATCTGTTCCGTCCTCGCGTGGGCGAGCTGCACGACTCCGGGGTGCCGGTGCTGTGCTGGACGATCAGATCGCCCGAAGCGGAGGCAGAAGCGCGCAAGCGTGCCGATAACATCACCTTTGAAAGCTACGCGGCCCCGATGCCGTCTTGATCCCCCGCGCCGCTGCTACACATTAGGAGCTGGGGAACGACGGAAAGACCATGGACCAGGCGCAAATCGAAATTCATGTCCTGAACTCCCTTGCGCAGATCGCGCCGGAGGACTGGGATGCCTGTGCCTGCCCCGAGGCGGCGGATGGCGGCGCGCCGGATGATCCGTTCACGACTTATCGATTTCTGAAGGCGCTGGAAGATAGCGGCTCGGTCGGGACCGGAACGGGGTGGCAGCCGCATTACCTTGCCGCACATCTGGATGGCGAGCTGATCGCGGTCGCGCCGATGTACCTGAAGTCACACAGCCAGGGCGAATATATCTTCGATCACAATTGGGCGCATGCCTATGAGCGCGCTGGCGGGCGGTATTACCCCAAGCTGCAGATCGCGGTGCCCTTTACCCCGGCGACCGGGCGACGGTTTCTAGTGCGTCCCGAATACCGCGAGGTCGGCATGTCCGCCCTTGTACAGGGCGCGGTGCAGCTTGCCGACAATAACGAGGTGTCGTCGCTGCATGTCACCTTTTGTACCGCGGACGAGGCCGACGCCGGTGAGCAGATGGGGCTGATGCCTCGGAGCACCCAGCAGTTCCACTGGCTGGATCAGGGATTTGGCGATTTCGATGGTTTCCTTGCCAGCCTGTCGTCGCGCAAGCGCAAGAACATCCGCAAGGAACGCGCGCAGGCCAATGCCTTTGGCGGGACGATCCGAACCTATACCGGCGACGAGATCCAACCCGAGCATTGGGACGCGTTCTGGGAGTTCTATCAGGACACTGGCGCGCGAAAATGGGGCTCTCCCTACCTCACGCGGCGCTTTTTTACCCTCGCGCAGGAGAGCCTGCGCGGCGACATCGCCCTTGTGCTGGCCGAGCGTGAGGGAAATTACGTTGCGGGCGCGCTGAACTTTATCGGGCGCAAGACGTTGTTTGGCCGCTACTGGGGCTGCGTCGAGCATCACCCCTGCCTGCACTTCGAACTGTGCTATTACCGCGCTATCGACTTTGCCCTTGAAAACGGGCTGCCACGGGTCGAGGCCGGCGCGCAGGGCGAACACAAACTGGCGCGAGGGTATCTGCCCTGCGAGACCCATTCGCTGCACTGGGTCGGCAATCCGGGCTTTGCCCGCGCCATCAAGGACTATCTCGACGCCGAGCGTGAAGCGGTGGCCGAAGAGATCGAAATCCTGACGGAATACGGACCGTTCAGGAAGATAGAAGTGGAAGAACAGGAATGACCGAAAAGCTTTCGGAAGAAACCCGCAAAACCCTGCTGACCCCCTTGTTCGAGACGGGCTGGGCAATGTGCGACGACCGGGACGCCATCGAGAAAACATTCACTTTCGATGACTTTGTCGGGGCTTTTGGCTGGATGACCCAGGCCGCCTTCTGGGCGGAAAAGTGGAACCACCACCCGGAATGGCACAATGTTTACAAGACCGTGGAAGTTGTACTAACCACGCATGATGTCGAGGGACTAAGCTCGCTCGACGTGAAATTGGCGCGGAAAATGGACAGCTTGGCAGAGGTTTGATGGAAGAAGTACTTGGGACTGAAATCTGGAACGGCACCACCGTGGGTGACGTTCTGACACTTGAATTTCTGGCGTCTATTGCGGGATCGGTGCTTTCTGCAATCGCGATTCTGGTCGCTGGGTGGTTCATTGCCTCGTGGGCGCATACCCGCATCCGAAAGATCGGTGAACGCTATGCGCATCTTGATGTAACCCTGTTCGATTTCTTTGGGTCGATCCTGCGTTACACGATCCTTGCCTTCACGTTCATCTTCGTGCTGAACACATTCGGCGTGCAGACCACCTCTATCGTGGCCGCAGTCGGTGCCGCCGGTCTTGCCATTGGTCTGGCCTTGCAGGGCACGCTGTCGAACGTGGCGGCGGGTGTGATGCTGATCTTTTTCCGCCCGATCAAGACCGGCGACTTCGTCGAGATCAACGGTCAAATGGGGACGGTCAAGACGATCACCCTGAACTATACGGAACTGGCCAGCCTTGGAAACGTCCAGATCATCGTGCCGAACTCCGAGGTCTGGGGCAGCACCATCGTCAACTATTCGATCTACCCGACCCGCCGGGCCGAATGGACGTTTGGTGTGGGTTATGGCGCAGATCTGAAACAGGCCGAAGCCGTGATCCGCGAGACCATCATGGGCGATGAACGCACCCATGACTCGCCCGAGATGTTCCTGCAAGTGAACAACCTTGGCGATTCCTCGGTCGATTTCCTGGCCCGGGCCTGGTGCGACAGCGCGGTGTATTTCCAGTATCAGGCCGATATCAAGCGCAAGGTCAAAGAGGCGCTGGATGCTGCCGGGGTCGATATACCGTTCCCGACGAGAACGATCGTTCAGGAAAGCTGAGAGTCCCTGTCCGAATAAAGAAAGGCGCGCCCTTAGGGACGCGCCTTTTTCATTGGTAGCTTACTGCATCGAATCCAGCAGACCTTCGCCCGCTGAAATCTCGCATCCGGTGCCGAGTTCCTCGTTCAGGATGCTGACCGTGCCGTCTTCGACCAGCATGGCGTAACGCTTTGAGCGGCCCATGAGACCTACCGCAGCGACGTCAAAGCTCATCCCGATGGCCTTGGTAAATTCACCGGTTCCGTCGGCGAGCATGGTGATCCCGGCCGAGCCTGCGCCAGTGGCGTCGTCCCATGCTTTCATCACGAAGGGGTCGTTGACGGAGACACAGATGATCTCGTCAACACCCTTGGAATCGAACTGTTCCTTGGTGCGGATAAAGCTGGGCACATGAGCGGAATGACAGGTCGGGGTGAACGCGCCGGGCACGGCAAAGATCACGACCTTGCGCCCCTTTACCTTGTCGGCCAGCGGGATCTGCTCCGGGCCTTCGGCACCGATCCGGGTCAGCGTTGCATCGGGAAGTTTGTCGCCTTTGGAAATGGTCATGATGTTTCCCCTGTTGGATTTGCTATTTACCTTGTGGCCCATATAGGGTGCGCCGACAAGATGACGAAGCAGTATCGAAAGGTCGGGCGCATGACCCATATCGTTGTTATCGGAGCCGGTCAGGCCGGGTCCTCTCTGGTGGCCAAGCTGCGCAAGGACGGGTTTGACGGCGATATCACCCTGATCGGGGCGGAACCGGTTGTTCCCTATCAGCGCCCGCCGCTTTCCAAGGCCTATCTGCTGGGCGACATGGCGCTTGAGCGGCTGTTTCTGCGACCCGAAAGCTTTTACGACGACCAGAAGGTGACGCTGAAGCTGGGTCAGCCGGTTACCGCCATCGACCGACACGGGAAGACCGTGCATCTGGGTGACGAGGTCATCCCCTATGACCAGTTGGTGCTGACCACCGGATCGGACCCGCGCCGCCTGCCCTCATCGATTGGCGGCGACTTGGACGGAGTCTTTGTCGTGCGGACGCTGGCCGATGTCGATGCGATGGCGCCGATGGTGAGCGAGGGCAAACGCGCGTTAATCGTAGGTGGCGGCTATATCGGGCTTGAGGCGGCGGCGGTCGCGACCAAGCTCGGTGTGCAGGTCACGCTGGTAGAAATGGCCGACCGCATCCTGCAACGGGTCGCCGCGCCCGAGACGAGCAATTTCTTTCGCGATCTCCACACCGGACACGGCGTGAAGATCCTCGAGCGTGTCGGGCTGGAAAAACTGACGGGCGAGAATGGCAAGGTTACCGGGGCGGTGCTGGCCGATGGCACCACGCTCGAGGTGGATTTCGTGGTTGTGGGTGTCGGCATTGCGCCGTCGACCCAGCTTGCCGAAATGGCCGGGGTGATCCTTGACAACGGGATCAAGACCGATGCGTTTGGCCGGACGTCGGATGAAAACATATGGGCCGCCGGGGATTGCGCGTCCTTTCCCTATAAGGGCGGGCGCATCCGGTTGGAAAGCGTGCCCAATGCCATCGATCAGGCGGAATGCGTTGCGGGCAACCTGCTGGGCAATACGGTCGAATACGTGCCACAGCCGTGGTTCTGGTCAGATCAGTATGACGTCAAATTGCAGATTGCCGGGCTGAATACGGGCTATGATCGGATCATCACGCGCAAAGGCGAGGGTAAAACCGTGTCCTTCTGGTATTACAATGGCGATGAATTGCTGGCCGTGGACGCGATGAACGACCCACGCAATTACATGATCGGCAAGCGGTTGATCGACGCGGGCAAATCACCCTCGCCCGATGTCATCGCCGACCCGGCAACCGACATGAAGGCCTTGTTGAAAGCGTGAGGATCATTGCGGGCAGGTATCGCGGCCGCGCGCTGACCTCGGTGGGCAAGGGCGATGCCGGGGCGCATCTGCGCCCGACCACCGACCGGGTGCGCGAAAGCCTGTTCTCGGTGCTGATGTCGTTGGACGTGCTCGACGGTGCCCGGGTGCTGGACCTCTTTGCCGGCACCGGCGCGTTGGGGCTTGAGGCCTTGTCGCGGGGGGCGGAGCATGTGACTTTCGCAGAGAAAGGCCGGGTCGGTCAGGGGTTGATTGACAAGAACATTGCCCTGCTCGGCGCCGGGGAAGAGACGCGGCTGATCCGGCAGGATGCAACGCGGCTGCCCGATGCCGATGCGCCCTGCGATCTTGTCTTTCTCGATCCGCCCTATGGTCAGGGGCTGGGAGCAAAGGCGCTGGCGTCGGCGAGCGCCGGTGGATGGATCGCCGACGGCGCGCTGATTGTCTGGGAAGAAAGTAGCCCGCAGGAGGCCCCGGAGGGGTTCGATCTGCATGACCGACGTAAATACGGCGATACGCATGTCACGTTGTTATGGTACGGCGCGGCCTGAACCGGACGCGCCGCCAGCGGTTTAACCGTAGGTGGGGTGGAATTTGTTGCCCGGCGAGTTTGTGAAAATCTCACAACCGTCCTCGGTGACGCCAATCGAATGCTCGAACTGCGCCGACAGCGATTTGTCGCGGGTCACGGCAGTCCAGTCATCGGCCAAGGTCTTGGTTTCCGGGCGGCCCAGGTTAACCATCGGTTCGATGGTAAAGAACATGCCCGGTTCCAGAACGGCGCCATTGCCGGGACGGCCATAGTGCAGCACGTTCGGCGGCGCGTGGAACACGCGGCCAAGCCCGTGACCGCAGAAATCGCGAACGACGCTCATGCGGTTGGCTTCGACAAAGGTCTGGATCGCGTGACCGATATCGCCAAAGGTATTGCCCGGCTTGACCACCTCGATTCCGCGCATCAGCGCCTCGTAGGTGACGTCGATCAAACGTTCCGCCTTGCGCGGCAGTTTGCCCGCCACGTACATGCGGCTGGTGTCGCCGTACCAGCCATCGACGATCACGGTCACGTCGATGTTGAGAATATCGCCATCCTTCAGTGTCTTTGGGCCGGGGATACCGTGGCAGACCACGTGGTTTACTGAAATGCAGCTTGCGTGCTGATAGCCCTTGTAGCCGATGGTCGCCGAGGTCGCGCCCGCGTCCTCGACCATCTTGGTGATCAGGCGGTCAAGCTCTTCGGTCGTCTGGCCAACGGTCACATGCTCGGCAACGTCGTCAAGGATCTGCGCGGCAAGCGCGCCAGCCGTATGCATTCCGGCGAAATCGGCGGTTTCGTAGATCCGGATCCCGTCCTTGGTCAGGCGGCCACGATGTTCGTTCTTCAACAAGGGCTCTCCATCCTTTTGGATAGTTTCGATTATAACGACCCGTCTCTAAAATCCAATGGTCGTCAGGTCACGGCGGCCACAGAGCGACCAAGCGACACATGTTGAGGCGTGATATCGCAATCGTAGCAAAGAATTTCAACACCCGAGGCACGCGCAGCGGTGAAGGCGGCTGCATAAGCAGGGTCGATATCGCGGGCAAGATCGAAAGACGTGCAGTCGGTGCGCTGGATCAGGTAGAACATGATTGCGCGATGCCCCTCAGCCGCCATATCCGCAAGTTCGGCCAGATGTTTGGCGCCCCGCGCGGTCACGCTGTCGGGGAATTCGGCAAGTCCCGGCTGGCGCGACAGGGTTACGGATTTCACTTCGACATAGGCATCGGGAAGGTCGGCGCCGGATAACAGGAAATCGATGCGACTGGATTTGCCGTATTTCACCTCGGGGCGGACGGTTTCGTAGTCGGCCAGTTCCGGGATTTCACGCGCCTCGAGTGCGTGGCGTAGGGCGCGGTTCGGAACGGATGTATCGACGCCGGTGAAATTCCCATCCTCGTGATCCACCAGACGCCAGCCGTATTTCAGCTTTTTTTTCGGATCGTCATTGGGTTCGAGCCAGATTTTCACGCCCGGTTCTGCCAGCCCCATCATCGAGCCGGGGTTGGCGCAATGGGCGGTGATCTCGCGCCCGTCTTCCAGCTGGCAATCTGCAAGAAAGCGTTTGTATCGCCGGATCAGCCAAGCCGGAACAAGAGGGGTTTGAAAGCGCATGAGACGCGGCCTATACCCAGATCAATAACCGTTCAAGGAGTTCCGCCCATGCCCAATCCGACTGCCGCCATGCTTGTGATCGGGGATGAAATCCTGTCCGGGCGGACTCGCGATGCGAATTTGTATCATCTTGCCGGACAACTGACGGCGCGGGGGATCGACCTGAAAGAAGTGCGCGTGGTGAGCGACGACGCGCCTGCCATCGTCGCGGCGGTCAAAGCGCTCTCGGCGGGGTTCGATCACGTCTTTACCAGCGGCGGCATCGGGCCGACCCATGATGACATCACCGCCGATTGCATTGCCGAGGCTTTCGACACGCCGATTGGCATCCGCGACGATGCCCGTGCCCTGCTTGCCGCGCATTACGAACGGACCGGGCGCGAGCTTAACGCAGCCCGGCTGCGGATGGCGCGAATTCCAGATGGCGCGGCGCTGATCGACAACCCAGTGTCGGTTGCGCCGGGCTTTACCATTGGCAACGTACACGTGATGGCGGGTGTGCCATCGGTGTTTGAGGCGATGGTGGCCAGCGTTCTGCCCGGCCTGACCGGCGGTGCGCCGCTGATCTCTGAATCCCTGCGTGTCGACAAGGGCGAAGGCGATATTGCGGAAACGCTCACCTCGATTTCGACCACCTACACCGACCTGTCCATCGGTTGTTACCCGTTTCAGGAAAACGGCCGTTACGGCGCGAATGTCGTGTTGCGCGGCAGCGATCCGGCACGGGTCACTGCCGCGCGGACAGCTTTGGTGCGCGCGCTGGAGGCGCTGGCATGACACCGCCCGATTGGTACGCCGTCATCGACGGCACATGGCCAGCGGCCACTTATCGAAAAGAGGACCCCTGGACCTTTCGCGAGGGACGGGGCGGCGGCAGCCGGGTGTCGGCGACAACCGCAGATGGACCGGTAACCGAGGCCGATATCGACCGCGCCGAAGAAGCAATGCTGGCGATGGATCAAAAGCTGATCTTCCAGATCCGCGAAGGTCAGGAGTATCTGGACGGGATACTGGCGGCGCGCGGCTATGCCATTCTTGACCCGGTCACGATCTACGCCTGCCCGCCAGAGACGCTCTGCGATGTGGCGATCCCCCGCGTGACGGTTCTTCAGGTCTGGGAGCCGCTCGCGATCATGCGGGAAATCTGGGCGGCCGGCGGCATCGGCCCGGAACGGATCGAGGTCATGAAACGCACCAAGGGCCAAAGAGTCAGCCTGCTTGGGCGGCTCAACGACAAGCCGGGCGGCGTCGCCTTTGTCGCGATCCATGATGGTGTCGCGATGGTCCACGCGGTCGAGGTTTGCCCGGGACAGCGCCGCCTTGGCATGGGCCGCTGGTTCATGCGCGCGGCGGCATTCTGGGCGCGCGACAACGGTGCCCACACCCTGTCGGTGATGTGTACGGATGCCAATGGCCCGGCCAATGGTTTGTACCGTTCGCTGGGCATGACCGTGACAGGGCACTATCATTACCGACACAGCACTACAGGGAGAGTGACACGTGACTGAAAAAGACAAGCCGACTGCCTTGGATCTGCCGATGGTCGATCCGTTGCCTGAAGCGACGCAGAAGTATTTCGACATCTGCATGGAAAAGCTTGGCATGGTGCCCAATGTGCTCAAGGCGAACGCGTTCGACATCGACAAGCTCAACGCCTTTACCGGCATGTATAATGACCTGATGCTGGCCGACAGCGGGCTTTCCAAGCTTGAACGCGAGATGATCGCGGTCGTGGTGTCCTCGATCAACAAGTGCTTTTACTGCCTAACCGCCCATGGTGCCGCCGTGCGCCAGCTGTCCGGCGATCCGGTGCTTGGCGAGATGCTGGTGATGAATTTCCGGGTGGCCGATCTGGACGCGCGCCAGCGGGCGATGCTGGAATTCGCGGAAAAGGTTACGATCTCAAGCCACAAGGTCGAGGAAGACGACCGGCAGGCCCTGCGCGAGGTCGGCTTTAGCGACCGCGATATCTGGGACATCGCCAATGTCACCGGCTTTTTCAACATGTCCAACCGCGTGGCAAGTGCCACGGATATGCGCCCGAACGACGCCTATCACGCGCAGGCAAGATGATCCGCCTGATCGCCGCATTGATACTGGCGGCAACGCCGGTCGCGGCGATCGAGCTGTCCCTGCCGGTGGGCGCGCGCATGTTGTCCGAACGGGTGATCCCGCTTGATGACTACGCGATGCCGGTGGGCGCCTATCGTGACGGTATCCTGCCGACCGAGACCTTTACCGGAGAGGTTGCGCGCCGCACGTGGCGGATCAACAGTTCCGACCTGACGACGCTTCAGGTGCTTGAACCGATCCGGACTCAGCTTGAGCAGGCCGGGTACGAGGTGCTGTACGCCTGCAAGGATATCGAATGCGGCGGCTTCGATTTCCGTTTCCGGACCGAGATCACCCCGGCCCCGGACATGTATGTCGACATCAGGAACTTCCGCTACGTGGCCGCGCAGAAGACAAACGGCGAAGCCCTGAGCGTCTTGGTCAGCAAGAGCCGGGCATCCGCCTACATCCAGATTATCGAAGTCTCACCAGATGAGGGCGAAAAGGTTCCAACCGAACCCGTGGCCGAAATCGAACCAACGCTGGAGGCAGGTCAGCCCCGGCAGACGGTGAACCAATTCGAGCGTGACGGCCATATCGTGCTGCGCGACCTCGAATTTGAAACCGGCGCCGTTGCTCTTGGACCGGGGCCCTATGACTCACTGGTCAATCTTGCCGCCTATCTGACCGAGAATCCGGGCGTGCGGATCGCGCTTGTCGGGCATACGGATTCGGTTGGCGGTCTGGCCGGGAATATCGACCTGTCCCGTCGCCGTGCGCAGGCGGTGCGGGACAGGCTGATCGAAACCTATGATATCGACGCGGGTCGGCTTGAGGCCGATGGCGTGGGCTATCTAGCCCCGGCGGCCAGCAATCTCGACCCGCAAGGCCGCGAGGATAACAGGCGCGTCGAGGCCGTGCTGCTGTCGCTGGAATGAAAACGGGGGCCGCAGCCCCCGCTTCCGACATCAGATACGCTCGATGGCAAGGGCGATGCCCTGACCGCCGCCGATGCACATTGTGATGATCGCTTTCGAGCCACCAATCCGCTCAAGCTCGTAAAGTGCCTTGATCGTGATCAGGGCACCGGTCGCGCCCACCGGGTGTCCCAGCGCGATGGCACCGCCGTTAGGGTTCACCTTGTCGGTATCCAGACCCAGTTCGCGGTTCACCGCGATGGCCTGCGCGGCAAAGGCTTCGTTGCTTTCGATGACGTCGAAATCCTCGACGCTCAGACCGGTTTTCTTGAGCAGGTTCTGAACGGCCGGGATCGGACCGACACCCATGACTTCGGGACGCACGCCGGAATGGGCGTACCCCAGCACGCGGGCGCGCGGCTTGAGACCGGCCTTTTCCGCAGCGGATGCGCTGGCGAGGACGATGGCCCCTGCGCCATCATTGATGCCGCTTGCGTTGCCCGCCGTGACGGTACCGTCTTTCTGGAACGCAGGCCGCAACCCGGCAAGCGCCTCGGCGCTGGTCTTCTTGGGGTGCTCATCGACCTTGAAGGGCACTTTCTCGCGCTTGACCATCACGTCGACCGGCGCGATCTGGCTTTCGAAATAGCCCGCCTCGATAGCCTTGGCCGCGCGGGTCTGCGAGGTCAGCGCGAAGGCGTCCTGATCTTCGCGGGTGATCTGGTGTTCCGAGGCGACGTTTTCCGCCGTGACGCCCATGTGGCCGGTGCCAAAGGGGCAGTTGAGCGCACCCAGCATCATGTCGAGCGATTTCACATCACCCATCTTCTGCCCCCAGCGGGCCGAGGGCACGATATAGGGGCTACGGGACATCGCCTCGGCCCCACCGGCGAGAGCGAAGTCCGCATCGCCTAGCATCAGGTTCTGAATGGCCGACACAATCGCCTGCGCGCCGGAACCACACAGACGGTTGACGTTCATCGCCGGGGTGGTTTCAGGGATACCGGCCTGCATCGCGGCAACGCGGCTCAGGTACATGTCGCGCGGTTCGGTGTTGATCACGTGGCCAAAGACGACATGGCCGATCTGCCCGCCCTCGACGCCCGAGCGTTCAAGCGCGGCTTCGGTCACGACGGTGGCCAGATCAATCGGGGCCACGCTGGACAGGGCGCCTCCGAAGGTCCCGATCGCGGTGCGGGCACCGTCCAGAATAACGACATCAGTCATAGCTTTACTCCCTTTCAAAATCCTCGCGGGGAATATGCGCGCAGAAGTTTTGGCATTCCAGCGCAATCCGGGGATTGTTGAATTGACAATACGTCACTTTCGCTTTCATCAATCCGTCATGACGGAAAACACCGACGATATCCTGAACCGCCTGCCAGCCCGGCTTAAAGAAGCGCGCCGCGCCAAGGGCCTGTCGCTTGAGGCCGTGGCGAACTTGTCCGGCGTGTCGCGGTCAATGGTGAGCCAGATCGAACGTGGCGAAAGCAGCCCGACCATATCGACGCTTTGGAACCTGACCCGCGCCCTTCAGGTGGATTTCGCCGGTCTGCTTGACTCGGAAAAGACCCGCGACCGCATCGACGTCATTCGCGCCGAAGAGGCCCCGACCATCGAAAACATGGGAGAGGGCTGCCGGATTCGTATCCTCTCTCCACCCGAAGAGGCCGGCCATCACGAAGTGTATGAGCTGATCTTTACGGAGGGCGGCGCCCTCAGAAGCCAGCCACACACCCGCGGCGCCACCGAACAACTTACAGTGATCAGCGGCGAAGTTCTCGTGACCTCGGGCAATGCGGAATCGACCCTGTCACAGGGCGATACGGCCCGTTACGCAGCAGATGTCCCCCATAGCATCCAATCCGCCGGATCACCGGCAAGGGCATTACTAATCGTCAAGAATGCCTGAAAATCCGTCTTACAGGAATTTTTCCGTTAAACCGGAAATCCTTCTTTCAGGAATCACTTGGGCCATGGTAAGGGTCGGGCAAAGGAGACCTGCCCGATGCCCAGCGAATTTCTATCCCATATTTCGAACACGCTTGACGAGATCGAAGCCGAGGGGCTGACCAAGCGCGAACGTCTGATCACCTCACCCCAAGGTGGCGAGATCACCGTGAACGGGCGCAATGTCATCAACCTCTGCGCCAATAACTACCTTGGGCTGGCCGATCATCCGGACCTCATCGCGGCGGCCCGGGCGGCGATGGAACCAAAGGGATTCGGCATGGCCTCGGTCCGGTTCATCTGTGGCACGCAGGATATCCACCGCGAGCTTGAACAAGCGCTGGCAAAATTCCTCGGCATGGAGGATTCGATCCTTTTCGCGGCCTGCTTCGATGCCAATGGCGGCCTGTTCGAACCATTGCTTGGCACCGAGGATGCGGTGATCTCTGACGCACTGAACCATGCCTCGATCATCGACGGTATCAGGCTCTGCAAAGCGAAAAGATACCGCTATGCCAATTCCGACATGGACGATCTCGAAGCCCAACTAAAGGCTGCGAAAGCCGACGGTGCGCGCCATATCATGATCGCCACAGATGGCGTCTTCTCGATGGACGGCTACCTTGCCAAGCTTGGCGAAATCCGCGCGCTGGCAGATAAGTACGACGCCATTGTCATGGTGGACGATTGCCATGCCACAGGCTTCATGGGGCCGAAAGGCGAAGGCACCCCGGCCCATGCGGGCGTCAGCGTGGATATCTTGACTGGAACACTGGGCAAGGCACTGGGCGGCGCAATCGGCGGCTATGTTGCCGGGCCGCAACCAGTGATCGACCTGCTGCGCCAGCGTGCACGGCCCTACCTGTTTTCCAACTCGCTGCCCCCCGCCATCGTCGCTGCCGGGCTCGAGGCGCTGCGTCTGGTGCAAGAGGGCGACGATCTTCGCGCCCGGCTGTTCGAAAACGCGAAATACTGGCGCGAGGGGCTGACCGATCTCGGGTTCGACCTTCTGCCCGGCGAACACCCGATTATCCCGGTGATGCTTGGAGAAGCGCAACTGGCACAGGACATGGCGAACCGGCTGTTCGAAGAAGGCGTCTATGTCTCGGGCTTTTTCTTTCCCGTCGTGCCACGCGGACAGGCCCGGATCAGAACCCAGATGAACGCGGCCCTCACCCGCGAAGAACTCGACCGTGCCCTTGATGCCTTTGCCACGGCCGGGAAGGCGACCGGGGTGATCTGATGTACACCGGGAACGAAGCCCTTCGGATCTACGCAGAGAATGCCGAACAGCTTGCCGAGCGCTATGAATCCGTCGATGCGGACGCGGTTTTTGCGCCGCTCGCCCGGCTGCTTCCCGACGCGCCTGCCCGCATCGCCGATATCGGTGCGGGGACCGGTCGAGACGCGGCTTGGCTGGCAGCGCGGGGACACAGCGTAACCGCCGTCGAGCCGACGCAGGGTTTGCGTAAGGCCGGAATTGCCCGGCATGGCGACCGGGTGGAATGGGTGTCGGACACCCTGCCGGATCTAACGACGCTTGATAACCGCACATTCGACCTCATCTTCGTAAACGCCGTCTGGCATCATCTCAATGAGAACTCGCGGGAAGCGGCCATGAAGCGACTGGCCGAACTCACCTGCGCGGGCGGACGTGTCCTGATTTCGCTGCGCCACGGGCCGCTGCCAAAAGGTCAACCTGTCGAGCCTCTGTCGACAGAACAGGAAATCGACCGCGCCGAGCGCGCAGGCTTTGAGCTGATCCAACGCATAGAAACCGATTCGCGGCAGGAACATAACCGGCAGACCGGTGTGACCTGGACCTGGCTCGCACTGGAACAAAGAGACATCTCATGAAAAACGAAATGAAAGCCCTGTCGAAACTTCACGCCCGCGAGGGTCTCTGGATGACCCATGCCCCGGTGCCGGAAATTGGCCCCGAAGACGTGCTGATCCGCATCAACGCCACCGGCATCTGCGGCACGGACATCCATATCTGGAACTGGGATGAATGGGCGCAGAACACCGTTCCCGTCCCTCTGATAACCGGCCACGAGTTCGCTGGCGAAATCGTCGAGATCGGGCGTAATGTCGAAGGTCTCGAAATCGGCCAGCGCTGCTCTGGCGAAGGCCACCTGATCGGGAAATCCTCGCGCCAGAGCCGGGCGGGCAAGTTTCACCTCGACCCAGCCACGCGCGGCATTGGCGTCAACGAACAGGGCGCCTTCGCCCAATACCTGCGCCTGCCTGCCTTCAACGTGGTGCCCCTGCCCGACGATATCCCGGATGAAATCGGCGCGATTCTCGACCCGCTCGGCAACGCCGTCCACACCGCACTGTCCTTCGATCTCGTAGGCGAGGACGTGCTGATCACCGGCGCAGGCCCCATCGGCATCATGGCAGCAGCGGTCGCGCGGCACGTGGGTGCGCGCCACGTGGTAATCACAGATGTTAATCCCGCGCGGTTGGAACTGGCCGCCAAGGTCGCCGATGTCACCCCCGTCAATGTCGCCGAGCAAGACCTTGCCAAAACGATCTCGGATCTCAAGATGAAACAGGGCTTTGACGTGGGGCTGGAAATGTCCGGCAACCAGACCGCGCTGGATCAGATGGTCGAGGCGATGACCATGGGCGGTCGCATCGCGATGCTGGGCATCCCGCCGGGAAAATCCCCCGTCGACTGGTCGCGCATCGTCTTCAAGGCGATCACGATCAAGGGCGTCTATGGCCGCGAAATATTCGAGACATGGTACAAGATGATCGCGATGCTCCAGAACGGACTCGATGTCTCGGGCGTTATTACCCATCACTTCAAGGTCGATGAATTCGAAGAGGGCTTTGCCGCGATGAAATCCGGACAAAGTGGCAAAGTGGTGCTCGACTGGACATGACGGCGACCTCGATCCTCGATCTCATCGGCAACACCCCTTCCCTCTGGCTCGACCGGCTGACCACGGAAAAGCGGGTCGAGGGACGGATCCTCACCAAGCTCGACTACCTGAACCCCGGCTTTTCCAAAAAGGACCGTGCCGCACTGGGCATCATCCGGGCCGCCCGCGCCGATGGGAGCCTCCGCCCGGGCCAGACCGTGGTGGAACTCACATCCGGCAACATGGGAACCGGTCTGGCCATCGTCTGCGGCCAACTGGGCCACCCGTTCATCGCCGTGATGAGCCGAGGCAATTCCCCCGAACGGGCGCGGATGATGAAAGCCCTCGGGGCCGAGGTCATCCTCGTTGATCAGGCCCCCGGCAGCCAGCCGGGACAGGTCTCGGGCGAGGATCTAGCTGTCGTGGAAACACGTGCGCAAGAGGTGACCGAAGCCCGCTCGGCCTTCCGCGCCGATCAGTTCAACCACCCCGGCAACGCCGAAGCGCACCGCCGGACTACGGGACCAGAGCTCTGGCGCGACTCAGACGAAACGCTGACCGCCTTTGTCGATTTCGCCGGGTCCGGGGGCACCTACGCCGGCACCATCACAGCGCTTAAAGACCTGAACCCTAACCTGCGCGGCTATCTCTGCGAACCAGAAGGGGCGGCCGCACTTTCCGGCGGAAAAATCAGTCATCCCGCCCACCCGATTCAGGGCGGCGGTTACGCCATGCACGAATTGCAGCAACTCATTGACACCCCAGTCGATGGTTACGTCGCTGTCAATGGCTCAACCGCACGCGATACCGCCAGAACCCTCGCACAAAGTCTCGGCATCTTCGCTGGTTTCTCCGCCGGAGCCAATGTTGCCGCCGCTCTCGACCTGCTCAGAGGCCCGGAAAAAGGCGGCACCATCGGCGTCATCATCTGCGACAGCGGGCTGAAATATCTATCCACCGATCTCTGGGACTGATCCTGCTTCTTTGGGTTAAAAAATATCCCGGGGAATCCGCGCGCCCGCGCGGATGGGGCAGAGCCCCCTGTCTTTTTGCCTCAGGGCACCAGCGGCAGCCGCCCCTGTTCGTCCAGCAGCCAGCAATCCTCACCTTCAAAAACCGCAGGATAAATCGTCCGCCCGTAACCGCCACCACCGTCGAGATTAACCCGGTTGCCATAATGAAACGGCATGTCCAGCGCCGTATGACCATGGACCACCAGCCAGGGATAAGGCGCTTTTTCTTCGAGAAACCCTTCGCGGATCCAGAGCAGATCATCGGGATCCTGATCGCTCAGCGCGACTCCGGGACGAAGCCCCGCATGGACGAAAAGTTTCCCCTCTCGCTCAATATACTTCGGCAGACCCTGCAGAAAACCGAGATGAGTTTCCGGCACCATTTCACGGGCCTCTTCAACCAGCGCCTCACGCGGGCGACGCTCGGCACCCTTGACGCCGTAGGACAAAAGCGTCGCGGGTCCGCCAAGGCGCGGATTCAGCCAGCCGATACCGGATTTGATCCTAGGATCATGCACGGCGCCGTCGCTCAGGAACCGGGCGAACATGCGGTCATGATTGCCCATCAGCACCTGCCATGGCATCCCGTCCGCCTGCCCGGCCATCAACCTGTCGATCACGCCCTTGGAATCCGGGCCCCGATCGACGAGATCGCCAAGAAAAACGATGCGCGCATTAGGCCCGCCGTCTGCGTTGACCCATTCCAGAGCCTGTTCCAGCAGCTCGATCTGCCCGTGGATATCGCCAATCGCGTAAAGTGGATCGTTCACCCAAACACCTGTCTCTTTTATCTTTCGCGAACTGTTTCACAGCAGGCGGGCAAGGTCCACCACGGGTGGGCCGGGATCAGCCTCCGGCCTCGAAAGCCTCGGCATCATCCAGCGGTTTCAGCAGATCTGCGATCTGTGCCCGCATCCAGCGATGCGCGGGCGCGTTTGTCGCCCGTTTGTGCCAAATCATCCCGATCTGCGCCGCCGGTATCGGCATGGGCGGAATATAGGCGTCGATCCCGAGGGTATCCCGCAGCTTGTAGGCCATCTGCGCCGGCATCAGCGCCACATGATCGCTGGCGGACACGGCCCGGCAGACTCCGTAGAATACCGGCATCGTCATGACCACGCGCCTCTCCCGGCCGACTTTGGCTAGCGCTGCGTCCCCCATCGCCTTCAGGTTCCCCTCGGGCGAAAACAGGATATGGCCGAGGTCGCAGAAGAGGTCCATCGGCACCTTGTCGCCCGGTTGCACCCCATGCGCGCGCAGGACCGAGTGATCTTGCCGTGCGATCAAGACAAAGCACGACCGGAACATCGGTTCCCAGTCGACCCAGCCGGGGTGGTCCAGCGCCGGGATCAGCGCCATGTCCACTTCGTGGCTTTCCAGCTTGCCGACGAAATTGTCGGGCACCAGATCGACAAGCTGAACCCGGATGTCGGGACCGACGCGGGACAGACGTTCGCCCAGCGCAGGCATCAGCATTTCGGCAAAGAAATCACTACCGGAAATCTTGAAGGTCTCGCTGGCCGTGGCAGGATCGAAGCTTTCAGGACCGGCAATCATCGTCTCGATATTGTCCAGCGTGTCACGCAGGGGCCGGGCGAGAGAAAGCGCGTATACCGTCGGCTCGAGCCGCTGCCCGTTACGAACAAAAAGCGGATCATCCAAGGCCGCTCTCAGACGCCCCAGTGCCGAAGAAACGGCTGGCTGGCTCAGCCCGATGCGTTCCCCCGCCCTGACGGTGGATCCTTCGAGCAAAAGCGCATCAAGGACGCGCAGCAGGTTAAGGTCGAACGCATATAAATTCATGATATCAATAAATATCATATAAAATATCGATTTCACAGCCTCAGCGGATCTCACCTAATATTGGATCTACCTTCTCCTTGCCGTAACGCACTAAGGCGCAAGGCTTTTTAAGAACATCATGGATGCCGCTTTGCAGGGTCCATGTTCAATGTAAGGAAATATTTATGAAGTCGATTTCATTCTGGTTCTTTATTCTCGGCGTCGCCTCGGTCCTGATCGGGATGGTTTGGGGCATTCAGATGAGCGCGACGCATGACCATCTCTTGTCGCCAGCCCATGCGCATCTGAACCTTCTGGGATGGGTCAGCTTTTCGATTTTCGCCTTCTACTACCATCTCGTGCCGGACGCGGCTGAAGGGATGCTTCCGCAGGTGCATTTCGCGCTTGCCGTTAGTGGGCTTGTTCTCATCGTGCCGGGTATCGCGATGGCCATCCAGGGCCACGGCGAAACACTGGCCAAGCTCGGCTCGATCCTGTCCGTGCTGAACATGCTGGTGTTCGCGGCGGTGGTGGTACGTAACCGCAATGCTATTGCCATGACGGCGTAAAAAAAATGGCCCCGGGATCAGCGGGGCCATTTCCGTTACTGAGCTCTGACGACGTCAGGCGACGTCGAACGCCAGCGGTTTGACCTGCTGGAATTTCCCGGTCTCTTCGAGCTTTTTCAGCACCTCGCCCGGAACCGGCGCGTCGACGTAAAGCAGTGCAATCGCTTCGCCCTTCTCAGCCGAACGGCCCAGCGTAAAGTTGGCGATGTTCACGCCGCCTTCGCCCATGGTAAGACCAAGTGTACCAATAATGCCGGGCACGTCCTTGTTGGTCGTGTAGAGCATGTGCGACCCGATTTCGGCGTCGATATTGATGCCTTTGATCTGAATGAAGCGCGGCTTGCCGTCCGAGAACACGGTGCCCGCAATCGAACGTTCACGTTTTTCGGTGACGACGGTAACCTTCATGTAGCCGTCGAATGCGCCGGACTTGTCCTGATTGGTCGTGCTGATCTTGATGCCACGTTCCTTGGCAACGACAGGTGCCGAAACCATGTTAACGTCTGGATTGGCTTTTTTCATGATGCCAGCCACCACGCCGCAGTTCAGCGCGGCAAGGTTCATCTTGGAAACCGAACCGTCATAGAGGATATTGATGGCCTTGATCGGTTCGTCGGTCAGCTGGCCGATGAAGTTGCCCAGATGGCCCGCAAGCGTGACCCACGGCCCCATGACCTTGGCTTCCTCGGCGGTCATCGACGGCATGTTCAGTGCGTTTTCAACGGCGCCTTCAAGCAGGTAGTTCGACATCTGCTCGGCCACCTGAAGCGCGACATTCTCCTGTGCTTCCGTGGTCGCCGCGCCAAGGTGCGGGGTGCAGACCACGTTCGGCAAGTTGAACAGCGGGTTCTCCTTTGCGGGTTCTTCGCTGAACACGTCGAAGGCGGCGCCGGCGACATGGCCGGATTTCAACAGCTCGGCCAGAGCCGCCTCATCCACCAGACCGCCACGGGCGCAGTTGATGATCCGGACACCTTTCTTGGTCTTTTCAAGGTTTTCCTTGGAAAGGATGTTGCGGGTCTGTTCGGTCAGCGGCACGTGCAGGGTGATGAAATCGGCGCGTGCCAGCAGCTCGTCCAGCTCGACCTTTTCGACGCCAAGCTGCTTAGCCTTTTCTTCGCCGAGGAAGGGGTCATAGGCGACAACCTTCATCCGAAGCCCCAGCGCACGGGCGCAGACGATACCGCCGATGTTGCCCGCGCCGATAACGCCAAGCGTCTTGCCGGTCAGTTCGACCCCCATGAACTTCGACTTTTCCCATTTACCCGCGTGGGTCGAGGCGCTGGCCTCGGGGATCTGGCGCGCCACGGCGAACATCATCGCGATGGCGTGTTCCGCCGTGGTGATCATGTTGCCATAGGGCGTGTTCATAACAATGACGCCCTTCTTGGAGGCAGCGTCCTTGTCGATGTTGTCGGTACCGATACCGGCGCGGCCGATCACCTTGAGATTGCTGGCGTTCTCAAGGATCTTTTCGGTCACCTTGGTCGCGGAACGAATGGCAAGGCCGTCGTACTGGCCGATCACTTCGGCCAGCTTGTCCTTGTCCTTGCCCAGATCGGGCTGGAAATCCACGTCAATGCCGCGATCCTTGAAGATCTGAACGGCAGCCGCAGAGAGTTTGTCAGAGATGAGTACACGGGGGGCCATGGGTATGGTCCTTTGAAAATGGGGGAATGGGGACTCACCCTGCTGTGGCAGGATGAGCGGTCCGGTCGCTTAGGCCGCGGCCTTTTGCGCTTCGATTTCGGCGTCAAAGGCCCATTCGAGCCAAGGCAGCATCGCCTCGATATCCGAGGTTTCGACGGTCGAGCCGCACCAGACCCGCAGACCGGCGGGTGCATCGCGATAGGCCCCGATGTCGAGCGCGATGTTCTCATCGGCGAGACGCTTGGCCACGGCCTTGGCAAAAGCCGCGCCATCGGCGATCCGGTCATCGGTGAACTTCAGGCAGACCGAGGTATTCGAACGGGTGGCCGGATCGGTCGCCAGGAAGTCAATCCAGTCATGGGTTTCGACGAAACCGGTGATCGCGGCGGTATTGGCATCGGCGCGGGCGATCATGCCCTTGAGCCCACCTACCGAACGCGCCCAGTCAAGCGCTACGAGGTAATCCTCGACCGCGAGCATGGACGGCGTATTGATGGTTTCGCCCTTGAAGATACCTTCAATCAGCTTGCCACCCTTGGTCAGGCGGAAAATCTTGGGCAGCGGCCATGCGGGCGTATAGCTTTCAAGACGTTCGACGGCGCGGGGGCTGAGGATCAACATGCCATGCGCCGCTTCGCCACCCAGCACTTTCTGCCAAGAGAAAGTCGTTACGTCGAGCTTGTCCCAAGGCAGATTCATCGCGAATGCGGCCGATGTCGCGTCACAAAGGGTCAGACCGTCACGGTCGGCGGGTATCACATCGCCGTTGGGAACACGCACGCCCGAGGTGGTGCCGTTCCAGGTGAAACAGACGTCCTTGTTGAAATCGACGGTGCTGAGGTCGACGATCTCGCCATATTCGGCGGTCTTGACCTCGGCATCGAGCTTCAGCTGTTTCACGACATCGGTGACCCAGCCGGCGCCAAAGCTTTCCCATGCGAGCATCTCGCAGGGGCGCTCGCCCAGCAGGCTCCACATGGCCATCTCGAAAGCGCCGGTGTCGGAAGCCGGTACGATACCGATCTTGTAGTCAGCCGGTACGCCAAGCAGGTCGCGCGTCTCTTCGATCGCGGCTTTCAGCTTGTCCTTGCCGACCGCGGCACGGTGCGATCGGCCCAGCGCGGCATCGGCCAGCTTATTCAGATCGAATGTGGGGATTTTGGCACAGGGGCCAGAAGAAAAACGCGGATTAGCCGGCCGCGTTGCCGGTTGTGCAATAGCCATTTTCAGCTACCCTTCCAGATAAGCGCCCCTCGTTGGGGAGGGGTGTCCCACCGCCGCATGTAGAGCGGTATCTTTGCTGGCACAAGTCGGAAAATGCGGATAAAGCGCCGCTAAATCGCCGAAAAGCGACTTCTCTGTTGCCGATAGGAAACCGCCACATGTACGCCGTCACGCTTTTGACCAATCCTGCCGCCCCCTCTCTTGATCCCGCTCTGGTGGATTCGCTGCGCAATGCTTGGGGCGGCGGCGATGCGCAATGGCTGGCCCCTGATGAAGCGGCAGAATTTCAGGTCACGGAGAAACCGGCGAACCTCTGGGACGTGTGGCAGGAGCTTCAGGGCATGGGCGTCGATCTTGTCGCGCAGCCAGATCAGGGGCGTCGCAAAAAGATGCTGCTGGCCGATATGGACAGCACGATGATCCAGCAGGAATGCATTGACGAGCTTGCGGATGTCGCGGGTGTCGGGGATCGGGTGAAGGAAATCACCGCCCGCGCGATGAACGGCGAGCTTGATTTCGAAGGGGCGCTGACTGAACGGGTCGGCCTGATGAAAGGCTTGCCCGAGGGGATCATTGCGGACGTACTTGCTCAGCGGATCACGCTGATGCCGGGAGGGCCGGAACTTGTCGCGACAATGCGCGCGAACGGAGCCTATGCGGCGCTGGTGTCCGGTGGCTTTACCGCCTTCACCGCCTCGGTCGCGAAAAGGCTGGGCTTCGACGAAAACCGCGCCAATACCTTGATCGTCGAAAACGGCGCCCTGGCCGGGACCGTGGGGCAGCCGATTCTCGGACGGCAGGCCAAGGTCGACGCGCTGGAGGATATCACCACTCGATTAGGCATCGCCGAAGCCGATGTGCTGGCCGTGGGTGACGGGGCCAATGATCTGGGCATGCTGAACCGGGCTGGAACCGGTGTAGCGCTGCACGCAAAGCCGGTTGTCGCCGCCGAATGTGACGTTCGGATCAACCACGGTGATCTGAGCGCGCTTTTGTTTATCCAAGGCTACGCACGGTCGGAATTTGCCAAGCCAGATATATAACGCTTGCGTTAATTAACTATTTCGTTAATAATTCGGTCATGACAGACCTGACAAAAACCTTTGCCGCCCTGTCGGATGCGACCCGCCTGAGCATGGTGGAACGCCTCATGGATCAGGGTGAACTGCCCGCCGGCACACTTGTCGACGGCTTTGACATTTCCGCACCCGCTGTTTCCCGGCATCTCAAAGTCCTGCGCAAGGCCGGGCTTGTCGAACAGCGGAGCGAGGGCACTCACCGGTACTATTCGGTGCGGCCCGAATCGGTGCGCCGGATCGCAAACTGGACGATAGACCACCGTGCCTTCTGGCAACAAAGTCTCGACCGGCTCGATGACCTTCTCGCGCTCAATCCCGAAGAGGTTACGCAGTCATGAAAGACATTCAGGAACTGGAACTTGTCCGCGACTACCCCGTCAGCGTCGACAGGGTCTGGCGCGCTGTCACCGATCCTTCGCAACTGATGCAGTGGTTCGGCCCGGAAGGGCTGAGGATGGAAGATTGCCAGATGGACTTTACCCGCACCGGCCCCTGGACCTGTACCATGTATGGGCGCGAAAGCGGCGACCGCTACAAGTTGAGCGGTCAGGTCACCCACGTTCTGCCTCCCGATTCCGACGGCAAAGGCTCGGTCGGTTTCACCTGGGGCTGGCACGACGGCGAAGACCAACGCGGAACCGAAAGCCATGTCATGTTCATGGTCAGCGCGACAGAGACGGGTTCGCGCCTCACGATCGTACACCGCGACCTGCCCGATATGGAAACAGCCCAGAGCCACAGCCGCGGCTGGCTGGCGACGTTGCCGAAACTCGACCGACTGCTGGAGCAGGACCCCAAAAAATTAGACTGAGCCCTAATTTCAACAGGAAAGGACAATTCAATGCCCAAGTTTATGTTTGCCTATCACGGCGGGAAACGCCCGGAATCCGAGGAAGAAATCAAATCCACCATGGCAGCATGGGAAAAGTGGATGACCGACAACCAAAAGGCGCTGCTCGACCCGGGCAACCCTGTCGGTACGTCCAGAACGGTCACCGACAAGGAAATCCGCGACGATGGCGGGCCTAACCCGCTTTCAGGCTACACCATCGTGGATGCCGCCGACATCGACGCCGCCTGCGCCATCGCAAAGTCGAATCCGATGGTGATGGACGGTAGCGGGTCGGTCGAAATCGCCGAAATCATCCAGATGTAGGCCCCGCCAGTCTCAGAATCCGTGCGTCAGAGCCTCTGTCGCGCGGATCACCCCGGTGTCGATGCCACGCCGGTTCAGGATCGGCGCATTAAGGTAGCTGCGTGTCGCCGGATGATCTGCGTCGAGCACACCAAGTCCGACGAGAATGGCCGCGATGGCACATTCGCTGGCACGCGTCGCCCCGTCCGTGATCTTGAGCGCCACACCAAGCTGCTGTTCCGGCAGGATCGCGATGAACACGGCCTCGGCGCCGGTCTTGATGGCTACCTTGCCCCCCATCGCCCGCATCAGCGATGTGCAGGCGCGCCCCTCACCCGCAACGAGATCAGGGTGTTTCATCATCGCCTCGACCAGCCTCACAGCGCCTTGGCTTTGCTGATCGCTGCGAGCCGACGCCGTTGCAAACCACGCCATGCTGCGCGCCAGGCCATGCAACGACGTCGCGAAATTCGGAGCCGAGCACCCATCGATGCCATAACCGGGGCTGGATTCGCCTGTGGTTTCCTCGAACGCCGCAAGCGCCGCCTGCTGCACCGGGTGATCGATCTCGACGTATTCCGGACCTGCGCCCATGTACTGTGCCAACGTGAGGAAACCACAATGTTTGCCCGAACAGTTGTTGTGGATCTGGCAGGGTTCCTCTCCGGCAAGGATCAGACCGTTGCGCGCGGGTATATCGGCCGGTTCCTGCGGTCCGCAGCGAAAATCGCTTTCGCCCAGTCCAAGCTGATCGAGCCATGCAGATACCCTGTCGGTGTGGATCGCGGCACCATTATGAGACGCGCAGGCCAAGGCCAGTTGCTCGGTGTTCAGGCCATAGCGATCCGCCGCGCCGGAACTCAAGAGCGGCAGCCCCTGAATCATTTTCGCCGACGACCGCGGATAGATCACGGTCTCGGGATCGCCCCATGACGCGACGATATCGCCGCGTCCATCACAGACGACCGCATGGCCGCGATGCAGGCTTTCCAGAAGCTCACCACGCCAGATTTCAACCAGAGGAACCGATCTATCCATGAAACACCTCAATTCTTGGCGATTTCCCGCCAATCGCCCTTTCGTCAGTGGCGAAGATTGCGCTAATGGTGTGTATGTCGCCCGGCGACCGGATACGCAACCAAGATGGCTCGTCAAGAGCAGGAGCGTACCGACGAAGTGTATTGAGGTGAAGGACAGTCGGAGGCTGGACAATGGGATCGAAACTCGTCTGCGCAATTGCAGGCTTGAGCATCGCGGCAATGGCCGCAAACGCAACATTCGCACAGGAACAGAGCACTAACCGCGTCGCCACGGAAACCGACTGGAGCGTCTTCGAGGAAAGCCAGCCTCGTGAGTGCTGGAGCGTGTCGGCACCCAAGGAAACCGTCAACACCCGCGACGGCCGGGTTGTCGCGGTCAAGCGTAGCGATATCCTCCTCATGGTCTTCTACCGCCCTGATGCCAATGTGAAGGGTCAGGTAACCTTTACCGGCGGCTATCCGTTTGCCGAGGGCTCGACCGTGAACCTCAACATTTCGGGCAACGAGTTCGAGCTGTTCACCGAGGGCGAATGGGCATGGCCAGCGAGCGCGGACGAAGACAAGCAGATCATCACTGCGATGAAGCGCGGCACCGATGCCGTGCTGACCGCGCGGTCTTCGCGGGGAACGCAGACCAAGGACACATTCTCGCTCCTCGGCTTTACCGCCGCCGCCGAAGACGCCGACAAACGCTGCTCCAACTAAGCGGCTGAGACATTCGCGCGCAGGTTTGTTTTGAAACCTGCGCCAAATGCTATATAGGGGCGGTCTGTACCCGAAATGAAGGCCGACCCCATGACCGCTACGGCGCCGATCACTCAGGATGTTGTCACGATCCCCCGCAAGATGCCGGAGGGAACGGTGAACCTTGTCGGCCTTACCCGCGATGCCATGCGCGATGCGCTGATCGCAATTGGCACGCCAGAAAAGCAGGCCAAGATGCGCGTCGGCCAGATCTGGCAATGGATCTACCAGTGGGGCGTGCGCGATTTCGCCGAGATGACCAATCTGGCCAAGGATTACCGCGCCAAACTGGCGGAGAATTTCGTGATCGAAATTCCCGACGTGGTCTCCAAACAGGTGAGCGAAGACGGCACGCGCAAATACCTCGTGCGAATCGCTGGCGGTCACGAGGTCGAAGTAGTCTATATCCCAGAAGAGGGACGCGGCACGCTTTGCATCTCGTCACAGGTCGGCTGCACCCTGACATGTTCCTTCTGCCACACCGGTACGCAAAAGCTTGTCCGCAACCTGACAGCGGGCGAGATCATCGGACAGGTGATGATGGCGCGCGACGATCTGGGCGAATGGCCCAAGCAAGGCGCGCCCAAGGATGAAACGCGGCTCTTGTCGAACATCGTGCTGATGGGGATGGGCGAACCGCTCTACAACTTCGAAAACGTGCGTGACGCGATGAAGATCGCGATGGATGCCGAAGGTATCCAGCTATCGCGCCGCCGGATCACCCTATCGACATCCGGCGTAGTTCCGGAAATCGCCCGTACCGCGCAGGAAATCGGCTGTCAGCTGGCCGTATCCTTCCACGCCACGACGAACGAAACCCGCAATATGCTGGTTCCGATCAACAAGCGCTGGAACATCGAGGAACTGCTTGCCGCGCTCAAGAGCTACCCCAAGGTCAGCAACTCCGAACGCATCACCTTTGAATACGTGATGCTGAACGGGGTGAACGACACGGATGAGGACGCGCGCCGGCTGATCAAGCTGATCGAGGGGATCCCCGCCAAGATCAACCTGATCCCGTTCAACGAATGGCCCGGCGCACCCTACAAACGGTCATCGAACAACCGCATCCGTGCTTTCGCGGATATCATCTACAAGGCCGGATATGCCTCGCCAATTCGCACCCCGCGTGGCGAGGATATCATGGCCGCCTGTGGCCAGCTGAAATCTGCAACCGAACGTGAACGCAAGTCGCGCCGCCGGATCGAGGCCGACGCGGGCCTGTAGCCCTTGAAGCGAAGGAACCTCTTGCTGCTTGGTGGCATTGCCGCCTGGGTCTGGGGCGTGCCACGGCTTTACCAGGCCTTCACTGAGCCGCTCCAATTCGATCCGATTCCGGGGCTGGATGGCTTTCGCATCGTCAACAGCGGCTCGGTAAGCGGCGCGACCGATATCGCCCTGCTTGCGGTCGATAGGGTATCGGACGCGCAGCGCAATCTGCGCGCTGACCTGCGAAGCAATCCGTGTTCGATTTTTGACGGCGCCCGAAACTCGGAAAAACTGCCGCTGGCGGTTTTCACGGATTACTATTGCCCCTACTGCCCCGAGATGAGTGATCTTGTGATCGAACTTTCCGAAGGTGCCTCGCCAGTTACGCCTGTCTGGTGGGACCTGCCGCTGCTCGGGCCGCGGTCGGAATATGCCGCGCGGGTTGCCATCGCCGCCGGGAATCAGGAGCAATACCTGCCGGTTCACCAGCATCTCATGCACAAACCTCTGCGCCCCGGGCCAGTCGCCATAAACGAGCTTGCCGAACATTTTGATTTGGACTTCGAGAAGCTTCGGCGGGACATGCAGGCACCGCAAACGGACCTGAAGCTGGAGACCGCCCATGCCGCGCGGGCCGTTTTTGCGATGATCGGCACGCCCTCTGTCGTAGTAGGGCGCAGCGTGCTGATCGGCCGGACCTCGAAACAATCATTTCTAGATTTGATCGAATTAGAGTACAATTCCGGCGAATTTCGCGATTCCTGCGGCCGGAACGGTTCGCTTTAATATAATTGGGGCCAATTTGTTGCCATCGCCGCAACAATGCCTCAAAGCCCCGCTCCTCGCCGCAAAATGACCCCGCTGCCGGACCAATTCGGCCCGGAACCTTTTCATATCCTGACTCCGGTACAAAACAAAAGGATTGGGAAAATGATTATTGAGAACACGCTGGAAGCGCCCCTGCTCGAATTCATCACCGAAGAGCGCAAGAAATGCCTGTCGGCCCGCGAGTGGAAATTCAGGCTGGCCGGATTTGGTTACGGCATCAAGGAAGACAACGGCCGCAGCTTTGTCGTTCAACTTCGTAACGGCTCCGATCTGGGCACGCTCCCTACCGACCTGCACTGAGCTTCAATCAGCGCGGAGCAGGCCTGACCGATCAGGCCCATAATCGTTTTGGACGCGGAATAAGCCTAGCGGCCCGGGATATGATCGCGCGCCGGTGCTGGTTCCCAGTTTTCGATGATGTCCACCGCTTCGTCGGCGCTTTCCACGAACTGGAAAAGATCGAGATCGGCATCGGATATAGTGCCCGCGTCAGCCAGCGCCTGCCAGTTGATGATATTCTCCCAGAATGCCCGGCCGAACAGCAGGAACGGCACCCGCTTCATGCGGCCCGTCTGGATCAGCGTCAGCGCCTCGAACATTTCGTCGAGCGTGCCAAATCCGCCGGGAAAAACGCAAACCGCTTCGGCTCGCATCAGGAAATGCATCTTGCGGATCGCGAAATAGTGGAAGTTAAAGCAAAGGTCCGGCGTGACATATTCGTTGGGCGCCTGCTCATGCGGGAGAACGATGTTCAGACCGATCGATTTTCCACCGGCCTCGGCCGCACCTTGGTTGCCCGCCTTCATAACACCCGGTCCGCCACCCGTTGCGATCACGCAGGTATGCCCGCCTGACGCCAGCGATTTTTCCGTCATCTTCTGGGCGAAGAGACGCGCCTCTTCATAGAAACGCGACAGGTCGGCCAGGGTCTCGGTCCGCGCGGATGCTTTTTCTGCTGGCTCCGGAATGCGCGCCCCACCGAAAAGAACCACGGTGGATTCGATCCCGTTTTCGTCCAGCAGCATCTGCGGCTTCAACAGCTCAAGTTGCAAACGAACCGGTCGCAGCTCATCCCGGCACAGAAAGTCGTCATCCGCAAAGGCCAGCCGATAGGCAGGTGCTCGGGTCTGGGGCGTATCGGGCACCTCGCGCGCGGTCCTGCGGTCGATCTGCGCATCGCGAAAGGGGCTGCGGTGTTCGTCGTTCATGCCGGTCAATTCCTTGGTTGCGCCTGTATTTCAGCCCTATAGGGTTCGCCGCAACAAGACCAGAGAGAGGCCGCCGATGACCGATTGGAAAACAGAAATATCTGCCGCCGCGGCGCGGATCGAAGGCCATGTCATCCGGACCCCGGTCGCAACGCTTGACGGCTTTGGCCTGCCGTATCCGATCGACGTCAAGCTAGAGCAGATGCAGCATACCGGCACGTTCAAGGCGCGGGGCGCTTTCAATACGCTGCTGTCGATGGACGTACCCGACGCCGGCGTCGTCGCGGCGAGCGGCGGCAATCATGGGGCAGCGGCGGCCTATGCAGCCAAGTCGCTGGGCCACCCTGCCCATATTTTTGTGCCGGAAATGGCCGGTCCGTCGAAAATCAACCTGATCCGGGCGACCGGTGCGGAACTAAGCGTGGTTCCCGGCGAATATGCCAATGCTCTGGATCTTGCGCGCGAACACGAGGCGAAGACCGGCGCGATGCAGATTCACGCCTATGACGCGCCCGGGACCGTGGCCGGGCAAGGCACATGCATGCGCGAATGGGAAGAACAGGGATTACAGGCCGATACGATCCTGATCGCCGTGGGAGGCGGCGGGTTGATCGCCGGAGCGATGGGCTGGCTTCAGGGAGCCCGCAAGGTCGTGGCGGTGGAACCGTCGACCTCTTGCGCTTTGAAAGCCGCGCTGACGGCGGGTGAGCCGGTAGATGTCGACGTATCGGGCGTGGCGGCGAATGCCCTTGGGGCGCGTCGTATCGGGTCGATCTGTTTCGATCTTGCCCGTTCGACCGGTGTGCAGTCGGTTCTGGTCGAGGACGAAGCTATCACCGACGCCCAGCAGGCCCTTTGGCACGAAGCGCGGCAACTGGTCGAACCCGCCGGCGCCACGGCGCTCGCCGCCATCATGAGTGGCGCCTACACCCCGGAACCCGGCGAACGCGTTGCCGTATTGATCTGCGGCGCCAATATCGCGCCCGATCCATTTGCGGGATGATCCCATCTGAGATTGTCTGAAACCGGTACGCCCGCTATAGGGCACCAAATCCACTGTTTAGGAAAAACCCGATGTCCAACGCCCAGCTTGAAACCGCCATCGAATCCGCGTGGGAAAACCGCGACCAGATCACCTCTGCCACCACTGGCGAAACAAGGGACGCGATCGAGGACACGCTGAACGCGCTGGACTCGGGCAAGCTGCGCGTCGCAGAACGTCATGACAATGGCGACTGGCACGTGAACCAGTGGGCGAAGAAAGCCGTTCTGCTGGGCTTTCGCATCAAGGACATGGAACTGCAGGACGGTGGCCCACAGGGCGGCGGCTGGTGGGACAAGGTCGACAGCAAGTTCAAAGGCTGGGGCGACAACCAGTGGAAAGCCGCAGGCTTCCGCGCCGTTCCGAACTGCGTCGTACGCAAATCAGCCTATATCGCCCCCGGCGTCGTTCTTATGCCGTCCTTTGTGAACCTCGGCGCTTATGTCGATGAAGGCACCATGGTCGATACATGGGCCACCGTTGGGTCCTGCGCGCAGATCGGCAAGGGGGTACACCTGTCGGGCGGTGTCGGTATCGGCGGCGTGCTCGAGCCGATGCAGGCCGGGCCGACCATCATCGAAGACAACTGCTTTATCGGTGCGCGCTCCGAAGTGGTCGAAGGCGTGATCGTCCGCGAAGGATCTGTGCTTGGCATGGGGGTCTTCCTCGGCCAGTCCACCAAGATCGTCGACCGTGAAACCGGCGACGTATTCTATGGCGAAGTCCCGCCATACTCTGTTGTGGTTGCCGGTACGATGCCGTCGAAGAACAACGTCAATCTCTATTGCGCGGTGATCGTCAAGCGCGTCGATGAAAAGACCCGTTCAAAGACCGGCATCAACGAGCTTCTGCGCGATTGATGCAAAACGCCCGCCTCCTCTCGGGGGCGGGCGTTTAACAGAACCGATAGTCGGATATCAGGCGTCGAGCAGCGCGCGGCTCTCGTAACTTTTCAGAGACCGACGGGCGGCACGGCCATACCCCGCTCCCGCTTCCTCCGAGATTTCCGGCATCAGGCGCAGGATCTCTTCCCGCGTTTCCGCGTCAAAGCTGTCCATCGTTTCGCGGCCGGGATGATAGCTTTCGCTTTCCAGCCCGTTGCCGCGAATGATCTGGTGCCTGTCAAACAGCAGGTGAACATAGGTGACCGGCTTGCCCGCCGTCCCCATCCGGATCGAATCGTCGTTCACCAGATCCTTGGCCTTCACCAGAATCTCATCCTCTCCGAACAAGAGTTGCGCGCGACCGGATTTGATCAGCACGCGGTGGTTCTGCGACATCTCAACCTGTTCATGCTCGCCCAGCGCCCCGGCTCGGAATACGACGGGGACATCGCGCCCCGTACCGACGCGTGTCGACCGGCCGGCCCAGCGCACGGGCTGGGGTCCGTCATCGCGGGTCATCACCAGATCGCCGACGCGCAAATCCTCGACCGGAACCTGACCGTCCGGCGTGTCGATTAACGTTCCCTGTACCAGACAAGGCACCGTGGTCATCTCGACAAAGGCTGTATCGGTATTCCCGCTGCCGTCCTGCACCTGGTAGGTAAAGGTATTGGTTTCCGAGTCCTCATCCGTGAAGATGGTGACCGTCCCGTCGGCATTGAGCTGAATCTGCTCGCCGCTCGGCAGGGTGACGATATCGCCAGCCACAACCGGCTGGTTGTTGATATGCGTGATAATCAGCTGACCGTCAGCGCTGGTCTGATCATTCGCAAGTAGATCGAAGGTTTCGCTTTCGCCGTTCACCTCGATCGTATCATCCCCCGCGACCAGCGCGGTCTGGATCGAATCCCCGGCGATCAGCAGGTTACTGTCGTATTTCTCGTCACCACCATCCGCGATGGCGATCTTGATCGTGTTCACCTCACCCGGCGTAACCGGCGCCTTAAGCGTCAGCGTAACGGTGAAACCGTCCATCTCGGTATTGTAGGAATCATCCTTGTCCGAGTTGTCGATATAGAGGTTTTCGTTACTCTCATCGTTGATGTTGTTGATGGTGATGTCACCGTTGCCAACGGTCAGTTCCGCCTGCACGCCGTTGACCCAGATACCCATGGCATCGTTGAACCCCGTCCCGACATATTCGAGATATTCTTCGGAAGAAAACACCACCTGCATGGTTAGTGTTTCACCCGCAGGCACGAAACTCGCCTCGAATACAGCGGCGTCGTAGGTTTTCACACCCGACACATCGTTCAGATCGCTGTCGCCCGCAGTCTTGTTTTCAGTCGTGGTCCGGTCCGACGTATTCACGTCGCCTTTGCTGTTAGTGATATCCGTGGCCTTACCGGTCGACAGGATGACACCCGTATCCGAAGGCGTCAGTTCCGCTGCAACGGTATCACCATTCGAATAGATCCCCGAGGCATGCGCAGCGCCGGTGTAGTTGGCGGATAGAATATTGATCCCCGAGCCGAACATGGCATCGGCCATATCCATCGCTGACGCAGATGTATCGATGGGAAGTTCGGAAGCCTTTGCCATTAACTATACCTCATTTCTGATCCGCCCCGCCTTACACCGCAGGTTGATCATGTGGAACTACAAGACGATTCCGGCATGATTATGTAAATTTAGCGGAATTTGCTTAACTGGGCCTAACATATAGTAAACGTCAGCCTATTGACCGCTTCTGGACCAAGGGGATAAGGCGGGCGCATGAGCGATTCACCCAAAAAAAAGTCGAGACAGAGCGTCTATACGCTTTTGGTGCAAATTGGCCGCAAGGCCGGTGACGGCCTGCCCGAAGGCTCGACCGGCGCCGCGCTCATGTGTTTTGCCTCCGGCATCGACGAAGCCGAAGCAGTGCGCGAAACTGTCGCGATTCTAAAGCAGGCCGATACCGCACCCCTCGATGTGACGGGGTATGGAACGCTTGACGAACGCGAGGCCGCCGGTCACGAAATCGACGAAGAAGAACGCGCGCTCATGCAACGTGCATTGGACGAAAACTCTGTCATCATCGCTCAGATGACACCCTTTTTTGGCGAAGAAAACGCCAAGGATTAACGGTCAGCGCGTATTAGAAAATATCTTTCGATTTTTGTATAAAACCTTGGAACCTATTCTTGCTCTGCATCGTTGAGTGCCCAGAAAAGGGAACACAAGGACGCGCAAGATGGAAGGTATCGGATGGTTCGCGGCGATTATAGTCGGCGCACTTGCTGGCTGGATCGCTGAAAAGATCATGAAGGCCGATCATGGCCTGCTCACCAACATCATTCTCGGGATCGTCGGGGCGCTTGTTCTGAACTTTATCCTTGTCGCTGTGGTCGGTGGCACACTGGGTGGCTGGATCGGCCAGCTTGTCATCGGCGTCGTCGGAGCGTGTCTGTTGATCGGAGGATATCGGGCCATCAAACGCGCCTGATCAACTCAGAAATTTTGTAATAACCAGTATCTAGAGTAACGTTAGTTAAACAGTGTCGGGCGTCGCATTTATGCGGCGCCCATTTTACATTCCCAGGCCGCGCGATAGAGACTCAGGCTGCGCGATATGCAGCCAAAGTGATCGCGTCGAGCGATTTCAAAACCGGACGCGAAGACGGCGGATGCTCGGGCAAGGTGCTCCGGTCAAACGTAGCCAAGGCGCTTGCGGCCAAATTCAGGGGCTTCCGGCGCAACCGACCGACATAAAGACTTTCGGCGATGGTTCCGGCAACATTCAGCGTTTCCTGCTGCGGCAGGATCGGTTGAGCATAGGAAACAAATCGCGGCAGCGCCGGTCTCTGAATTGCAGGCCCGCCCGCAAGGTGACCGGCCTGCACCAGCACCGATTCATGTCCGAAAAGGTATTCGACCTCCGCCCCTGAAAGCACCAGCCTCTGCATCGGCGAAACGTCGATATCCTGACCAAGCCCGAAGTAGGGCGCGCAAAGCCTGATCGGTGCAAAACTGCCGCGAGCCGGCAAAATCCGGGTCAGGTTGTGAAGAACCGGCACGCTGTCGCCAGAACCGCTGATCACCAGATCACCGCGCTTGAGATCCTGCACGGGACGATACCCATATGGGGTTGCGACAGGCGTATCTGCCATCAGCGTCGGCAACGGCCCGACCGGCTCTATTTCGCTCGAAGCCGCCATGAAGATGACTTCCGGCGAAAGATAGCGCCCCTCTCCACCCTGCATCAGCCGGTGCATATGCCAGAGCGGAATGGGGCTCGGGCTTTCAAACGGCACCACCACCGTCTGGCCATGGTCCGGCTTTTCGAAGGCAAGGCGTCCCTGTCGCAGCGGACCGTCCCAAGTATAAGTGAGACGCAAAATATCGCCGCGCCCGATCTCGGGACAGTTGAAGACCTTGTGCAGAACCTCGCTTCCCTGATCCAACGAAAAACTGATGGCGCCGCCGGGCAGGGCATGAATCGCAAGCTGGAACGGCCAGTCGTCATCAGCGTCGAACAAAACCAGCGGGCGGGCATTGTTGGATTGGGGATATCGGGTTTCGACAAGGATCGAGCCACGTGTCAGAAGGCTCTCGGCCTGTTCCAGCGCCTCGGGTGCGATCCAGTTTTCATCGCTTTCACAGATGGCAAACCAACTCATTGAAAGCCTCCCGGCCATGCCGGGACACTTTTGAATTCTGTCGCGGTATAGATCATGATCTGCTCTTGTTTCTCGCCCGGTTGGACAGGACATCCCGGTAAACAAAAGCTTATTCACGAGCCTGAATCGCGAATATCATCTGTCTTGCGGCTTTTGCCGCTTTCTGCTCGGGTGCCCCGCCTCTGGGGTCATTTGTTTTCTTTCAGCATGTTAGCACCGTTTACCTGTATCTGTTAAGAAGTTTTCCACACCAAGGGCTTGGCTTTGCGATTATTTCGTCCCAACTGTCAGGCAAACGGCGCCGCCCGCGCCCCCAAGATCACGACCAAGGAAAACGTCTCATGTCCGATACCGACGCCGCCAAACTTACCGCCGATCTTATCCGGTGCCCCTCTGTTACGCCCGCGGATGGCGGTGCGCTGGATGTGCTGGACTCTCTGCTAAGCGGTGCGGGCTTCACCTGCACACGGGTTAATCGGGGAGGGATCAACAACCTGTTCGCGCGATGGGGCGACAAGGGACATGCCCGGACATTCGGCTTCAATGGGCATACCGACGTGGTGCCGGTAGGCGACGAATCCGCCTGGACGCACGCCCCTTTCGGCGCCGAGGAGCTTGACGGCATCCTATATGGCCGGGGCGCGACGGACATGAAATCCGGCGTTGCCGCCTTTGCCGCGGCAGCCGTCGATTTCGTGCAGAGTACGCCGCCCGAGGGTTCTGTGATCCTCGCGATCACCGGCGATGAGGAAGGCGATGCGCTTGATGGCACCACCGCCCTCCTCGACTACATGGATGAAGCCGGTGAAAAGATGAACGTCTGCCTTGTCGGCGAACCCACCTGCCCCGAAAACCTGGGCGATATGATCAAGATCGGCCGACGCGGATCGATGAGCGCATGGTTCACAGTGCGCGGCGTGCAGGGCCACTCGGCCTATCCGCATCGCGCCAAGAACCCGTTGCCGGCAATCGCACGGCTGATGGACCGGCTCGCCAGCCATGAACTGGATCAGGGGACCGACCATTTCGATCCTTCCACGCTCGCCATTGTCACCATAGATACCGGTAACCCGGCCACCAACGTGATCCCCGCCGAATGCAAGGGGACGGTGAACATTCGTTTCAACGACACCCATAGCGGTGAGAGCCTGAGCACCTGGCTTAAAGACGAAGCGACTAAAGTCGCCACTGAATTCGACGTTGAGATCGCCGTGGAAATCAAAGTCTCGGGCGAAAGTTTTCTGACCCCACCCGGCGATCTGTCCGATCTGGTTTCCACTGCAGTTCAGGCTGAAACCGGCGTGACGCCTGTGCTGTCGACAACAGGCGGCACCTCGGACGCGCGTTTCGTCAAAGATCACTGCGCCGTGGTTGAATTCGGGCTAGTTGGTAAGACAATGCATCAGGTCGATGAAAATGTACCGGTCGAGCAGATTCATCAACTCAAGCGGATCTATTCCCGCATCCTGTCCGACTACTTCGCCTAAGTCATGCGACCGGGGCCCACCCTGATCGTCATGCTGAAAGAACCGCGCCCCGGACGGGTAAAGACTCGTCTGGCGAGGGAAATAGGCTCTATACAGGCGAAATGGTGGTTCCGGCATCAGGTTGCTGACCTGCTCCGGCGCGTAGACGACCCTCGTTGGGAGGTTGTTCTGGCTGTCAGCCCAGACCGCGAAGGGCTGGTGAGCCGGGTTTGGCCCGACCACTTCCCGCGCATTCCTCAGGGCGGTGGCGATCTCGGCCACCGAATGTCCCGCGCCATGATGCGATTTCCGCGACACCAGGTCTGTGTCATCGGTGGCGACATCCCCGAAATCCGTCCGCGGCACATTTCGAATGCTTTTGCCTTGTTAGGCTCACATACAGCCGTGTTCGGTCCGGCCATCGATGGCGGCTATTGGCTGGTGGGAATGCAGCGCGGCTCACGCGCGCGACCTGACATGTTCAAAGGCGTCCGCTGGTCTTCGCCGAACGCGCTTTCCGACAGTACGTCCGCCCTGCCCGATCACCGGATCGCTTTTGCCGATACGTTGCGCGATGTCGACACGGCAAAGGATCTTGCAGCCACGCCTGCGCCGCGTCGCTTTTGACGATGACGTTGCCCACTGCCCGTGATAAACGCGAAATCATGAGCCATATCCCTACCAAGGCTGAAATCCTTGACTGGATCGCTGCCAACCCGACCCTCAATTCCAAACGCGACATTGCCAAGGCATTTGGCATCAAGGGTGCCGCGCGGATCGACCTCAAACGTCAGTTGAAAGAGCTTGAAGCAGAAGGTCATTTGGAAAAGCGAAAACGCAGCTATCGCGACCCTGATCGCCTGCCTCCCGTCAGCGTATTGCAGATCAAGGAACCCGACGAAAACGGCGATCTCTTTGCCCGTCCGCTGGAATGGCACGGCGAAGGCGTCGAACCTGTCGTTCTCATGCTGCTCAGGGCCTCGGACCCCGCGCTGGGTGCTGGCGACAGAATTCTTGCCAAGCTGACCGTGGTTCACGCCGAGGATCACAACTACGAAGCGCGCCTGATCCGGCGCATCGGCACAAACCCGAAACGTATCCTCGGTATCTTCCGCAAGGGGAGCGAAGGCGGACGGATCGTTCCCATCGATAAATCCGGCAGCTCCGAATGGACCGTCAGCGAAGATAATCGCCACGGCGCGAAAGAGGGCGAACTGGTCGAGGCCGAGCAGGCCGGACCAAAGGGCCGCATGGGGCTTCCCCGCGCGCGGGTAATCAACCGGATCGGCGACCCGACCGCGCCGAAAGCGGTTTCGCTCATCGCGATCCACCAGCACGGAATCCCCGATCATTTCCCCGATGCGGTGATCGATGAAGCGGACCGAGCCAAGCCCGTTGGACTGTCAGGGCGCGAAGATCTGCGCGACCTACCTCTCGTCACGATTGATCCGTGGGATGCGCGCGACCACGACGATGCGTGTTTTGCCGAACCCGATGAGGACCCGAAGAACCCCGAAGGCCATGTCATCTGGGTCGCAATCGCCGATGTCGCCGCCTATGTGCGGCCCGGCTCTCCGCTCGACACCGAGGCCCGCAAGCGCGGCAATTCAAGCTATTTCCCCGACCGTGTCGTGCCGATGCTGCCAGATCGGCTATCGGGCGATCTCTGCTCTTTGCATGAAGGTGTCCCGCGCGCGGTTATCGCCGTCAGAATGCAGATCGACAAAGATGGTCACAAGATCAGCCACAAGTTCATCCGCGGACTGATGCGCTCGGCCGCATCCCTGAATTACGAAGAGGTTCAGGCCGCGATGGATGGCCGCCCGAATGACAAGGCCGAACCCTTGTTAGAGCCTGTTATAGAGCCGCTGTATGCTGCCTATGACGCCCTGACACGCGCGCGAGAAAAACGTCAGCCGCTGGAACTCGACCTGCCGGAACGCAAGATTGAACTAAGCGATGATGGCAAGGTCAACTCGGTCAAATTCCGGGATCGCCTCGACGCGCACCGGCTGATCGAGGAATTCATGGTGCTTGCCAATGTCTGCGCCGCCGAAACCCTGATCGCCAAGAAATCGCCGCTGCTGTTCCGCGTGCATGAAGAACCCTCACCGGACAAGCTGGAAAGCCTGCGCGACACGGCCAGCGCTGCCGGATATACGCTGGCCAAGGGGCAGGTCCTTCAACCCCGGCACCTGAACCAGCTGCTCAATCAAGCCTCGGGACGCGACGACGCCGAGCTGATCAATATCTCCACCCTACGCTCGATGACCCAAGCATATTACAGCCCGCAGAATTTCGGGCATTTCGGCCTTGCGCTGCAGCATTACGCGCATTTCACCTCGCCGATCCGCCGTTACGCAGACCTCATCGTACACCGTGCGCTGATATCCGCACATGGTTGGGGCAAGGACGGGCTGTCGCTTGAAGAGACAGAGAGGCTGGACCAAACCGCGCAGCATATCTCGGACACTGAACGCCGGTCGATGCTGGCCGAGCGCGACACCACAGACCGCTACCTTGCTGCCTATCTCAGCGAACGTGTCGGTGACGAATTCGAAGGCCGCATCAGCGGCATCGCTCGTTTCGGCGTCTTTGTGAAACTGGACGAAACCGGGGCCGACGGGCTGATTCCGATCCGGTCGCTGGGCCGCGAATATTTCCACTACGATGCCGAGGCGAACACCCTGATGGGGTCGGATACCGGCATGATCATCGGAATCGGCCAGCGCGTTACGGTGAAGCTGTCGCAGGCAACGCCCGTAACGGGCGGGCTTGAACTGGAGCTTTTGTCGCTGGATGGAAGCAGCCTTCCCCGCGCACCCTCGCCGGCAGGACGTACCGCAACACGGCGCAAGGCATCGTCCTACAAGCGCAAGGCAGACAAGACCCGGAAAAAGGTCAGCCGCAAGCGCCGCAGCAGCCGCTAGGGCATCACCGCGCCCAGCGCCATGGCCACGGCTGCCTGCACAGGATCGATCACCGCGATCCCGAGTTCCTTTTCCAACGCGGCTCGGCGCGGCGAGAAACCGGCACAGCCCAGAACCATCGCCCCTGCGCCCAATTCCTTGAGGCGGAAGCCGATTTTCAGGGTCTGTTCATAGACATCGTCCGAATGACCGGCATCTTCTGCCGAGGCGTTATCCAGCGGTAATTCCGCCACCATCCGCGACTCGACACCCATCTGGCGAATGCGCAACCTGTGGCGCGCGATCGACGCCGGTCCAAGCGCGACAATGCCAAACAGGTCCGCCCGCGCCATCGCGGTCAGAATTCCTGCCTCCTGTATCCCGATCACAGGTTGCGGCACCAATGTCCGGCAGAGGTCGAGCCCCGGATCTGAAAAACAGGCGATCACGAATGCGCTCGCATCCGGCCGCGACCGGATCACTTCCGCCACGTCCAAACCCGCCTTGGCCGCATGTTCCGCCGTTGCAATCGTTGAGGGACCATTTTCGATTCTCACCGTCTCGAAAATCGGGCCTTGCCGCAGCGAAAGCGGCTCTATTGCGGTAGAAATCGCCTCTGTGACCGCCACTGAGGAATTCGGATTGATGACAAGGATCGGGCCTGCGCTCACGGTGCAATCCTCGCACCAAAGTTGCGGACCGGATCCAATTCCTTGGCAAGGTATCCACGCCCCTTACCCAGATCCACGGGCGCACGCGGCACGAACCGGCCCTGCCCCTCCTGGCATTTCAACTCGCCATGTTCAACGATGATGGCGCCTCGGTTCAGAACGATCTCGGGCACGCCGGTCAATTCCATACCCTCGAAGGGCGTGTAATCCATGTTGTCGTGCTGATCGGCAAGCGTTGTGTTACGCGTAACCTCAGGGTTCCAGATCGCGATATCCGCATCCATGCCCGGTGCCAGTCCACCTTTTTTGGTCACCCCAAAGGTCTTGGCCGCATTCGTCGATGACAGCGCCACGAATTCGTTCAGCGAGATACGCCCTTTCACGACGCCTTCCGAAAACAGATAGGGAAGACGCGCGGCAATCCCCGGCATGCCATTCGCGATTTTGGGATAAGGGGTATCGCGCCCGTTCATGAACTTGCCCGTGTCGTCAAACCTGTACGGGGCGTGATCCGAGCTGACCGATTCAAACGTTCCGGCTTGAACATGGCGCCACAGCGCCTCTTGCGTTTCGGCATCGCGCAGCGGCGGCGAGCAGACAAACTTCGCCCCTTCCATACCCGGCTGATCCAGTTTTTCTCTTGTTAGGGCCAGATATTGCGGACAAGTCTCGGCAAACAGCCGCGTTCCCGCCAGCTTTTCGCGCTGCACGATGGCAGCGCCGCCGGCGGTTGATACATGCACGATGAACAGCGGCGCATCGACCAGCTTGGCAAGTGAAACAGCGCGGTTTATCGCCTCTTCCTCGGCCAGTTCCGGACGCGAAATCGCGTGGTATTTCGGTTCTGTCAGATCGGCGGCGGCCAACCGTTTGTTCATCCATTTGATCATGTCGTTGTTTTCGGCATGAACCATGGTGATAGCGCCATGCGCCCGCGCCACGGTCAGGATGTCCAGCATCCCGCCGTCACCGATATTCATCATGTCATAGGTCATGAAGACCTTGAACGAGGTGATCCCCCGCTTGAAAGCCCTCGGCAGCTGATCCTCGAGCACCTCGGCAGTCGGATCGGTCACGATCAGATGGTAGCTGTAGTCAATTACCGACCGCGCCGCACGCTGGTCGTAAGTAGCTATCACATCGTCAATCGATTGCCCGCGATGCTGGGCGGCGAAGGGGATGAAAGATGAGTTTCCCCCGAAAGCCGCTGAAATAGAGCCTGATAAATAGTCATCGGCCCCCATGATCCCCGAGGAGCTTTCCTGCGCGATATGGGCATGCGCCTCGATCCCGCCGGGCATGACCAGCCGCCCGCCTGCGTCGATCCGGCGCTCGCCCCCCGGCAAGGATTCGGCCAGGGCAACGATCCGGCCGTCCCGGATCCCGATATCGCCCTTGCTGGTTTCGCTTGCGGTGACAAGCGTCCCCCCGTGGATCACCGTATCGAATTCCATGGCCGGGCTCCTTTTCTTAGACTTTATCGCGCTGCCGCAACTCGCGGGCATCCTGATAGGCATACCACTGGGTCATCGCGAGCGCACCGTGCGGGGCAAAACGGCGGAACGGCACGGCTTCGAACGGCAGATCGTCGAAGGCCGTGTCGCGTTCGGGCTGGCGCAGGATCTTGCGCGCCAGTTTCATCCCGAAATAGAGACTGCGAGTCACGCCCGATCCACAATACCCCCCCGCGACCCAGACCCCGTCATGATGGCCGATATGGGGACTGTGATCGGTCGTGTAGGCGACATACCCGGCCCAGAAATGGCTGAAGCTGACCGAGTCGAGCTGCGGAAACACGCGCAGCATGGCCTTGCGGAACGCCGCCTTTCGTGATGCCTCGGACGCGCCCGGAACACCCATGCGACCGCCGAATATGAACCGCTTGCGATCCGGGGTTGGGCGATACCACATGAAAACGCGCCCCGATTCACCGTGCATCCGGTTCAGGGGCGTCAGCTCTGCCATGACATCAGCGCTCAGCTCTTCGGTCGCCACCGCAGCGGTCTCGATCGGCACCATCCGGCTCGACATGACCTGAGTGCGCTTGTCGGCATAGGCGTTCGTCGCCACGACAATTTCGGTCGCGTGGATCACGCCTTGGGCGCACTTCACGTTCAGCCCGGTCGCGTCGTTGTCCCAACCGGAAACGGCGCATTCGGGGAGGATTGTTGCCCCGGCCTCTTGCGCGACCCGCGCCAGTTCCAGCACCAGTTTGCGCGGGTGGATACCGCCGTCACGGTGATAGATCACGCCGCCACGGTAGAAATCGGTCCCGATCTGGGCGCGCTGATCGCTTTGCGGCACCATCTCGGTCGGCAGACCAAGGTTCTTGCCCAGCCAGTCGCACTCCCGCGCCGTCGATTCATAATCCGCCGCTGTCCGCGCCCCGCGGAAACGCCCGACCGGCTGGTAGTCGCAGGCCAACTTGTTCTCCTTGACGAATGCCTCGAAGTAATCGAGCGCAAGGATACCTTCGCGCATGATCCCGAGTGTCTTCTCATCACCGTATTTCGCAATCAGCCCCGAGGTACCCAGCTTGTGAAAACTTGGGCCGACCATGCCACCATTGCGCGACGAACAGCCCGCGCCGATACGACCCGCTTCAAGCACGACAACCCTGCGTCCGGATTGCGCAAGGTGAAAAGCGGTCGACAGTCCTGTGTAACCCGCCCCGATCACCACCACGTCAGCATGGCGTGGCAGTTTTGCAGGATGGACCAGCGTTGGTTCCGGCACTTCCTCGTCCCAGTAGATACGCTGATCCGTCATTTTCAGTCCCTCAATGCCCAACTATCCCGATGCCGCGCCGTGGGAAACCGTGCTTCCAGCCCCAGTTCGGCAATCTGCTCTATACTTGCTTCGAACAGGCTGCGCATCACCGGAATGGTATCGGGTTCAAGCGCCACGCGCCGCAGGTCATCTGCCCGACCCGCATAGGCGTCAAACAGCGCACGCAAATCCTCGACGGCGGTCTTTTCTGACATGTCGACCCGCAGGTCGAGCGTATCCATCCCCAATTCACCCGACACGCGCAGCGCGGCCGACCGCAACGGTCCCAGCACTTCGCCGCCCGCATCGCGCCCCGCTTCGAGACCGCGCATCAGACGTTCGCCCAGCGGCAGCTCCGGGTTGCGCACAAAGGCTTCCGCCATCGCATCGGTCACCTTGTCATTGGCAAGAATATTGCCAAGAGCAAGGCAGTCCTTGTCGATGCTATGGGTATAAATCGAGTACATCCGGCGACCGTGATACACTGCCGCCTGCCCCTTGGCATCCAGCGCGCCGATCTGCCGCCATTCGATATTTTCTGACGATACGCTGACCTTGGACACCGTCGCATCAGCCGACTCTCCGGCTTTCAACAGCGAGATACCCAGATCGCCAAGACGGCTGTCGGTGCGGTGCTGCGACAGCATCGCCCCCTTGCCGTGGGCAAGCCGCAGACAACGACCGCCTACCGCCAGATCCGACGTCGTGATGACGCCGCCAAAGGCACCGGTCCGCGCACAGCGGCCAACCATTGAAAATGTCACAGCAGATCTCCTCTTTTCTTGCTGTTCTACGCGGGATCGGTGGCGGGCAGCGGCACGCCACGATCCTCGGCGCTGAATCTTTCCCACATCGCGTCCGTCGCCGCCTGCGCTTCGACGATTGCGGTGCGTTCATCGATGGTGGTCAACTGCCCGTCGCGCATCAAGAAGCTGCCATCGACCATCGTGTCGGTCACGACACCCGGGTGTCCGTAATGAAGCAGGTTAGACACCGCCGAGAGGCGCGGCATCATCGCCGGGGTCATCAGGTTGAATAGCGCAAGATCCGCCTTCATCCCCACCGCAATAGAGCCGATTTCCGGATGATCCAGCGCCTTGGCCGCATTGACCGTCGCATAGTTAAACACCGTCTGCGGCGACGGCGTAACCGAACGGCCATAGGCGCCACGGTGCAGCGTCATCGCCATCTTCATCGCGTGGAACATATCCTCGGTCATGTTGTCCGTCCCCAGCACGATCTTGACACCATGGTCGAGGATCGACCGCATCGGCAGCGGGTGCGGCCCCTTGGCCGACATCGACGCCGGACAGTGGCCCAGCCACGTGCCCGTCTCGGCCAGTCGCGCCACATCAGAGTCATTGCAGAACGTCCAATGCACCGCGATTAGATCGTCGCCGAGGAAATCGTTCTGATCCAGATACTCGGTCGAGGTGCAGCTGTGCAGTTTCTCGACCTGCTCCTTTTCGCTGATGATCTGGCTGAGGTGCACGGTACGGCGCAGCCCGTGATCGCGTGCCAGTTTCTTCAATTCACCCAGCATCCAAGGACTGCAATTGTCCGGCCCGTGGGCTGCGATCATGACCCGCACCCGGTCGTCCTCGGCCCCGTGGAACTCTTCGATCAGGGCTCGGGTCCGGGTCAGAAATGTTTCGCCGAACTCGCGATCAAAGCGATAAGTGCCCGCGCCAACCTCGGTCGTCACCGCATCGGCGCAGCTTTCCGCCAGCCAGAGCCGTACGCCGGACTCGATCATCGCCGGGGCGTAATCGGCGACGTGACGCAACGGATCAACCATGGTCGTGGTCCCCGACCGGATAGCCTCAGCGCAGGCTAGCCGCGCAATCGCCGCCCGTTCCTGCGGTTCCAGCAGGTAAGAGGCCGGCACCATGTATTGGTAGACAAGGTTGCCCTCGATATCCTCGACCGTACCCTTGAGCACCAGCAGAACCGAATGGGTATGCGAATTAATCAGGCCCGGCGACACCAGCTTGTCCGAGGCATCGACCACCTCGAAAGACTCGAAATCGCTGCCGTTCAGCGTCTCGGGGATCGCGACGATCTTATTGCCTTCGACCGCGATATGCCCCGCGCGAACCTCGGGCATCCCGCTTTCGTGACTGATATAGCGGGCGTTCTTGAAGAGATACTTGCTCATGACGTCCGCCGCAGCGCCGTGATCGCCGTTATCAACAGGGTCAGCAAAACCAGCAGGGTTGCAACCGCCGCGATGGTCGGGTCGATATTGTCCTGAATACCTTCCCAGATCTTCTTGGGCAGCGTCGTCACCCGGCGCACGGTAATGAACAGCACACCGACAATCTCGTCAAAGCTGACGATGAAAGCAAAGACGAAACCGGTCAGGATACCCGGCTTGGCCGCAGGCACGACCACCGCCAGTACTGTCTGCCAGACCGAGGCCCCAAGACTCCGCGCCGCCCGCGGAATATTGCGGTCAAGGTTAACCAGCGCCGCAAAAACCGAGATAGACACATATGGCAGCGCCAAAAGCGTGTGCGCAAGGATGACGCCAAAGCTCGTGTCGATCAGCCCAAGATGCACCCAGAACCGATAGAACCCAAGCGACTGCACAACCGGCGGCACAAGGATCGGCGTGATCAAAACCCACCGCGCAATGGCCGAGGCACGATCCGAGAGGAACCAGCACCCGATGGCAAAGGCAGTACCCAAAACGGCAGCACAGGTCGCCACGACCAGACCGATCCAGATGCTCGACCACGTCGCGTGCAACCATTCGGTATCGCTGAAATAATTGACGTAGTGCTGCATCGACAGATGCTCTTTCGGCAGGCCGATATAGCTTGTGTCGGTCAGGGACACCGGAATGACGACCAGCAGCGGCAGCACCAGAAAGGCAAGGATCAGCCAGGCGCCGGTCTGAAAAAAGATGCGAAACGCGGATACCGGCATCATTTACGCTCCAGCAGGGCAGACCGCAGATTGATAAAGCGGGATGCAATCAAAAGAACAAGGGCGGTCGCTATCAGCAACCCGACGGACAGAGCCGAGCCTAGCCCCCAGTTCAGGAACTCCTGGATCTGGTAGGTGATGTATTCCGAGATCATCAGAACACGCCCGCCACCAAGCAGTGCAGGCGTCACGTAGAACCCCAGAGACAGCACGAACACAAGCAGCGCGCCGGACATCACACCGGGAATGGTCTGCGGAAAGTAGACGTTCCAGAACGCCGTCCATTCACTGGCGCCAAGCCCACGCGCCGCCTTGACATAAGCGTCGGAAATACCGCGCATATTGGTCATCATCGGCAGGATCGCAAAAGGTAGCATGACGTGGATCATCGCGATCAGAACGCCGAATTCATTATGCATGAGCCTCAGCGGAGACTCGATGATCCCGGCATCGCGCAGGGTGTCGTTCACAAGGCCTGAACGGCCCAGCAGAACGATCCAGCTGAACGACCGGATCAGAACCGATACCCAGAACGGCAGGATGACAAGCGCCAGCATAAGCGGCGTGAACTTGTTGGCAAAGTTGCTGATAGAATAGGCCACGATATAGCCCAGCAGCAGGCAACCGATGGTGGTGATCGCGGCGACCCGGAAAGTCAGCACGAAACTGGTTTTGACCGCACTGGATTCGGCCATTTTGACAAAATTGTCGACTCCGGTCGTCGGCTCGGTAAAGGCGATCTCCCAGATGCCCAGCACCGGCAGGATGTAAAAGACGATCATGATCGTCAGGGCAGGCGCCACCAGCATCCAGTAGCTGACTTTTTCGTTGAGACGACCCATGCAAGCTCCGGCAGTCGAAATTCGGAAAAAACGGGGCCATCGGCATCGCACGACAGCCCCGCAGGGGAGGGATTAGTTAATCAGAGCGTCCACATACATCTCTTCTGCAGCGATCTGGTGCTTGGCGTACCATTCATCGTTGTAAAGGATCTGCGTTGCGAGGTTTTCGGGGCTGGTCGGGTTCCACTTTTCCAGCTCGGCAGGCACCATCGACGCGGCTGCAGGATTGATCGGACCAGAGCCGAGCAGTTCCAGCCATTTCACCTGAAGCTCGGGCTTCTGGGCGTGGGCGATGAATTTCATCACTTCTTCGGTGCCGGCCGGGTTGTCTTTCGGAACCACCCAGATGCCCGGCGCCATCACGCCACCATTAAATGTGACCTGAAAGCTGCCTTCATCCATCTGGTCTTTCAACAGGTGCGCGCGGGTCGACCAGATGTTGCCGATCGCAACTTCTTCCTGCAGGAACAGGTTCTGGCTGTCGCTGCCCGAGCCCCAGACGATAATGTTTTCACGCAGCTCACGGAACTTAGCGATGGCAGCGGCAATGCCGTCCTCCGTATCCAGCACGGCATAGACTTCTTCCGGCGCGATACCCTGCGCCATGGTCGCGCTTTCAAGCATACCACGCACCGATTTGCGGAAGGTCCGCATGCCAGGGAAATCCTTGGTGTTCCAGACATCCGCCCAGTTCTGCGGAACGTTTCCGCCCAGCATCTTGGGGTTCGTCGCAAGAACGTAGGAATAGATGTAGTTGCCGACACCGTTGTTATATGCCGTCCCTTCCAGAACTTTCGACTTGTCGACGATGGAATAGTCGATCGGCTGCGTGACGCCCTGCTGTTCCAGAATGATCGCCGAACCCGCGCCACTGTCGCAAAGGTCCCAGACCACCGCCCCGCTTTCGACCATGGCGCGGATCTTGCCCGCCGACGGGCCAGAACCGTCGATGACGACCGGAATACCGGTTTCGTCCGTATAGGTCTCGGCCAGAACTTCTTCGAGCACGTCCTTGGCGGTGCCGCCCCAGTTCACGACGACGATCTCTTTCGCCTGCGCGGAAACCTTGCTGCCCAGCGCGGGCAGAATACCAAGCGCACCCATCGCAGCGATGAAGCCACGGCGGGTCAGGCGGCCTTGCTTGTAACGTTCGACGGCAATATCCGCGATGTCGCGTTTTGCCTCGAAATCGGTTGTGTCAGTCATGTCACTTCTCCTTGTTGGATCGTAATGCTTATTGATTTCAGGCCCTTGTCACCGGGCCCTTGCCGTTAAAACGTTACTCGGGCGCCAGTAGCACACAGGCGTCCTTGTCCCAGCCGATGCTCACGGGAAGATCGGGCTTTGGCGTGATGCCGGTTTTCCACGTCGCGCAGGACAAAAGCAGTTCACCCAGCGAGTCATGGGTCACGATGACTTGGCAACGCTCGCCAAGATAGCTGACCTGTTTGACCTTGGCCGACAGGAACTCTTCGCCCGGCCCCGCCAACCGCAGCTGTTCGGGGCGCAGGGCAACCTTGGTCTTGGTGCCAACCTCAAGCGGAGCATCGGTTTCGACCTGGAACTTGGCCCCATCGGCGGCACAGCTCAGCACGTCGCCTTCTCGGCCCGTCACCGTCACGTCGATGAAATTCGATTTGCCAAGGAAGTCAGCCACAAAGGCGTTCCGAGGCTTGTTATACAAATCTCCCGGCGCGCCTTCCTGCTGGATCTTGCCATCTTTCAGAATGACGATCCGGTCCGACATGGAGAGCGCTTCTTCCTGATCGTGGGTCACGTAGATAAAGGTCACGCCCAGCCGGTCGTGCAGTGCCTTGAGCTCCCATTGCAGGTCCGCGCGCAGCTTCTTGTCGAGCGCCGAAAGCGGTTCGTCCAGCAACAGAACCTGCGGATGAAACGACAGCGCCCGCGCCAGCGCGACCCGCTGCTGCTGTCCGCCGGAAAGCTGAATCGGCAACCGGTCGGCGAAATCGCCCATCTGAACAAGGTCGAGACACTCCGTTACGCGATCGGCAATTTCCTTGGCCGGTTTCTTGCGCACTTTCAGCGGAAAGGCCACGTTTTCAGCCACGGTCATCGTCGGAAACAGCGCATAGCCCTGAAAAACCATGCCAAAATCGCGCGCTTCCGGCGGTTGCTTGGTGATGTCCTTGGAGCGAAGGCTGATCGACCCTTCGTCAAGCCTGATGAAACCCGCAATCGCGCTCAGAAGCGTAGTCTTTCCCGACCCCGAAGGCCCAAGTAGCGTGAGGAATTCGCCATCCGCCACATCCAGCGTCACATCGTCAAGCGCATGCACGCTCCCGTACCGTTTGATCCCCTGACGAATGGAAAGGATAGGAGTGCTCATGCTGTTTTTATGTTCCACGCTTGAGTGAGAGGCCCCTTGCTGCGGGCCGGTATCGCTACGTCAGGGGAGCATGAAGAACTAAAACAATGAAATTAAAAAACGCCCTCTATAAATAATTTCAGATTATACACTTTCGGCCTTCCGCGCGATATTCTCCGCGCCATCCTTGAGAAACTCGGCCAGAAACTGTTGGAACTGAACCGAAAGATGCGAGGTCGGAAACAAGTTCGACGTCACAGCGTGCATGTTGAGATGCAGCACCGGTTGCGTTGGCTTTATGGCGATTCCGCTGATATCCGGTCCGATCAGGGCGAAACTGTCGACCAGCGCAACGCCCAGCCCGTTACGTACCATTTCAAGCGCCGTCGCCGTGTGCCGCACCTCGCAGAAGTAACGACGCTCAAGCCCCTGCTTCGAAAACACCGTATCGATGGCCTGCCCCAGGGGAGTGCTCGCTGCATAAGAAACGTGCGGTACGTGGTTCAGGTCGGTCACCTTGATCTGGTCCGACAGCGCCATTTCGTGATTCTCCGGGCAAACACACATCAGCCGTCCCTCCCCCACTTCGCGCACGGAAAGCGCCGAGTGGCGCGGCCGCGTCACCGAAAGCGCGAGATCTGCCCGACCGCTCACCAGCCGCCGGATGATCTCATCGACGCTGCCCAATTCAATGGAAAGCTGAAGTTTTGGGCGGGTCCGCATGAATTCTGCCAGGACCAGTGGCAGAATCCCGTGGCCGATCGAGGGCGAAGCGACAATGTTCAAACGCCCGATTGTGCCACCGCGCAATTCTTCGATGATATTGGCAACACGCTTTTGCTGCATGAACAAATGCTGTGCCTCCTGCGCGATGTGAAGCGCCTCGCGCGTCGGTACCAGCCGCCCGTGCTCCCTTTGAAACAAGGGGAAACCGACAAGATCCTCGGTATGGCGGATCATGTTGCTTATCGCCGGTTGGCTCACGTTCAGCAATTCCGCCGCCCGCGCGGTCGTGCCAACTTCAATGACGGTAGAAAGAACCTCAAGCTGGCGGGCGTTTATCATGCATATAACTTTTCATTATTCGATAGGGGTACAAATTTATTTCACACTGATATGGCCCCTGTCTACACCGGAAATATACAGGCAGAGGAGACACGGATGAGCCGGAAAGAAGTCTATGCGGTTGCGCAAATGGGACCAGTTCATCTGGCGGACACCAAGGCACAGGTCATCGCTCGGCTGATCGACATGCTGCGTCAGGCCCATGCCCGCGGCGCGCGGTGGGTCACCTTTCCCGAGCTCGCCCTGACGACCTTTTTCCCTCGCTACATCTATGACACGCCCGAAGAATACGACGTCTTCTTCGAAGAGGGTCTGCCTTCTCCGGCGATGAAACCGCTGTTCGAAGAGGCCGAAAAGCTGGGCGTCGGTTTCTATCTCGGCTATGCGGAAAAGATCACCGAAGGCGGCGAAACGCATCGTTACAACACCTCGGTGCTCGTCGCTCCCGATGGCAAGATCCTTGGCAAATACCGCAAGATCCACCTGCCCGGCACCAAAGACCCCATCGGCGATCTGGAATTCGAACATCTCGAGAAACGATACTTCGAAGTCGGCGACATGGGTTTCCCGGTGTTCGAGACACCCTCGGGCCGTTTCGGCATGTGCATCTGCAACGACCGTCGCTGGCCGGAGACCTTCCGTGTCATGGCCCTGCGCGGGGCCGAGGTGTTCATGCTGGGCTACAACACACCGACCCGCAATATTCACCACCCCGAACCGGCGCATCTGCGCGAATTCCACCACCGTCTCAGCCTTGAATCCGCGGCCTATCAGAACGCCGCATGGGTTATGGCCGCCGCGAAATGCGGCTCGGAAGACGGATTCGCGATGATCGGCGGTTCGGCCATTGTCTCTCCCACCGGCGAGGTCGTGGCCCGCGCCTCGACCGAAGATGACGAAGTCATCACCTACGACTGCGATCTCGACCTCGGCGCCTATATCCGCCGTTCGGTCTTTGATTTCGCCCGGCACCGCCGCATCGAACATTACGGGCCTATCACCGCGCAGACCGGCATCGAGCTCGATAAATGACGTTCTCTCTCGCGGGCAGATGCGCGGAAACCGGCGACATCGGCTTTGCCGTGACCACGTCATCTGTCTGCGTCGGGGCCCGCGTTGGCGCCGTAACCGATGGCTGCGTCGTCTTCTCGCAGGCTCGCACCGATCCGCGGCTGCACGCGATCGGGATCGAAGCATGGAAACTCTCGGAAGACACCGAAACCACGCTTTTTGCCATGCAGGACGCCGCAACCGCTCTCCACTGGCGGCAACTCGGCGTTTTTCCAGCACAAGGCAAACCGCTGCATTTCACTGGCGAAAGCTGCCTTGACCATTGCGGCGGGCTAATCGGCAATGAATGCCTCGCGCTTGGTAATTTTCTGGGCAGCGATCAGGTCCTTCCCGAAACGATCCGGGGTTTCGAAACCGCGACCGGCTCTCTCGCCGTTCGCCTCATCGCAGGTCTGAAGGCAGGTGAGAATGCCGGAAGCGAGCGCGATCCGCTGCAATCGGCAGCCGTCGTGGTTCTGGGCAGCAAGGACCTGAAGGATGTCGATCTTCGAATCGATTCCTCGGACGATCCGATTTCCGATCTCGCGGCCCTGCTCGTGGACTGGCTGCCAAAGGCGCCGGCTTATCGCCTCCGCGCCCTCGATCCGGACGCGGCACCTTCATCAAGCTCCGTCGAACATTCCAAAGAGTGAATTCGCCGGGCAAGCCTCGCCTACCCGGCATTCTGAACCCCTGATAATCGCCGAAACAGGCTCTATTCCGCGGCGATCGTCCGTACTTCGCCGGGACGGTAGTTGAGGATCGGCGCCAGCCAGCGTTCCACTTCCTCGATCTCCATCCCCTTGCGGGCGGCATAATCCTCGACCTGATCCCGTTCGACCTTGGCCACGCCAAAGTAATAGGCGTCAGGATGGCCGATATAGATACCCGAAACCGAAGATCCCGGCCACATCGCCATGCTCTCGGTCAGTTCAACACCCGTTGCCTCTTCGGTCTGCAGCAGATCGAAAAGCGTCCGTTTCTCGGTGTGATCCGGCTGTGCTGGATAGCCCGGCGCGGGACGGATACCGTCATAGGGTTCGCCAATCAGCTCCTCCGGCGCATAGGTCTCGCCATTGGCATAGCCCCAATAGTCGCGACGTACCCGCTGATGCAGCATCTCAGCCATCGCCTCGGCAAACCGGTCCGCCAGCGCCTTGACCATTATGGCCGAGTAGTCGTCGCCCTTCTTTTCGAACTCTTTCGCAATTGCGATCTCTTCCGGCCCGGCCGTCACGGTAAACCCGCCAACCCAGTCCTCGACGCCCTCAGGCGCCACAAAATCGGCGAGAGCAAGGTTTGGGCTGTCCCGGCGCTTGCTCGTCTGTTGACGCAGCGTGTGGAACGTGGCGAGCCGTTCCTTTCGGTCGGCATCCTTGAACAGCCGGATGTCATCCCCGTCCCGGTTCGCAGGCCAAAACCCAACGACAGCGCGCGGACCGAACCAGCTTTCCCCGATAATCCGTTGCAGCATAGCCTGCGCGTCCTTGAGTAGCCCTCGCGCGGCCTCGCCGTATTTCTCGTCGTCTAGGATACGGGGATAAACGCCTTTCAGCTCCCAAGTCTGAAAGAACGGCGTCCAGTCGATATATTGCGCGATTTCGGCCAGATCCCAGTCTTCGATCACCTTCGGCCCGGTAAAGGAGGGCGCCGCCACCCTATAATCCGACCAGTCGATCTGCATCGCATTGGCACGGGCCTTTTCAAGTGGCAGGCGCGATTTGGCCCGCTCGGCGCGCTCATGCCGTTCCGCCACCTCGGAATATTCCTCGCGGATGCCTTGTATATAAGGGTCGCGCGCCGTCTTGCTCAGTAGGGACGACACTACCCCGACCGCACGACTGGCATCGGTCACGTAAATCGCCTGATTCCGCGTATACTGCGGCGCGATCTTAACAGCTGTATGCACTTTTGATGTGGTCGCCCCGCCGATCAGCAGCGGGATATCGAACCCTTCGCGCTCAAGCTCGTTCGCCATATGCACCATTTCATCCAGCGACGGCGTGATAAGACCTGACAGGCCGATCACATCAACATCATGCGCTTTCGCTTGCTCAAGGATCTTCTGCGGCGGAACCATCACGCCCAGATCGATGATTTCGTAATTGTTGCAGGCCAGCACGACGCCGACGATATTCTTGCCGATATCATGCACGTCGCCTTTCACGGTGGCCATCAGGACGGTTCCGGCAGTGTCTTTGCCCCCGCCGCCATTCAGACGTTTTTCCTCCTCCATATAAGGCAAGAGAACGGCAACCGCCTGTTTCATCACGCGCGCCGACTTGACCACCTGCGGCAGGAACATCTTGCCCGCGCCGAACAGGTCACCGACAACATTCATGCCCGCCATCAGCGGTCCTTCGATTACCTCGAGCGGCTTATCCGCAGCAACACGTGCGGCCTCGGTATCTTCGTCGACAAATTCCGTAATTCCATTGACCAGTGCATGTTCCAGCCGCTTTTCGACAGGCCATTCGCGCCATGCAAGATCGCGTTTCTTTTCTTCGCGCTTGTCGCCGCGGAATCGCTCGGCGATCTCCAGCAGGTTCTCCGTCGCGTTCCCGCCGTTGGCCGGTTCGCGGTTCAGCACCACATCCTCGCACGCCTCGCGAAGATCCGCATCGATCTGGTCGTAAACTGCAAGCTGACCGGCGTTCACGATCCCCATATCCATCCCCGCCTTGATGGCATGGTAAAGGAACACCGCGTGCATCGCTTCACGGACCGGTTCATTGCCGCGGAAGCTGAACGACAGGTTCGAAACCCCGCCCGAGATGTGACAGTGCGGCAGATTCTCGCGAATCCAGCGGGTGGCCTCGATGAAATCGACACCATAATTGTCGTGCTCTTCAATCCCCGTCGCCACGGCAAAGACGTTCGGATCGAAAATGATGTCCTCGGGCGGAAAGCCGACCTCCTCGGTCAGAATCTTGTAGGCCCGCGCGCAGATTTCTGTCTTGCGTTCGAACGTGTCCGCCTGACCGTCTTCGTCAAAAGCCATAACCACGACCGCCGCGCCGTAGGCCAGACACAGCCCCGCGTGATGCAGGAACGCTTCCTCGCCTTCCTTGAGCGAGATCGAATTGACCACGGGCTTACCCTGCACGCATTGCAGGCCGGCCTCGATCACCTCCCATTTGGAACTGTCGATCATGATCGGCACCCGGGCGATATCAGGCTCTGCAGCGACCAGATTGAGGAATTCGATCATCGCCTGTTTGCTGTCGATCAGACCCTCGTCCATGTTGATGTCGATGATCTGGGCGCCGTTCTCGACCTGATCCCGCGCCACGTCGAGCGCGGCGGCATAATCGCGGTTGGTGATCAGTTTGCGAAAGCGGGCGGACCCGGTGACATTGGTCCGCTCCCCCACGTTCACGAAAGGGATTTCCTTTGTCAGAACAAAAGGCTCAAGGCCGGACAGGCGCAGCAAAGGTTCACGCATCTGCTTTCTCCCCGACCTTGCGCGGCGCATAACCGGCGACATGCGCGGCAATGGCGCGGATATGATCCGGCGTCGTGCCGCAACACCCCCCGACCACGTTCACCAGCCCCTCTTTCGCAAAGATTTCCACTTTGCCCGCCGTGTCCTCGGCCTCTTCGTCATACTGACCAAAGGCGTTCGGCAGGCCCGCGTTCGGATAGGCGCAGGTAAAGGTTTCAGCCACACCGGCCAGTTCCGTCAGGTGCGGGCGCATGGCATCCGCGCCCAGCGCGCAATTCAGCCCAACGGTAAAGGGCTGCGCATGGCGCACCGAATGCCAGAAAGCCGTGGGCGTCTGTCCCGAAAGTGTCCGACCCGAAGCATCGGTGATCGTGCCGGAAATCATGATTGGCAGTCGCTTGCCGTGCTCGGCAAAGGCTTCGAAGCAGGCAAAAATCGCGGCCTTTGCATTCAGCGTATCAAAGATCGTTTCGATCAGGATCAGGTCCGACCCGCCCGCGATCAGCCCGCGAATTTGCTGACCGTAGGCCTGGCGCAGATCGTCGAAAGTCACCGCACGATAGCCGGGGTCGTTCACATCCGGGCTGATCGATGCCGTTCGGTTGGTTGGACCAACAGCCCCAGCGACCCAGCGTGGCTTGCCGTCCTTGGCCGTGGCGCGATCCACCGCGCGCCGCGCGATCCGCGCGCCTTCTGCATTGAGATCATGGACCGCGTCTTCCAGCGCATAATCGGCCTGTGCGATGGTCGTCGAGGAAAACGTGTTGGTTTCCACGATATCAGCCCCCGCCATCGCGAAATCGAAATGGATGTCCTCAACTGCCTGTGGCTGCGTCAGGATCAGCAAATCGTTATTGCCCTTTTGCGGGTGATCCGTGTGATAGGCGCAGGCATGCCCACCATGTCCGCGATACGCCTCTTCATCCAGTCCAAGCGACTGGATCTGAGTCCCCATCGCACCGTCAAGAACAAGAATCCGTTCCTGAGCGGCCCGGATAAGCGCGTCATAGGTTTCGGTTTTCGGCAGGCGAAAGCTGTGCATATCAAACTCGTTTATGGTGAACCTCTGACATAGTGCCCACAGCATCGGTGAGCAAATTCATGTTTGGCGGGATAATCATGAGGTATCCTCATGTTACACCTCGACGAGGCATGACGAGAGACAACTGCAATCGGGGGAAATCGTTTCGCCTGAAAAGACGGGAATTATGAAACCGGCGGGCAAATCACGAATTCCGCGCCACTCTGCGCAAGGAAATCGTGCATGTCCTCGGGCAAGGGCGCATCGCAAAAGATAGCCGAGGCCTCTTCGATACGCCCACCTCGCACATGAGCCACGCGGCCGAACTTTGTCGCGTCAAGCACAAGAAACGACCGCCTTGCATGAGTCCGCATCGCCTCGCGTATGCGCACCTCGGCGCCGGAAAAGTCGAGCAGCGTGCCATCCGGATCGATCCCGCCCACTCCAAAAACCGCGATATCGACACGAAAGCCCGCAAACATCTCCTCGGCAGCGACGGAACAGACATCCAGATCGCTGTTGCGTAACTGCCCACCGGCCATTGTCACTTCGAAATCGCCCTGCATCGCCATTGTCAGCGCGATCGAAAGATTATTCGTGACGATCTTCAGGTTCCGATGCTGACCCAGATGCTCGGCCACCATCCGTGGAGTCGTACCGATCCCGAAAGACACCGAAGCCCCGTTGGGTATATGTTTCGCCACCGTCGCGGCGATCTGCATCTTGGCTGCGCGGTTAAGCACTTCGCGGTCACGAAAGCTCATGTTACCGCTGCCCGACCCGGCATGTCCGGCCATCCGGACAATTCCTCCGTGCAGCCGACGCGCCGCGCCCATCTCGCAAAGCTGATTGATATCGCGCCGAATGGTCTGCGTCGTAACCTCGAACCTAGCCGCCAGCTCTTCGACCGACAGAAAGTCCTGCGCGCGCAGAAGATCGGTGATCTCATTCTGCCTTTGGTTCGGCGCGGAATCGGTCATGTTCATATGAAAACCACTTATCATTCGCTCGAGCAGATCTAAGCGGCAATTATTGCATCTCCATGACAGGTCATAACTCCGTTGGCCCGAAAGCTCTCTGCAATTAGGCCCTAAAAGCTCAATTGCCCGACTTCTGATGTAAAACCGGTAACCTGTCCTCGTTCAAAACCAGAGAAATGAACGTTCATATGAATGTCACACGGTTGTTAAGCGCAGTTCACATCCGCCCCCTAAACCCAAGCTCACGTCCCCCACAGGACGTCACGCACAAGAGGTTTTCATGGCGCATGCAGCCGCAGCCATACCGCGCACGTCCCACGCCGAACCGTTCATCCGTATAGACGGGCTGAACCGCCATTTTGCCGGTGGAGCTGGCGTGCATGACCTGTCTCTGGACATCCAACGCGGGTCTTTCACCACGTTGCTCGGCCCCTCCGGCTGCGGAAAATCCACGACATTGCGCCTTTTGGCCGGGTTAGAGACGCCTGACAGCGGCTCGATCCGGATCGACGGGCGCGATGTGACCGCGCTTGCACCCTCCGAAAGAGGGCTTTCCATGGTGTTCCAGTCCTACGCGCTGTTCCCGCATCTGTCGGTGAAAGATAACATTGAATTCGGCCTGCGCGTGCGCCGTGTCCCGGCTGGCGAGCGTCGAGCCCGTCTGAACGAGGCGCTCGACCTAACCGATCTCCGAGGATTCGAGGCCCGCAAACCTGCGCAACTGTCGGGCGGCCAGCGCCAGCGAGTCGCGCTCGCCCGCGCCGTCGTTGCCGGCCATCCGCTCTGTCTGATGGATGAACCGCTCTCCAATCTCGACGCTAAACTACGCCATTCCGTGCGTCAGGACATCCGCCGCCTGCAGCGCCGCCTTGGCATGACTGTCATCTACGTCACTCACGACCAGACCGAAGCGATGTCGATGGCCGACACCGTTGTATTGATGCGCGACGGTCGGATCGAACAGGCCGCCAGCCCGGCGGACATCTATGCGAATCCCACCACCGAATTCGCGGCCACCTTCGTCGGGTCCCCGCCAATCCAGATGATGCCGCCGCTGTCAGGCGAGCAAGCGCCGCGCGTCGGTATCCGGGCCGAGGACCTGCATCTGGTAGACCCTAAAAAGGGCCTTTTAACGGTGTCGGTAACCTCGACCGAATTCCTTGGTGCCGAAACTTACATCTATGTCCGCGCCACGGAGGGCGATGACATCATCGTACGCGCCCCCGGGCGTGTCGAACCCGCGCCCGGCACATCCTTCGATCTCGACTGGCAGCCCGAAGCCGCGCACCGGTTTGACCAGAAAGGCAATCGTCTCGCGCGCCATCGGAAGACGCTCGTCCCCGCAGAATAACCCTTTCACAAACGGAAATGCTCAAGGAGCTCTCATGAAAACGATCCTGAATGCGCTTGCCGCCGCGGGCACGCTTGCCGCCACGGCCCTTCCCGGCTGGGCGGAAACCAACCTCACCATGTATTACCCAGTCGCTGTGGGCGGTGCCCTGACCGAGGTGGTCGATGGGCTGATCGAAGGGTTCGAGGCCGAAAACCCCGATATCAGTGTCGAAGCGATCTATGCCGGTAATTATGACGACACCCGCGTCCGCGCGCTCTCGGCGATCAATTCCGGCGATGCGCCCCAACTTTCGGTCTTGTTCTCCATCGACGCGATCGACCTTGTCGACCGTGACCTGATCGTCGCCTTCGACGATGTGGTCGAAAGCGATGAAGACAAGGAATGGCTGAACAGCTTTTACCCCGCGCTGATGCGAAACGGGCAGATCGACGGAAAGACCTACGGCGTGCCGTTCCAGCGCTCGACCATTGTGATGTATTACAACAAGGAACTCTTTGCCGAGGCCGGACTCGACCCCGAACAGCCCCCCGCCACCTGGGAAGAGCTGGTTGCGGACGCCAAGGCGCTGACCAAGGACGACCAGTGGGGCATCATGATCCCCTCGACCGGTTACCCCTATTGGATGTTCCAGTGCTTTGCGATTCAGAACGACAAGGAACTGATGAATTCCGCCGGTACAGAGACGTATTTCAACGATCCCGCCGTGGTCGAAGCTCTGGATTTCTGGCGCTCGCTCACCCAGGAAGAAGGCGTCATGCCCGACGGTGTGATTGAATGGGGCACGCTGCGTCAGGCCTTCCTTCAGGGTCAGACCGCGATGATGTGGCACTCCACCGGCAACCTGACCGCTGTGCGCGACGGGGCCGATTTCGACTTTGGCGTGGCGATGCTGCCCGCACACAAGCGTGCCGGTTCGCCCACCGGCGGCGGCAACTTCTACCTCTTCAAGGACTCCACCCCCGAAGAGCAGGCCGCCTCGCTCAAGCTGATTCAGTACATGACCGCGCCCGAACGCGCCGCGAAATGGTCGATGGCCACGGGTTACGTCGGCATCAGCCCGGCCGCCTATGAGACCGAGGCGCTGCAGAACTATAGCGCCGATTTCCCGGCAGCCCTCGTCGCCCGCGATCAACTCGAAGTGGCAGTTCCAGAGCTCTCCACCTTAGAAACCGCGCGGGTGCGTGAGGCACTGAACAACGCGATCCAGGCTGTCCTGACTGGCACCAAGTCGCCGCAGGACGCGCTGGACGAGGCGCAATCTACCGCCCAACGTCTGCTGAAGCCTTATCAGTAACGACCGCAGCCGGGCCAAACCGGCCCCGCGTGGCGCCCCCATCGCCACATGCTGCACAGCGGACGGTCCTTTCCCGGGGCCGTCCGACCTCCCTCACGGAAAGCCGCGATGAAGCCCAGAAGCCAGTCTCTATACGCGTGGATGCTCTTGTTTCCGGCGCTTGTCCTGCTTAGTACATTTGCCTTCTACCCCAGCATCGCCACGCTCTGGTCAAGCCTGTTCACCCGCGGCTCCGCCCGCCGTCCGGCCAAATTCAACGAGCTTGGAAATTACGCCGATCTATTCGCTGATCCGGTTACATGGAAAGTCATCGGCAACAACCTGATCTATGCTGGTGTGACAATCCCCGTATCTATCGCCATCGCCCTGCTGATGGCGCTGTGGGCCGATTCACGGATGCCCGCGAAGAGCTTTGTACGCACGGCCTATTTCACGCCGACCATACTGCCGATGATCGCCGCCGCAAACCTCTGGCTGTTCTTCTACACACCCGGTATTGGCCTGTTCGACCGCGTCATCGGTGTTTTCGGATTGGGTTCGATCAACTGGCTGGGGCAGCCGGAAACCGCGCTCTGGTCGATCATCCTTGTGACGATCTGGAAAGAATCCGGGTTTTTCATGATCTTCTACCTCGCCGCGCTGCAAACCATCCCGCCCGAGCTGAAAGAGGCCGCGATTATCGAGGGTAGCTCGCGTTGGACCTATCTGCGCCGGGTTATTCTGCCGCTGCTGATGCCCACAACCCTGTTCGTTCTGGTCAATGCGCTGATCAATTCTGTCCGGCTGATCGATCACCTGTTCATCCTGACCAAGGGAGGGCCGGATAACGCGACCAAGCTGATCCTCTACTACATCTGGGAGCTCGCCTTTTCCTATCTCGACGCGCCGCACGCTGCCGCGATGACAGTACTGGTACTGATCGCGCTGGGGATCGTCGCCACAATCCAGTTCCGGCTTATCGACAAAAGGGCGCATTACAGATGAAACTTGGCAATAGTCCCCTTATTAGTCTCGATTCTATCGGTGCCCTGATCCTTGCGCTCGCTTGGATCTCTCCGCTTCTGTTCGCGATCTGGGCCGCATTTCACGACCCGACACATGCGATTGATTTCGACCTTTCCGCGCCCTGGACGCTCGACAATATCCGGGCGGTCTGGTCGCAAGCGCCTTGGCTGACCTACCTGACGAATACGATCTTTCTCGTGACGCTTGTCCTCGCCGGGCAATTCCTCCTCTGCACCCTCGCCGGTTTTGCCTTTGCCCGGTTCGAATTTCGCGGGCGCGAGGTGCTCTTCCTCATGGTGCTCCTGCAACTCTTTATCCTGCCCGAGGTGCTGATCGTCGAAAACTACGCAATCGTCTCTAACCTTGGGCTTTTCGACACCGCTTTGGGCATGGCCATGCCGTACATGGCCAGCGCCTTCGGTATTTTCCTATTGCGTCAGGCTTTCAAATCCGTGCCACGCGAACTTGAGGACGCCGCACGAGTGGAAGGCGCGACATGGATGGGCGTGCTGCTCAAGGTCTATGTACCCGTCGCACGGCCAACCTACCTTGCCTATGCGCTGGTTTCTGTCGCGACCCACTGGAACAACTTCCTCTGGCCGCTGATCATCACCAATTCGACCGACACCCGCCCGCTGACGATTGGGCTGTCACTCTTTGGGGCGCCGGAAAGCGGCGTGGACATATCCATGATCAGCGCCGCGACCCTGATGACCATTGCCCCTCTTTTACTCGCTTTCCTGATTTTTCAGCGCCAATTCCTGCAAGCGTTCATAACCTCGGGCATCAAGTAACTGACGCGCACCGAAAGGGTTGCTGGATCAACCCCCCCTCGCTAGGCTGTATTCACGCAGTTCTGGGGAGGAGCCTGCCGTGACAACGACTCTCGCGCCTGTCGCACCCGTCGATACCGAGATTACAATCGAGCAGCTCACGCTCGATCCCTATTCGATTTTCAAACGCCTGCGCGCCGAGAACCCGGTGCTCAAGATCAAATCGATCAACCGCACCCTGCTGACCCGCGCCGAAGACACCAAATACGTCAAGGAAAACCCGGCGCTGTTCAGCTCGGACGACCCGAGCACCCCGATGGAGCGTGCCTTTCGCGCCCATACGCTCATGCGCAAGGATGCCGAGGAACATCTGACCGAACGTAACGCGATGGCGCCGACCTTTGCGGGCAAGAACATCAAGGGCTGCTGGGAACCGATCTATACCAAGATCGCCGAGGATTTCGTCGCCTCCCTGCCGCGCGGCGAAACTGTGGACCTGTTCAAACATCTAGCCGCGCCCTATGCCGCCCGCTGCCTGAAACATCTCCTTGGCATCGAAGAAGCGAGCGATGCCGACATGGAGCGATGGAGCCAGACCCTGATCGACGGGGCGGGCAACTTTGGCTACCGGCAGGATCTCTTCGATCTTTGCGATACCGCGAATGATGAAATGGACGCGCTGTTTCACGCCACGATCCCGCGTCACAAGGCCGAACCGAACGCCTCGGCCCTGTCTGTCATGGTAAACGCCGAAGATCCGATTCCGCTTAGCCAGATATTCGCGAACATCAAGATCGCCATCGGCGGCGGCATCAATGAACCGCGCGATGCCCTGCTGACTATTCTCTACGGGCTGATGACCAACCCGGACCAGATGGAAGCCTGCAAGAAAGATGCGCTCTGGGGGCAGGCGTTCGAGGAAGGCGTGCGCTGGGTCGCCCCGATCCAGGCCAGCTCGCGTCTGGTGATGGAGGACACGGTGATCCGGGGGTACCATATCCCGAAGGGCGATGTGGTGATGACCTCGCAGGCCTCGGCCTGCCATGACGAGGCGCTTTATTACAAGCCCGAGGAATACAACATTTTCCGTCCCAAGGTCCCGCATCAAGCCTTTGGCAACGGGCCGCATTTCTGTCAGGGCACCCATATCGCACGGCGCATGCTGGCAAATATCATGCTGCCGATGCTGTTTGACCGCTTCCCGGATATGACCCTGCCCGATCCCGGTGCGGTCCAGTTCTACGGGTTCGGTTTCCGCGGGCCGCTGTCGTTACCCGTAACCCTGAATTAGAGCCTAATAACTCGAATACCAACAGCGCCGGGACAAACCCGCGCATTTTCTCGGGAGGAGAACCATGAAGAAACGCACTCTGCTCGGGGCAGCACTTTCTGCTGTTCTGGCGTCGACCCTTTGGCCGATCGCAACAACCGCCCAAGAGGTTACGCTCAAGCTGCATCAGTTCCTGCCGGCACCGGCGACAGTGCCAAAGCTGATCCTGAAACCTTGGGCCGAACGGGTCGAAGAGGCCTCGGACGGGCGTATCAAGATCGACCATTTCGATGCAATGGCGCTTGGCGGCACACCTCCCAGCCTGATGGATCAGGCCATCGACGGGTCAGCCGATCTCATCATGACAGTCGTGGGCTATACGCCGGGCCGTTTCCCCAAGACCGAAGTCTTTGAACTACCCTTCATGATGACCGACCCGATTGCGACCTCCAAGGCCTTCATGGACCTTGTTGAGACTGATTTGCAGGGTGAAGAGTACAAGGACGTCAAGATTCTCGGCGCATGGGTGCATGGTCCCGGCGTGGTACATTCGCGCAATGGCGTCACGAAGCTCGAGGATATGGAAGGACTCAAGATGCGCGGTCCGACCCGCGTGATCACCGACATGCTGCGCGAACTGGGCGCAACCCCGGTTGGCATGCCGCTCCCCGCCATCCCCGAGGCACTGTCCAAGGGCGTCATCGACGGCACCGTGATCCCGTGGGAAGTTACCCCCGCGATCAAGCTGTCGGAACTGATCGGTCACGGCACTGAATTCACTAACTCGAAAGAAGCACTGTATACCGCGACCATCGTGCTTGCGATGAACAAGGCCAAGTACGACGCAATGCCCGACGATCTCAAAGCGATCCTCGATGCGGAATCCGGCCAGAAACTGTCCGAATTCGCCGCGCAGGTCATGTATGAACGCGACAACCCGGGCCGTGAACTCGCACTGTCGAACGGATCCGAGATCATCCAGCTCGACGAGACTGAAATCGCCCGCTGGAAGGAAAAGGCCCAGCCGGTTATCGAACGCTGGAAAGAGGAAATGGCGGCGAAAGACATCGACGGCGAAGCGCTGATCGAAAAGGCCCGCGCGCTGATCGAAAAGCACGGCGGCTAGAAACTTCTACAGGGGCGCGAAACATAAGCGTGCCCCTGTAGCAGCCTCTGATCAGGAGTTTTCGTCAAACCATGCGACGATCTCGGGCATGTTCCGCTCGAACCCGCCCGGAATGAACAGGTTCAAGAGCCGCGCAGGCCCGGACCCAGGATTGCGGAAATCATGGGTTACACCGGCCGGGATCCGGATAAAGCTCCCCTCGCCAAAGCCGCGCCATTCCTCGCCGATTAGCACCTCGGGCGCACCTTCCAGCACATAGAAAATCTCGTCATTGGCGTCGTGGTGATGGGCGCCAACACCCTCCTGTCCCGGCGCCATCCGCCATTCCGAGACTGAATAGCCTGCGCCGGTCTCGGCTTCATCCGCTTTGAACAGCGCCGTCAGCTTGCCCATCTCATAGCGCCGACCTTCATCGCGCCCAAGCGCGATCACCGCTTTGCGCGCCGCCTTTTCCGAACCATCATCCATAACACGCCCCTGTTTCGCTGTCGTTCAACGCTACGACAAGCTCCTTGCCCCACAAACAGATTTTTGCCACCTGTCGCGTCTTCCCGCCGGGGCGACCGGCCCTCGCCGCGCGCGCCCGTTGAGTTTGCGCCGAAAAAGACCTATCTCGGCGGGGACAGCCGCCCAAGCGGCACTTGCAAGGAACGACCCGCGTGGCAAATCACCTCTATCAGAACGACCTGCCCGACGGGCTGACCCTTGGCCCCATCGTCGCGATCGACTGCGAAACCATGGGGCTGAACCCCCATCGCGACCGGCTTTGCGTGATCCAGATGTCCGACGGAGACGGCAATTCCCACATCGTGCAGGTGGCCAAAGGCCAGACTGAGGCGCCGAATCTCTGCAAGATGCTCATCGACCCGAACACGCTGAAACTCTTTCATTTCGGGCGTTTCGATATCGCCGCCATGTATCACGCCTTTGGCGCCTTGGCCGCGCCGGTCTATTGCACCAAGATCGCCAGCCGCCTTATCCGCACCTATACGGATCGTCACGGGCTCAAGAACCTCACGCAAGAACTCATCGGCGTCGATATCTCCAAGCAGCAACAGATGAGCGACTGGGGCGCGGAAAAGCTGACCGATGCGCAGCTTGAATATGCCGCTTCGGACGTTCTGTACCTGCATCAGCTCAAGGAAAAGCTCGACGAGCGGCTCGCTCGCGAAGGCCGCACCGAGCTTGCCCAAAGCTGTTTCGATTTCCTGCCCACGCGGTCGCTGCTCGATCTCGAAGGCTGGCCCGAAATCGACATCTTCGCCCACTCATGACCGAGTCGGACTCATTCCTCGCCACGGCGCGCCAGGTCATCACGGACGAGGCGCGCGCGCTCGACGTGCTGGCCGGACAGCTTGATCAGGGATTTGTCGACACCCTGCGCCTGATGCTGGATGCCACAGGCCGCATCATCGTCAGCGGTATCGGCAAATCCGGTCATATCGGGCGCAAGATCGCCGCGACGCTGGCAAGCACTGGCACGCCCGCGCATTTCGTCCACCCGGCCGAAGCGAGCCACGGCGATCTCGGCATGGTCTCCAAGGGCGACGTCGTGCTGGCAATCTCGAATTCGGGCGAGGCACCCGAACTGGCCAACCTCGTCGCCTATACCCGCCGGTTCGGGATTCCGCTGATCGGGCTTTCCAGCAAGCCGGAAAGCTCGCTCATGACGCAGGCGGATGCGCATCTGCTGATTCCGTCGATGGGCGAAGCTTGTGGTTTCGGCATCGTACCGTCGATCTCGACCACGCTGACGCTTGCAATGGGCGACGCGCTGGCCATCGCCCTGATGAAATACCGCGATTTCCAAGCCGAGAATTTCCGCGACTTTCACCCCGGCGGCAAATTGGGGGCGCAGCTTACCAAGGTGCGCGACCTCATGCATGCCGCCGAGGAACTGCCGCTGGTCACGCCGCGAACGCCGATGCGGGACACAATCGCCGAAATTGGGCGCAAATCCTTTGGCATGGTGGGCGTTATCGAAGGTGGCAATCTCGTCGGCATCATCACCGATGGTGACCTGCGCCGCCAGCTCGACGGGCTGATGACCCGCACCGCCGGGGATGTGATGACCCGAAACCCGCAAACAGTCCGACCCGATGCGCTTGCCGAGGAAGGTGCCGCCGTCATGAACAAGCGCGGCATCACCTGTCTCTTCGTGACCGAACATGACGCGCCCGCCCCGGCCCTTGGCTTGCTGCATATTCACGACTGCCTCCGCGCCGGTCTCGGCTAAGGGGAGCATGGGCGATGGATCTCTATTCCCGGCTGGTTGCCATCTTCAAGGTGCTGTTGCCCCTCATCGCGCTTGGTATCCTCGCGACGCTTTTCCTGCTGTCCCGGGGCAGTAATTTCGAGGCGACGATTCCCTTTGCTGACAGCGAAGTCGCCGAACGGACCCGGGGTCAGCAGATTACCGCGCCGTTCTATTCCGGCACCAACCAGAAGGGCGAAGAAATCGTTGTCCGCGCGGCCCTTGCCCGCCCCGGCGATGAGAATACGCCCGCCGAGGCAACCGAGGTCAATGCAAAGCTGACCGCCACCGACGGAGTCGAACTGACGCTCGATTCCGAGAAGGTGCGCGTGGACATGCAAAGCGACGTCGCGACCTTTCAGGGAGGTGTGCGCATGACCACCTCAACCGGGATTGAGATCGAAACCGAAGAGCTGGAAGCCACTCTTCAATATCTGTCGGGCCAGACTAACGGCGCCATCTCCGGCACCTCTCCGTTCGGCGATCTCACGGCCGGCCGGATGACCTTTGGTCCCGAAAATGACGACGGGCCTCTGCATGTTCTTTTCAACCAAGGTGTAAAGCTGATATACCTGCCGAAAAAAACGGATTAACTCACTTGTTCCTTTATCGTTTCCTCATTTTCCCGCTGTTTTTTGCCCTCGCAGCAATGCCCGCGACAGGCCAGACGAATGTCGCCTTCGGGGGTATCAAGGCCGACCCGACTCTCCCTGTCGAGGTCACGGCAGATTCGCTCGACGTGAATCAGGCGGACGGATCGGCGGAATTCAAAGGCAACGTGCGCATCGGACAGGGTGAGATGCGGATCTCGGCCCAGCGCGTCCTCGTTATCTACAATCAGGATCAAAGCACCATCCAGCGGATGGAGGCAGTCGGCGATGTGGTTCTCGTCAGCGGCCCCGACGCGGCCGAGGCTGATCGCGCCGATTACAGCATCGATACAGGCGTGATCGTGATGACCGGCAACGTCCTGTTGACGCAGGGCGCAAACGCGCTTTCCTCCAACAACATGACGGTGAACCTCACGACCGGCACGGCCCAGATGAACGGGCGTGTGCGTACCATCCTTCAGAACGACGGCGGCAACTGATATGGCCCGCCCGACGCTTGTGACGAGTTCGGATACAACCGGACTGCAGATCTCTCATCTGCGGAAATCCTACCGCAAGAAAATGGTGATCCGCGACGTCACCATGTCCCTGCACCGGGGTGAAGTCGTCGCGCTGCTCGGGCCCAACGGGTCGGGCAAGACCACGTCCTTTTACGCAATTGCCGGGCTGGTGTTCCCCGAGGCCGGTTCGGTCACGATTGACGGCACGACCGTCACAACCCTGCCGATGTACCGCCGCGCACGTCTGGGAATCGGCTATCTGCCGCAGGAAATGTCGATCTTTCGCGGCCTCAGCGTCGAAGACAATATCTCGGCCGTGCTCGACATCACCTACGATGACAAAAGCAAGCGCCGGGAACGACTTGAAGAACTCCTTTCGGATTTCTCCATCGAACATCTGCGCCGCGCCCCCGCGCTTGCCCTTTCGGGCGGTGAACGGCGTCGTGTCGAAATCGCGCGCTGCCTTGCGGCCGAACCGAAATACCTGCTGCTCGACGAACCCTTTGCCGGGGTCGACCCGATCTCGGTCAATGAAATCCGCCATCTCGTCTCCGATCTCAAGAATCGGGGAATCGGCGTGCTGATCACCGACCACAACGTCCGCGAGACGCTCGAAATCGTCGATCGCGCCTATATCTTGCACGATGGTCAGGTTCTGATGTCCGGCACGCCCGAAGAAGTTGTCGAAAACGAAAATGTCAGACGCGTCTATCTCGGCGAAAATTTTCGTATTTCCTAAGGAAATCGGCAAGTTGCGGCAATTTGCGCGCAAAATGGCAAGCCGTTTCATCCGCTTTTCGTTGACAGCAAGCCTGCGTGGTGCCTCAATTGAGATATGGTGAATGCATGGCTCACGCGGCTTCTTGTTACCGCCCGGAATACGGGCCGGACCGCTGGACCCATTTTTTACCTATTTCCAGTCATCCGATAAAGTTAACGCCCGCTTTCCAAGCGGAGCGTCTGAGGATGCCAATCTGAAGGAGCACAAATGCGGTACCAAATCAGTGGCAAACAGATCGACATCGGCGAGGCTCTTCAAACCCATGTGCAGACCGAACTGAACGAGATCGTGAGTAAATATGCTGGCCGTCCGACGGATGCGAACGTGATTTTCTCAAAGTCCGCACATGAGTATGTGTGCGAGGCCACGATCCATCTCTCGACTGGTCTGACTGCTGCCGCCAAGGCTAAAGCGACCGAGATCTACTCGGCATTCGACAGCTGTGGCGAGAAGATGGACAAGCAGTTACGCCGCTATAAACGCCGTCTCAAGGACCATCATCGTGATCGGTCGGAACCGGTTGAACTCTTGGGCGCATCCTCCTATATCCTCGCCGCAGAAGAGCAATCGGAAGATGCCGAGCCGGATTCGCTTCAACCAATTATCGTTGCTGAGATGGAAATGCAGATACCTTCATTGTCTGTAGGCGAGGCCGTTATGCAAATGGAATTGGCAGGAGCCCCCGTGCTGATCTTCCGTAACGAAGGTAAACAGGGTTTGAACGTGGTTTATCGCCGCGACGATGGTAACATCGGCTGGATCGACCCGCGCAATCAGGACTAGCCCCAGAACAGGGGGCGCAGCCCACGGAGCACGACACCATATGGAGCTTTCGAGCATCCTGAAACCCGAAGCCGTTCGCGTCTATGCCGCCGTTTCAAGCAAGAAACGCCTTTTTCAGGAAATCGGCGACGTTGCCCACGCCTGCCATGGTATCAACGCCCCGGATACTGTCGAGGCATTGCTTGAACGGGAAAGCCTGGGACCAACCGGCGTCGGACACGGTGTCGCGCTACCCCATGCGCGACTACCCGGGCTCGATTCCGTGGTCGGAGTATTCGTGTTGCTGGAAAAGCCGCTGGATTTCAGTGCGATAGACCGTCAGTCGGTGGATATCGCCTTTGCATTGCTGGCGCCCGAGGAATCGGGCGTCGAGCATCTCAAGGCTCTCGCGCTGGTATCGCGCACCCTGCGCGAACCCACGCTCTGCGCCAAGCTGCGGGCAAACCATGACCCCAGCAAGCTTTACGCTCTGCTCACCTCGCCTACCTCGGTCAAGGCCGCCTAGGCAGACCGGGCGGTGTCCAAGGCCGCATTGCGAAAATCATGAAATCCCGCTGGTAGATTGACCCGATCTTGTCGGCGATTTCATTGTCGTACACATCCGCCAGCACATAGGGGCCACAGGGCTCATCGCGTTGAATATCGCGCGGATAGGTGATTCCCACATGTGAAGCCAACATGCTCAGCAACATGGTATCGTTCTCCCGAACCATGATATCGGGCGATTTGAATTCGGCAAAACCGGCGACGATCTGCGCCTGCGTCGCCCATGACGCATCCACTCGAATCCCCGTCTGACCGGCAAGGTTGGATCTGACGAATCCAAGAAATCCCTTGAACGCGGCCCGGTGATCTTCCACCGAATAGCTCTCGTCGGGCGCCCCCTCCGGCAGGCGCAGCTTGAACTGCCGCCGCAGGGTGTCGCGAATCTGCATATAGCTCCCGGCGCCCGTGTTGAGGATTTTCCTGCAAAAGACCTCGTGCACCCGATCCGCCGGATGCCGCAGAACCGTGAAACTCCGGTGAACTTCCTGCTTGCGCAACCACTGGCGTAAATCTTTCTGTGTCATCTTCCGCTTCAACGCCGACGCCGGCACGCCTTCCAACTCACCCATCCAGTTCGCAATCGTTTCGACAGGCCCGCCCGGAATAGGCATAAAGAGCAATGGCAGGCTGTTGCCCGCAATGTAACTTGGCACCGCCGGTCCACGGCGTGGCTCGAAATTGGGTGTACGTGTCAGATTGAACGCGTCCAGATCGGCCAGCGCGCGTTCCATTTCTCTCGGGTTAGAGACTTTCTCGGCCACGGGCCCGGGGTTCTGAATCTTGAGGCTCGTATCCAAGCCTTCCAGCTTTTCACCGCAGCCCAGCCATTGCGCCAGCCCGTTCATCACATCGAGATCGCGCAGGTCCTCGTAAGCGATGTAAAACCCGGTCTGTCCGGACACCTGCATCCGGTTGAGCAGCTTGACCTGAAAATTCTGAAGCTCTCCGACGTAGCCCGCAAACTCCACCCCGTCGAAATCGGCCAGCGCCTCCTTCCGGCGTTTGACATCGGTCAGCTTCCATTGGTTCGTGGCCTTGGCGATCTTCCACGACACGTAACTTTCCAGCGGATTACGGGTCAGGATGATCTTGGCGCATCGTGGGTCGTCGAGCATGACATCCAGAACGCGCGGATCGTGATCGTGGAAATACCGGAACCCTGAAAGCCCCGGCGCCGACTTCACCGCATCGATCAGGAGCGACGGATCGGCATCCCGCGTTTCCTTGTCGATCCCAAGAAGCTCGGACTTGTTCGGATACCCGATAAAATGCGGATTGAATGCCTCCCCCAGACAACTCATCCCATCGAAAGCGTTCAAGTTGGTTTCAAGCAGGTTCGATCCGGTTCGCATCTCTGCAAACACCACAAAATAGTCGAACATAGTCCCTCTGGTCATTATTACCGCACTAGGTACGGTCTTTGTTTTATGGCTGGCATCTCCTGCGATTCCTGCTCAACAGGAAAATCTCCCATGAGATAGGGATGCATGCCTTCGTTCTTCAGCTTCTGAAGAAATTGTCCAAAGCCGGCAAGATCCTCCAATCGCGGTGCCTCGCCGATCCAGCGCGATTTCTTCTGCGCGATTTCGTCCAGGACGGTCTGCAACGGCTCCATCGGAGATTCAATGAATTCCGCCATCGACCAGATCCGGATCTGTGCATTCGCATGGTTTGAGCGCAGGATTGCCAGCTGTTCGCTTTCCACGCGCTGAAGCCGCGCCGCTTCGCTGCGCAGGGTCGAAAAGTTCTTTTTCGAGCGGAACAGCGGCACCGCCCAGGCTCCGGTTACAACCGAGATCTGCGCGTTCGGATCCCGCGCCATGATCCAGTTGACGTCCTGATTGTCGCGCGGGCTGAACTGGAAACATTGCCGTTCGCCCCGCGTGTTCCAGATCAGGTTGGTCAGGAACCGCTCGGGCGCATGATCCCGCGTCGCGGCATTGTCGGTCAGCGCGCCATCGATGATACTTTCCCCGACCGCGAACTCGACCCGTTTCGGTGCAAAAAGATGCCCGTGTACCCGCGTGCCAGAGGCATTCGCGAGCCAGTCTTCGAAATCCACGAAAAGCTCGGAAAAACCCTGAAAGACCGAATAGGGGTGGGCGGTGATCCCGTTCTCGTGCCCGTTACGAGGCATCCGGCTTTGCATATAAAGACCCGGCCTGCCGCGGGTGCGCCGCTCCACCGCCTTGGCGAAAATCCTGTCGATTTTGGCCGGATTAGGCTCTGCTTTTTTCATCGCGCCCGCATCGTCCGTCAGGAAAGCACGGTAAAGCCGCTCTGCGCCCGGCCAGATTTTGCGGGCGACGAAACAGTCCGAGCGCCGCAGCAATTGCAGGTGGTCATCGTAGAACACATGCGGCTTGCCTTGGTAGTCGAACTTGGAAAGCGTCAGCGACCGGCTTTCGATATTGCGCGAGTAAAGCCGCGCCAAGGTCTGGTAATAGCTTTCATCCGGGATCCAGACCCGCCGGAAATACCTGTCATGCATGGCGCGTTCTGGTGACTTGAGGATACGCGACAGGGTCTCCCGGCTCAGGCACCACCACTGGCTGCCCATATGTGGCACTAACCCTTGGGGAATACGCCGTTTGAGCTTGAACCGACGCTGCACGTCCACCCATTTGTCGAACAGCCGCCGCTGTCGTTTCCACGAAAACGGAAAGCGGAGCGTGAAACGCTCTTCACCCAGCCCGCCTACGATCCATGGCACATCCGAGGTCGTCGCGCTTTCGATGAAATCGGTCTGGGGCCGTGCCGCAAGATAATCGACCAGTTCCGCGACAGGGCGCAGAGGCAGGCAGGACCCCGAGGAAAGAAAGACATGGCTCACGTCCGGAAAAGTTGCCAGCATGGTTTCGGATGCAGCCTGTGAGGCAGCCACGATGCCCCATGTTCCCCATTCGCAGCGATGTCGTTTGCTGAACCGGATCAGCGGGTCCGGTCGCAGCCGGTCACGCAGCGTGCGGAAATCCCTGCGCGACACGCTCTTGTCCACATGCAGAACCACCGGGCACCCTGACGCCGTCCAGTGCCGCGCGACCTGCGCCGCGCGCTCAAGCGAGTTGTGCACCAGCATGACGATACCGATGCTCATGCCCAGTTGCCCTTGGACATCAGCCCCAGGATATCAAGCTGGCGCCAGTTGATGTACTTCTCGCTGCTCGGACACCAAAGGTCCGGACTCTCCTTCAATCCCCTTGCATAGGCTCTGTATTCGGCGGAATCCGCATAATGCTGGCCCCGCTCCATCTCTTCGCGCGCCTTCCCGCGAAAGGTATCAAGGAACTTGGTGTGCAGCAGGGCGCCCGATGCTTTCTCTCCGCCCCATTCGTCATAGACATGGTTCAGCCCGCGCGGCAGCAGCATATGGGTCGAACTGACATAGGTGAACTTGCGGTCCCATTTCACAAGCGGGATCTTGTTCAGCGCGGGCGCCTCCCACGGTTTCTCCGCAAAGAACATGCGACTGCGCGGCCCGCCCTGAATCCAGAGATTGCCATAAGTCGGGTTGGGCCGGATCGTGTAATTGCCCGAGTCGAACCAGCAGGCGATCTCAAGCGGATCCTGCCCGGCCACATAGGGCTGCGCGTCCAGCGGACCCTTGGGATAGACATCGATCAGCATCGCCGAGAAACTGCGGATCGACGAACTATCAAGCCAGTCGGTCAGCGCAGGAATGGGGCGTGTATCGCAGAACGGATATACAAAAAGCTCGTCCGGATCGACGACCAGCGTCCAATGACCATGGGCGTATTTCCGGCACAGCCGGTTCACCCAGTCGACGCCGAAACTGGATTTCAGATAGCTTCCCGATGTCGTCCAGACCGAGATATCCGCCTGCCCGCCCAGCAGCTCAAGCGTGCCATCCGTGCTGTCGTTATCGATAAAGAGAAAATGCCCGACGCCAAGGTTGCGGTAATATTCAAGGAAATAGGGAAGCCGCACGGATTCATTGCGCATGGTGGAGACCAGCAGGATATCGTCCCGCCGGATAGCCGATGTATTGTCCTGGAACAGCCTCAGCTCCAGCGACTTGCGCATCGACCTGAGAATACGACGGCGCCGCCGTACCCTCATCTTATAAGAGTCCCAAAGGCCCAATCTTTCTGCCCAACCCCATATTCACACGCGCCCGGCAACCCGGTTGTGTGCGTCACGGCGTATTCGCGCCCATACCCCTAGTGTAAAAGGTCAATTAATTTACAATTCATTACAAGGAGAATAACCGCCGAATTTAAGCCCCCTGTAACCGTTGCGCCCCCGTTGGGAAAGCCCGGACCTTTTCAATACGGGCCTATTTCTTATCCAGATCCCGCATCAGACCAAGTTCGACCAGTTGCTTCCAGCCTTGATAGCGCACCGAGTCCTCATGCCAAAGCATCGGTGCAGTCTCGATTTTCGCGTAATAGTCTCTGAATTTTCGTGGTTCGTTGAAATGCTGTTTACGCGTGGCATCCTCACGCGCGCGCTCGATGATGTCTGGCAGGAACTTGCTGTGCATCAAAACGCCCGAAGGCTGCGCCCCGCCCGGACCGTCATAAGCCATGTTAAGATCGGGCGGCAACAGCGCATGACAGGAATTGACCAGCGCCCAGCGTCTGTTCCACCGGATCAGCGGCAGCTTGTTCAGCGTCGGCGCGCGCCTCGGTTCATCGGCAAAGAACACCCTCTCGCGCACGCCGCCCTGCACCCAGAGATTGCGTATCGGGGTCTGGCGCCGCCAGCGATAGGGGCCTGCGTCAAACCACGGAAGCGCCCTTATAGGGTCTGTTTCAGTCTCTGATCCGGGTTCTGTCGTACCCAGCGGACCCTTGGCATACATGTCCAGCATCAGGGCACCGAAAAGATTTTGCCCTCTCGCCTCCAAAGCCCCGGTCAGACCCGGAAGGTCAATCTCGTCCATGCGCGGATAGACCAGCAACTCATCCGCATCCAACACCAGACACCAGCGTCCATGCCCATGACGCGCCAGAAGCCAGTTGGTCCAGTCCACTCCGAACCGTGCCTTGCGGTAACTCGCCTTGGTCCGCCAGAGGGAAACATCCTCCTGATCCTGCAAGAGAGCCGCTGTGTCATCGGTGCTTGCGTTGTCGACCACCAAAAAATGCCCCACACCCAGAGCGCGATAGTATTTCAGGAAATGCGGCAACCGGGCAGCTTCGTTGCGCAGGACCATAAAAACGAGGATATCACCGGCACCGATCCGACCGGTTCTGTCCATCACCGATGTCAGGTCATGGCGACTTCGAAAGGCCCGCCACAAAAGACGGCGTCTTTTCCAACGCATTCGATAGGCGGCGAGCAGCCCTATCCTTGCTGCGGTTCGATCCGCAGCCCCTGTCATAACGGGCGGTCAGCCGTCATAGTGACCGGTCTGATGCCACCGCCAGGCGTCCTCGATCATCCGCCCCATGGTCGAGCGCTCTGGCGTCCAGCCAAGCTCGGTCTCGGCCCGGGTCGATCCGGACACAAGCCGGGTGCAATCCCCGGAACGGCGCGGCCCGATCTCATAGGGCACCTCCCGGTTCGTCACCGCACGCGACTGGTCAATCACCTCGCGCACCGAAAAACCCGTCCCGGTGCCAAGATTGAACACCCGGTTTTCCTTGCCATCCTTGAGCCATTCCAGACCCAGCACATGCGCATCGACCAGATCGCAGACATGCACGTAATCACGGATACAGGTCCCGTCCGGCGTGTCGTAATCAGTGCCAAAAACCGTCAACGCGTCGCGCTTGCCGTCGATCGCGTCCAGCATCAGCGGAATAAGGTGGGTCTCGGGCCGGTGGAACTCGCCCACCTCGGCCTCCGGGTCGGCACCTGCCACGTTGAAGTAGCGGAAGATCACGTGGCGCAGCCCGTGCGCCGCACCGAAATCGCGCAGGATGCCCTCGATCGCCAGCTTTGACGCGCCATAGGCGTTCAGCGGTTCCTGTGCGGTGGTTTCGTCCAGCACCACGTTATCATGCTCGCCATAGGTCGCGCAGGTCGAGGAGAAAACAAAGTCGAGGCAGCCCGCCGCCACCGCCGCTTCCATCAGGGTCAACGCCCCGACCACATTGTTGCGCCAGTAAAGACCGGGCTGCGACATCGCCTCGCCAACCTGGCTGAGCGAGGCGAAATGCATGACCGCATCGGGCTTGTGCTTGGCAAAGACGTCGTCAAGCCGCGCGCGGTCACTCAGATCGCCCTGTTCAAAGGGGCCGAATTTGACCGCGTCACGCCAGCCGGTAACAAGATTGTCGTATGTGACCGGCGTATATCCCGCCTGTTTCAATGCCTTGCACGCGTGCGAGCCAATATAGCCGGCGCCGCCGGTCACGAGTATGGTCTTCAAGTCTTGCCCCCGGTATTTACGTTGTCTGGCTGCCGATCACTCGGCAGCGTTTTCAAGCTGAACCACGTCGCGCAGGTAACGGCTCAGATCGTCGCGCAGATCGTCACGCGCCAATGCAAAAGCCACGGTGGCCTGCAAGAAACCCGACTTTGACCCGCAATCGAACCGCTGTCCGCGGAAGCGATAGCCGTAAACGCCGTTCTCCGTACCGATATCCGCCGCGATGGCATCGGTCAGCTGGATCTCGCCGCCCGCGCCTGTTTTCAGCTTGTTCAGGTTTTGCAGCACCGACGGCCCGAGCACGTAACGCCCGATCACCGCCAGGTTCGACGGGGCCTGGCCCGCCGGTGGCTTTTCGACCATGCCTTTGACCTCGACGATGGATCCCATGTCTTCCTTCACGTCGAGCACCCCGTAAGACGAGGCTTTCTCAGGCGCGACTTCCATTGCCGCCACCATGTTGCCGCCGGTTTCAGCATAGGCTTCGACCATCTGCTGAAGGCAGGGCGTTTCCGCCGCGATCACGTCATCGGGCAGGATCACCGCAAAGGGCTCGTTACCGATGAGTCGTCGTGCACACCAGACCGCGTGGCCAAGGCCCAGCGCCTTGTGCTGGCGGATATAGGCGATGGCACCGCTGTCCATGTTCGTGGACTTCAGTACTTTCATCAGGTCTTTCTTGCCCTTGCGGCGCAGTTCCTGCTCCAGCACGGGCGAGTGGTCAAAATAATCTTCCAGCGCGCTCTTGCCGCGTGATGTGACGAAAATGAATTCCTTGATCCCGGCAGCACGCGCTTCGTCGATGGCATATTGCACCAACGGGCGGTCTACCAATGTCATGATCTCTTTTGGAACCGATTTGGTTGCCGGGAGAAATCGCGTACCCAGTCCGGCAACGGGGAAAATTGCTTTTGTGACTTTCTTACGCATACGCTTCCTCAGTTTTTGTTTAACCAGTTAATTCGAAAATACCCGCAGGTTGCATCCGGTATTAGTAATGATGTTCCTGCCTGAGTCCATCAGATGGCGCGTCCATGCCCTGCGTTGCTTTTATTTTCAACGCAAACACAGCATTTAACGTCGCTTTATGTAGCAGGCGTGTCAATCCCGCCGACCAGTGAGAAATTGATCCCGATGTGGGATCAATCCAGATTCATGGCTTTCATCATGGCCTCCAGTTTAGGAACGTCCTCCGGGTTGTTCAGTTCCCAGAATTGACGCCCCCGCGCGGAAACCTCGACGCAGAGCACCTTGCGCCCGTTTTCCATGAACCGAAGCTGTTCAAGGCCTTCCAATTCTTCCAGCGGCCCGGTCGGCCAAGCTGGATAGGCGGACAGCGCATCCGGGCGATAGGCATAGACGCCCACGTGGTGAAACACCGGGCTCGGTTCGTCATCCGCATAGGACCGCGCGGTGAACGGAATAACCTCTTTCGAGAAATACATCGCCGAGTGATCCGTGGCGAAAACGGCGGTAGTGCCGCCGACTCGCCCCTGACGCCGGTCGGCCAGCAACCCGTTCAGCATTTCGCCGTCACAGCGCAGAACCGGAGTCGCGATCTCCGCCTCGGGCGCTGAGTTTAGCCCGGCGACAAGGTCTTCGACGAACCAGTGCGGGGTCAGTGGCGCGTCGCCCTGAAGGTTGACGACGATATCGAACCCACCGCCCAGCGCCGCATGGGCCTCGGCACAACGTTCGGTCCCATTGCGGCAGGATTCCGAAGTCATCACCACCTCGGCCCCGAACCCTTCGGCGGCCTCGCGGATCCGGTCGTCATCCGTGGCGACCACAACCCGGTCGACCCCGCCAACCGCCGAGGCCGCGCGCCATGACCGTTCGATCAGCGACTGGGTCTGCCCGCTCGCCCCCTTAAGCCCGACAAGCGGCTTACCCGGATAGCGCGAGGACGCGAACCGGGCCGGAATGACGATAAGGACTGACATCAGCCCGCCTTGAGCGTGACGCCCGGTGCATGGGCGATAAAGAACGGGTTCGCGAACCCTTCCTTGCCATAAGTCAGCGGCGTCAGGTCATCGAAACGCACGACGCTGCCGCCCGCGCCTGCCAGCACCGCATGCCCGGCGGCCGTATCCCATTCCATCGTGCGGCCAAGCCGCGGGTACAGATCAGCCTCGCCCGTCGCCACAAGACAGAATTTCAGCGAAGAACCCGCACTCTTCATGTCCTTGACGCTGTACTTGCCGATGTAATCATCGGTGGCCTGATCCCGGTGCGACTTGCTCGCCACGACCATCAGCGCCGAGTTGTCACTTTGCGCGACCTTGATCGGGGTCGTCGCGCCTATCTGATCCGGCGCGAAATCGCCGGTTTCCTCAACCGACTGACCATCCGCCATAGTAAAGAACATGCGGTTCTTGGCCGGCGCATAGACCACGCCCCGTGTCGGAGAACCGTTTTCGACAAGCGCGATATTCACCGTGAAATCGCCCCGGCGGTGGACGAATTCCTTGGTCCCGTCCAGCGGATCGACGATGAGAAATGTATCGCCCTTGGCAGTATGAGACTCGGACTGCTCTTCGGTGACGAGCATCACATCGGGATAGGCAGCACGCAAACCTGCCGAGATCAGCGCATCGGCGGCTTCGTCCGCTTCGGTGACCGGGCTTTCGTCCGATTTCTGCTTCACCTCGAAATCGTCAGCATTGTAGATTTCCATGATCTTTGCGCCGGCCTCGATGGCCAGTTTGCGCAACAATGGCATCAATGTCTCATAATCCACGTAAACTGCTCCGTTCTTCGTCGATTTGTTGAATATTTACCTTCGCTCCCTTATGGTCCGGTCTCACGGGAACAGCAAGAATTCCCTGCCTCTCGACGGCACAGCGACACAGGACAGCAGTTTTCATGTTCAGGTACAGGCGGCATCAGTCCAGCTTTGCGCGTGCCCTGACGACACTCGAGCTGATCTTTCACTCTGTCGTCCGCAGCGTCCGCGCCCGTCATAACAACGCCTTTATCGCCATTGGCCTGAACATGCTTCAGGTCGTGATGTTCGTGATCGTGTTCTACTTCATGTTCACCGTTCTCAAGATGCGCAGCTCGGCGGTACGCGGCGATTTCCTGCTTTACGTGATGTCCGGCATCTTTCTGTTCATGTGTCATATCAAGGCGATATCCGCCGTGACCGGGGCCGAAGGCCCGAACAGTTCTATGATGCAGCACGCGCCGCTGAACACCGCGATAACGATAACGGCGGCCGCGCTTGGTGCGCTTTACACGCAACTGCTGTCGATGTTCGTCATCCTCTTTATCTATCACGTCGCCTTCACGCCCATCGAAATCTACCAGCCCGGCGCGGCCTTCGGCATGGTGATGCTGTCATGGTTCACCGGCTGCGCGGTGGGCATGATCTTTCTCTCGGCCAAGCCATGGGCCCCCGCCGCCGTGGGAATCGCGTCGAGCCTTTATCAAAGGGCCAATATGATCGCTTCGGGTAAAATGTTTCTTGCCAACACCCTGCCCGGTTTCATGCTGCCCATCTTCGACTGGAATCCGCTGTTTCACACGATCGACCAGTCGCGCGGATTCGTCTTCATCAACTACAATCCGCATTTCTCGAACTGGCACTACGCGCTCTGGGTCGGCGTCGGGCTGACGATGCTGGGCCTCATGGGCGAATTCTATACCCGCCGCCGCGTCTCGGCGAGCTGGGGTGCCCGGCGCTAGGCCCGCTCAGGTCACCACCCGCAACGTCAGGTTGATCCGCCCGCCGTTTTCCAGCAGCCGGGACGACCCGTACCTGATCCGGTCCACGCCGTGATAGACCAGCCGAGCCTCGCCCCCCATCACCACCACGTCGCCGGAATTCAGCCAAACGGACTCCGTCTTGCCACCCCGGGTCAGGTTGCCGATCCGGAACAGTCCGTCGTCGCCAAGCGAGATCGACACGACGGGCCATGAGAAATCCGCCTCGTCCTTGTCCTGATGCATCCCCATCCGTGCGCCCTCGCCGTAAAAATTGACGAGGCAGCATTCCGGCAACCTCTCAAGCCCGGTCACTTCGCGCCAGATGTCTAGAACCTCCTCGGGAATACCGGGCCAGGCGGCCCCATTGGGGTGTTCGCTCACATAGCGATAGCCGGACCGGTCCGAGTACCAGCCGAACGCCCCGGCCGAGGTCATCCTCACCGACATCGCCTTGCCATATGGCGTTTCGGGCGCATAGGGCGGCGCCTGACGCCAGACATCACGCACGAGCTCGACCAGCCGCGCCTGTCGCGCCTCGTCGAGACAGGATTTCAAAACCTCCACACCCCGGATCGTCAATCGCATCGCCTACATCCTTTGCATTCGCATTTGCCGTGTAAAAAAGGTCACAAATTCGCGAACTCCTCCTGTCATGACCGGTTGCACGGGCTTTTTGCGGTCCCTATATACGCCGGGACGCGCCGAACAGACAGGCTCTGCAAGGCGCATATCATATCGGGGCCGGGATGCCGAAACGGGTTCGGGCTTCGGGTTATCGCCTTGAATAATGAAGGGATCAAAGACTATGGGTAAAGTAATCGGGATTGACCTCGGGACCACCAACAGCTGCGTCGCCATCATGGATGGCAGCCAGCCGCGTGTGATCGAAAACTCCGAAGGGGCACGCACGACCCCGTCTATCGTTGCATTCACGGATGACGAACGCCTTGTCGGCCAGCCGGCGAAACGTCAGGCCGTCACCAACCCGGAAAACACCATCTTTGGCGTCAAGCGCCTGATCGGTCGCCGTAACGACGACACCGATCTCGCCAAGGACCGCAAGAACATGCCGTTCAACGTCATCGACGGCGGCAATGGCGACGCATGGGTCGAAGCCAAGGGTGAGAAATATTCGCCCAGCCAGATTTCGGCCTTCATCCTCGGCAAGATGAAAGAAACCGCCGAGAGCTATCTCGGCGAGGAAGTGACCCAAGCAGTCATCACCGTTCCGGCCTATTTCAACGACGCCCAGCGTCAGGCCACCAAGGATGCGGGCAAGATCGCCGGTCTCGAAGTGCTGCGGATCATCAACGAACCGACGGCTGCCGCACTTGCCTATGGTCTCGACAAGGAAAACACCCAGACCATCGCGGTTTATGACCTTGGCGGCGGTACTTTCGACGTGACCATCCTCGAAATCGACGACGGCCTGTTCGAAGTCAAATCCACCAACGGCGACACGTTCCTCGGCGGTGAAGACTTTGACATGCGCATCGTCAACTACCTCGCGGACGAGTTCAAGAAAGAGAACAACGTCGATCTGACCAAGGACAAGATGGCGCTTCAGCGTCTGAAAGAGGCTGCTGAAAAGGCCAAGATCGAACTGTCCAGCTCCTCCCAGACCGAGATCAACCAGCCGTTCATCTCGATGGGCTCCAATGGTCAGCCGCTGCACATGGTCATGAAGCTGACCCGCGCCAAGCTGGAAAGCCTCGTGGCCGACCTGATCAAGGCGTCGATGAAGCCGTGTCAGGCCGCGCTGAAGGATGCCGGTCTGTCGACCTCGGACGTGGACGAAGTCGTTCTCGTCGGCGGTATGACCCGTATGCCCAAGGTGATCGAGGAAGTGACCAAGTTCTTCGGGAAAGAGCCCCACAAGGGCGTGAACCCGGACGAGGTCGTTGCTCTTGGTGCCGCCATTCAGGCCGGTGTTCTGCAAGGTGACGTCAAGGACGTTGTCCTGCTCGACGTGACCCCGCTGTCGCTCGGTATCGAAACGTTGGGTGGCGTGTTCACCCGCCTGATCGACCGCAACACCACGATCCCGACGAAGAAGAGCCAGATCTTCTCGACCGCGGAAGACAACCAGAACGCCGTGACCATCCGGGTTTTCCAGGGTGAACGTGAAATGGCAGCCGACAACAAGATCCTCGGCCAGTTCAACCTTGAAAACATCCCCCCGGCACCGCGCGGCATGCCGCAGATCGAAGTGACCTTTGACATTGACGCCAACGGTATCGTGTCGGTCGGCGCCATGGACAAAGGCACCGGCAAAGAGCAGAAGATCACGATCCAGGCTTCTGGTGGTCTGTCCGAGGACGACATCGAAAAGATGGTTAAGGACGCCGAGGAAAACGCCGAGGCGGACAAGACCCGTCGCGAGCTGGTCGATGCCAAGAACCAGGCGGAAAGCCTTATCCACTCGACCGAAAAGTCGATGGAAGAGCATTCCGACAAGGTCGACCCGACCACGATCGAGGCGATCGAGCTCGCCATCGCCGCGCTCAAGGACGAGCTGGAAACCGACAATGCCGACAAGATCAAGTCCGGCATCCAGAACGTGACCGAAGCCGCGATGAAACTCGGCGAAGCGATCTACAAGGCCAGCCAGGAAACCGAGGGTGAAGAACCCAAGGCGGCCGACATGGGTGGCGACGACGACATCGTCGATGCGGACTTTGAAGATCTGGATGACGACAAGCGTGCCTAAGGCATAAATCCGGAACCAATATTGGGCCGGTCCGGTCTCCGGGCCGGCCCAACACGTTCCGGGAGAGAGGTAATAAACGATGTCAAAACGTGATTTCTATGACGTACTTGGCGTTGCCAAAGGCGCTTCCGCGGACGAGATCAAAAAGGCCTATCGCAAGAAGGCCAAGGAATTTCACCCGGACCGCAACGCCGACAACCCGGATTCCGAAGCCAAGTTCAAAGAGGCGAACGAAGCTTATGAAATCCTGAAAGACGCCGAGAAAAAAGCGGCCTATGACCGTTTCGGCCACGCGGCCTTCGAAGGCGGCATGGGTGGCGGACGGGGCGGCGCTCGTCCCGGACACGGAGGGGATTTCTCCTCGGCATTCTCCGACGTGTTCGACGACCTCTTTGGTGACTTCATGGGCGGCGGACGCGCCGGTGGCGGCGGACGTCGCGCGGCGCGCGGATCCGACCTGCGCTACAACCTACGTGTCTCGCTCGACGATGCCTATTCAGGCATGCAAAAGACGATCAACGTCCCCACGGCAGTCCCCTGCGGCTCATGCGAGGGCTCCGGCGCCGAGGGCGGTGTCGAACCGACCACCTGCCCCACCTGTTCGGGCATGGGCAAGGTACGCGCGCAGCAGGGCTTTTTCACCGTCGAACGCACCTGCCCGACCTGCTCGGGTCTGGGCCAGATCATCAAGAATCCCTGTAAAGCCTGCGGCGGTGCCGGCCGGGTCGAAAAGAACCGCGCGCTCAATGTGAACATCCCCGCTGGTGTCGAAACCGGCACCCGCATCCGCCTTGCCGGAGAGGGTGAGGCCGGGATGCGCGGTGGTCCTCCGGGCGATCTCTATATCTTTGTCGAGGTCGCGGCCCATGACCTGTTCGAACGCGACGGCATGAACCTGCATTGCCGGGTGCCTGTCAGCATGACCAAGGCCGCGCTTGGCGGCGCTATCGAAGTGCCGACCATTGACGGCGGCCGTGGCCGGGTGCAGATCCCTGCCGGTAGCCAGTCGGGTCGCCAGATGCGTCTGCGTGGCAAGGGCATGCCGGCCCTGCGCGGCGGTGGCGCGGGCGACATGTTCATCGAACTCGCCGTCGAAACCCCGGTCAACCTCACGACCAAGCAAAAGGATCTCTTGCGCGAATTCGATGAGTTGAGCGAGGACAACAACCCGGAATCGAAATCCTTCTTCTCCTCCGTGAAATCCTTCTGGGACGGAATGAAGGGCTGAAACAACAGGGGCCGGTTCGACACCGGCCCCTTTTTTGACCTGCCGATGCTGCGCTGCGGCGGTGTACAGGGGGTGCAAGGGTTGTGTACGGATATCACCCCCCATTGCAGCGATCTACCTTTGGTTGTAGAACTTTCTTTTAATAGTTCTTTAACCAAGTAGACGCACCCTCGCAGCATGGCCCGAGAACGTTCCTTCAACGAAGTTGCGCCGTCATTGTTCGACGCGGATGAGGCGCCAACGACGCCTTTGCCAATTGGCAGGCTGCCTTCTTATATCGCAGACCACCGTACACGCCTGCGGGAACGTTTTCGCAGCGGCGGCGCCACCGCGATGCCGGATTACGAACTGCTCGAACTGCTGCTGTTCAGATCGATCCCGCGCAAGGACACCAAACCGCTCGCACGGGCGCTGCTGGATACTTTCGGCGACTTCAATCGCGTCCTTGCTGCCCCGCCCGAGCGGCTCTTGCAGGTGAACGGTGTCGGTGAACAAGTCATCACCGATCTCAAGGTCGTCGAGGCCGCCGCCCAACGTATGGCCCGCTCCAAGGTCTTGCAGCAGCAAGTTATTTCAAGCTGGGACGCGGTTCTGGACTATTGCCATACGACCATGGCCCACCGCGAAACCGAACAGTTCCGGGTACTGTTTCTCGACCGTAAGAACGTGCTGATCGCAGATGAGGAACAGGCCAAGGGCACGGTAGATCACGTGCCGGTCTACCCGCGCGAGGTCGCGAAGCGCGCGCTTGAACTGAACGCCGCCGCGCTGATCCTTGTGCATAACCACCCCTCCGGCGACCCAACCCCTTCCGAGGCGGATATTGCCATGACCAACCAGGTCAAGCTGGCCTGCGACGCGCTTGGGCTGACGCTGCATGACCACCTGATCATCGGGAAATCGCGCGAACTGAGCTTTCGAAGCGAAGCGCTGATCTGAGGGTATCTGCGAGCGTTGCCAGTAGCTTATCGCACCCAGACTTCGACGCGGCGATTGACCTTGCGCCCCCATTCGCTGTCGTCGCAGGCCATCGGCAGCGCCTCGCCAAAAGCTTCGATATGCACCTCGACGCGACCGGGATCGGCTGCCTGCGCCTTGCGAAGGACAGCGCCCTGAATGGCCTTGGCCCGCGCACGGGCGATCCGCAGATTGGCCGAGGCCGGGCCGTCACCATCACTGAAACCGACAAAAACAAGCCTGCGTCCGTCGAACTCCCCCGCCTCAATGGCCTGTGCCAGCAGATCGATATTTGTGCGCGACTGGGCATCCGGGCGCGTCGATCCTGTTTCGAACCGGAAGGAATGTGTCAGGCGTTGCATCGGCATGAAAAACCCCACCATCCGCTGCAATTCGGCAAGCGGCACCTCGTCACCGGCAGCCAGTATCGCATTGGCAAACCGGTCGCCCTGCGCCTGCAACCCGATGGTTTCTGGCGCCTGATCCACAAGCCCCACTCGACGGATCACGTTCTGCGCCATGTTCGACCGCAGGTATCCCATGAACTCGCGCCCGATCTTGGGCAGACGACGCGCCGGGAGGTACAGAAACATCGGTGTCGTAAGAGGATAGTCCTCGGTCTTTATCGTCTGGCGCGAGGCAGCAAGACGATGCCCACAACCACCGGTCAGGGTCAGTACCCGCGCCGTGCCGGTCTCTGCGTGGCTGGCAAGCCCGATAGAAAACGGATCGGCAGTTACCGCATCCACCATATCGCTACCGCTGTCGTGGAGCGTTACATCAGGCGCAAGCGTCAGCCCGGCCGGTCCAAGCAGATAGTCCTCGGCAGCCTGCGCCAGCCCGGAACCGGCAACCACCAGATGTGCGGAAATCGGTGCGTCAGGTCCGCCAAGCTCGGTCCAGTTGGTGATCTCTCCGGCAAAAACCTGCGCCAGCGCCGGCGTCGAAATCATGCCAAGCGGGTTATCTGCAGCCACGACCGGCACCATGGCATCCAGCGCCAGAACCCGATTGCGGGCAGGTGTGCCAAGATCGCCCAAACCTGCCTCAAACGCACGACGGCTTTCATCCGGTCGCACTTCCCGCAGCGCCATGACGATATCGGCCTCGTTGGCGAGAAGATCGGCAAAGCCTTCGTCCGTATTGGTGCTGCGAAACAGGAAGCGGGCGGCCAGCTTCCCCTGCTCGGACAGTTCCACAACCAGATGGTGGGAATCCACATCGCGACGTTCCACCGAATAGCCGTTGCGCAGCGCAAAGCCTTCGACCAGCGACGGCATCAGAACCGAAGCCATCGCAGACGCACCGGAGAACGAAATACTAGCGACATAATCAGACAGGTTCGGACAAGCCGGCCCCTCGCAAAGCACGCCGGAGCCGTCCAGCGTCAGTTCGCCGAACTTGCTATCGATGCGATAGAATTCGCCATCATAGCCAAGGAACCTGCCGGAGATTTCGATCTCGCCGTCGCGCGACGTCAGGGTGATGTCCTGAGCCGCAAGGGTCGTTCCCAAAAGGACAAGTGCGGCGCAGAACGCCGCACGAAGCAATGCCATCGATTGATACCTGTCTGTTGCGCGGCTTATCTGGCCGCGATTTTCAGGTCATCAATCAGATTATTCAACACCAGAAAATCCCCCACCGACGAACATTCAGGTACGGAAAGCACAAGATCTTGGGTTCGTGGCAAATCCGCATCCCTCAACTCGATGGACTGGGCAGCAATGTCACGGCCACAGTTTTTCTCGGTCACCTCTGCTTCGACGGTCAGGGCAATGGTCCCGACTTTTTTAGAACGCGACTTGGGGAAGGTATAGATTTCCGCGAGATTGGCATCGGCAAGCGTCGGATCGCCAAGGCGCGAGACCCGACCACCTTCCTCGCCAGCAGGAGAGGAGCTTTCGGCCCAGACATGCCCAGCCGAACCATAATCGGCACCGAATTCGCGGGCGTGGATCTGGAAACCGCCGTTGCCTACCCATTGCAGCGCGACCCGGTCATATTCCGCAAGACTCGGCACCTTCGCCGTCGCCACCACGGCGCCATTGGTGTCCGGCACGATCATGAAAACCGCCTTTTGCGAAAGCGCGGGGATCGTCACCTGAAGCCTCCCCTCGTCCGAGGTGCTTTCGGTCACGATCATGCCCATGTGGTGCAGGCTGATCCGTTCGTTGGGATTGCAGGGCGCGGCAATGTCGAGCGCAACGCTTGCCGGTTCTACTGGCTTTGCGCTGACCTGAATTTCACATCCGCGAAACGGGGTGTCGGCCTCAGCCAGTTCGACCAGCGAAGGAGGCTTTGAAATATTGTAACTCTCCGGATGAGAGAGAAGTTCTTCTCCCATCTCATCGTGATCCATGCTCATTGACGTGAGCTCAATCCCCGTAACCTCGAGCGGCATGCCATCCACGATCACCGGATCATCAGTGGTGCAGATATCCCAAGTGAGCCTTGGGTCGGTGGACGACAATTCGGCCTGCTTGATTTCCGGTGACTTGAGACCGAGAGCCTTTTGTTTCACGGGTCCGGCGGACTGCATGAAAAGGCCAATGGCAAAGGCGCAGCCGAGGGTGCCCGCCGTCGTTGCGATCAGTCGTAGCTTGCTCATTCGAGTCTCCGAACCAGTGGTTACAGAGCTGTCTGAACGCAAAACGCGGCCAACTTGTGGCCGCGTTTAGGAGTCATTCTGGCGCAAAGTCAGGTGATCTTGCCGTGGCAGTGCTTGAACTTGAGCCCGCTGCCGCAGGGGCATTTTTCGTTACGACCGGGATTGCCCCATGTTGTGGGGTCATTTTCATCGAAACCCGGTTTAGCCTCGGCGACCTCGGTTTCGGCCTGCTGCGGCTGGGCCGCGACCTGACCTTCGGCTTCGGCGCGCTGACGCATCTCCGGGTTCTGAGCGAGGAACTGCGCCATCATCTGGCGCTGCTCGTCCTCGGTCGGCATCTTGAGGTTCGACAGGTTCTGCGTGACGGTTTCGCGCAGACTGTCAAGCATGTTCTCGAACAGCTGGAAGCTTTCGTTTTTGTATTCGTTGAGCGGATCACGCTGCGCATAGCCACGGAAACCGACGACCGACCGCAGGTGTTCAAGCGTCAGCAGATGCTCGCGCCACTTGGCGTCGATGGTCTGAAGCAGGATCTGCTTTTCGATATTGCGCATGTTCTCGGGGCCGAATTCCACGGCCTTCTTGGCCATGTTTTCGTCCGAGGCTTTCTGAAGCCGCTCGCGTATCTGTTCGTCGTCGACGCCGTCTTCTTCGGCCCATTCGATGACCGGAACGTCAATTCCCAGCTTCTCGATGACTTGAGCATAGAGGCCCTGCATATCCCACTGATCTGCATAGGTCTTGGGCGGCATATGCGCATCGACCAGATCGTCGATGACTTCGTGGCGCATATCCTGCGCGATCTCGGACAGATCGGCGGCCTCCATGATCTCGCGGCGCTGGCCAAAGATGACCTTGCGCTGCTCATTCATGACGTCGTCGAATTTCAGCAGCTGCTTTCGGATATCAAAGTTGCGGCCTTCGACCTTGGCCTGCGCGCGTTCGAGTGATTTGTTGACCCAGGGATGGATGATCGCCTCGCCTTCTTTCAGGCCGAGGGTGGTCAGCACTTTCTCGAGCCGCTCCGAGCCGAAAATCCGCATCAAGTCATCTTCGAGCGAGAGATAGAAAGAGGTACGGCCCGGGTCACCCTGACGGCCCGAACGGCCGCGCAGCTGGTTATCGATCCGGCGGCTTTCGTGCCGTTCCGAGGCCATGACGTAAAGACCACCCGCCTCCAGCACCTTCTTCTTTTCCTCGGCGTGCTTGGCTTCCTCGGCCTTGCGCAGCGCTTCCGGGTCGGCGTCGGGGTTGGCCTCCATCGCCTCAAGCACCTTGATGTCGATGTTGCCGCCAAGCTGGATGTCGGTGCCGCGTCCGGCCATGTTCGTGGCGATGGTCACCGCGCCCAGCTTGCCCGCGTCTCCAACGATCTGGGCTTCCTGTTCGTGCTGACGCGCGTTCAGGACGTTGTGCTTGATGCCTTCCTTGGTAAGAAGCTGGCTCAGCACCTCGGATTTCTCGATCGAGGTCGTCCCGATCAGAACCGGCTGGCCCTTTTCATGGGCCTTCTTGGCTTCTTTGATGATCGCGTCGTATTTTTCGCGCACCGTGCGATAGACCTGATCGTCTTCGTCAACACGGGCAATCGGCAGGTTGGTCGGCACTTCGACCACGCCAAGCCGGTAGATTTCCATGAATTCTTCGGCTTCGGTGGTTGCCGTACCGGTCATGCCGGACAGCTTGTCATAAAGACGGAAGTAATTCTGGAAGGTGACCGATGCCATGGTCACGTTTTCCGGCTGGATCTGGACGTCTTCCTTGGCCTCGATGGCCTGGTGCAGACCATCGGAAAGGCGGCGGCCGGCCATCATGCGGCCGGTGAATTCATCCACCAGCACGACCTGACCGTCGCGCACCATGTAGTCCTTGTCTTTCTGGAACAGCTTGTGCGCCCGAAGACCCTGGTTGACGTGGTGCACGATGGTCGTGCTTTCCGGGTCATAGAGCGAATGGCCCTCTTCAAGCAGGCCACGGGCGGTCAGCTGTTCTTCGAGGAATTCGTTGCCTTCGTCGGTGAAGGTGACGTTCCGCGTCTTTTCGTCGAGCGTGAAATGCTCATCCGTCAGCATAGGGATGAAGGCATCGATGGTCTTGTAAAGCTCGGACCGGTCCTGCGAGGGGCCGGAAATGATCAGCGGAGTCCGTGCCTCGTCGATCAGGATACTGTCGACTTCGTCAACGATCGCGTAGTAGTGCTGCTTTTGGAAAACCTGCGACAGTTCGGATTTCATGTTGTCGCGGAGGTAGTCGAAGCCGAATTCGTTATTGGTGCCGTAGGTGATGTCCGACTGGTAGGCCGCCAGCTTGGCATCGTTCGGCATGTCGGACCAGATCACGCCCGTGGTCATGCCCAGCGCCGCAAAGACCTTGCCCATCCATTCAGAGTCACGCTTGGCGAGGTATTCGTTGACCGTCACCACGTGCACGCCCTTGCCGACAAGCGCGTTGAGATAGGCAGCAAAGGTCGCAGTCAGCGTCTTGCCTTCACCCGTCTTCTGTTCAGCGATATTCCCCTGATGCAGAAAGATCGCGCCCATGAGCTGGGTGTCGAAGGCGCGCAGGCCCAGCGCGCGGCGGGCGGCTTCGCGGCAGTTGGCGAATGCTTCGGGCAGCAGGTCGTCAAGCGAGGTACCGTTGCGGGCCTTTTCCGCCAGCTCCTGCGTTTTTTCCTTCAGACCGTCATCGGTGAGCTTCTCGAATTCAGGTTCGAGAGCGTTGATCTGTGCGACCAGTGGGCGCGTCGCCTTGATCTTTCGGTCGTTCGGTGTTCCGAACACCTTTTTGGCGATAGTTCCGATACCCAGCATTTGCTCTCCAGCCGATCTGACATATTCGTAATTTTCGCAGGCTTGCCCGCCCTTCGCGCAACCCATAGGTAAAAGGGACGCAGGTCCTGCCAAGGCCACAAGGCGATGTAAGGGGCAGGCCATACAGTGTCAACGGCGCGCCCCGTCGCGTCAACGCGAATAGGATGATTTCAATGCTTAAACGTCTCACATTTCTGCCTGCAGCGGCTTTCGCCGTCAGCCTGGCACTCCCGACGGTATCCAGCGCCGAACCATCGGCGGATACAGTCGTGGCGCGGGTGAACGATCAGGAAATCACTCTGGGTCATGTCATCATCGCTTTTGCCAGCCTACCGCAGCAGTACCAACAGGTGCCGCCCGAGCAGCTTTACCCGGCGATCATCAACCAGCTCATCCAGCAATCCGCACTGGAACAAGAACACGAGGGCGACCTGCCGAGACATGTCGCCCTGTCGCTCGACAATGAGCGTCGCTCGCTTTTGGCGGGAGACAAGATCGAAAGCATCATGCGCGACGCGGTGAGCGATGCCGATATTCAGGCAGAATACGATTCTCGTTATAGCGATGGTGTCGGCGGCACTGAATACAACGCATCGCATATTCTCGTGGAAACCGAGGAAGAAGCGAACGCGATCCGCGAAGAAATCATGGGCGGCGCGGACTTTGCCAAGACTGCCGAAGAAAAATCCACCGGCCCATCCGGCCCGAACGGGGGATCGCTGGGCTGGTTTGGTGAAGGCGCGATGGTGCCCGAGTTCGAAGCGGCCGTGGTCGCGCTTGAAGCCGGCGATGTGTCGGAACCGGTGCAGACCCAGTTCGGCTGGCACGTCATCAAGCTGAACGAGACCCGTCAGGCCGATGCACCGCCGCTGGAAGAGGTACAGGTCGAGATCGCGACCGAGCTGCGTCAGAAAGCGGTTGAGAAACGCATCGAAGAGATTACCAATGCAGCCAACGTGGAAAGGCCCGAAGTCGAAGGGTTCGATCCGCAGATGATTACTGACCTCGAGATGATTCGGAACTGACCCTATGGCCAAGACCCTTGCCGTATCGCCGCTGGCACCGGCTTCTTTCCCCGATCTTCCCGTCATTGACGGGGTTCGTTTTGCATCGGTTGCGGCGGGGGTCCGCTATCAGGGACGTACAGACGTCATGCTGGCGGTACTGGATCCCGGCACGTCGGTCGCCGGGGTTTTTACCCGGTCGGCCACGCGCTCGGCGCCGGTTCTGGACTGTCAGTCGAAACTGGGCGGCGATCCGGAACCGGGTGCCGCCATCCTGGTGAACTCAGGCAATTCCAACGCGTTCACCGGGCAGCGCGGGCAAATGTCTGTTGCAGAGCTCACGAGAGCGACAGGCGAGATCGCCGGTGTGCCCGAGGCCCGCGTCTTTACAGCCTCGACAGGCGTGATTGGCGAGCCATTGCCGCACGACCGGATCATCGCCAAGCTCGACGCGCTCAAGACCGCATTGATTCCCGAAGGCATTTCCGACGCGGCGCGGGCGATCATGACAACGGATACCTTCCCGAAAGGGTGCAGTCGTCAGGTCGAAATTGACGGCAAAACCGTGAGTATCGCGGGAATCGCCAAGGGTTCGGGCATGATCGCGCCCGATATGGCGACGATGCTTGTGTACATCTTTACCGATGCAAAGGTTGAACAAGGTGCCTTGCAGGGCATGCTTTCCAAGCTGACCGACCGAACATTCAATTGCATTACGGTCGACAGCGATACCTCGACCTCGGACAGCTTGATGCTCTGCGCGACCGGTGCATCGGGGGTTGATGCCACCGGGAATGGGGAATTCCAAACAGCGTTGCACGAGGTCATGCTGGATCTGTCGCATCAGGTGGTTCGCGACGGCGAGGGGGCAACCAAGTTCGTCGAGATCCAGATTTCGGGCGCGGCAAACGATGCTGACGCCAAAACGCATGCCATGGCAATTGCCAATTCGCCACTGGTCAAGACGGCGATCGCCGGGGAAGACCCGAACTGGGGGCGCGTCGTGATGGCGATAGGCAAATCCGGTGCCGCGGCCGACCGGGACAAGCTGAGCATCTGGTTCGGTGACGTGCTGGTGGCGGAAAACGGCTGGGTCAATCCCGACTATGTCGAGGCCGACGCAGCCGCCCACATGAAACAGCAGGAACTGCTAATACGCGTGGATCTGGGTATCGGCGACGGCACGTCGACAGTCTGGACCTGCGATCTGACGCACGGCTACATCGACATCAACGCCGATTACCGGTCCTGACAGATGAAATCTGTTCTGGTTTCCGCCGTCGCTCTTGTTGACCCCGATGGGCGCATTCTTATCGCTCAGAGACCAGAAGGCAAGGCGATGGCCGGACTGTGGGAGTTTCCCGGTGGCAAGGTCGAACCCGGAGAAACCCCCGAAGAAGCCCTGATTCGTGAGATGCAGGAGGAACTGGGCATCGATACCTGGGCCTCCTGCCTCGCTCCGCTGACCTTTGCCAGCCATAAATATGATGATTTTCATCTGCTTATGCCGCTTTTCGTGTGTCGAAAGTGGCAGGGAATACCCCGGTCCCGGGAAAATCAGGCACTTAAATGGGTCCGGGCGCAGGATCTAAAAAGCTATCCGATGCCGGAAGCGGACCTGCCACTGATTCCCGTTTTGAGAGACTTACTTTAGGGAAGCGTACGATTATCCGTGGCAAAGAAGACATCGTGCACGATTTTAGGACAATATTAATCTTGTTAGCCTAATATTTCCACAAAAACACCCCAAGAAATCACTCGCTTACATAATCGTTTGACAATACAATTTTGTTACATTTCGGGGCATGTTTCTTTTGGGGAGAACATCACATGTTGCGTACTATCACGATCGGGACGTCCATATCTATTCAGGGCATGTTCGTCCGCACACTTCCGAACGGCAAAATTGTCGTTCGCGACGGAAAGACGATTTATACCGGTAAACCGGTGAGCACCGCCGCGTAATTTCGCTACTCACGAAAGACGAAAAAGGCACGGTTTGGGGAAAACCGTGCCTTTTTTTTCTATGTTTGGGTACTTCGCCTGAGCGAGGTGCCGGATTAATCCAGCACCCGCGTGACTTCCTCGCGCTCGAAAATTTCGATCACATCCGCGGGGCGGATATCGTCGTAATTTTCAAAGGCCATACCACATTCCTGACCAGATTGTACTTCGGACACTTCGTCCTTGAAGCGCTTGAGCGTCTTGAGCGTACCTTCGTGGATAACCACGTTGTCGCGCAGCAGGCGAACGCCAGCGGAGCGACGGGCAACACCCTCGGTAACCAGACACCCGGCAACCTTGCCGACGCCGGTAACCTTGAAGACTTCCTTGATCTCGGCATAACCGATGAACTTTTCGCGGATCTCTGCAGAAAGCAGACCGCTTGCCGCCTTTTTCACATCGTCCACAAGGTCGTAGATCACCGAATAGTAGCGGATCTCGACGCCCTTCTGGTTCGCGGTGTTACGCGCAGAGGCGTTTGCACGCACGTTGAAACCCATGATCGGCGCACCTGATGCTTCGGCAAGGCCGACATCGGTTTCCGTAATCGCGCCGACACCGGAGTGCAGAACACGAACGCGTACTTCGTCGTTGCCGATCTTTTCCATTGCCTGAACGATGGCTTCGGCAGAACCCTGCACATCTGCTTTGACGAGGATGGGCAGCTCGGACACGTTTTCGTTCGCCTTGGCGTTCGCCATCAGCTGTTCCAGCGTCGTGGCAGCACCGGCAGCGGCCCGTTTGTCCTTGGCGGCTTTTTCACGATATTCGGCGATTTCGCGCGCCTGCGCTTCGGTTTCCACCACGTTCAGAACGTCGCCCGCTTCGGGAGTACCGTTAAGACCAAGCACCTCCACCGGAACCGAAGGACCGGCTTCTTTGACGCGCTCGCCCTTGTCGTTCTCCATCGCGCGGACCTTACCCCATTGCTCGCCTACGACGAAAATGTCGCCTTGGCGCAGGGTACCGGTCTGGACGAGAACGGTGGCAACGGGACCACGGCCAACGTCAAGCTGCGCCTCGATTACGGCGCCTTGGGCGGCACGATCGGGGTTCGCCTTGAGTTCGAGCAGTTCCGCTTGAAGCGCGATGGCTTCGAGCAGATCGTCGAGACCCTGACCGGAAATCGCCGAGACTTCGACGTCCTGAACATCGCCGGACATCTTTTCTACTATGACTTCGTGATGGAGCAGGTCCGTACGTACCTTGTCCGGGTCCGCAGAGGGTTTGTCGATCTTGTTGATCGCCACGATCATCGGCACCTTTGCCGCCTTGGCGTGGTTGATCGCTTCGATCGTCTGCGGCATCACGGCGTCGTCCGCAGCCACAACAAGCACAACGATATCAGTCACCTGAGCACCGCGAGAGCGCATCGAGGTAAAGGCGGCGTGGCCGGGCGTGTCGAGGAAGGTCAACAGCTGACCGCCATCGGTCTTCACCTGGTAGGCGCCGATGTGCTGGGTGATCCCGCCTGCTTCGCCGGCAACAACCTTGGCGTTACGGATTGCGTCCAGCAGCGAGGTCTTGCCGTGGTCAACGTGGCCCATGATGGTAATGACCGGGGGACGCGACTGGAACGCGCTTTCGTCATCCTCGACCTGTGCGATAACCTGTTCGACGTCGGAGTCGGAAACACGGACGACCTTGTGGCCGAATTCCTCGACGATCAATTCCGCCGTATCTGCGTCGATGGTCTGGTTCTGCGTGACCATCATACCGTTCTGCATCAGCGCCTTGACGACTTCGCCGACGCGTTCAGCCATACGGTTGGCCAGTTCCGAAACGACAATCGCTTCGGGCACCTGAACGTCACGTACGACCTTTTCACGCTCGACATTGCCACCCATCGCTTTCTGACGGGCGCGTTCCTGCTTGCGCTTCATCGCGGCCATCGACCGCTGGCGACCACCTTCGCCGCCGGTCAGCGCCTGATTCAGCGTGAGCTTGCCAGAACGGCGGTTGTCGTCGCGGCCCTTGCCACGATTTGAACGCTGTTCGCGGTCGCGGTCGGCGTCTGCCTTGCGCGGCGAAGCTGCGGGCGCGGATTTGGACGAACGCGGCGCATCGGCAGCAGCCGGCGCTTCGGGCGCTTCCTGCGGCGCGGCGGCACGGCGCGCAGCCTCTTCAGCCTCGCGCTTGGCACGTTCTTCTTCCTCGGCCTTGGCTTTCAGCGCCTCTTCGCGTTCACGCTCTTCGCGCTCTTTCGCTTCCGCTTCGGCGCGGCGGCGATCGCGTTCTTCTTCGCGCGCCTTTTCCTCGGCGATCCGCTGCGCTTCTTCTTCTGCTTCGCGGGCCTTGGCAGCCTGCAACGCTTTCATCCGGCGTTCCATCTCGGCATCAGAGATACCCGCCGGACGGCGGGAAGGATCTGCCGAGGGAGACGTCGCCGCGCCAGTCGCCTTATTGGCGGCGCCCGGCTTGGGAACCACAACGCGCTTGCGCTTGGTTTCCACAACGACATTCTTGGTCCGACCGTGGCTGAAACTCTGTTTCACGTTCCCCGGACGGGACCCCCCACGCAGACCCAATGTCTTTTTGCCGTCAGTATCGCTCATTAAGCTCTTTTTCCTTCCGAGCGGCCCTTGCCGCTCTCCGCTTCGCGCACTCCGCGCAGTCTTTGCGCATCCTCTACAACACGATGGCTGAGTCCACCAGAGGCGAGGGCCGCATGTATCACAGTTTCACGTCCAAAAGCCATCCCCAGCTCATTCGACGTAAGCCAGCCGATGTATCGGCCGAAATGCGGCGTGCTGAGTTTCGACTTTCCCCGACCCGAGCCATCAACGGCCTGGATCAGGATTTCTGCTTCTTCTTTTGCCAGCCAATCCTTGACCTTTTCATATCCGGCCACAGCGTGGCCGGATTTGCGAGCAAGGCTGATCAAATCGATCACCCGGCGCGCAAGCTGGCTTTCGACTTCGTCCACGAGCCCGTCGGGAACCGTGACCGGCCCTTTCAGACTGCGGGCGAACAATTTCTTGTTCACGGCCTTTTCCAAAGCCGCCCGGTCAGCCGCAACATAAGTTCCGCGGCCGGGCAATTTACCCAGAATATCCGGCACGAGCTGGCCTTCGGGACCGGCAACGAACCGGATCAGACCGTTCTTTGGCTGCACCTCTCCGGTCGCAATGCATTTGCGTTCGGGATCGCCATCGCGATCTTTAGAGATGCCTCCGCGGCTCATCCAGCGACCTCCGGGCCCCTATCAGGCCCCGGCCTCCGTGGTGACTTCTACTTCGGATTCGTCGGAGACCTCTTCCTCATCGGATTCGAGTTCCGCCGGATCGACCCAGCCAAGCTGGATACGGGCTGTCATCACCATGTTCTGCGCTTCTTCGAGCGAAACCTCGAAGGGTTCCAGAATACCGTCGTCCTTGGTTCGCTCGCCGTCGACCGTGGTCCAGCCACCGGCCAGTTCCCAGTCAGCACAGGTGGCAAAATCTTCAAGCGTCTTCACACCGTCCTTGGCCAGTGCTTCGATCATTTGGGGTGTCAGACCCTCGAATTCAACCAGGCTGTCCTCAACTCCCAGTGCACGGGCGTTTTCAAGCGCCGCTTTGTTCTGCGCATCGAGGTATTCCGCCGCACGTGCCTGAAGCTCGGCAGCCGTATCTTCGTCCACGCCATCGATGACGAGAAGTTCATCCAATTCCACATAGGCGACTTCCTCGAGGTTGGTGAAACCCTCGGAAACCAGAAGCTGGGCGAAGAATTCGTCGAGATCCAGCGTATCCATGAACAGTTTGGTACGCTGTTCGAATTCGGCCTGACGACGGGCGGATTCTTCTTCCTCGGTCATGATGTCGATGTCGAGACCAGTCAGCTGGCTGGCCAGACGCACGTTCTGACCGCGACGACCGATGGCAAGCGAAAGCTGCTCTTCCGGCACAACAACCTCGATACGCTCGGCTTCTTCGTCGAGAACCACCTTGGAGACCTCGGCGGGCTGGAGCGCGTTGACGAGGAAAGTCGGCTGGTCCTCATTCCACGGAATGATGTCGATCTTTTCGCCCTGAAGCTCGTTCACAACGGCCTGAACACGGCTGCCGCGCATACCGACGCAGGCGCCAACGGGGTCAATGGAACCATCGTAAGAGATCACCGCAATCTTTGCGCGCGAACCCGGGTCACGGGCCACGGCCTTGATCTCGATGATACCGTCGTAGATTTCCGGCACTTCCATCTTGAACAACTCGGCCATGAATTCCGGAGCGGTTCGGCTCAGGAAGATCTGCGGGCCACGCGGTTCGCGCCGCACATCCTTGACGTAGCAGCGGATGCGGTCGTTCGGACGGTAGCTTTCGCGACCGATCTTTTCGTTGCGGCGCAGAATGCCTTCGCCCGCGCCCACATCGACGATGACGTTGCCGTATTCCTCGCGCTTGACGAGACCGTTGATGATGGTACCCGCGCGATCCTTGAATTCTTCGTACTGACGGTCACGCTCGGCTTCGCGCACTTTCTGAAGAATCACCTGCTTTGCGGATTGCGCTGCGATCCGGCCCATTTCGACTGGGGGCACTTCTTCTACGAAAGTGTCGCCGATCTGTGGATCGGCCATGTATTGCTTGGCCTGCGCGACAGTGAATTCGGACTGGTAGTTTTCAAGCTCTTCATCCTCGACCACGGTGCGCACACGGGTAAAGGTCGCACGACCGGTCTTACGGTCAATCGAAACCCGAATGTCCATCTCTGCGCCGTAACGGCTCTTGGCAGCGCGGGCGAGGCTTTCTTCCATCGCTTCGATCACCAGACCGGGATCGATCATCTTTTCGCGGGCGACGGCCTCGGCGGTTTGCAACAGCTCCAGCTGGTTTGCAGAGGTGATAGCCATTTATCTGTTCTCCTCGGGTGAGCTCTCAGTCTCGATTTCGTCAAATGCGTCCTGGTCCAGATCTTCGGGAAGCGTGCCAGCCGCCTTGCGCTGGCGCAGCATTTCCTTGATCAGATCATCGCTGAGCACCAGCTTTGCGTCGCTGAGCCAGTCAAATTTCAGGCCTATGGTGCCTTCGTCCACGTTGATCAGCACCTCGTCCCCGTCAACGCCGGCAAGCATGCCTTTGAAGCGGCGGCGGCCATCGATCAGTTCTGCCGTCTCGATCTTGGCTTCGTAGCCTTCATAGGCATCGAAATCCTTAAGACGCGTCAACGGCCTGTCAATTCCGGGGCTGGAAACTTCCAGCGTATATTCGTCGAGGATCGGGTCTTCGACATCAAGGATCGCGCTGACCGAATTCGATATTTCGGCGCAGTCGTCGACCTCGATGCCGCCGCCGGGCTTGTCCGCCATGATCTGCAAGACAGTCGTCTTGCCCGACATCAGGCGCACCCGGACCAGTTCGAAGCCAAGGTCCTCGATCACCGGTGTGATGATTTCCGCCATGCGTCGGTCGATGGCGGCCTTTGCGATGAGATCGTTGGTCATACGTGTCCAAAAACAAAAAAACGGGCGCGCGGCCCGTTACACTTCTCCGGTGGAGCGTCAGGCCAGAGCCTGCCGCGCCGCTGTTGAGAGGGGATATACGCAGGATGGCCCGAGTCTGCAAGGGTGAAAACGGAAAGCGCCTAGGCGATCCACCAGCGTTCGGCCAGCCGACCATCATCCAGAGCGCCACGGGCGCCGATCACGCGGGGCATTCCGACGCCTCGTCGCGCCGCGATGGCAATGTTCTGCGACGATGGATGATAAGCGAAGTCGCCCCGATTCAAGACACCGTCCGGGGCCGGAAGCTCGGCCACATCGACAAAACCGTCACGCAGCGCCTCGGCACGGACCGACGGGTCCGAAATAGCGATCACATCAATTGCGTCCAGCCACCCAGCCTGCCCGTCCTTGTAATGCGACGGGACACGTTCGCCGAGGAAATGCCGGTTCTCGTCGATGCGCCGCGCTGCATAAAGCCCAGTACCGATCCCTGTCGCCATAGCCGAGTCGACGCAATCGGCGGGGCAGATCGAAAGAGACTGATTCGCCAGTAGGAAGGGCAGTTGTGGATTTGCCTCGTGCAATTCGATCCGGAGCGTCGAAGTACCGGTCGCTTCGACTGCCGCGATATGGCGGTCAGCGAACCATTCCTGCGACAGCAGAGACGCAACTGCATCGGAAGCGTCAAAGCGCGATCCGTCGTGGAAATCGACTCCGTCACGAAGCTTGAATTCCCAGTTACGTGCGTCATTCGCGCTTTGCCATGAAACGGCGAGCTCACCGCGCAGAACGCCATCCGGTGCGACTTCGGTAAGTGTATCGAAAACCGCGCCGCGCGCCAGTTCCGTGACTTGGTCGTGTTCCCGCGAAACAGCCACGCGCAGCCGTCCCCCGCGTGTCGGTTTCGCGTCCGGCGACAGGCCCGTCGCTGCCAGCAGCGCTGCGGCGGCACCGGATGCAAACAGGGCACGACGGTCGATACGGGTCATTTGGAGCGGGCCTTCCTTGCGATGTCGTCCATGATGCGCACGAGCTCGGCGCTTATACCCGGTTCCGAAAGGGCATGGCCAGCATTGCGCACCATCTTGAGCTGACAGTTGGGCCAAAGTTCCGACAAGGTCCATGCGGAATGCGGCGGACAGATCATGTCATACCGGCCCTGAACGATAACGCCCGGAATTTCGGCGATCCTGTCCATCTGGGACAGAATCTGCCCGTCATATTCAAGGAAACCACCGTTGATGAAATAGTGATTCTCGAGCCGGGCAAAGGCGCGGGCGTATTCGCCGGGGCTTTCCCCCGACGCGCCTGTCGACTGAATTGAGGCCAGCGCATTTTCCCATGCGGACCAGGCCCGACCAAAGCGAACCTCTTCATTCACGTCGCCGGAGAACAAGCGCTTGTGATAGGCGCCGATCATGTCATGGCGTTCTGCGCGCGGGATTTTCTCGACGAATCTTGCCCATGTTTCCGGCCAGAAACGCCCAGCGCCGCCGCCGTAGAACCAGTCGAGTTCTGCCTTTGTCATCAGGAACACGCCGCGAAGGACGATATTGCAGACGCGGGAGGGATGCGTCTGGGAATAGATCAGCGCGAGGGTCGCACCCCAGCTACCGCCAAAAGCAACCCATTTATCGATACCAAGAACTTCGCGGATAGCTTCGATATCCGCGACGAGGTGCCATGTGGTATTATCCGTCACCGAGGCGTGCGGTCTTGATCGCCCGCACCCGCGCTGGTCGAAAAGGATGATACGATAGACCTCGGGGTCGAAATACCGACGCATCGCGGGACTGCATCCGCCGCCGGGGCCACCATGAAGAACGACCACGGGCAGGCCGTTGGGATTGCCACATTGCTCGACATAAATCCGGTGGCCCTGCCCGACATCGAGCATCCGCTGATCGAAAGGGTCGATCGGGGGGTGCAGATATTGAACTGCACGCTTTTGATCCGGGTTTTTGTCCATTACTGACCTATATACTGCCCGGAATACAAAAGGTCATTCAGAGATTGGAATGCAAGTGTCGCAATCGACAATAGACCCAAATGAAGTCGCAAAATTCGAAGCCATGGCTGCAGAATGGTGGGATCCGAACGGAAAGTTCAAGCCTCTCCACGTGATGAATCCCTGTCGACTGGATTACATCACGACTCAGATCGCGGGGGAATTCGAACGTGACGTGAAAACGCCGAATCCCTTTAAAGGCTTGCGCATCCTAGACATCGGCTGCGGCGGTGGCCTGCTGTCCGAACCTATGGCGCGGCTGGGGGCCGAGGTTGTCGGCGCGGACGCGGCCGAGCGCAACATACCGGTCGCGCAGGTGCACGCCGAACAATCAGGTCTGGATATCGACTATCGCAACACCACGGCCGAAGCACTTGCCGCTTCGGGAGAGCAGTTCGATGTCGTGCTCAACATGGAAGTCGTCGAACACGTCGCCGATCCGCTGGCCTATCTGACGGCCTGCCGCGAACTGTTGAAACCCGGCGGGCTGCATATCTGCTCGACGATCAATCGGAACCCGAAATCCTATGCTATGGCAATTTTCGGAGCCGAGGTCGTCATGCGCTGGCTTCCACGGGGAACGCATGATTGGTCGAAATTCATCACCCCGGAAGAGTTGTTCGACCTGTTGACGAAAGCCGGGCTTGAACCGGTAGATCGCAAGGGATTCGTCTTTAACCCGGTGTTGTGGAGCTGGAGCATTTCCCCGCGCGATCTTTCGGTTAACTACGTGACCGCGTCCCTAAAACAGGAAACCTGATGTCGGAACCGTATCTTCTGACAGACGTTCGCAACGCATGACCCGTCGCCGCGCGTACCTGACCGACCCGACCGAGAGCCATCCCGCATGATGGCAGACTTGCCCATTGCAATTATCCTGCTGGTTTTTGCCTGCGCGGGTGGCGTGATCTGCGTATCCGGCGTTTTCATGACAGGCTTGGCCGACAAGCTTGCCGACCGAACCGGTCTTGGCGAGGCAATTGTCGGTGGTGTCATTCTTGGCGCGGCGACGTCTTTGTCCGGTACTGTTGTTTCGGTTACCGCCGCATTGGATGGGCGGGCGTCGTTGGCATTCTCCAATTCCGTTGGCGGTATCGCGGCACAGACCGCTTTTCTGGCTTTCGCCGATCTGATGTTCCGGCGTGCGAACCTTGAACATGCGGCGGCAGAGGTCACGAATATCGTCCAGGGGATTCTGCTGGTCTTGCTGCTGCTGATCCCCATGGCGGCTCTCGTAACGCCTGAATTCACAATTCTTGCCATCCACCCGGCATCCTTCCTTATCCCGGTGATCTATATCGCGGGCCTGTTCGTCTGCCGTTCCGTTCAAGAAGAACCGATGTGGCGTCCGGTCAAGACAAAGGAAACCCGCGAAGACACGCCCGATGATGAAGACGAGCAGACCGCGGCGAAGACGACCTTGCGGCTAGGGCTCGAATTTGGAGGTCTCATGGCGGTCATGGGCCTTTCCGGATGGCTGATCGCACAGAGCGGTTCGGCGCTTACTGACAGGCTTGGCATATCGGCATCGCTGGTCGGGGCGCTTTTGACGGCAACTGTCACCTCGCTGCCCGAGCTTGTGACGACTTTGGCTGCAGTTCGGCGCGGCGCGCTGCAACTTGCTGTCGGCGGGATCATCGGGGGCAATACGTTTGACACGCTGTTCCTGACCGCGGCCGACGTGTCATATCGAGAAGGGTCGCTTTACCATGCGGCCACCAACCAGGATTACTTCTGGGTTGTTACCGCCGCGCTGATGACCACCTGCCTCTTGGCCGGGCTCGTCGTGCGCGAACGCAGCGGACCGGCGGGGATAGGATTTGACAGTCTATCTCTGCTTGGCATCTACCTCGGCGCAATCGCCCTGCAGGTGCTCGCTTTCTGAGAGTCAGCCGCGCGGCTCCAGACGAGCGCGCAATTCACGCAGAACGGGGAGAACAGTGCGCACCTTCTCCGCGCCCATATCTCCGACAACTTCGTTGATGAGCGGCGCAATCGAGGCGACAGCGTGATCGCGGGCCTGCCGACCCGCCGGACTGATCGCAACCATCTTGCGGCGCGCATCGTCCCAATCCGGGCGGATATGCACGTAGCCGGCCCATTCCAGTTTCGACAGGGTATTGGTCATCGCACCGCGCGTCACATGGAACGTCTGGGCCAATTGTGCGGGCGAACGCTCCCCTCCCACGAAAACAAGCTGATTCAACACCGAGAAATGCGAAATCTCCATGCCCTTGGGCAGGACTTTTGACAGCCTGTTACGCATAAGCTGATCGGCGGCCAAAATCTCGCTGAACAGGGTCACGGCGAGCGCATTTGTTTCCTCGGACATGGCCGTTCAATTCCCAGTGACTAATGTCTTCAAGGGCCGTCGAACGCGCGGATATGCTGCAGCGACGGCACTTTCTGTCGTGCAAGTTCCACTGATTTATCATCCATGTCAAAAATGTGAATGCCCGGTTCCGTTCCGGCATCCAGCAAGACCTCTCCCCACGGCGAAACCGCAAGGCTGTGGCCGTGGGTCTTGCGCGTGTTGCCCACGCTTGCGGAATGCGTCCCGGTTTGAGCGGGGGCCAGAACAAAACAGCCGGTTTCAATGGCCCGCGCGCGTAGGAGTGATTCCCAATGCGCCGCGCCGGTGACATAGGAAAAGGCAGCGGGAACCGTCAGCACCTTTGCCCCCGCCAGCGCCAGTTGTTGGTAGAGCATCGGAAACCGGACATCGTAGCAAACCGTCATGCCAACAGGCATGAAATCGGTGTCGACCACCACGGCCTTATCGCCGGGCCTGTAGCCTGCGGATTCACGGTAGGTCTCTTCGGCAGAGACATTCACATCGAACATGTGAATCTTGTCGTACCGCGCGCGGATTGCTCCATCGGGACCGATCATGAAGGACCGGTTGGCAAAGCGACCGTCGGGGTCGTTGGTCTTGAGCCCGAGGGAACCGATCAGCAGCCAGACACCGTGCGCTTTCGCCTTATCCTGCAACGCAGGGAGCGTTTCGTCCTCTTCTTCCGTTCTCAGAACGGACCGCTGGTGGTCCCGGCTGGAGGAAACGCAATTGGTCACTTCGGGCGTCAGCAGGAACTTCGCGCCGACATCGACCGCCTGATCGATATAGTCGCTTACGGTTGCGAGGTTTTTCCGTGGGTCGTCTGACGACGTCAGCTGGATCAGCGCGGTTTTCATCAGGCCGCCAACAGGGAGTCGAGTTTACCCGCCCGGTCGAGCGCGTAGAGATCGTCACACCCACCGACATGGGTATCACCGATGAAAATCTGCGGCACCGTGCGCCCACCGTTGGCACGCTGGATCATCTCGGGCTTGCGATCCGGCTGGGCCAGAACATCGATTTCGGAGAAATTCACACCCTTCTGAGTTAGCAGGCGTTTCGCGGCATGGCAAAAGCCACAGAGTGGGGAGGTATAGATTTCGACTTGTTTCATCGATTGGGTTCCGCGCTATGTCAGTTGTTTGACGCAGAACCTAATCATCCTTTGGCACGCGCGCCAGTACCAGCACGTAAACGTCACCCGAGCCCGCCTCAATGCAGGCTTCGGCGCAGGCGGAAAGCGTGGCACCCGAGGTCATGACGTCATCGACGACAAGCACAGGTCGACCTGTCAGCCGATGCCTCCGCTTTGAATGCACCGTGATCGCACCCTGCAGAACGGCCTGTCTTTCCTGCGCTGTCTTTCCATCGAGCGATGGTGTCTGCGACGTGCGCACAAGCAGATCCGGACAGTAAGGCAGCCCCGTTTCCCGGGCCAATGCCTGCACCAGCAACGCGGATTGGTTGTATCGACGCTTTAACAAGCGGCTTCTGTGTAATGGAACGGGGGCAATCAGCATATTGTCGCGAATGAGCGGCCTTGCCGATCTTGCCATCCAGAGAGCCGTCGGACGCACAACTTCGGGACGGTCGCCATGTTTCAACCCGAGAATGATCTTACGTGCCTGATCCTTGTAGAGAAGCGTTGCCCTCCCTTGGACCCAAGGGCGCGGGTTCTTCATGCAATCGTCGCATTCCGTCCGGTGATTGTCTTCTTGGCCCTGCAGCGGAATGCCACAAGAGTCGCATACCGTCCCGTCAATGAATGGCGTATCGCGCCAGCATGTGCCGCAAAGACCGAAATCGCTGTTCACCATTGTTCCGCAGCCAAGGCAGCGCGGGGGATACAAAAGCTGAACTGTCGTTTGAAACATCTTTCGCCTCCGATTACATAGCGCTTTATGAACGCCACAACCCAACTCTTTGACCGCGACGCCCTGCGCCTGCACAGGGCAAGGGCCCGTCAGGAAGCGCTGTTTCTGCACCTCGCAGCTCAAGAGGAGGTTCAGGATCGGCTGTCCATGGTTAATAAAACCCTAACCAAACCAGCGATCATCACGCCCTTTCCGGAAATCTGGCGGCCCGTCTTTCCCGATGCCCGGATCGTAGACGACAGCGACGTGCTTGGGTTGGAGCCGGGTTCGTTCGACCTTGTCATTCATGCCATGGCTCTGCACTGGGCAAACGATCCGGTCGGGCAGCTTATCCAGTCGCGCCGGGCGCTACAGCCGGACGGGCTTTTCCTTGGTGTTCTGCTAGGGGGCGGCACACTGAACGAATTGCGTTCTGCGCTTGGACAGGCCGAGACCGAAGTAACCGGCGGCTTGTCCCCGCGCATCGCACCGATGTCCGAAATCCGCGATCTTGGCGCGCTCTTGCAGCGGGCCGGGCTGGCGCTGCCAGTGGCAGACACCGTGCCTCTTACCGCAGAGTATCGTGACCTGCGCCACCTGCTGCACGATCTGCGAGATATGGGCGAGACCAATGCCATGACAAACAGGCTTCGACGGCCCACCGGCAAGGCAGTATTCAACCGCGCTGAAGAGCTTTACCGTACGCATTTCGCGACGGATTCAGGACGGCTGCGAGCCACGTTCGAATTGGCCTGCCTGACAGGCTGGGCACCAGATGAGAGCCAGCAAAAGCCGCTTCGACCCGGTTCGGCCAAGGCAAGACTTGCAGATGCGCTGAAGACCTCAGAGGTGCCACTCAAAGATTGACGAAGTGCGGATAGCGGTTATCTGCACTGTCACAAGTACATCAAGGGACAGATCCACATGCAAGAGATGACCAAGACAGCCGCCTGTCCTGTCCATGCTCCAAAAGACCATCCGAAAGTCCCCGAGGAAAAGATCGGCGTGCTGCTGGCAAATCTCGGCACGCCGGATCATTACGATTACTGGTCAATGCGGCGATATCTGAACGAGTTCCTGTCCGATCAGCGGGTCATCGACTATCCCAAGTGGAAGTGGCAGCCACTGTTGCAGCTTATCATTCTGACCAAGCGGCCTTTTTCGAGCGGCGCGGCCTATAAATCGATCTGGAATGAAGAGGACGACGAAAGCCCGCTTTTGACCATAACGAAAAAGCAGTCGGACAAGATCACCGAGACCATGAAGGCGCGCTATGGCGACCGGGTCATGGTCGATTTCTGCATGCGCTACGGGAACCCGTCCACACCTGACAAGGTGCGCCAGATGGTCGAGGCGGGCTGCCAGAAGATCCTCTTCTTTCCGCTCTACCCGCATTACGCGGGCGCAACACTTGCCACGGCGAACGACGCTTTCTTTCGCGCCTTGATGAAAGAGAAATGGCAACCCGCGAGCCGCACTGTCCCGGCTTATTTCGACAGGTCCGATTACATCGACGCTCTGGCCCAATCGGTAGAGCGTGCCTATGCCAATTTGGAAACAAAGCCGGATTGTCTGGTGGTTTCCTACCACGGGATGCCGCTGCGCTATCTGACGGATGGCGACCCCTATCATTGCCAGTGCCAGAAGGCGACGCGCCTCTTGAAGGAACGTCTTGGCTGGGCCGATACGGACATCCGCACGACGTTCCAGTCGGTCTTTGGACCGGAGGAATGGCTCAAGCCCTACACGGTGAAGGAAGTGGCCAAGATGGCCAGCGAAGAGGGCAAAAAGAACATCGCAGTCATCGCCCCGGCCTTTTCAGCCGACTGTGTCGAAACGCTGGAAGAGATCAACGAGGAGATCCGTGAAAGCTTTATCCATGCGGGTGGCGAAACCTTTACCTATATCCCCTGCCTGAACGACGATGAGGCGCACATAAGCTGCCTGTCATCCGTAATCGAAGAGAACCTAAGAGGCTGGATCGACTAACTAATCTTCAGACACAAAAAAAGGCGGTGGAGAACCACCGCCTTTTCTTTTGGTACCGTATCGCGCTTAGTTAGCTGCGACAGCGGCCGCAACCAGAACCAGCAGAACCAGCGGCAGGATGATGCCGCTCGAGGAGCTACCAGCTTCTTCAACGATGACCGGTGCTTCGATGATCGGCTCTTCCAGCGTACCTGCGGAAGCGGTCGAAGCTGCTGCGGTCAGTGCAGCGGCGAGAACGAGTTTCTTCATATTAACCTCCAGAATAAGCACAATTCAGAACAATGAATCGTGCGCCCAAGACTTACCTCGTGCATTTTTCTAACCAGCAAAACAGATAGATTGCAAATGGTTGTTAGTATCGGTTCGTGTTGCCAAGCGGGAATGTCGTCAAATTAGCAACACTTGCGTGCCGTTCTGGGTCATCGAAAAGAGCTCGGCGATATGTTCGTTGTAGAGCCCGATACAACCGTTCGAAGACCGACGCCCGATCTTGCGTGTATCGTGCGTTCCATGGATACGATAATACTGCCAGCCGAGGTACAATGCATGGGTGCCAAGCGGGTTATCCGGACCGGGCGGAATGTGCTTTGGCCACTCGGGATTGCGCTTGAGCATGTTCGGCGTCGGCCGCCAATCTGGACCTTCAACTTTACGCACGACCGAAGTGCGACCTCGGCGGGTCAGGTCCTCGGTCAGCGGAACGCTGGAGGGGTAGAGCTTGTAGGTCAGCCCGTCCTCGCTCCAGAAATGCAGCGCCCGCGAGGTGACATCGACAAGGATCGCGCCTTTGCGCAGGTTACTGAAGTAAGGCTGCCACTCGAGCGACCGGAAGCTCGAGATATTGCGACGCACAGTCTGCGAAAGATCGCGTTCAATTTCGGTGGTCGCGGCGGTGTCCGTAACCGAACCCGTCTGTGCCAGCGCCGGCGTTGCGAGCATTGTTGCCGCGCCAGCCAGAAAGCCGCGCCGGGTCGGCTCGCTTTTGCTTGAATTGGTCATTGGATCATCCCGTTCGCCTAAGGTACTAGTTCTGAACTTGATGATATGGCGCGAATGACGCAGTCGCAAATCAATCCGCTGTTCATCGGTCAGATTTGACTTATGTACAGTATCGTTGCATCTGCTCTTGAGCTAGACGCAAGTTTGGATTCCACGAGCGGAGTGCGGAATGATACGCATAATTTCTTTGGTAATAGCTGCTGCAATTGCACTGTCCGGTTGCGTTTCACAGCCGGAGACAAGACTTGGTGCGGATGGTCAGCCATTGCCGAAACTGTATCGCATCCGTGCTTCGGATTCGTCCAAGATCGAATATCGCATGCTCGATTCGATCAATTCTTTGCGACAGGCACGCGGCGTTTCGCCGGTAGAATTGAACGCGCAACTCAATGCAGCGGCTGCGACTCACTCGCGCGATATGTCGGTTCAGAACCGTCCCTGGCACTTTGGCTCGGACGGATCTTCTCCGATCGAACGCGTGGCGCGCACCGGGTATGCAGGAAGGATGCTGGGCGAAAACATCTCGGAAACTTACGAAACCGAGCTTGAGACCCTTGCCGCCTGGATGGAGGAAGAAGGCACCCGCGAAGTTATCCTTTCGCCGGATGCCCGGAACCTTGGTTTCTCCTGGTATCAGGAAAGCAACGGCAAGATCTGGTGGACATTGTTAATGGGCAGCTAAGCTGCCCATTCATCAGGCGCGGATGGTGATCACCGTGCCATCCCGGACCATCGCATAAATCTGTTCGATCTCACGATTTTTTACCGCAATGCAGCCAGCAGTCCAGTTCTTGCGCTTCGCAAGCTTGCGGTTTTTGTTGGGCTCGCCATGGATGAAGATATCACCCCCCGGGCTTTTCCCCTGCGACTGCGCATAAGCGATATCCTCGGCATTCGGGTATGAGATCCCGACGGACAGGTGAAATTTGCTGTTCGGGTTGCGCTTGTCGATCAGGTACGTGCCCTCCGGCGTTTTCCCGTCGCCTTCGAACTGCTTCGGCCCGGCCGGTGCAAAGCCCAGATCGATATCATAGGCTTTAAGAATTTCGGTATGGTGAAGAAGATACATCTGCCTGGATGACTTGTTCACCACGACAGATGTGACTTCGGGCCCGTTATACCGTTTGAATTTGCTGCTGCAGCCCGGAATCGCCAGCAGAGCAAGCAATCCAAGACCAAACGACCTGCGTTTCATGATGCGTACTGTCCCAATAGGTTTTTTTATGACCCATATCGTTACCGGTTGATTTTGAGAAATCAAATATTGGAAAGACGCGGTTAAATTTTCCTTACCGCTTGCCCAGCCGAAAGGACCCGACCAGTTCGGTATGCACCGACCATCGGAACTGATCGACGACCTGCACCCATTCAAGATCGTATCCCGCATCCACCAAGGCACGCGCATCGCGGGCAAAAGTTACAGGGTTGCAGGACACATGAGCAATGACCGGCACGCCACTTTGGGCCAGTTCGCGAATCTGTGCTTCGGCCCCTGCCCTTGGCGGATCAATAACGACAGCGTCTACCCGTTTGAATTCATCGGGTTGCAGGGGGCGGCGAAAAAGATCACGCGCTTCGCTTGTCAGTTTTTTCAGCCCGCCCACAGCACGCCAGCCTTTAACCAGCGCATCAGTCATCTCCGGATCGCCTTCGACGGCATGTACCTCGGCGGTTTTCGATAGTGGCAAGGCAAACGTGCCGCAGCCGGCGAAGAGATCTACAACCTTGTCCGCCGACCCGACGATCTCAAGCACCGCCGCCAAAAGCGCAGCTTCGCCTTCGGGCGTTGCTTGCAAGAAAGCGCCGGGCGGCGGCACGACCGACGCCGGTCCGAATTTCTGCACCGGGGGTTCTCGCATGGCGATCATTTCCTGATCCCAAGCCAGACGAGCAATTCCGCTTGTTTCCGCAAACTGCGCGAGCTCCATGCGCAATTGATCATCCAGCTCTCTGCCGCCCGAAACCGAGACGTCGAGCCCTGACAGTGAGGCGGTCAAAGTCACGGCAAGTTCGCCTTTTCGGCTTCCAAACTGGCTTGCCAGAGCCTCTACCATCGGCAGGGCCGCGACGAGCGCGGGATCGAGAAGATGGCAATTGGGAATCTCTGTAATCGTACCGGATGCTTTGCCGTGAAACCCGGCAAGTGCGCCCTTTTTTGTCCGGCGTGCCGCAAGCGTGGCCCGGCGTCGCGTGCGAGGTGGCGATGTCAGGACCGGGCGGAATTCGGTTTCCAGACCCTGTGCAAGCAAAGCTGATCGCACGAATTCAAGCTTCCATTTGGCCGTGAACTCTTCGGACGCGTGCTGAAGCTGGCAGCCACCGCAGCTCTTGTAATGGCGACAGGGAGGCTGAACGCGGTCGACAGAAGGGGTGACAATGCGAATGTCGCGCAAATGCGATCCGTCCAGTTCACCGGTAACGGTTTCGCCGGGCAGCGTGCGGGCTGCGAACACGGGACCGGGCGCAATCCCATCGCCCTGATGGCCCAGTCGTTCAATAGTGATTTCTGTCTGCATGAGAGTTGTCTTATCGGCTAGTCGACCGGTTAGACAATCTCATTCAGCGGCCTCGGCACCGATGAAACCGCCAGATTGCCTGTTCCAGAACTGAGCATAGAGTCCACCTTTGGCCAACAAGCTTTCGTGTGTCCCGATTTCGGCGATCCGACCGTTATCCATGACCATGATCCGGTCCATTTCAGACAGGGTTGAAAGACGGTGCGCAATGGCCAGAACGGTCTTCCCCTCCATCACCCGCTCGAGCGCCGACTGAATAGCGGCCTCAACTTCGGAATCTAGCGCGCTTGTCGCTTCGTCCAGGACCAGAATCGGCGCGTCTTTCAGGATGGCGCGGGCCAGCGCGATGCGCTGCCTCTGGCCGCCGGAAAGCTTTACGCCGCGTTCACCCAGATGAGCGTCATATCCTTTGCGCCCCTTGTGATCTTCGAGGTCCAAGATAAAATCATGCGCTTCGGCTTTTTCCGTCGCGGCGAGCAAGTCTTCCCAGCTTGCCTCGGGACGACCATAAAGGATGTTGTCCTTGGCAGAGCGATTGAACATCGCGGTTTCCTGCGTAACCATGCCGATCTGGCGGCGCAGGCTTTCCTGAGTGATATTTTCGATATTCTGACCGTCGATCCGAATTTCGCCAGATTCGCCTTTGTAAAGCTTAAGCAGCAGCGAAACGAGCGTGGATTTGCCAGCCCCCGAGGCACCGACGATGCCCAGTTTCTCACCCGGCTGGATGGTGAGATTGATATTTTCGACGCCGCCATGATCCCTGCCGTAGGCAAAGTTCACATTGTCGAAAACGATTTCGCCGTTCGATACCGCAAGATGTGGCGTATCTTCCGGGTCCTGCAGTCGGATGCGGGGGGTAAGGGTCCGCATTCCGTCTTCGACTTCGCCAAGGTTGGAATAGATGGCCATAAGGGTAAAGCTCACCCAGCCGGTCATCTGAGCGATACGAATCGACACCGCTCCGGCAGCGACGATATCACCTTCGCTGGCGACACCATTTTGCCAAAGCAAGAGGGTTCCGCCGATCAGCAGCACGGGTAACAGCCCGGCAAGGGACATCAGGCAGAACCGGAAGGCTGCCGAGAGATATCCGAATTCAAGCGCCCTGCTTCGGAAAGTGCTCATCGCGCCCAGCGCGGCGCGGTCTTCGTGATCTGCATGGGCGAAAAGCTTGACCGTCTTGATGTTCGTAATCGTGTCGACCACCTGTCCCGACACCATCGCACGCGCGCTGGCCCGACCGGCCGCCAAGCGCCGGATGCGCGGCAGAAACCACATGATCAAAGAAAAATAACCGACAAGCCAAACGCTGAATATGACGGTGATCCAGCCGCCAATACTCGACAAAAGCACCATTGCCCCGGCCAGTGAGGCCAGCGCGAATGCGATGACGTTGATTGTTTCCGAGGCGACATCCGTCACAGCGCGCGCACATTGCATCTGCTTCTGCGCGATGCGACCCGCGAAATCGTCGTCGAAGAACTTTACCGCCTGCCCAAGCGTCCAACGATGCAGACGCGAGAGCACCAGAGGGTTCACATTGGGCTGCACGATGATCGAGTTCGATGCAGAGGAAAGGCCAAAGAGAATTGGCCTCGCCACGAGGAAGAAGGCGACCGCCATGACGATGATGCCAAGGTTGGACCCATCAAAAAAGTTTCCCGGCCCTGAAGCCGTGGCGGCATCAATGACAAGCCCGAGGATCCATGCGGTGCCCGCTTCTACCGCCCCGGCCGCCGCTGAAAGGGCGGCCGCCAGCCAGAGCGCGGGCCAAGCGCCCGAAAGGCACCAGCGCATAAACGCGCCCAAGGTCTGGGGCGGCGGTCCTTCCGCAGGACGGAAGGAATCGATCATATCGCCAAGCCTTGAGCCTGTTTTCATTCAGCTGCCTCGGTATTCAGGAACCCGCCAGACTGGCGTGCCCAGAACTCGGCATATAGCCCGCCCGAGGCTAAAAGCACGTCATGGCTGCCTTGCTCGACGATATGTCCCTGATCCAGAACAAGAATGCGGTCCATCTGAGCAATGGTGGACAGGCGGTGGGCGATGGCAATGACCGTTTTGCCTTCCATCATGCCATAGAGCGTCTTCTGGATTTCGGCTTCGACCTCGGAGTCCAGCGCGCTGGTAGCCTCGTCAAGCAATAGGATCGGCGCGTCCTTTAGAATCACCCGCGCCAAGGTCACCCGCTGGCGCTGCCCGCCAGACAGCTTGATACCTCGTTCACCTACCTGCGCATCATAGCCACGACGCCCCTGAGGGTCGACGAGATCCATGATGAAATCATGGGCCTGCGCCTGCCGGGCCGCGGCGATCATCTCTTCCTCAGTAGCCTCTGGTCGACCATAGAGAATATTCTCACGGACCGAACGGTGCAAAAGGGCACTGTCCTGCTGGACCATACCGATATGACTGCGCAGACTTTCCTGCTGAACGCGCGCGATATCCTGACCATCCATCAGAACCCGACCAGAATCCGGATCATAGAAACGCAGGAGCAGCTTGACCAATGTCGACTTTCCGGCACCAGACCGCCCGATCAGTCCGACCTTTTCACCCGGCTCGATGGTCAGGTTCAGCTTGTCCAATCCACCAGTCCCGCGGCCATAGTGGTGCGACAGGTCCTGCAGCTCCACACGTCCGCGATCCAGTTGCAAAGGCTTGGCCCCTGGCGCATCGACCAGATCAATCGGCTGCGCGATCGTTTCCATACCCTCGGCCACTACGCCGAGTTCACGGAAAAACGACGTCAGCGCCCACATGATCCATCCAGTCATGGCGTTCAGACGGAGAGTCAGAGCTGTCGCGGCTGCGACAACACCCACACTCGCCAAGCCCTGATACCACAACAAGATGGCCCAGCCGACCACGCCCACGATCAGCAGACCGTTGAGCGTGACAAGTGCGAGGTCCATCTTGGTAAATATACGCATTTCGACCTGAAACGAGGCGCGCGCGCCCTCGATGGCTTCCTTGGCATAATCCAGTTCACGGTCATCATGCGCAAACATCTTCACCGAGCTGATATTGGTGTAGCTGTCGACAACCCGGCCAGTGAAGGTTGACCGAGCATCCGCCGCGGCCTTGGAAGCAGGCCCGACGTTTGCAACAGTCCAGCGGATCAGGAATCCGTAGAGTACGAACCATGCAAGCAGCGGCAGGATCAGACGAACGTCAGCGGTTATCAAAAGAACGGCAGCGCCCACCAGATAGGCCAGCGAAAAGGAAATCGCATCGAAGACCTGAAACACCACCTCGCCCGCCGCCGGCGGCGCCTGAACGATACGGTTGGCGATACGTCCGGCGAAGTCGTTCTCGAACCAGCCGACCGATTGCCGAAGAACATGCCGATGCGCCCGCCAGCGGAAAACCGTTGTGAAATTGGGCAGGATCGTATTGTTCAGCAAGACCACGTCCAGCGCGGAAATAAGCGGACGCAGCGTCAGCAGGAACAAGCCAACCAGACTGATTTCAACCCAGTGGCGCTGCCATACGTCGGCCGGATCGCCGCCAAGAATATCGACGAGGCGGCCCATGTACCAGATCAGGCCGACCTCTATCGCAGCAACGACAACGGACAGAAGCGCGGTCCAGAGGAACACCCTCCAGAACGGTCCGCAAAGATCCCGCATGAACGGCCAGAGCCTTGTCGGAGGGCGATCCTTTTCCTCGTAGGAAACATAGGGATCAATAAGATTTTCAAAGAAACGAAACATGTCGGAGGTGCTCCTTGGCGAGCGAGTAGGCGCAAATGTAGTGCGGGGTGCCGTCAACTGCGCACCCGTTACGGGGCGGTCAGCTTAAATAAACCAGAGCCCGTAATACATTTGCATTCCTCCGATACCGATTGACGTAGCGATAGCCGAGCGGAATCGTTTTGTCACCCCATCCGGGTGCATTTTCTGACCACGTGTGGTGAAGTTTTCATGACGCGAGCAGGTCCGACCGTGTCGCCAAAAATCCGCTGGCGATCCACTTTCCTTCAAGTTCCGCCAGTTTGCGCCCAAGGTCGGGACCTGAAAATTCGGGCATAAGGTCCTTTGCAGAAACAGGAAAATCCGCTCTGCTCCCGATTTTCAATTGCTCATCGGTTGCAGACGCCCAAGCGTTTCCCGTGACCGCAGAACGAAGCAGCATTACGTCTTTCGCCAAATCATAACCCAGCCGGTATCCAAGTTCAGCCGCATCGCAAGTGGATCCGATGTTGTCGGCCAGCGTGGCCAATCGGGCTGACTGCACCTTGCTCAGCCGCAGCGCATCCCCGGCGTGATTGCCGCCCAGCGCCGAAAGTCGGCGGATGGCATCGGGTGCCGCGTTCGCCTGATCCTCGCAATGGATCAATGGGCCCAGCGCGGTGTCATCGGCACCGGGAAGAACCTGTGCCAGTACGCCGGTGGCGCGCATTGCAGCGACCGACGCAGCGGGGTCGGGCGCAGCCAGTAATTTCAAAAGCTCAGCCCCTATGCGTTCGCGTGATATGCGTCCAAGACCATCGACCTCTTGCGCGATGGCTGCAAGCGCATCGGAATCCATACCGTTCCCCGGGTCGCCGTACCATGCGTGGAATCGGAAGTACCGAAGGGAGCGCAGATAGTCCTCGCGAATTCGGGATATGGCATCGCCAATAAACCGCACGCGGCGATCCTGCAAATCCGGCAATCCGTTCATCGGATCGATCAGCGTTCCTTCGGGAGTGGCGTAAAGCGCATTCATCGTAAAATCTCGCCGCACGGCGTCTTCGGCGATATCGTTCGAAAAGGAGACCACCGCGTGTCGGCCGTCCGTTTTCACATCGCGCCGAAATGTGGTGACTTCGTGCGGGATGCCACCGGACACAAGGGTTACCGTTCCATGATCGATGCCAGTGGGAATTGCCTTCAGTCCCGCAGATCGAGCGAATTCGATGACTTTTTCGGGGCGCGCATCCGTGGCGATATCAATATCACTGACATCGGCATTGATGATAGTATTCCGGACGCAGCCGCCGACAAAATAAGCCTTGGCGCCACCCATAGACAGTGCCGTACAGACCGCCTGTGTGGCCGGTCTGGTCAGCCAGTCGGCGGTCAGCCTCATCACTGCTCGAACCTCGCCGCGAGTGCGCGCAACATGCGTGCCGTCGCACCCCAGATATAATAAGGTCCGTAAGGCACCGTGTAATAATGCCGGCGGCTGCCTCGCCAACGTCTAGACTCAACAAGGTAATTTGCCGGAGTCATCAAATGCTCAAACGGTACCGAGAAAACTTCCTCGACTTCACCGGGCTCAGCGACCGCCTCAAAAGGTTCTTCCAGAACCGCCACGACCGGCGTGACCATGAACCCGGTTACCGTCTCATGGGCGGGCATATGCCCGATGACCCGTGGCACATCGACCGGCAAACCAACCTCTTCCGAGGCCTCTCGCAGGGCCGCAGCTGTGACATTGGCGTCGCTTTCTTCCTGTTTACCGCCGGGAAATGCAATCTGGCCCGGATGGTGTTTCAGAACGGAGGAGCGTTTCGTCAGGAGGATTTCGGGGCGATCACCGAAAACGGAAACTGCAATTAGCACGCCAGCTGACCGCAGTTTCCGTCCTTCGGGAAGAACTGTACCGGGATTCAGGTCAAAATCGGATGACGACTCGCCCTCATGCTCAAGAGCACGGCGCAGCCGCGCAACGATATCAGTCGCCATCGTCCTGACCTGCCTCAAAGCCAACTGTGGCCGGGTCCAAATCGTAATGAGCACCACAGAATTGGCAATCAGCCGTTACCCGTCCCTCATCCGTCGTCATCTTCTCGATGTCGCGCGCCGAATAGATCGACAGGCTCTGACGCACGCGATCCTCCGAACAGGTGCATCCGAAACGTACGGCCTGTGCATCGTAAACACGCGGCGCTTCTTCGTGGAACAGGCGCACCAGCAGATCCGTAGGCGGAATGGTCGGGCCGATTAGTTCAAGCTCTTCGACGGTATCCAGAAGAATGTTCACACGGTTCCAGTGTTCACCTTCTTCACCGTCGACGAGATCATCCGCACTCAGCACATCGCCAGACCCAGCTTGATCCGCGACAAAGGGCGATGCTTTAGGCATATGTTGCAGCATGATACCGCCAGCACGCCAATGCTCATCTACGCCGGGCTCGGACGAGAGACCGAAGCTGAGAGAAAACCGGGTCGGCAATTGCTCTGACTGTGCGAAATATGCTTCGGCGCATTCACGCAGACTATTCCCGGTCAGCGGCGTTATCCCCTGATAGGGCGCCGATCCCTTGCCTTGGTCGATCAGGATGGCAAAATACCCTTCACTAAGAAGATCTTTCGTATCGGTCTGATCGATAAGTTCAGAGTCAAAGCTTGCATAGGCACGTATTCGGGCGGCCTCACCCTCTTTTTGGGGCGCAAAGTAATCGGTGGCGATCATCCGGATCGCTCCCTTGGACTGTACCTGCAGGGACAGTTTCCAACGCAGTTTGATCGTCTGCCCGATCAGGGCTGTAAGCAACGCCATCTCTGCGACAAGTGCTTCTACCTGCCTTGGATAATCGTGCTGTTTCAGGATGCCGTCGAGCACGCCGTCAAGCCGGGCAACCCGACCGCGCATGTTCGAAACATCAAGCTGAAAGGGTAGGACTGTATCGTCCCACGCGAGTTTTGGTCCAATGGTCATGGGGTTTCCTTAAACGCCTTGTCTTGGCATACGGCCGGAATATAGACACAACTTGCCGGGTTAGAAAGGGCAAGCCAGTGATCAGACGTTTCGGACAACCGCCAGAGAAGGGCAGAAAGTACACAAGACGTCCTGGCGCCTATGCCTTGTTGCCCCGTGCGGGTCAATTCCTCGTCACGCATCAGAGCGAGCCGCTCCCGGAAATACAGTTGCCAGGTGGCGGCATCGATCCGGGTGAATCGGCGATCACGGCATTACACCGCGAAGTGCTTGAGGAAACCGGGTGGCACATCGCAACTCCGCAGAAAATGGGAATTTTCAGGAGGTTTGTGTTTATGCCTGAATATGACATCTGGGCGGAAAAGATCTGCCACATCTTCATTGCGCGCCCGGTCGTTCGCATGGGTATGCCCTCGGAACCGGCGCACGAAGCAGTTTGGTTGCCGTTCAACGAAACCATTGATCTGCTTGCCAATGATGGAGACCGGCATTTCGCCGCGGAATTCGCAAGATGCTACGGTTAACCGCAGGAAACATCATACTCGATCAAGGCCGCAGAAACGTCATCCTCCATCCCTTTCGACGTGTTCATGACCTGAACGAGGTTCCAGAACAGATCGTCCAGAAACTCTGGACCGAAAACACCGTTGCCGGAATGGCCAGCGCTGCATTCATCGATGAGCTTCAAAAGTCCGTCTGCATCGAGCATCTCACCATTGCTCAGGCGGCATTCAGTAAAGCCATCCGAGTAGAGCAACAGTCGGTCGCCCGGTTCAAAGACAGTTTCGTAAGTCGTGTAATCGACATTTTCGATAAGACCGATGGGTATCCCACCCAGACCGACGAACTCGACACTGCCATCGCGACGCAAAACAAGCGGATGCGGATGCCCCGCCTGTACCAGTTTCAACCGACCAGACGGCAAATCGATCGTCCCGTAGGCAAGGGTAAAATATTCGTCGATCCCTGTATCGACCACCTGGCGTTCGTTCAGCATCTTTGCGACGTCTTCAGGTTCGCGCAGTGCGCGGGTCTGATCCGCCAAATGGGTGACGCCCAAGTTCTGGTCGAAATAGCACGGGCTGAAGTATCCGCCGAGTCGAGCGGTCATCATAGCGGAGGTTATCCCGTGACCGGATACGTCGAGCGAATAGAAACCGACCTGGTTGGGGTTCGGTGCAAACATACCGACCATGTCACCGCCGATGTGCCCACAAGGCTTTAAAAGCAGACTGACGTGAGAGTTGCCAAATCTGCGGGTCCGGTCAGGTATCATCGATTGCTGTATCTTGCGAGCCTGAACCAGATCCGCATCTATCGAATCATACGCGACCTGAAGCTTGTCCAGCGTTTCACCGATCATCCGGTTCTTGTCGGATAGCTCACGTTGCATGGCGATGATCCGGTCGCCCGCTGTTATACGCGCCCGCAACTCGCTCTGATTTACCGGTTTGGTCAGGAAATCATCGGCGCCAGCATCCAGACCACGCGCGATTTCAACCTTTTCGCTCTTGGACGTGAGAAGAATGAAGTACCCGTATTCCTCATTCGGCAGATTCCGGTAGGCGCGGCAGAAATCGAGCCCGTTCATCCCCGGCATCATCCAGTCGCTGAGCACCAGATCAAAACTCGCGCTGGCGCATAGCAGCAGCGCCTGTTCAGCGCTTTCAGCCTCAACCACCCGATAGCCCCATTTCCGTAGCGATCTGGCAAGAATTTCGCGCTGCAAACGACTATCATCGACAATCAGAACGTTTCTGATCGACTGCGGTTCAACAGTTTTTCGGATACGGTTGTTTTCATTCGACAACACGCTGCGGCATTCCTTTTTGCTGTCGAAAGACTCGCGCGGCCCCGACTATTGATGCTCCACATTAACACGCCGTGAACCTTAAAATTGCTCAAATTGAATTAGTCGTTAACGGCACTTTCATGACGGAGCCGGTAGGCTTAGCGCGAGGTAAAATCATAAGGCAAATGATGATCGACTGGACCCGGGTGAACGAATTACGGGACGAAATCGGGCACGAGGATTTCAACGAAGTCGTCGAGATGTTCCTTGAAGAAGTGGAAGGCATCATCGAACGTATCCAATCTTCACGCGATACCAGCAGTTATGAGGCGGATCTTCATGCTCTCAAAGGTTGTGCCTTGAATTTAGGTTTCGAGAGTTTTGCCCAAGTCTGCCAAAACGGGGAACAGTTGGCCGCAAAGGGACAGGAATCGCGCATCGATCTGCCGTCTGTCTTTGCGTCCTTCGTGTCCTCCAAAAACGACTTTTTAAAGCGACTCGACACTTCGTAGCCAGTTTCATGGCTGACCGGACAGTTGGGCTGCTCTTGCTCCCCTTGACAAAAACGGCTAGGCCCCAGCCGGTCTCAATCAAGAGGAATTCTCATGTCCGCGCCCAAGAAAGTCGTGCTGGCCTACTCCGGCGGTCTCGATACGTCGATCATCCTGAAATGGCTTCAAACCGAATATGGTTGCGAGGTCGTCACTTTCACTGCCGACCTTGGTCAGGGCGAAGAGCTTGAACCGGCCCGCAAGAAAGCCGAACTGCTGGGCATCAAACCCGAGAACATCCATATCGAGGATGTTCGCGAAGAATTTGTCCGCGACTTTGTCTTTCCAATGTTCCGGGCAAACGCGCTTTACGAAGGCCAGTATCTGCTTGGTACCTCAATTGCGCGACCGCTGATTTCCAAGCGACTGGTTGAGATCGCGGCGGAAAGCGGTGCCGACGCCGTTGCCCACGGCGCGACGGGCAAGGGTAACGATCAGGTTCGCTTTGAACTTGCCGCCTATGCGCTGAACCCGGACATCAAGGTGATCGCTCCTTGGCGCGAATGGGATCTTTCCAGCCGGACCAAACTCTTGGCCTTTGCCGAAGAGAACCAGATCCCGATTGCGAAGGACAAGCGCGGCGAAGCACCTTTCTCTGTGGATGCAAACCTGTTGCACACCTCTTCTGAGGGTAAGGTCCTTGAGGATCCCGCCGAAGCGGCGCCGGATTACGTCTACCAGCGTACCGTCGATCCCGAAAAAGCGCCGGATACGCCCGAGTTCGTGGAAATCAGCTTTGAAAACGGCGACGCGGTTGCGATCAACGGCGAAGCGATGAGCCCCGCGACCATCCTGACCAAATTGAACGAACTTGGCGGAAAACACGGCATCGGCCGGCTCGATTTCGTGGAGAACCGGTTTGTCGGTATGAAATCGCGGGGCATCTATGAAACCCCCGGCGGTACCATTCTGCTCGAGGCCCATCGCGGCATCGAACAGATCACCCTTGATGCAGGATCAGGCCATCTGAAAGATTCGATCATGCCGCGCTATGCGGAACTGATCTATAACGGGTTCTGGTTCAGCCCGGAACGCGAGATGCTTCAGGCTCTTATCGATTCCAGCCAGCAACACGTTACAGGGACGGTCCGACTGAAGCTGTACAAGGGTTCGGTGACGACAGTTGGCCGCTGGTCGGATCATTCGCTTTATTCCGAAGCGCATGTGACTTTTGAAGACGACGCTGGGGCATACGATCAAAAGGATGCCGCAGGGTTCATCCAGCTGAACGCGCTTCGCCTCAAACTTCTGGCTGCGCGAAACCGCCGCCTGAGCAAATAATAGAAACGACGGCTCCGTTTTGTTCGGAGCCGTCATACTCATAACCAAACTCGAAAGAGCCTCTTCCGGGCTCTCGTTCGCTCGATACGAAACTTTTCGGGAAAAAGTTTCAATTCGAGGTAATTCAGCCAAGTTTGAATGACTGTAACCGCTCATAATGCGGCATTGCCTGTTCTACCAAACCCTGTTCGAAGGCGTCCAAATCCGGCAGATCCCCTTCCGGTCCAGCGAAGCCGGTCGACCGGTGAACGTTTTCATACCAGTGGGCGGCCCAGACACCATCAGACGCATGCCCGCCCGCTGGCCAGTGCAACATCGCATCGTCCCATTCCAGATCAAGTGAGCTGCACAAGAGACGCAGCATTTTCTCGGGATCTTTGCGAATGTCGTGACTATCGATGACGACAGGATTGCCTCCCTGCGCCAGAACCTTGCCGAATAAATCGCTTTGTTGAGTAAATCCGATGTCTTTAAGGGTCAGACCTTCGTATTTCGCGGCAAAACTGGCAACAACCCGGGCCGGGTGCCGCAGCAGGAAAACATTCTTGACCTCTCTTAACCAGTCCACCGGCACGTTGGGCAGCATATGTTGTGTCATATGCTTCTGGTAATAATGCAGCTTATTCTCGGGTACGGGTCCGATCATCGACTGCGCGACCGCATATGCATCCCTGGACTGTGACGCCAGAATGTCCTCTCGCATCGGATGATTCCGACCGGTTTCAGTTAAATATGCTGCATAAAAGGGCTCATCCACGACGGCGAAATCGGGCCTGTTACCGAACGAGTACATCATTGCTGTACTCAAGTTGCGCGGCCCCGACCACATGGCAATTCGCATTCATTGTCCCTTTCAGTACTGACGGTACGTCCCCATCTTTCGACGCCAGCAAAACGCGATGAGCGATTTTTTTTCAATACCGTCGGTAAAGATCACTCAACTCACCGTGAGGTTCGATGTCCCAGCCTTGTTACATCCACGCCTCTATGCCCAGCATGGTCTCAACGGAGGTGAATCCATGAACCGTCTTCAGAACCTGAAACCGCTCGCTTTAACTCTGCTCATCGCCTTTGCGCTTGTTATCCGCTGCAGCCCTGCTTCTGCTCAAACCCTCGAAACGCTGACAGTGGCTGGCGGATGTTTCTGGTGCGTCGAAGCCGACTTTGAAAAGGTCGAAGGCGTAACCGAAGCAGTGTCTGGGTTTACGGGCGGGGAGGTCGAAAACCCGACCTATAATCAGGTAACCAAAGGCGGGACAGGTCACTACGAAGCAGTCGAAATCAGCTTCGACCCTTCTGTCGTTTCCCGGTCTCAGCTGCTGTCGATGTTTCTGCGCTCAATCGATCCGACCGACGCAGGGGGACAATTCTGCGATCGTGGCGATAGCTATCGTACCGCGATATTTGTCTCTAATCAGGAAGAACGGTCCCTTGCGGAGCAACAGATAGAGGCGGCCGGGGACAAACTTGGGCAAGAAATCGTGACTCCGGTTCTGGAAAAAGAAGCGTTCTATCCTGCGGATTCATACCATCAGGATTACTACAAAGGACGAAAGCTTGTTCTTACCCGGTTTGGACCGAAAAGCCAGGCATCCGCATACAAGGCCTACCGCGCAGCATGTGGTCGGGATGATCGAGTGCGCGACCTCTGGGGCGAGGCCGCGCCTTTCGTCGGCAATTAACCGAGATCACAGGCCGCAAGCACCGCCATATTCAGAATGTCGTTTGCCGTCGAAACGGTCGAGCAAATCTGAATCGGCTTGTCGACCCCGGTCAGGATAGGCCCGATCACGGTCGCCCCGGCCATTTCCTGCATCAGTTTGACAGAAATACTAGCCGAATGCCGGGCTGGCACGATCAGAATGTTCGCGGGGCCCGTCAGACGTGAAAACGGGTAAGCGGCCTGGGCCTTGGCATTCATCGCGACATCCACGGTCATTTCGCCTTCGAATTCGAAATCGACACCGCGTGCTTCAAGAACATCCGGCGCTTTGTGCATTTTCTCGGCCCGTTCCGAAATGGGATAACCGAACGTCGAGAAGCTTACAAAGGCCGCTCGCGGCTCTAAACCCATGTGTCGAGCCACATCAGCACCCCTTTGCGCAATCGTCGCGAGGTCTTCTGCATCAGGCCATTCGTGAACCAAAGTGTCGCCGATCAGGACGATCCGGCCCTTGTAAAGGACCGCCGTAATTCCAACTGCGCCATGCTGGGCGTCGGCATCGAACACGTGACCGATCCGCTCAAGAACATGCGCGGACTTGCGGGTTGCCCCTGTTACCAGACCATCGCCATGCCCATGCGCCAGCATGAGCGCCGAAAAAACATGCCTGTCGCGTGCTGCAAGCCGATGAATGTCCTGCGCATCGAAACCTTTGCGATTAAGACGGTCGTAGAGAAATTGCTTGTAGGTAGAAAGGTGATGCGTATTGGCCGCATTCACCACTTCAAGCTCTCGCGCGGCATCGCCAAGACCCGCTGCCTCAAGTTTTTCGCGCACGTCTTCCTTTCGCCCAACAACAAGCGCCTTTCCCATACCGGATCGCTGATACATAACGGCGGCGCGCAAAACGCGCGGGTCGTCGCCCTCAGCAAAGATCATGCGAGACTGGGCAGCCCGCGCACGGGCATTCATACCGCGCAGGATGCTCGCCGTCGGATCCATCCGCGATTTCAGATTTAGCTCATACGCGTCCATATCGATGATCGGCCGCCGAGCAGCTCCGGTATCCATCCCGGCTTTTGCGACAGCGGGCGGGATCCGGTGGATGAGACGCGGGTCAAACGGCGTCGGAATTATATAGTCCCGGCCGAAGCTGAGGTTCTTGCCATAGGCTAGAGCAACCTCATCCGGCACATCTTCGCGTGCCAGTTCGGCCAGCGCATGGGCGCAGGCAATCTTCATCTCGTCATTGATTGCACGCGCATGAATGTCGAGCGCGCCGCGAAAGAGATACGGAAAACCAAGGACATTGTTAACTTGGTTCGGATAGTCGCTCCGACCCGTTGCTACGATTGCATCGGCACGAACCTGGCGCGCTTCTTCGGGCGTGATTTCTGGATGGGGATTGGCCATGGCGAAGATGACCGGGTTGTCCGCCATGCTTTCGACCATGGCAGCTGTCACCGCGCCCCTGACCGACACTCCAAGGAACACATCCGCGCCCTTCATCGCTTCTTCGAGCGTCCGAAGATCCGTCTTCACGGCGTGAGCGGACTTCCACTGGTTCATTCCCTCGGTTCGGCCCTGATAGATGACGCCTTTGGTATCGCACATGATGCAGTTTTCTTGGCGAGCACCCATGGACTTCAGCAATTCGAGGCAGGCAATTCCCGCCGCCCCTGCCCCGTTCAGCACGATGCGCACATCCTCGATCTTTTTCTCCGAGATATGCAGCGCGTTGATCAGGCCGGCCGCGCAGATCACCGCTGTGCCATGCTGGTCGTCGTGAAAGACCGGGATATCCAGCTCTTCCTTGAGCCTTTGCTCGATAATAAAGCACTCAGGCGCCTTGATATCTTCAAGGTTGATGCCCCCAAAAGTCGGAGCCATCAGTTTTACCGCGTTGCAGAAGGCGTCCGGATCTTCGGTATCCAATTCGATATCGATACTGTTCACGTCGGCAAAACGTTTGAACAGGACCGACTTACCTTCCATGACCGGTTTGGACCCCAGCGCGCCAAGATTGCCCAGCCCAAGAACAGCTGTGCCGTTTGTCACTACCGCGACGAGATTGCCCTTGTTCGTGTAGTCATAGGCAAGCTCCGGATTCTCGGCGATGGCCTCGCACGGCACCGCAACACCGGGGGAATACGCCAAGCTAAGATCGCGCTGGGTCGTCATCGGCACGGTTGCTCTAATTTCGAACTTTCCGGGCGACGGTTCCAGGTGAAAGGCCAGCGCCTCTTCGTCGGTTATTTTCGTGTTGGACATGACGGCCCCTCCTCGCAGGTCGAAGTGGTCTTACAGGAGCTGAAAGGAGGTCTCAACGGGCATTACGTTTTCGCCTTTAACCACCCGGACACGATTTGTAAGGTCCGCTTCAATCCGGGTGGTTCGCAGGGGAAACAGGTGTCCAACGTCACGCCAATGATGGCGCAATATCTCGAGATCAAAGCAGCATATGACGGTGCCTTGCTGTTTTATCGAATGGGCGATTTCTACGAGATGTTTTTCGAGGACGCGGTTGCGGCCGCCGAAGCGTTGGATATTGCGCTTACCAAACGCGGAAAGCATGACGGGAAAGAAATTCCCATGTGCGGCGTCCCGATCCACGCGGCCGAAGGATATCTTCTGACCCTGATCCGGAAAGGGTTCCGCGTCGCCGTTTGCGAACAGATGGAAAGCCCCGCCGAAGCCAAGAAACGCGGATACAAGGCAGTCGTAAAGCGGGAGGTCGTCCGTCTGGTCACCCCGGGCACCCTCACCGAGGACGCTTTGCTCGAAGCCCGCAGGCATAACTTTCTTGCCGCATTCGCCCGTGTTAGAGACGAATCCGCACTTGCTTGGGCCGATATTTCCACAGGTTCGTTTCACGTCATGAAGCTGAGCAGCGTCCGGCTTGGACCCGAACTTGCTCGGCTAAGCCCGTCAGAGCTTGTCGTTCAGGAAGATGACGACGCGCCCTATGATCTGGCCGACGAAATGGGGATTTCTCTGACCCCGCTGGGACGCTCAAGCTTCGACAGTACTGCAGCCGAGAAACGCCTCTGCGACCTGTTTGGCGTTGCCACGCTCGAACCCTTCGGCAATTTCGACCGGGCCGAGACCTCGGCGATGGGTGCCCTGATCGACTACCTCGAGATCACCCAAAAGGGCAAACTCCCCCTGTTGTCCCCTCCGGTTCAGAATTCAGAGGCACATGTCGTACAGATCGACTCTGCAACCCGGCGAAACCTTGAACTGACTAGATCCTTGAACGGAGGGCGCGAGGGATCACTGCTAGGTTCCATTGACCGCACTGTGACCCCGGGCGGAGCCCGTTTGCTGGATCAGAGGGTCTCCAATCCGTCGAGACGGCTCGACGTCATCCAAGATCGGCTGGACTCGGTTCAGTACTGCATCGAGAATTCTGCAATATCGAGTGATCTAAGGGCCTGTCTGCGCAAGACGCCTGACCTCGACCGGGCTTTATCGAGGCTTTCGCTAGACCGCGGCGGACCTCGTGACCTGGCTTCAATACGGAACGCACTTGAACAGGCAAAAACCATCTCCGACATTTTGTCAGTCTCGGGTCCGCCGAACTTGATAAACCAAACTGTAAAGCAATTGGCCGGTTTCGATGATCTGACCCAGATTCTAGATGACGCGTTGGTCGCCGACCCGCCGCTTTTGGTCAGGGACGGTGAATTCATCGCCAGTGGCTACGATGAGACCCTCGATGAATCTCGCGCTTTGAGGGACGAAGGCCGTTCTGTCATCGCAGCGATGCAGCAAAGATACGCAGAGCAGACAAAGATCTCCTCCCTTAAGATCAAGCATAACAACGTGCTTGGCTATTTTATCGAAACCACCGCAACCCATGCTGAGAAAATGCTCTCTGCGCCGCTTTCGAAATCCTTCATTCATCGCCAGACCACCGCCAATCAGGTGCGCTTTACGACCGTCGAACTATCGGAGATGGAAACCAAGATTCTTAACGCTGGTAACAATGCGTTGGAGACGGAAAAGCGGCTCTATGAAAGCCTGAAAGAGTCTGTTTTGTCCTACGCGGCGCAGATCAGCTCTGCCGCGCGGGCTCTTTCAGAAATCGATTTGATGACCGCTCTGTCGGATCTCGCTGTTTCCGAGAACTGGTGCCGCCCTGCTGTCGACAATTCCCGCGCATTTGAAATTGCCGGGGGTCGCCACCCGGTGGTCGAACGTGCGCTCAGAAAGGCTGGCGGAAACTTTATCGCGAATGACTGCGACCTTTCGGCAGAGACTGGCGCTGCGATATGGCTCCTGACCGGCCCTAACATGGCAGGTAAGTCGACCTTCCTTCGCCAGAACGCGTTGATTGCCCTTCTAGCGCAAATGGGCAGCTACGTTCCGGCGGAATCTGCCCATATCGGCATCATCAGCCAGTTGTTCAGCCGCGTCGGCGCTTCGGATGACCTCGCCCGTGGGCGTTCGACCTTCATGGTGGAGATGGTCGAAACCGCGACGATCCTAAACCAAGCCGATGATCGTGCTCTCGTCATTCTCGACGAAATCGGCCGTGGAACCGCGACTTATGATGGTTTGTCCATCGCTTGGGCTACGCTGGAGCATCTTCACCAGACCAACCGGTCGCGCGCCTTGTTCGCGACCCATTACCACGAATTGACAGCGCTGGCCGGTAAGCTCGAAGGGGTCGATAACGCCACTGTTTCGGTCAAGGAATGGGAAGGCGAGGTCATCTTCCTTCACGAGGTCCGCAAAGGCGCCGCCGACAGGTCGTATGGTGTTCAGGTGGCGCAGCTTGCCGGACTTCCCAAGTCAGTCGTCGCGCGTGCGCGGGTTGTTCTGGAAGCTCTCGAGAAAGGTGAACGTGAAGGCGGCGGAAAGCAGAAGACATTGATCGACGACCTGCCACTTTTTGCGGCTGTCCCCGCTCTTCAGGAAGCCAAGCCCGCGAAATCGCCGGTTACGGATCTTCTGGAAGAGATTCACCCGGACGAGCTCACGCCAAAAGCGGCGCTGGACGTTCTCTATAAATTGAAAGAAGCGGCCAAAATCTGACCGCGTTCTTTCAATCGAAGCGGCTGTCGGTCAGCTCGCCGGCATCGACGAAACGCCAACCTGCGCAGGACGCAAAAGCCGGTCATGCAGCAGGAAACCTTCTGCCGCGACCTGGATGATCTCGCCCGATTTGGTACCGGGCACCGGCGCTTCGAACATCGCCTGATGGAGTTGCGGGTCAAACTTGTCGCCAACCTGCGGTGCGATGATCTCGATACCGTGCTTGGCAAATACGTTCTGCATCTCGCGCATCGTCAGCTCGACGCCTTCGATCAGCGCGGCAGATACCGTTCTCTGCTCTTCGGTCGCGGCCTCAAGCGCACGTTTCATGTTGTCGAACACGGGCAACAAATCGCGGGCGAGCTTTGAGCCGCCGTAATTTTCAGCCTCGCGGCGATCCTTTTCCGAGCGTTTCCTTGCGTTCTCGGCATCCGCCAAGGCCCGCATGAAACGGTCTTTCAACATGTCACGTTCGGCACGAAGAGAATCCAGTTCAGCATCTTCGCTGCTGATCTCGCTCATCTCGTCCGCAAGTTCTTCGGCCTCGGCATTCGCAAGGCTATCAAGGAAATCTTCGTTCTTTGGCTCAGCCATTCTTCACCTCTAACTGCGATCGGAGACCACCCGCCCAAGCAACTGGGCGGTATAGTCCACAATAGGAACGATTCGGCCATAATTCAGGCGAGTCGGTCCAATGACCCCAACCGCTCCAATGATCTTTCGGTCAGCGTTCATATAAGGAGACACGACCAGAGAGGAACCCGAAAGTGAGAAAAGTTTGTTCTCCGAGCCAATAAAAATGCGCACACCGTCCCCGTCTTCGGCTAATTCGAGGAATTCAGCGATGTCCCGTTTCCGCTCGAGATCGTCAAACAAGGTTCGAATCCGTTCGAGTTCCTGATCGGGGTCGTCTCCCGCCAACAGGTTTGAGCGGCCGCGAACGATCAATCGTGTCGTTTCCTCGGAATTCCCCTCCCAGATCGCCAGACCGCTATCGACCAGATCCCGAGCAAGCTGATCGATTTCTTGCCGACGTCCGACGATCTCGGTCTGTATCAACTTACGTGCTTCGGCCAGGGTCTTCCCTTCGATCAGCGAGTTCAGAAAGTTGGTCGCTTCTCTCATCGAGCTTGGCGTCTGACCCGGAGGCGGCGTGAACAAGCGGTTCTCGACATGCCCGTCCGAGAAAACCAGCACAACCAGCGCTTTGTTCTGGTTCAACGAAACGAATTCGATATGCTTGATCGCCGCTTCACGTTTCGGTGTAAGCACGAGCGAGGCACCTTGTGTGACCCCAGACAGGGCTGCACCGATGCGATCCAGCGCCGTTTCGACATCCTGGCTTGTGCCGCTCATGGTCGCGTCGATTTTCTGGCGATCGGATTCATCAAGGTCGCCGATTTCCAGCAAACCATCCACGAACATTCGCAGCCCCATCTGAGTGGGAATCCGCCCAGCAGACACATGCGGACTATCCAGCAAACCTAAAAATTCCAAGTCCTGCATCACGTTACGAACCGTCGCAGCACTGACTTTCTCACTAAGGGTCCGAGTAAGCGTCCGGCTGCCAACAGGCTCGCCCGTCGTCAGATACGACTCTACGACCGATCGGAAAACTTCCCGCGAGCGGTCGTTCAGTTCTTCTAGTATCTTCGAAGCGTTATTCATCGCTGATCCCTTACCAGACTGTAATAAAAGTGCTCTCCCGCGAAAGGTCAATCGGGGTTGCATCGGGTATCGAGCGAGCGTTATCCCGTAGCCCTGATAGAGAGGGATTTGCAATGCGACCGTCAGGACGAGAGTTGAACGAAATGCGGCCTGTTTCAATCGAAACGGGATTTACGAAGCACGCGGAAGGTTCCTGTCTAATCAAGATGGGTGACACGCATGTTCTCTGCACGGCGACCATCGAAGACCGGGTGCCGCCGTTTATCAAGGGTTCTGGACTCGGCTGGGTGACAGCCGAATATGGCATGCTGCCCCGCGCAACGAACACGCGCATGCGCCGCGAGGCAGCTTCGGGCAAACAGGGTGGCAGAACGGTAGAAATTCAACGGTTGATCGGCCGCGCTCTCCGCGCAGGTGTTGATCGTTCCGCCCTTGGCGAACGACAGATCACCGTGGATTGTGACGTATTGCAAGCCGATGGCGGAACGCGCTGTGCGTCAATCACCGGTGGCTGGGTTGCCCTACGCCTTGCGGTGAATAAGCTGATGAAGATCGGAGAAGTGGTCAGCGATCCATTGGTGGATCCGGTTGCTGCGGTCAGCTGCGGGATTTATGCCGGACAAGCTGTCGTCGATCTCGACTACCCCGAGGATAGTGAAGCAGGCGTTGACGGTAACTTCATCATGACAGGCTCGGGTAAACTCATTGAGGTCCAGATGTCTGCGGAAGGTTCTGTTTTCTCGCGCGAGCAGATGAACAACTTGCTGGACCTTGCAGAAAAAGGCGTATCCGAGCTTGTAGAAAAGCAACTGCAGGCCGCGAAATGACGCGCAAGTTCGTCGACAAAGAGCTCATCGTTGCGACGCATAACTCGGGCAAACTGGCCGAGATGGTCGACTTGCTCGGGCCGTTCGGAATCACGGTCCGCGGGGCGGCTGAGCTGAACCTCGACGAACCGGAAGAAACCGAAAGCACGTTCATTGGAAACGCACGTATCAAGGCACGTGCCGCCGTCGAGGCGACCGGTCTCCCCGCTCTGGCAGATGATTCCGGCATTCAGGTTGATGGTCTCGGCGGAGCCCCCGGTGTTTACACAGCCGATTGGGCGGAAACCGGGAATGGCCGCGATTTCGTTATGGCAATGGAGCGAGTTAATCGCGAACTCGAAGCCAAGAACGAACCGCACCCGCGCACTGCGCGGTTTTGTTGCACGCTGGTTCTGGCGTGGCCGGACGGGCATGAAGAGATCTTTGAAGGCGTCATGCCCGGGCAAGTGGTGTGGCCCATGCGTGGTAACAACGGGCATGGTTACGATCCAATATTCGTTCCGGACGGTCACGACGTGACCTTTGCTGAAATGCCGACAGACCTGAAAAACAGCATCAGCCACCGCGCAGATGCTGTTTCGAAACTCGTGAAGGGCTGTTTTGTCTGAGGATTGGCGCAACGGGGGCTTTGGCCTGTACATTCACTGGCCATTTTGCGAGGCAAAATGCCCCTATTGCGACTTTAACAGCCATGTTTCCCGAAACATCGTTCATCAAGACTGGCTTGAATCCTATCGTCGTGAACTTGCTCGTGTCGCACAGGAAACGCCCGGCCGCATTCTGAATTCAATCTACTTCGGCGGCGGCACGCCCAGTTTGATGCTGCCAAGCACTGTCGGAACCATAATCGCAGATGCAGTCGGCTACTGGACGCCGGCGAACAACATCGAAATCACGCTTGAAGCAAACCCTGGTTCGATCGAAGCGCAAAAGTTTTCAGATTTTCGCAGTGCGGGCGTGAACCGCGTTTCTATGGGAATGCAGGCTATGAATGACGTCGATCTTCGACGCCTTGGCAGGATTCATACAGTCGCCGAGGCCGAAGCAGCCTTGGAAATTGCAAAGAAAAACTTTGATAGGGTCAGTTTTGATCTCATTTACGCGCGGCAGAACCAGTCCCTGTCCGACTGGGAAGACGAGCTAAATCTCGCTCTAACCTTTGCAACCGATCATCTTTCTCTCTACCAGCTAACGATCGAATCCGGGACAGCATTCGGAGATCGTTACAAGGCGGGTAAGCTGAATGGTCTGCCCAAGGACGATCTCTCGGCCGATATGTACGACCTTACCCAAGAGGTCTGTAATGCGCACGGGCTGCCTCGGTACGAGGTTTCCAACCATGCGCGTCCAGGATTGGAGTCCCGACATAACCTGATCTATTGGAACTACGGTGACTACATCGGTGTAGGTCCGGGTGCCCATGGTCGGGTAACGCTCGACGGCCAGAAATACGCAACTGAAACATATCGAAATCCGGCGGAGTGGCTTTCGAAGGCCAAAGGCGGATCCGGGGAAAAGCCCCGGAAGAGTCTTCCAAGTAAGGATCAGGCCAATGAGTACCTCATGATGGGGTTGCGAGTAAAAGAAGGCATAGATCTTGATCGCATCGAAGCCCTAGGTGGTGAAACTTTATCCGTTCCGGCCCGAAATCACCTGAAGGAACTTGGGATGATTGAAGAGATGGGATCCAGATTAGTTGTTACGAATCAAGGGTTTAATGTGCTGAACGCGATCATTTCCGAACTCGCGTTCTGATCGTTTTAATCCCGAACACTGTGTAGATCACCTATTCACCGCTAAGCATACGGCACAATGAGTCCAGCTGGTCCAATGTATCGTATTCGATAGTGATCTTGCCTTTTTCGCTGTCTGGGGAATGATCAAGGGACACCCGCATGCCGAGGTTTGCGGCGAGATCCCCTTCCAAGGCGCGGGTATCTGCATCTTTCTCGGTTGCCGCCTTTGTCGCCTTTGACCGCTTGTTATCGTTTTGTCCATTTAGCGACTTCTTAACGAGCGCTTCGGTCGCTCGAACGGACAAGCCGCCCTTTACGACCTTACGCGCCAGATCCGAAGGGTTTTCGGCCGGAATAAGTGCCCTGGCATGACCTGCTGACAGCTCTCCCCCCTGCAGAAGATCCTGAACATCCTTCGGGAGAGACAGCAATCGTAGCAAGTTGGCAATATGGCTCCGACTTTTACCAAGCGCCTCGGCGATTTTCTCTTGAGTATGGCCAAAGCGATCCATCAATTGCCGATAGCCCGCAGCTTCTTCTACGGCATTCAGGTCCGAACGCTGGACGTTTTCGATGATCGCGACTTCCAGAACTTCAGTATCCGAGAATTCGCGGATAAGAACCGGAACTTCGTGGAGCTGCGCCCTCTGCGCGGCTCGCCACCGACGTTCACCAGCTACAATCTCAAATTTGCCGCCAGCTATCTCTCGAACAATAAGAGGCTGGATAATTCCCTTTTCACGAATTGAATTCGTAAGATCATCAAGCGCCTCTTCGGTGAAGACGCGGCGCGGCTGGTCGGGATTCGCGACCAACTTCTCTATAGGAAGCATCTGATCCGCATGACGCACGGGACTGTCAGTTGCAGCATCCTGAACTTCCGGAGCAGAAACATCCGCCATCAAAGCAGAAAGCCCACGACCAAGACCCCTTGGTTTTGCTTTTTTATCCGTCACCTTCTTCTCCCGCTCTACGCTGCAACCGCGCTGTTATTCCTGACCAATTCCGCTGCCAATGCCCGATAAGCCTCGGCACCCAGCGATTTGGGATCGTAGCTGAGCACTGGCATAGCGAATGAAGGTGCCTCACTCACGCGAACATTACGCGGAATGACTGTTTGGAATACGAGATCGCCGAGATTATCACGGGCATCCTGCTCGACCTGCTGCGACAGATTGTTCCGACGATCATACATCGTTAGTACAATTCCCTCGATGCGAAGGCCGGGATTGGCGGACTGCCTAATTTCCCGGATCGTCAGCATCAGTTGGGAAAGGCCTTCAAGTGCAAAGAACTCGCTCTGCAACGGTACGAGAACGGAATGAGCCGCGACCATCGCATTTACCGTCAGGATGTTCAGAGAAGGGGGACAGTCGATCAATATATAGTCCCAGACATACTGATCCATCGCAACCTGTCGTAGCGCGTCGTGCAAAAGGAAGCTGCGCTTTTCATTTGAGATCAGCTCGATATCGGCTGAACTCAAGTCCACTGTTGCCGGAACGATGCCAAGACCATCCATACTTGTGGCTTGAATCACGTCAGAAAGAGGCGCTTCGTCAAGCAGGAGATCATAAGTCGTGTATGTGCGCTCCGTCGCCTCGATCCCAAAACCAGTAGACGCGTTACCCTGAGGGTCGAGATCGATGACCAGAACTCGATGACCCTGCTCAACCAAGGCTGCCGCGAGATTGATTGCCGTAGTCGTCTTCCCGACGCCACCTTTCTGGTTAGCAATTGCTATTATCTTGGGTTCGGTTGATCTGGATATGTCAGACACGCTGAATTCCTTCTACTCGCAAGATGACAGCCTGGCTGTCGGTAACGCTTTTTATCACATTCATATCGAACTGCCATTGTTCGCGAGCTTCACGGACCTCTTCTTCCCAATTTTTTCCCTTCGGGAAAAGAGCAACACCTTGCTTCGACAGATGAAGATCTGCGTAAGACAGTAGTCCTTTCAATCCTGTAAGGGCCCTCGCTGAAAGAACATCTGTTTGCAAAGGTGTAACACTTTCAATCCTATCATTGATCACTTCGCATTGAATACCCGTGTTACGGATAACCTCTTTCATGAAAATACATTTTCGGGTGTCGCTTTCTACTAATATGAATTTGCCACCATTTTTGCTCCCGTGATCAAGAATAGCGCAAACCAAACCCGGGAAACCTCCCCCACTCCCGATATCGGACCATGTTGAGAAACAGTCGGCTTGTTCAAAAATCTGAACTGAATCGACGATATGACGCGTCCAAAGATCATTTAAGCTCCTAGGGGAAACCAGGTTTATCTTTTGGTTCCATTTTCGGAGCAAGGTTGCATATATCTCTAGCCGTTCAAGTGTTTCACGTGAAACATTAAGTTCAGTCACGTTGCGGTCGCCCTGAGTTCCGATGCTCGTTTTTTGACGTGATAAAGCAAAAGCGTCAAAGCAGAAGGTGTCATACCATCGATTTTAGCGGCCTGAGCCATATTCTCTGGTTTGAAACGCTCCAGTTTCATTCGAAGTTCATTCGACAACCCGACAATGTCTCGAAAATTGAAGTCCTTTGGGAATTCAACGCGTTCTTCTTTTTGAATTGCATCGATGTCACGCTGCTGGCGAGTGATGTAGTTGGCGTATAGCGCATCGCGTGACAGTTGAAGCTTAACGTCGGCATCCAACTTCTCAGACCCGGGAATTAGAATGCTAAGTTGGTTAAATTCAACATCCGGGAAAGCCAGGATGTCCAATCCCGACCGCTTTTTCCCGTCCTGCTTTATCGAAATGCCAGAGCTCTCTATTTCTTTGGGTGTAAACGTGGAACCCGTCAGTAAATTCATACCGACGTTCAAACGCTCACGTTTATCTAAAAAAACATCTTTTCGATTAGAGCCAACGCAACCAAGCTCCAAACCAAGCGGTGTAAGCCTTTGGTCAGCGTTATCCGCACGAAGTGAAAGCCTGAACTCTGCCCTCGAGGTGAACATTCGGTACGGCTCACTGACACCTCTAGTGACAAGATCATCGATCATAACTCCAATATAACTTTCAGCTCGGCTGAAATAGAGAGGAGACGATCCCCTCGCCTCCAACGCTGCATTCAAACCAGCAACCAAACCCTGCGCACCGGCTTCTTCATAGCCCGTGGTTCCGTTAATCTGTCCAGCTAAGTACAAGCCCTCCACAGACTTCAAACTTAAATTCGCGTTGAGCGCTCTAGGATCCACGTAATCGTATTCGATGGCATATCCAGGCTGAAGGATAACCGCATCTTCAAGCCCCACCATGGAATTAATATAAGCCCACTGCACATCTTCAGGCAGCGAGGTCGAAACACCGTTGGGGTACACAGTGTTGTTGGAAAGGCTTTCTGGTTCCAGAAATACTTGGTGAGATTCTTTATCAGCGAACCGCACGATTTTATCCTCTATCGACGGGCAATACCTCGGTCCAACTCCTTCGATCCGACCTCCGTACATTGCTGATTTCTTCAGGTTTTTGGAAATAATCTCATGAGTACGGACATTGGTATGCGTGATCCCACAAGAGATCTGACGGGCGACTGGAGGTTTGGACAAAAAGGAGAACATCGTCGGTTCGTCATCGCCGGGCTGCTGATCCAGAATCGACCAATCAATGGTGGAACCATCCAACCTAGGCGGTGTCCCAGTCTTCAAGCGACCCATAGGTAGATCGAAACCGTCGATTTGTTCAGCCAGTTTAACTGACGGGGCATCACCCATCCGGCCACCCGGGGTCGAAGTCTCTCCAATATGGATGACACCACGCAAAAAGGTTCCCGTTGTCAGGATAACTGACTTTGCGGATATCTCCCGGCCATCGGCCAACTTGACGCCGTCAACTTTTTCCCCACTCAATAGGAATTGGGCAACCTCGCCTTCGACTATCGAAAGATTTTCTTGAGTTTCGAGATTGCCAAGAACGGCCTGCCGGTAAAGTTCACGATCAGCTTGTGCTCGAGGCCCCTGAACGGCGGGACCTTTTCTGCGATTTAACAGACGAAATTGAATTCCCGCCGCATCCGCTGCTCGTCCCATGACGCCATCAAGAGCGTCTATTTCTCGAACTAAATGTCCTTTGCCCAGCCCCCCAATTGCAGGGTTGCAGGACATAACGCCGATTTTATCAATTTTCAGCGTGACCAGAACTGTCTTCGCGCCCATCCTAGCAGCGGCTGATGCGGCTTCGGTTCCAGCATGACCGCCGCCTACCACTACCACATCTGCATTAAGATGTTTCACGTGAAACACTCCTATTTTCCAAGACAAAAACTCGCGAAAATCTCATCAAGCAGGTCTTCTACACCGATTCTTCCAACCAGCATACCCAAGGCCTGAGAAGCATCACGCAATTCTTCGGCAACTATATCATATGCACTCGGGCCGCTATCCAGAAGTTTCATCGCAGATGACAACGAATTCATTGCTCTGGATATCGCAACTCGATGACGCTCCCGACTCGCGAGTTCCGCTTTAAGGGCGCGGCCCTTAAGCTTTGCTGTCAAGCGAGCTACTAGGGAGTCAACACCTTCACCAGATAGCCCTGATATTCCGTTTTCCTTACAAGATAACAAATCAACCTTCGATCTCAACACAATGTCGTCAGGCATAATCTCAATGTCGATATCTTCGTCAGATTCCACAAGGAAAACCCTGACGTCTGCAGATCTTGCGCGGTCTTTCGCTCTCGAAATCCCGATGTTTTCGACCGCGTCATCAGTTGTTCGCAAGCCTGCGGTGTCCATCAAGGTTACAGGTAAGCCGTCGAAATCCATACGAACTTCGATAACATCGCGCGTGGTGCCCTCAAACTCAGAGGTTATTGCGGCTTCCCTTCCTGCCAGAGCATTTAAAAGCGTAGATTTTCCGACGTTCGGACGCCCAACGATGGCAACCTCGAAACCCTCGCGAATCCGCTCGGCCGTCGAAATCCCCGAACTTACAACCTTGAGATCATCGTGAACTCTACCGAGCAGCTCATTGACCTCCGGTGTCACATCCACCGGTACTTCTTCGTCAGCAAAATCAATTGTCGCTTCAAGCAACGCACCCGCACGGATCAGATCCTTCCGCCAATCTTCAGCCCGTTTACTAAAGACACCGGACATAACTTTTACGGCTTGCGTGCGTTGCGCCTCTGTTTCAGCGTCGATGAGATCAGCAAGTCCCTCTACCTGCGCAAGGTCCATCCGACCATTCATCAAGGCACGGCGCGTGAACTCCCCGGGTTCGGCAAGGCGCAACCCACCAATCCGTCCCAGCGATCCCAAGACCGCGGAAACGACTGCGTTACTACCGTGGACCTGCAATTCTGCAACATCCTCGCCAGTGAAACTCTTCGGCGCTTCGAAAGTAAGTATCATCCCCTGGTCAAGAATATCACCCTCTGCCGTCTTCAAAGACCGGAATGTCATCCCACGGGGGGGCAATTGACCGCCGCACAGGTTTTCCGCGGCGTTTCTGGCCAGAGGACCGGAAACACGTATAACAGCCACGCCTGCTTTACCCGGCGCAGAGGCCAGGGCAAAAATAGTATCCATGACGATCTCCGAATTTCCCGACCAGCGTCAGGTATTCATTGAATCAAAGAAATCACTGTTGGTCTTCGTCTGCTTCAGCTTCGAAATCAGGAACTCAATGGCATCAGTCGTACCCATAGGATTGAGAATACGGCGAAGCACAAAGGTCTTCTGAAGATCGATTTTATCGACCAGCAGATCTTCTTTACGGGTCCCGGACTTAAGGATGTCGATCGCCGGGAATACACGCTTGTCTGCAATCTTACGATCCAGAACCAGTTCAGAGTTACCCGTACCCTTAAATTCTTCGAAGATGACTTCGTCCATACGGCTACCCGTATCTATCAGGGCTGTGGCGATAATCGTCAGCGAGCCACCCTCTTCGATATTCCGAGCCGCGCCAAAAAACCGCTTGGGACGTTGTAGGGCATTTGCGTCCACGCCACCTGTCAGAACCTTCCCGGAAGATGGGACAACGGTGTTAAAGGCTCTACCAAGTCTTGTTATTGAGTCGAGAAGAATAACAACATCTCGTTTATGTTCTACGAGACGTTTGGCCTTTTCGATCACCATTTCGCTGACTGCAACGTGACGTGTAGCGGGTTCATCGAAAGTCGACGAAACGACTTCTCCTTTGACCGATCGCTGCATGTCAGTCACCTCTTCGGGACGTTCATCAATCAGCAGAACAATCAGGTAGCACTCCGGGTGATTCTTTTCGATCGAGTTAGCGATGTTCTGCAGGATAACCGTTTTACCAGTCCGCGGCGGCGCAACGATCAGCGAACGCTGACCTTTCCCGATCGGCGCTACGAGATCGATGATCCGCGCCGTCCGGTCTTTGACGGTCGGGTCATCAAGTTCCATGTTCAACCGCTCATCCGGATACAGCGGTGTCAGGTTATCGAAGGCAATCTTGTGTTTTGCCCGCTCCGGATCTTCAAAGTTGATCTGGGTCACGTTCGTGAGGGCGAAATAACGTTCGTTATCATCAGGCGCCTTTATGACCCCATCAATCGTGTCGCCCGTTCTCAGGGAGTACTGACGGATCATGTCGGGCGATACATAGATATCGTCCGGACCAGGCAAGTAATTCGCCTCCGGCGATCTCAGGAATCCAAAACCGTCCTGGAGCACTTCCAGAACGCCGTCACCGGAGATTTCCCAGCCCTCATCCGCACGCTCGCGCAGAATCTGGAACATCATCTCGCCCTTACGCATCGTGGATGCGTTTTCAATCTCCAGCTCTTCGGCCATGGCAAGAAGGTCCTTGGGACTTTTTGCCTTAAGATCAGCGAGGTTAAGGGATTCTAATGTCATGGTTCAAGCCTTTGGAAACGAGAGCGCAAGCCGCCTACGTCAAGAATTAGTCATGGGGAAACACGTGTCCCGGACGGGACAGTTCAGCCGTATCTATGTTCGGTTTGCGCTTATGTCAAACAAGTTCAAAACCGAACCACCACAGAGATCACGATAACGACCATTAAAACCGTAGGTACCTCATTCATCATCCGATACTGGCGACTGGTGACCGAGTTACGGCCTTTCACGAAGTCCTTGCGCCGCAATGCCAGCCAGTGATGAAACCAGGTCATCCCGAGCACCGAGATGGCCTTTGTCCAAGGCCAGATCATACTCCAGTCCACAATGCCGGGTGTAAAGACAAGACACAGCCCAAAAACCCAAGTGGCAACCATTGCCGGGTTCATGATGGCCTTCAACAGCCTGTGTTCCATCACTTCGAATACCTCGGGAAGTCCCGATAACTCTTTTTTTTCAACGTGATAGACGAAAAGACGTGGAAGGTAGAACAAGCCTGCCATCCAGGCAATGACCGAGATGATGTGAAAGGCTTTTGTCCAGGGATAGATGGAAATCAGAAAGTCGGTCATTTCGGCCTCGGGGTCATGCTCGGTCTCTCTTAAATATAATAAATATAAGAAGAAAGGTTTATGGTTTGGTAGGCAGGGCCCATGCCGGTGGATTATTCAGATGTGCCATGGGTTATCCCACGGGGGATCAAAGTTTATCCGAGTCTTACACAAACCGCCAAAATGAAAATTTTACTATGTAAAACATCGCCTTAGACTGAAAATTGTGTCGCGGTAAATGTGGATAAAAACTGTATTGGATTCGGACGGATGGTTTCGTCCACGTTTAGATTTTATCCCCCTCCACCCTGTAAGACTCGGGGTGAGAGACTTGGGGAAAATGGATGAAAACGCCCGGGTTGCGAAATTCGCCGAGAAACATAAAAACGGTCCCGACTGAAACAAGATTTCTCCAGCAGGTTATGCACATGTCTGTCCCCATCGTTCTGGCTTCGGGATCAAAAATCCGCTCAGAACTGCTGCAGAATGCACGGGTCCCATTTGAAGTCATGGTGGCCCGGATCGATGAAGAATCGGTAAAAATGGCGCTGCAGGCGGAGCAGGCCAAACCGCGAGACATTGCCGATGCTCTCGCAGAACTGAAGGCAAGGAAGATCAGTGGTAAAATGTCTGGCCGTGTTGTGCTGGGCTGCGATCAGGTGCTGGATCTGGACGGAAGGATCCTGTCCAAACCTGAAACCCCAGAGCAGGCATATAGCCAGATCGAATCCCTAAGCGGTAAAAGGCATAGCCTTCTTTCTGCAGCCGTAATCGTTGAAGATGGCAAACCGATCTGGCGGCATGTGGGACAGGTCCGGCTTTTCATGCGCGAGCTTTCACCGGATTATATGACAAGTTATGTCGAACGAAACTGGGAAAGCATTCGGTTTTCCGTAGGGTCCTATAAGCTGGAAGAAGAAGGTGTTAGGCTGTTCAGGTCGATTGAGGGCGATTACTTCAATGTGCTTGGGTTGCCGTTGCTGGAACTCCTGAATTTTCTGACAGTGAGGGGAATGTTGGAAACATGACGCAGGAAAAGATACCGCTGGCGGGCGTGATCGGGTCGCCGATTGCCCATTCGCGTTCTCCGCTGCTCCACCACCACTGGCTCAGGGCGCTTGGTATCAAGGGTCACTATATCCCTATGGATGTGGCGCAAGCAGATCTGGAAACTGTGGTACGCACCCTGCCGAAGATGGGGTTTGTCGGGGTGAACATTACCCTGCCTCACAAGGAAACGGTGATGCGCATCGCCGACCAGATCACCGACAGGGCCACGGTAATAGGTGCCGCCAACACTCTCATCTTCCGCAAGGATGGCATCATCCACGCAGATAACACCGATGGCTATGGGTTCATCGAAAACCTGAAGCATGGCGCACCTGATTGGGCGCCTAGGGAAGCTCCAACGCTGGTTCTTGGCGCTGGTGGCGCAGCGCGTGCCATTGTTGCGGCTTTGGCCGATGCAGGCGTTCCGGAAATCATTCTTGCCAACCGAACCCGCGTCCGTGCCGAAAAGCTGCGTGATGATTTCGGCCAGCGGATTAGGGTAGTCGATTGGGTTCAGGTCGGAAATTACATGGATGAGCCGAATTTGCTGGTGAATACAACTGTGCTTGGGATGACCGGCAAACCGGAGCTACGCATTTCCCTTGATAGGTTGAGCTCGGACACGGTCGTGACGGATATCGTTTATAATCCTCTGGAAACACCTTTGCTTCAGCAGGCGAAACAAATCGGCTGTACCACGGTCGACGGGCTCGGCATGTTGATTTACCAGGGTCTCCCGGGGTTTGAACGCTGGTTCGGCCAAAGACCGGTCATAGATGACACGACGAGGGCGGCCATTCTGGCATGAGTTTCCTACTTGGTCTGACTGGCTCCATCGGTATGGGCAAAACATCGACTGCCAAGCTGTTCCGGCAGTTGGGCTGCGATGTCTGGGACGCGGACGCGGCTGTTCACCGTTTATATGCGCGTGACGGCGCGGCCGTTGAACCGATGTCCCGCGTGTTTCCCGAGGCGATCACCGATGGTGCTGTCGACCGCGGACAGCTAAAGGCAATCATTGCAAAGGATGCGTCAGCCATCAAAGAGATCGAAAAAATCGTCCATCCGCTGGTTGCAAAAGACCGCGAAGCGTTCAAAAAATCAGCCACGTCCGATATTGTCGTATTCGATATTCCCCTGATTTTCGAAACCGGAGGGCAAAGCAAGCTGGACGCAGTTGCTTGTGTGTCCGTAGATGCGGAGATTCAGGAAAAACGGGTTCTGGAACGCGGCACAATGACGCGCGATCAGTTTCTGATGATCCGAGAAAAGCAAATGCCGGATGCGGAAAAGAGAAAGCTTGCAGATTACGTGATTGAAACGGACACGCCCGAACATGCCCTTGCGCAGGTTGAAGCCATCATAAACGACATCAGAAGCAAGGTGAGCCATGCGTGAAATCGTGCTCGATACCGAAACCACAGGATTTGACCCCGAAGGCGGCGACCGGATTGTCGAAATCGGCGGCGTCGAACTCTATAACCACGTGGCGACGGGCCGTACCTATCACCAGTACATCAATCCTGAACGCGACATGCCCGAAGACGCCTTCAAGGTTCACGGACTTGGCAATGAGTTCCTTGCGGATAAACCGAAGTTCGCCGAAATCGGTCAGGCATTTCTCGATTTTGTCGGCGATGCCAAGCTCATCATCCACAATGCGTCATTCGACATGAAGTTTCTGAATGCCGAGTTGAAGTGGATGAACCTGCCATTGTTGCCGCTCGATCAGGCCATTGATACGCTGGCCATCGCGCGCAAGAAGTTTCCCGGCTCGCCCGCCTCTCTCGACGCCCTTTGTCGCCGTTTCGGTATCAACAACGACGCCCGTACTCTGCACGGCGCTTTGCTCGACTCCGAAATCCTTGCCGAAGTTTATCTTGAACTGATTGGTGGCCGGCAGCCTGATTTTGCGCTCTCAACGGCACAATCCGTTTCTGCGACGCAGGTGTCTGAAAACTGGCGCCCGGTTCCACGCCCCGAGCCTCTCCCACCCCGGCTGACCGAGGCGGAAAAGGTTGCTCATAATGAATTCATCGCCCAACTGGGCGAAAACCCGCTTTGGTTACGCGGATAAGACCTTATGCGTCAGCGGCTGGCGTTGCGCCTTCGCCCTGAGCAGCCTGACGACGGGCCAGCTCGGAACGATAGATCTGAACGAAGTCGATATTTTCGAGGTTCAGCGGCGGGTAGCCACCGTCACGGGTCACATCACTGACGATGCGGCGCAAGAACGGGAAAAGCATACGGGGGCATTCGATCAGCAGGAACGGGTGAAGCTGTTCCTCCGGAACGCCCTGAATGCGGAATACGCCAACATAGTCGATTTCCAGCAGAAACAGCTGCTCGCCGCCGTCCTTGGCCTTGGATTCGATATTCAGCTTGATCATGACTTCGTACTGATTATCGGTCGGACGCTTTTTCGCATCCAGATTGACCTGAACGCTGATGTCCGGATTGACCTGACCCGTTGCACCTTTCTGGGCCATGACGTTTTCAAAGGACAGATCGCGGACGAACTGTCCAAGGATATTCATCTGTACTGCGGGTTGTTGCGCGGTATCGGCTGCACCGTTCTCGGCCATATTGCGAGCTCCTGAAACAAAACTTTGCCGCTGCTTACCAGCTTGAGACTCTTATCTCAATGCTGCTCCGAATGTCTGTCGCTGCCGTGCTCGACCCATCCCGAGTTACCTTTAGGCTTGTTGCTGGTCGGGGAAACCTCTTCGTATTCCCCGTCAATGACGTCGCCCCTGCCGGGATACTCGCGCTGGTGCGCGCTCCTGGTCTGCGATCCCATCTGAAACGTCTGAACATTTACGCGTTTTCTGAGAAAGCGGAAAACGGCGACCCGCACCGAAGGGACGAGCAGGGCAAATCCAACCGCGTCGGTGAAAAAGCCGGGGGTCAGTAGCAGCGCGCCCGAAAACAGGATCATCGCGCCATGCGCCAAGGGCTCAGTCGGGTCGTTCAGTTCTGAAAAAGAACGGCTCAGCTGCGCAAGCGCCATCCGTCCCTGGGTCTTGACCAGCCATGTACCCAGAATAGCTGTTATGATCACGATCCCAAGAGTTGGCCACAGCCCGATCAGACCGCCAATCTGAATAAACAGGGCGATTTCAATAATCGGAACCATCAAGAAGGCCAAAAACAGATACATAGGCTCGTTCCTTATTATGCTCGGCGGTGGACTTGGACCTAGCCAACCCCTACATAGGGCTTTGACCGCAGCTTACAAAGCCCGACGCCTGAAACGAGGTACAAATGAATTCGCCCCTGATCCAGCTTCTGGTCCTGGCCGGCATTGCCATATTCCTGATTTTGCGCCTCAAAAGCGTTCTCGGGACACGTGAGGGCTTTGAAAAACCTCCCGTAACCAACCAGTCGGCCAAATCGTCGCGGCCCGATTTCGAGGTAATCGAAGGTGGTCCTGACCACGACATTACCGATCATGTGGATCCCGACAGCGAAGCGGCCAAGGAGTTGGCGGCGATGAAACGGGTCGAACCGGGCTTTTCACTGACTGATTTCATTCAGGGCGCTCGTGGCGCTTATGAAATGATCGTGATGGGCTTCGAACGCGGCAACCTTGACGAAATCCAGCCTTATCTGGCCGAAGACGTGTTTGAAACCTTCGTCAGTGTCGTGTCCGACCGTGAAGACAAGGGTCTCAAGATCACCGCTGAATTCATCGGGATCCGCGAAACCCGTGTTCAGGAGGTCAACTTTGACCGCGCCACCAATCGGGCAGAAATCACCATGCGTTTTGTTGGCGAACTGACCTCGGTCGTGCGCGACGAGGGTGGCGATATCATCGAGGGCAGCGAAACCACCGCCAAGCGGCAGAAAGACAGTTGGACCTTTGCCCGCACCATGGGTGAAGACGATCCGAACTGGTTGCTGGTCGCCACGGACGCATGATTGCTGTCCTGCGCGCGATATGCATGGCGGTCACGATGATGGCCGCCACCGGCGCGCAGGCTGAGATCACCCATAAGATCGTTCCTTTTAAAGAACTTGATGGATGGTCTGCGGATAATCACAGGGATGCGTTCGCCGCTTTCCTGAACACCTGTACCGATCTGAAAGATCCGGACTGGCTGTCTATTTGCGCCGTCGCCCAAAGCAACACGGACGGCAATCCAAAATCGTTCTTCGAGCTCTTCTTTCGTCCTGTCCTGATCGAAGACGGCGGCAATTCGCTGTTTACCGGGTACTTCGAACCCGAACTAGAGGGGTCGCGTCACCCGACGCCACGGTTCCGGTATCCGCTCTACAAAATGCCGCCCGAAGCGAAAAACGCGAACCCTTGGTTGTCGCGGGAAGAGATTTTTTCGTCCGGCGTGCTCGACAATCGTGGGCTTGAGATTGCGTGGGTCGATGATCCCGTAGAACTCTTCTTTCTCCAGATTCAGGGGTCGGGCCGTATCCGCCTCCAGAACGGAGAATCCCTGCGCGTCGGATATGGCGGCGCCAATGGTCACCCATATCGGTCCATAGGCGTCGAATTGGTCCGTCGTGGTATCTATGATGCCCACCAAGTCAGCGCCCAGGTCATCAAGAACTGGGTGAAACGGAATCCCGAGGCTGGACGAGATCTGCTCTACCATAACCCGTCTTATGTTTTCTTTCGGGAGATCAGCAAGGTAGCCGCCCACCTCGGGCCGCTTGGCGCGATGAACAGATCGGTTACAGCCATGCGCAGCATCGCGGTTGATCCACAGTTCACGCCGCTCGGTGCGCCGGTATGGCTTGAAAAGGATGGGGAAAATCCGATCCGGCGCTTGATGGTGGCGCAAGACACCGGCTCAGCGATAAAGGGCGCCCAGCGCGCAGATGTTTTCTTTGGCACCGGCAATGCGGCCGGAGAAGCCGCCGGCAGACTCCGCGACCCAGGCCGCATGCTCGTTTTGCTTCCCATTCAACGCGCCTATGCGCTGGCTACGGATGGCGTCTAATGAAACGCCGTCGGCTCAGCCAGGAAGAAATCGAGCTATGGAACAAGGTGGTTTCAAAGGCTCAAAAAATGCATCCCGAGCAGACGGTTTTCAAATCCGCCGAAACGAAGCCTGTGGTGAAGAAAGCCCCATCGAACCAATCACCCTCGCGGCCTGCCCCACCGCGTCCCGCAACCCAGCCAAAACCACCTTCCCCGCCCCCACTCGCGCCGATGAACATGGACCGAAAGGCTTTCGGTCGCTTGAAACGGGGCAAACTGGTCCCCGAGGCACGGATCGACCTTCATGGCATGACGCTCGATCAGGCCCATCCGGCTCTTACCCGTTTTATTCTTGGCGCTCAGTCCTCTGGCAAGCGTCTTGTTCTGGTCATCACCGGCAAGGGCAAGATAGGAGAAGATAACTTTCTTGTTTCCCGGCAAAGAGGGGTTCTGAAACGACAGGTTCCCCACTGGCTCCAGATGTCACCCCTGTCTCAGGCAGTGCAACAGGTCAGCCCGGCGCATATCCGCCACGGCGGCGACGGCGCCCTGTACGTCTATCTGCGCAGGCAACGTTAAGTGCTGCTTAGCCTGGCTTTGTTTCTTCGGACGCCGATGTTCATGCACAATGTCGTAAGTAGGAAATAGGCCGATACGCCGAGGAATTGTGTCTCTAACCCGATACCCTGATCGATCATGACCCCTGTAATGCCGGGCCCAATAGCAGATCCAAGCACCATGACGGCAGCGGCCATTGCCTTGATCGATCCAATATTGGCCGTGCCGTAGAACTCTGCCCAGAAAGCATTTGGAACTGTCGTGTTCGCGCCTGTTGTCATCGCCATGAAGAACAGCCCGAGGAGTACGACGGGAAGACTTTCAGAAACACCGAAAACGGCAAATGCAGCCACCATCGGCAATTGAAAGAACGGAATGATACGGGCCGTCCCCAAACGGTCCAGCAGCCAGCCCGATATGATCATCGAGCCGACACCGAAGGCTGTGTAGAACGGAAAGAGAGCAACAAGCTCGACGTGGTCCCATCCATTGATCTCGGCGAAATGGACCTGATGAAAAAAGAACGCCGTATTGAAGGCGGACGGACCCAGCAAGGCCGGTACCATGAACCAGAACAGGGAATGCCTGAGCGCCTGATTGCGGGTCCAGTGACGTCCATCCATGCCGAGCGAGGATTCAGATTGAAGCATACTTTGCGGTGTTCGCTCATTCTGCAGGGCCGCCATCAGCACCGGGATCGACATCAGACAGATCAGGGCGGCGATGATCCAGAGATAATGCCAGTTCATCACGCTCATCAAGCTCACGAAGATCACCGGCAAACAGGCTTCGCCAATGGAAAACCCAAGCGAAGCGATGGAGAGCGCGCGGCCACGCCGAGCGAGGAACCAGCGGCTCATGGCGACGACGGCCAGATGGCTGGTCATGCCTTGCCCGAAAAAACGCAGGCCGAAGATTACAATCGGCAGGCAAGCGGCAAACGGGTTGAATGCCATTAGCAGACAAGCCGAGGCAAGACCCGAGAGGATGAGCGGACCAAGAACGCGAACTCTGAACAGGTCCGTAAGCCCGCCTGCCCAGATCATCACAATCGCGGAAATCGACGTCCCGAGCGTATAGATCCCGCCCCACTGCCCATGGCTCAACCCGAATTCATCGCGGATTTCACCGGAGAAAATCGAGATGAAAAAGGTCTGCCCGAAGCTGGACAGGAAGGTCAGAAGCCCCCCTGCCCCGAGCCAGAGCAAATTTTGTCGAAAGAACGCCGAAAACACCATCCGGATGAAGTGACCGAGGTGCCGCTTTCAGGCAAGCGAATTCTTGGACAGGGGGATGCCCCCTGCCCCGTCCATTAAAGGACGTAGCGACTGATATCTGCGGAACGTGTAAGTTCGCCGAGGTTTTTCTCTACGAAATCAGCGTCGACCGTGATTTCCTCACCCGCCCTGTCGGGCGCGGTAAAGGACAGTTCCTCGAAGACCCGCTCCATCACCGTATAAAGCCGCCGGGCCCCGATGTTTTCGACTGACTTGTTCACGTCGGCTGCGATCTTGGCCAGCGCAGCGATGCCTTCCGGCGTAAAGGATACCTTTACGCTCTCGGTCCCCATGAGTGCGGTATATTGCAAGGTCAGTGCATTGTCGGTTTCCGTCAGGATCCGCACGAAATCTTCTTCGGTGAGTGCGCGCAGCTCGACCCGGATGGGCAGACGACCCTGAAGTTCCGGCAGCAGATCTGAAGGTTTCGCGATATGGAACGCCCCGGAGGCGATGAACAGGATATGATCGGTCTTGACCGGGCCGTACTTCGTGCTGACGGTCGTGCCCTCGATCAAGGGCAAGAGATCGCGTTGAACGCCCTCGCGGCTTACATCGCCGCCCCGTGCGTCGGAGCGCGCGCAGACCTTGTCGATTTCATCCAAAAAAACAATGCCGTTCTGTTCCACCGCCTCGACAGCCGCACGGTTGACGGTTTCATCGTCCAGCAGCTTGTCAGCTTCTTCACCGATCAGAACGTCGTAGCTCTCCGCCACGGTCATCCTGCGTTTCTGGGTACGTCCGCCAAGGGTCTTTCCAAAAAGATCGCCGATGTTCATCATGCCCATGTTCGCGCCGGGCTGGCCGGGAACGTCGAACATTGCCATTGGGTTCGAATTGTCCGCCACTTCCAGCTCGATTTCCGTATCGTCGAGCTCCCCGGCTTTCAGTTTCTTGCGGAACATCTCACGGGTGCCTTCACGCGCATCTTCGCCCGCAATCGCGGTGATCACGCGCTCTTCGGCAGATTTCTGGGCGTTGGCCTTGACGTCTTCGCGCATGTACTCGCGCGTCATGGCGATCGAACTGTCGATGAGATCGCGAATGATCTGCTCCACGTCCCGTCCGACATATCCGACTTCGGTGAATTTCGTCGCTTCGACCTTGATAAAAGGTGCGCGGGCAAGCTTGGCCAGACGGCGGCTGATTTCGGTCTTGCCGACGCCGGTGGGCCCGATCATCAGGATATTCTTCGGATAAACCTCATCGCGGAGATCATCCGAAAGCAATTTGCGGCGCCACCGGTTGCGCAGCGCCACGGCGACTGCGCGCTTGGCGTCCTTCTGGCCAATGATGTAGCGATCCAACTCGCTGACGATTTCCCGGGGAGTGAGGTCTGTCATCTCTTTTCCTTCTTCACCCAAATTTCTGAAAGAAATTTGCCAAGAAAATTCCAATTTTCTTACTTGGTGATTTTTTCAACGGTCAGGTTGCCATTCGTATAGACACATATGTCGGCAGCGATCTTCATCGCATCTCGCGCGATCTGCTCGGCGTCGCGGTCGCTGTCCATCATGCCGCGGGCCGCGGCCAGCGCATAGTTTCCGCCGGACCCGATTGCAGTCACGTCATGCTCGGGTTCCAGAACATCACCTGCACCCGTGATGACAAAGATATCCGCCCCGTCCGAGACGATCAGCATAGCTTCGAGTTTTTGCAGATACTTGTCCGTGCGCCAATCCTTGGCCAGTTCCACGCTTGCCCGCGCAAGTTGGCCCGGCAGACCTTCAAGCTTGGCTTCGAGGCGCTCCAGCAGCGCAAAAGCATCGGCTGTCGATCCGGCGAACCCGGCAACAATATCATACCCTCCGGGCGAAAGACGGCGCACCTTGCGGGCTGTCCCCTTGATCACTGTCTGACCAAGCGAAACCTGACCATCACCGGCAATGACAACCTCGCCGCCCTTTTTCACGCCGATGATCGTCGTGCCGTGCCAACCGGGGAAATCTTCTTTGCTCATACTGCCTCCTGGTTCATGCGCCCTATATGTAACCCGCGTCCATGAGTGACAAGGGGCTCGAATTTTCCCAGTAAAAACAAAGGCGCCCCCAAGGGAGCGCCTCTGGATCGCGATTATGTCGCTGCGATCAAAGCGCGTCGTCGATCCAGCTTTGAAGCGCGGCTTTGGGCGCGGCGCCGGCGCGGTTGGATACGACTTCGCCATTCTTAAAGATGAACAGGGCCGGAATACCTCGCACACCCATGGCGGCGGCAGAATTCGGGTTGCTGTCTACGTCGACCTTGGCAACCTTGATCCGATCACCGTATTCTTCGGACAGTTCTTCAAGCGCGGGCCCGATCTGTTTGCACGGACCGCACCACTCGGCCCAGAAATCCACCACAACGGGGACATCGGAATTTTTCACTTCGGCGTCAAACGTGGCGTCTGTTACGGCGACGGTGGACATGGGGATACTCCTAAAGAGATGCGTCAGGTTAGGGAACCTATGAACGGCTGGCGCCAAGGTCAAGCTCCGGGGTGCGCGCAAGCGCATCGGTCACGAGATCGTGGAAAAGTTCCATCAGCGCCCCTTTTCGCGTCCAGAGGATCGCGACACGGCAGTTTCGGTCGGGGTAGATCTGTTTCAACGCACACAGATACGCGCCCATCTGGCGCAGCAATCCCTCAGGGCAGAGTTCCGGCGTGGCGGGAACAGTCGCGTTTGTCTTGAAATCCACCGCCAGCACATCCGTTTCCGTCACTACCAGCCGGTCAATGACACCGTGAATGCGACGCGATCCGATATTTGCGGTGATCGGCACCTCGGCAAGCGCATCCGGGCCAAGCAGGTAGGTCAAATCCGGGTTCGCCAAGACGGCCTGCGCTTCGCTCAGGATATCCGCGCGCTCTTCCGGGCTCAGGCCGGGGACAAGACGATCGGCGAAAAGCTCATGGTCTTCCGGCATCGCGGCAGGCAGGTGTTCAAGCAAGGTATGAATGCGTGTCCCGCGAAGCTTTGCGATCCCTTCAGTTTCTCCCTCTGCACCAGCAAGTGCCTTCGCCCCGCCAAGGTCGGACGGGCTCAGGGTCTCTGGTAATACTACAACATCTGGAATCTCCTTGGAAAACACGTCGGGAACGCGCTGCTTTTCGAATACGATCGTATCCGGACTGCGGATCGGCAAATCGGTCCATGCGTCATCCACAAGTTCCAGACCGTTGCCGCCCGGGAAATCGCGTTCGGTCGCCCCCGCGCTACGCATCGCGGCCTCGATGATCTGGTACCAGCTGTCGCCATTCTTGTCCAAATCCCCGGCAGAAGCGACGATAAGCCGTTTTTCCGCACGGGTCAGCGCCACATAAAGCAGGCGCTGTCTTTCGTTGATCTCCCCCTGCTTCGCGCTGTCGATGGAGGGCTGCAACACGCGCGGCAGCTCTGCAGCGGCGGGGCGCCAGACGGGCTGACCGTCAACAATCGAAAGATCTCCGCGCCCCCCGACCTGTCGCTTCGCCGTGTCGGGAAGGATGACGATAGGCGATTCCAGCCCTTTTGAGCCATGTACCGTCATTACCCGGATCATGTTACCGGCGTTGCCCATCTGGCGTTTGATCTCGAGATCGTCGGTTTCCATCCATGCGAGGAACCCGGTGAGATTGGGTATCTCGACCCGCTCATAAGCCAGTGCCTGAGACAGCAGCGCATTGATCCCGTCCTCGGCCTCGGCCCCCAACCGCCCGAGCAGGGTTTGACGGCCGTCGTGGCGTGTTAAAATCCGTTCGATCAGATCGAAGGGACGCAGAAAATCTGCCTGATCGCGAAGATCGTAGAGAACCGACAATGTCTCAGGAAACTCCCCTGCCCGATCCCGCATGCTCTGCCAGAGAAAATTACTTTTCCGGCGATGCGCGAGATCGAACAGCTGTTGTTCGCTCCACCCGAAGAGGGGCGATTTCAGTACTGTGGCAAGCGACAGATTGTCCTCGGGTGTCGCGAGAAACCTTAGCAGCGCGCCAAGATCCTTGACGGCAAGCTCGGCCCCGACTTTCAGCCGGTCGGCCCCGGCAATGGGAAGCCCCGCAGATTTGCAGGCCCGGATGATCTCGGCGAAAAGATCCGACCGGCGTTGTACGAGGATCAGGAAGTCGCCTGCTTTCACCGGCCGTCGATGCAGCCCTTCTGCATCCTCGTCCGGAATCGTCTCGCCGGTGTCGATTTGCCTTTTGATTTCGGCGGCGATCTGTTCGGCTAAAATGACCGTGTGATGACGCGGGCTTGGCCGGTCCAGCGGGTCGGTCCATGGCTGATCCTCGTCATCAGAGACCTTTTCGACGCAGGGCCAGAGATCGACACGTCCGGGCAGATCGGATTTGAACGCCCGGTGCTTGGAATCCGGGGAAAACCCCGCCTCGCCCCGCCCGTCAAAAACCAGATCGACAAGTCTAAGAATGGTCTCGGCCGAACGGAACGAGAATTCCAGTTCAAGATCGAAAAGCCGCGAGCCCTTGGCCTCTAGCCGCGCGCCGAACTCTGCCTGCATGCGGTCAAAGGCATCCGGATCGGCGCCCTGAAAGGAATAGATGGACTGCTTTTTGTCACCGACCACGAAAATGGTGCGCTCGACATCCTCGCGCGCACCGATACCGCTGGTGAATTCCTGCGCCAGCTTTTCCACCACGTCCCATTGTTCCGGGCTGGTATCCTGTGCCTCATCCACAAGGATGTGGTCGATACCACCATCAAGCCTGTAAAGAACCCAGGCCGCGACGGCAGGATCGTTCAGCAATTGGCGTGCCTTAAGGATCAGATCGTCGAAATCCAGCCAGCCCCTCACCTGTTTGCGCCGCTCGTATTCAGGCAGGAAAGCCGCGGCGAAACGATGCAGCGCGAGCGACTTTTCGACAGTGGCAAGACCCAGCCGTGCTGTGCGGGTATCTTCCACCCGGCGCATGAAATCCTCGACCTCATCCATCAGTGCAGGGTTGTCTTTCCGCACCGGTGCAGTCGGAAAGGAACCGATTTTGGCGGCGAAAGGCTCCTTAGCTTTTGCACCCATTAGGAATACGTTCTCGAGAATTGGCAGCGCGTTCAAATCCAAATCTCGGATTTGAGAGAGCTTAGCTGAATTTCCTAAGTCTCTGTCGCCGCCACCTGCTTGCAGCGCTGTGATCAAGCGCGCCAGCAAGGCCTTTTCATCACCAAGAAACACGCGCTTGAGAATGGTACTTTCGTCAAGGTCTTCGGGCAAACCGAACAGTCGCATAATCGCGCCCCGGTCCGGTTGCCCCGAAAATGCGGCGCGCTTGCCCAGCACCATCGCGGTCAGCCCGTCGAAACCGTTGTCGCTGATGTATTTCGCGACCCCGTCCAAAAGCGTGGCCTTGTCTCCGTTTGCGAAATCCTCGACGATTTCCTGCTGCAAGAGCCGCGCCGCGCGGTCTTCGACCTCGGTGAATTGTGGGCTGACGCCAGCCTCGAGCGGGAAGCGACGCAGAAGCGATGAACAGAAGGAGTGGATCGTCTGGATCTTGAGTCCGCCCGGCGCTTCGATTGCCCGTGCGAACAGGGTGCGCGCATGGCGCATCCGCTCCGTGGTGATCACTCCGTCGACGCCCAGAACCGTAAGAGCGGAAGCCAGTCGGGTGTCGTCCAGCATCGCCCATTCACCCAGCCGCTTGAACAGGCGGTTCTGCATCTCGCTGGCGGCGGCCTTGGTATAGGTCAGGCAAAGAATGTTCTGCGGCTGAACCCCCGCCATCAAGAGCCGCGCCACGCGGTCCGTCAGAACGCGGGTCTTGCCCGAACCCGCATTCGCGGCAAGCCATGTGGAGGCATCGGGCCGCGCCGCTTGAACCTGACGTTCGGTCGCTTCATCGCGCGGGGTCATGTAAGATCCTCGGGATAGGAAGGGGCGCTGCGGTCCCATTCGCCAAACCGCGCCAGTTGGTCGTAATCTCCGGCATCCGTATCTTTTTGCAGTGCCCGTCGCGAGGTAAACCCCTGATCCAGCTCGAAATAGGCGCCGATCAATTCACGCAGTTCGGCCAGAACTTTTTCTGGCGGCTCCTCGACAAGGGGTGCCTCGACCTCGTTATACTTGCTGCCGAGGCCGATAAAGGTCGCCGCGATCACCTTGCCCATCGGCACGTTGTCAAAGGCACCCTGCTCGGCCATCGCGGCTTCGATCAGAAGTTGCTTGTCGAACTTGGCCTGAACCGACGCGCTGGGCGGCGTGCCTGTCTTGTAGTCGTAGATGATCAGTTCACCCGCTTCGTTTTGGTCGATCCTGTCCGCCTGTCCGGTCAGTCGGAAATCGAGCGGTGCAAGGGAAATGCCGCCGCTGACCTCGAACTTCAAAGGTATCGCCCGCGACTGGCGCTGAATCTCGCTTTCGACGAATGGCTCGGCCACTTTTTTCATTCTGGCCTGCCACAGGCGTTTGGCGACGGGCCACGACACTTTTTCTTCGAGGATCGCACTGCATTTTTCCAAGAAGGCATTGAGGCTGAGCTTGGAGGGGTCGTCCCGTGTTTCCTTGACGAAATGCTCGAGAATCTCGTGCACGACGATGCCGCGCAGCAGTGCATCCGGTTCGCGTACCAGCGGATCCAACGGCCGCAGTCGCAGGACATGCTTGGCATAGACCGCGTATGGGTCCCGGATCAGCCGCTTGATTTCCGTCACTGACAGCTTGCGGGGACGCGCGGCGACCGGCGGCCGCGGAGAGGGCCGTTTGGCGGGTTCAATTGGTTCCGCCTCTTCCATCGCTTCGGCCCAGTCGACCCATTTGCGGCCTCTGTTTCGCATAGCTTCGAGCGCCGGGCGGCCTTGTTCCGGCAAACCCTGCAACAGGTTAGTGATTCGGTTCAGCCACCGCGAGGGGATCGTTTCGGAATCCTCGGATCGTTCCGACCGCGTCAGCCAGACTTCGGGCGCCGCCACGGCAAGCTGGAAATCATGGGCAGAAAGCCCGATCCGCCGTTCGGGCAGCAATAATCCGGCCTGATGCCTGAGCTTGCGGTTCAGCCAGGGGTCGGGGGACGGTGCTTCGGGCCATGTCCCTTCGTTCAGACCGCCAAGAATGAGCAGATCCGCTCCCTGCACCCGCGCCTCGAGCGTTCCCCAGATAAGCACCTGTGGATGCGGGGCGTCCCGGTCGCGAACCTCTTCGCCGCTGAGAACCGCGCCCAGCAGGTCGGTGAATTCGCGGGCGGTCATCTCGCCCCCGTATTCCGCTTCGTCCCGCAGGGCGGCGATGACGGAGAGCGCCTTTTGGCCTGCGTTCTTCTCCCAAAGCCCGCCGCTACCCTCGGCCCGGCTGCCTGCGGCCAGTTTTTCCGCGAGAGTTACAAGTGTCTCGATCCATTCGCCAAGCGGCAGGGGATTTTCGACGCAGCGATCCGTGACCGTATCGACGAGCCAGTCGATCCAGTGTGGGGGGACATCGCCAGTTTCCCGTGTCTGGTAGGCGCCAAGGCTTTCCGCATCGGGAAACGGTGGCCCGTTTTTCCGCAGGAACAGTTCAAGATCCCGCGTCAGAAGCAGATGTTCCCCTCGTTCCGCGCCGCTGTGACAAAGCGGGTGCTTCAGCAGGGCCATCAGCTTTTCGTTGTTCAGCCGCTGCGTAAAAAGCTGCGCCACATGGCGCAGGAACCGGCCCGGCGGGGAGAGTTGCAAAGGCAGGCCCGCGCTGTCATCCGGCAGGATACGCCATTGATCGAGCGCCGCGCTGACCCGCCGGGTCAGCATCCGGTCGGGCGTGATCAATGCCGCCGTCTGACCATCCTCGACGGCTTGCCGCAATCGCATCGCGATGGCCAGCGCTTCGGCGCGGGGGCCGGGGGCCTCGACGAGCGTCAGGTTTCCCGTCGCGTGCGCTATGTCCTGAAGATGCGGGCCTTCCTCAAGCCAGGCGTGTGTGTACGGTGCCGGTCTTAGTGCAAGCGAAACCAGCCTGTTGCGCGCCTTTGACGGCGGTTCGCCCTCCGTCCAAGACTGGACATCCTCGTGGTTCAGTCCCAGCGTTTCCATCATCCGGTAGAAACGGAACTGCGGATGGTCTTCGGACACCAGCGCGTCGGCCATGTCGTCCCAGACCGATTGCGGTTGATCGAAATCGAAGCCCGGCAGGATCACCGCCCCCTGCGGCAGCCGGGCAACCGCGTCGATCAGCATCAGCGTGGTGCCGCGCGATCCGGTCGAACCGGCAAGGATCACCGGGTGCGATGGCGGGTTTACGGCCCATTCCTTTACAAGCGCTTCGACCTGCGCCCGCTGCTGTGCCTGCGGGTCGATCCTGTCCTCACCCTCGCCCAGATAACTATCAACGATTCCAATGAATTGCTGCGCCCGCGCCCAATGTCCGGACATGTCCGAAACGTCCAGATCGCGGATCGTCTGGGTGCTGACACCTTCGCCCTGCATCTCATCCATGAGCGCGGCGAGGCTATCGGCGAGATGGTAGAGAGACGACTGCGCGGCAAGATCCGGCTGGGCCTTGAGCAGCACGGAAATGAGCTGCGCCAGTTCGAGACGACGGCGCAAAACAGGGGTCACAAGCCGTACAGCATCTGTACACCCCCTGTACACCGTATCGGTGACAAGAGACAGCCGGGGCAAGAGCCGGGCGGGTCCCGTATCGTAAATATCCCGGATGCGGCGTTCCATGCGGCGGGTGTTCACGATCAATTGGACGCGGGCCAGCGCTTCGGGCGATTGGCCGGCGAGACGGGCATCCAGCCCCTTGATCAGCTCGGCCGGGAAATCGACGCCGGGGGGCAAGGCAAAGAGTCGGGGTTTGTCACTGGGTTCGAACATCATGCATTCTTTAGCAACTGTTCAGCGAGCCCGATACCTTGAGGATGGCCGACGTCGCACCACCGGCCAGGATAGGCACATCCAAAGATCCGTCTGGACTGGTTTAGGTCATCCCAGACGCGGTTCAGGGAGAAGACCTTTTGATCCATGTGCTTAAGCGCGCCGGTTTTGAGGATCTGAACGCCGCCATAAACATAGTTTCCCTGGCGCGAGAGCCTGCCATCGGGGTCGAGCGAGAAATCACCGCCGCCCACGCGACCGACGGTGTTTCCGACCGGCACACAGATCAGCAGCGCGTCCATGCGATTGGGATCCCAGGCCTTGGCAAGGCAGGACAGCGGGTTGGGACCGGCCCAGATCGCATCCGTGTTCATGGTAAAGACAGGATCGGCCGCCAGCAGGGGCAGGGCGGCTTTCAACCCGCCGCCGGTATCGAGGATATCCGGCTGTTCGTCCGAGATGAGGATATCGCGACCGGCGAGGTAATCGGCCAGCATTGGAGCCTTGTAATGGGTGTTGACCACTTTGCGCAGCAGGCCGAAATTATCCACGATTTCAAGCGTGTGGTCGATCAGCGGCTTGTTCAGAACCTCGACCAGAGGCTTGGGCCGGTCGGCAGTCAATTTGCCCATACGCGTGCCAAACCCGGCGGCGAAGAGCATGATGGCTTTCGGCGCGTTCATTACTCGGCCCGAAGAAGCGCGAGGTTTTCGGGCGTCGGCCTGGGCAGGCTGGTCAGCAGAAGATCCGCGACCGGGGCCAGCGCCGGGTGTTCGAGATCGCGGGTGAGAACCTCCCAGACTTTCGGGATCATCTCGACATAGCGGGGTTTGCCATAGGTCGTTCCGAGCCGTGCGAATACACCGAGAATCCGCAGGTTGCGCTGGGCGCCGAGCACCGCGTAGGCCTTGCGGAAAGCGTGATCCTGCACGCCGGTTTCGTCGATGTAATGGGCGATCATCTTCGCCTCGACCCCGGGGGAGACATCGCGGCGAATGTCCTGAAGCAGGGAGACGAGATCATAGGCCGGGTGGCCCGACATGGCGTCCTGAAAATCCAGCAGGCCGACACGCGCGACGCCGGTTCTGTCAGGTAGCCAGAGCAGGTTATCTGCGTGGTAGTCGCGCTGAATGAGGACGGGATTTTCGGGTTCGATATCGCGCAGGATCGTATTGAACTGCCCCGCGAAACGCTCGGCCACCTGCGGATCGGGCGCGCCATTTATGCGGTCGGCATATTCAGAAAACGCCAGACCGGCCAGATCTGTCATCAGCGCCGCGTCGTAGGCGTCAAGCGCGGGGAGCGGCGCCTTGTGCAGTTCGATCAGCACATCGACCGCCGCGCTGTAGAGTTCCTCTTCGAGCGTGGGGTCATTAGCAATGACACGGGAATAGAGACCGTCGCCCAGATCCTCGAGGATGAGAAATCCGTTTTCCTCGTCCGCGGCGATGATTTCGGGCGCGCTCAGTCCGGTTTCTTTCAGGTGCCGGGCTATTTTTACGAAGGGTCGGATGTCTTCGCCTTTTTCCGGCGGCGCGTCCATGAAAACAGCGGTTCCGCCGGTCTCCGTTTTGGTCAGCCGATCATACCTGCGGTTCGACGCATCACCGGCCAAAAGGCTGCGGTCGGCATTCTTCCAATCGGTCCCGGCGATGAATGCTTTTGCGAGATCGGCGCGGTCGGTCATGTGAGCATTTCCAGTTTCTTTTCCCATTTCGGGTCGGTCCAGCTGAGGTTCAGTTGGCGGCTGTCTTCGTTTACCGTGTCGGGCAAGAGTTCAAGGGTCAGGGCATCGGGTGGAGTCAAATCGCCTAGGCGTTCAGGCCATTCGATCAGGCAGATGGCGTCGGTGAAGGCATCCGTCAGGCCAAGTTCCTCGATCTCGTCGGGGCCGGACAGCCGGTAGAGATCGGCGTGCCAGATCGTGCCAGTGGAGCCGTCGTAGATCTGAACGAGGGTAAAGGTGGGCGAGGGCACGTCTTCGGGCATGTCCTGAAGCGATTGTACCAGATGTCGGCAGATATGGGTTTTGCCCGCGCCGACGGGGCCATAAAACAGCACCGTATCGCCCGGCGCGAGCGTTTTGCCCAGCCGGGTGGCGAAGGCTGCGCTGTCTTCGGGCGAGGTCAGGGTGAAAGTGCGTTCAGCGGTCATGAGCCGCACAATGGCGAGCCAGACCGGCAGCCGCAAGCGGTCAGTTATGCACTTCGAGCTGCGGTTTCCCGTTGATCTGAACCATGTTGGCGGGCGACAGGTTCGAAAAGGTGATGAGACTGGTGCCGTTCAGGATGGGGCGGACGCGACACAGCATGCGTTCACCATTCTGGAGCGTGATTTCAGATTCCCAGTTGGTACGATTTTCGCTGGCGCTGACGAAATCGCGGATTTCTCCCCAGATCGGTGTTGCCTTGCAATTCTGTTGCCAGATCCGGGTCGCGTCGATGACGGTGCTTGGGGTAAAGCTGCTGTCTGGATCGACATTCCACAGATCGCGATAGGCCTTGTTGCACAGGGCCAGCGTGCCATCGGGAACAAAGACGACAAAGGCATCACCGATTTCATCGAGCACAGCCTGACCCATTTCCAGATCCGACCGGAAACGGCGGGTAAGGGTGATCTCGGCCGTGATATCCTCAAACAAAAAGGCGATAGCGCCATCCGGATGCGGGCGTCCGTTGACCGAATAGACCGAACCCGACGGAAGCGACCATGTTTCCTGATAGCGGCCATCGGAGGCGGCGGCGACAAGCTCGGCCATCTGGTGGCGCCAGCCACTGTAATTCTTGGGCTCCGGCATCATGCGCTGGTCGCGCAGCCGGTCGAAGAAGGTGAGCAGATTGGGGCGGGCCGAGAGGAATTCGGCGGGCAGGGCGGTCAGGTCGATCAGCGCAGGATTGAAAAGTGCGAGCTGCCGGTTGCGGTCGAAAATCGCCAGCCCGATGGAAAGCTGCGCAAAGGTTTTGGCCAGCGTCTGCACGAATTTCCGCTGTGCGTTTTCCGCCTCGACCACTGCGTTCACGTTTACGGCGCAGCAAAGCGGACCTTCGTCATTGGCGATAACAGAAACATCGTACCAGATCCGGTCACCGGTGCCGAGCATGGTGACGGGCACCCGGCGCGAGCGGGACTGTTCCACATCGCTGGGCAGGATCGGGAACAGGCAGGAAGTTTCGGATTCGGGTTTCGAACTGATTTTTGCGGCCAGAGCCTGATAGGCGGCATTGCTCCATACCACGTCGCCCGATTCAGAGAGTTGCCAGATCGGGTAGGGGGTTTTGTTGACCGCAAGCCGAAGCTGCAAGAGCTCATCCCGTGCCGAGGGGCCGAGCAGAAGAGACGGGTCATTCTGAACGGCACTGTTTTCGCCGATGCGGACCCGGGTAATACCGTCGAGCCATTCCATCGTGAGAATTGCGGGGTCTTCCTTCCCGATGGCGCGACGCCGTAAGCGCCCTGCCAGCCGCAGCTCGCTTTGCGAGGACGGCAGATCGCGAAAGCGCGTTTTCAGCACCTCACACAGAGTATTCCAGTCAAAATTTTCCTCGCTGGCCTCTATATACCCACTTGCTGCAGAGGACACATCGAGCAAACGGTTGCCATCGAATATCCAGATCGCGTCATCGTTCGTTTCCGCGACGTACTTGCTTCTCCATGATCGGGGGGACCGGGAACCGGGGGAAAGGATTGCTACCGTCAGAATTGCCGATAGCAAGGAAACGATTACAAGGGCTATCCACTCACTCATGGGAAAAGTATTACCGTTTCTCCAGCCAAGGACCTTAGTTACAGTTCAGAGAAATGGTTAACACGACCTTAACCGGCCAAGATTATCTGAGCCTCACGTCTCGATAGGCCGGTTCTGTCCCAGAGGTACGATATTATCGCCGGCGCGGGCGTCGATGCTGCGGCGTGGCCAGCGGACTTCGACAATGGCACCGGTACGGTTTGCCATTACGGGAACGTCGCCCGTCCATTCCGGCCCGTTTGCAAAGCGAAGCTCGGCGCCGGAACGTTCCAGAAGTGTCTTTGCGATGAAGAGGCCAAGGCCCATGCCTTCGTACCCTGGGCGGGAGGGCCGGTCGGTTTCCTGACGTCTGCGGCGCATGAAGGGATCGCCGATGCGGCCGATGGTCTGCGGCGGAAAACCACGGCCGTCGTCCATGATACGGATCGAGATGAAGTTCTCGTTCCAGCTGGATTCCAACCAGACGGTGGTTCGGGCGAAATCGACAGCGTTCTGCACGAGGTTGCGCAAGCCGTGGATAACCTCGGGTTTGCGCAGGATCGAAGGCTGCTGAAACGCGGTGCCCGAGCCGGGGTGTTCTTCGAAGATGATTTCCTTGCCGCGATCCATATGCGGTTCGGCGGCTTCATTGAGCACGGCGCTGAGAGGTGCCTGACGCAGATGCAGGTCATCCTTACCGGCCCGGCCCATGTTGCGCAGGATGTCGCGACACCGGTCGGCCTGTTCGCGGATAAGCTGGGCATCCTCGCGCAGGTCGGGGCGGTCATCCAGTTCCTCGAAGAGTTCGGCGCTGGTGAGTTTTATCGTGGCAAGTGGTGTGCCCAGTTCATGCGCCGCGGCCGCAACCACACCGCCAAGGTCAGTCAGCTTTTGTTCACGGGCGAGGGCCATTTGCGTCGCGGCAAGCGCGTCGGACATGGAATGCATCTCTGAACTGACGCGACGGGAATAAGCGCCCATGAAGAGTGTTGCGATGGTGATCGCGGCCCAGTTGCCAAAGACGAACATGTCCGGCAGGCGCAGTACCTCGCCGCTTTCGGTGACGAGGGGGAGGTGATTGACCGCCAGCATCGTCACCAGCATGATCGCGCAACCGCCGATCAATATCGTCGAGCGCAGGCCCAGAACGCTGGCGGAAATCGTAACCGGGCCCAGCATCAGCATGGCAAAGGGGTTGTTCAGCCCGCCGGTCAGGTAAAGCAGGAAAGAAAGCTGAAGCAGGTCGAAGAGAACCATCATGAAGTTCTCTGTCTCATTCAGGCGCTTGTTTTCCGGAAAGACGAAAATCGCAATCAGGTTGCCGACGACCGAGACCCCGATGGCGAGGTAGCACAGACCGAATTCGAGTTGCAGGTTGTACATCTGCTGCGACACGGTGATCGCGGCAAGCTGCCCAACGATGGCGACCCAGCGCAGAAAGATCAGCGTGCGCAGACGGATCCAGTTGCTGCGTTCCTGCCCGTGGAGAATGGCGCCGGAAGAATTGAACATGCGTGACCTTACGTCTGTTGCGGCGGCTAAATATGTTGATAGGTGTCCACGCCGGAACGATCAACAATCATGAGCCAGAGGATAATCACGATGCGCCGCTATTTTGCATTTCTCGGAGCGGCCGTTCTGGTTGCCGTCGTGGGCGGTACCTGGCTTTACACCGTGTATGCGCGCAACGACAATCCGCTGGCATCTTGCGGGGTTGGTCAGGTCGCGGGTGGCTCGGCCCAGATTGGCGGTCCTTTCGAGCTGGTGAATGCATCGGGTGAGACGGTGACCGATACGGAGGTGATCACCGAACCGTCGCTGGTCTATTTCGGCTATACTTTCTGTCCGGATGTCTGCCCGATGGACATGGCGCGCAACGCAGATGCAGTCGATCTGCTACAGGACGCCGGTTATGGCGTGACGCCGGTTTTTATCACCGTTGATCCAGATCGGGATACGCCCGAAGTCGTTGGTGACTTTGCCGACAACCTGCATGAGCGGATGATCGGCCTGACCGGTTCGGCAGAGCAGATCAAGAATGTCAGCCAGACCTACAAGGCCTATTACAACGCGCATAAGGACGAGGGCGAATTCTACCTCGTCGATCATTCGACCTTTACCTACCTGATGACGCCAGAGAACGGGTTCATCGAATTCTTTCGCCGGGATCTGAGCGCCGAGGATATGGCCGAAAAGACCGCCTGCATCATAGACAACCTGTAGGCGAATCGCTGGTTTGACCTTTTCGATGCCGGTCTTCATAGTATGTAAAATAAAGAACAAATGCCGGAGGAACCCGCATGGCAACCGTTGACCCGCATGAGCTTGGTCCTGACCGGTCTTTGCTTTTGCTCGACGATGACGAGCCTTTCCTGCGCAGGCTGGCCAAGGCGATGGAAAAGCGTGGCTTTGAAGTCGAAATGGCGGGTTCTGTTGCTGCCGGGCGTGCCATCGCGACAGCCCGTCCGCCGGCCTATGCGGTCGTTGATTTGCGGCTTGAGGATGGCAACGGGCTGGATGTGGTCGAAGTTCTGCGGGAAAAGCGGCCCGACAGCCGGGTCGTGGTGCTGACCGGGTACGGCGCGATTGCCACTGCTGTGGCGGCGGTCAAGATCGGGGCGACGGATTACCTGTCGAAACCGGCGGATGCGACCGACATCACCAATGCGCTTCTGGCGAAGACGGATGAACTGCCGCCGCCGCCGGAAAATCCGATGAGCGCTGACCGGGTGCGCTGGGAACATATCCAGCGCGTCTATGAGCTTTGCGATCGCAACGTGAGCGAAACGGCGCGGCGGCTGAACATGCACCGCCGGACCCTGCAACGCATACTTGCCAAAAGAAGTCCGCGTTAGAGCCTGTGTCCGGGGGCGATCTGCCTTTGGGGGCGCTGGGCAGCCAGCCTGAACCGACGGGCGGATGGTCAGAAGAGATCGTGACTTTGAAACGTGCCATTGTGGTGCCGCCGCTCAAGGGCGACTTTATCCAACCGGCGGGAATTTTGTCCGAGGATGGTGCTTATTGCGCCCATGGGGCGCTGTGGCGGAAATTTCGCGCCCTGACCGTCGCACCGGAAATGCCGGAGCGGACCGAGCCGCTCCCCGGGCGCTGGCTATGGGGCGGCGTGCTCTGGGCGCATTTCGGACATTTCCTTGTGGAAAGCAGCGCTCGATTGTGGGCACTCGATCAGTTGGAACAGCCTGTTGACGGCATCCTGTTCATGCCAAGACGGCCACGCGCGGGCGACGCGGTCCGGGGATTTCACAAGGATTTCATCCAGTTGATGGCCCCGGAGATGCCGGTCCGGGTTGTGACGGACCCGGCCAGCGTCGAAGAGCTGGTGGTGCCGGGGCAGGGGTTTGGCCTTGGGCGGATCACGGCGGGGACGGAGGCGTTCCGGCAGGCGGTTCATAATCGGTTCGCTGCGGATATCGCGGCGGAGGGGCCGGAAAAGATTTACATCTCGCGCTCTGCGCTGGGCGTCGGGAAGGGCGGTTTGCTGGGCGAAGAGCGTATGGAAGAGCTTTTGGCAAGCGAAGGCTACGAGATTTTTCATCCGCAACGGCATGACATGGCAACGCAGATCGCACGCTACAAGGCGGCAAAGCAGATCGTGGCGGCGGATGGTTCGGCCATTCACCTGTTTGCGATGGTTGGGCGCGCGGATCAATCTTTGGCCATTGTCTTGCGGCGCAAATCCTCGGCCAATAACCTGCTGCAGTCGAATGTCACGCATTTTTGCGGGCGCGAACCGCTGATGATCGAGGCGCTGCGCAGCGAATGGGTCAAGGCGACCGACAAGAAGAAGTCCAATCGGCTGTCCTTTGGTGAGCTGGATTTGCAGAGGATCGGCGCCATGCTGGCCGAGGGCGGTTTTATCCGCGATGCGGCGGGATGGGAGGCGCTGAGCGACGAGGAGCGGCAGGCGCTTTTCGCCGCCAAGAAGCTGACCGGTAAGAACGCGCTTGAGGAATTGCCGAAGTACAAGCGTAACCGGATACGCGCGGCGCGCCGGGCGAGGAAAGCGACCTAGCCAAGCTGTTGCGAAAGTTCCTCGTATCTCTGCGTAAAATCCCGACGGGTTTCGACGGGGGGTCGCAAAACTATAGTCAAATCGCCTATTAGAGCCTGATCCGGCTTGCCAAAGAACTTGTTCGCCTCGGCCTCGGTAAAGCCTGCGATGCTTGTTGCCTCCATCCATGCGCTGATGTTGTCGGCCTTCTTGATTTGACGTTTCACGCTGGCGGGGATGGCCGCAGGCAGGCCGAAACGGATGTGGATGGCCGAGGTCAGACGGATATCGAGATCTTTGTAACCGGGACCGACAGCTGCTTTCACCGGAGAGATCATGTCACCGATCACGTATTCAGGCGCGTCGTGTAAAAGCGCGGCCAGTTGCCATTTCGGAGGCGCCTTGGGCGCAATGCGGCGAAACAGCACTTCGACCAGAAGCGAATGTTCCGCAACGGAGTAGGCGAAATCGCCATTTGTCTGTCCGTTCCAGCGCGCGACAAAGGCCAGACCATGGGCGATGTCTTCGATTTCGATGTCCACGGGCGTCGGATCAAGCAGATCAAGGCGACGGCCGGACAGCATGCGTTGCCAGGCGCGGGGAGGTTTCATCATGGCTCTCGGTCAGACAAGGGGAGTCCCGGTTTACTGCCCAAAACCAATGCGCTCGTCCAGCCCGAAGCGCGTGAAACCCGGATTGATTAGGTCTTCGTTAAAGGTGATCACCCTGTCACGTTGCGCCTTTTGGGTGGTGATGGTAAATGCGCTCAAAATCATAGGAGTTTCCCATCGTGACCCAAGATTATGCCGTCAAGGACATCAACCTCGCCGATTACGGGCGCAAAGAGCTTGATATCGCCGAAACCGAAATGCCGGGCCTGATGGCACTGCGTGAAGAATACGGCGAGAGCAAACCGCTGAAAGGCGCGCGGATCGTCGGTTCGCTGCACATGACCATCCAGACGGCGGTTCTGATCGAAACCCTGACCGCTCTGGGTGCCGATGTGCGCTGGGCGTCGTGCAACATCTTTTCGACGCAGGACCACGCGGCCGCGGCAATCGCTGCCGGTGGTACGCCGGTCTTTGCGGTAAAGGGACAGAGTCTGGTCGAGCACTGGGATTACCTCGACAAATCCTTCCAGTTCCCGGAAGGCGCGAATATGATCCTCGACGATGGCGGTGACGCAACGCTTTACGTTCTGCTTGGCGCACGTGTCGAAGCGGGTGAAACCAACCTGATCGAAGTGCCGACCTCGGAAGAGGAAGAGGCGATCTTTGCGCAGATAAAGAAGCGCATGAAGGAAAGCCCCGGCTGGTTCACCAAGACGCGCGATGCGATCAAGGGCGTTTCCGAGGAAACCACCACCGGCGTTCACCGTCTTTACGATCTGCACAAAAAAGGCCAGCTGCCTTTCCCGGCGATCAACGTGAACGACAGCGTGACCAAGTCGAAGTTCGACAACAAGTACGGCTGCAAGGAATCGCTGGTTGACGGTATCCGCCGCGCGACCGACGTGATGATGGCCGGCAAGGTTGCCGTCGTCTGCGGTTACGGCGATGTGGGCAAAGGGTCGGCGGCGTCGCTGGCCGGTGCCGGTGCCCGCGTGAAAGTGACCGAGATCGATCCGATCTGCGCGCTTCAGGCCGCGATGGATGGTTTCGAAGTTGTGCGTCTTGAGGACGTGATCGACAGTGCCGACATCTTTATCACCACGACCGGCAACAAGGACGTGATCCGCATCGAGCATATGCGCGAGATGAAGAACATGGCCATCGTCGGCAACATCGGCCACTTTGACAATGAAATCCAGGTTGCCAGCCTGAAGAACCACAAGTGGACCAACATCAAGGAACAGGTGGACATGATCGAGATGCCCTCGGGCAACAAGATCATCCTCTTGTCCGAAGGGCGTCTCCTGAACCTTGGTAACGCGACCGGTCACCCGTCCTTCGTGATGTCGGCCTCCTTTACCAACCAGGTTCTGGCTCAGATCGAGCTGTGGACGCGCGGCGAGGAATACAAGAACGAGGTCTACATCCTGCCCAAGCATCTGGACGAGAAAGTTGCCCGTCTGCATCTGGAACGGATCGGTGTCCGCCTGAGCGAGCTGAGCTCGGAGCAGGCCGCGTATATCGGCGTTACGCCGGAAGGCCCCTTCAAGCCGGAACACTATCGTTACTGATTTCGGCCTGAGTGCTGAAATGACGAGCCCCGCCGAAATCTCGGCGGGGCTTTCTTTTACAGGGTCTGGATCAGCCCTTGAACCGTTTGATCTCGCCGGAATGGAGCCGGACGATATAGCTGCTGAGCTCGCGTTTCACGATCGGCATCAGCAGGTAGAGCGCGATGATGTTCACGATCGCCATGGAGAACAACATGGCGTCCGAGAAGTCGATCACCGGCCCGAGATTGGCGGCCGAGCCGATCACGATGAAGATGCAGAAGATCACCTTGAACACGATCTCTTTCGCGGCACCTTCGCCGAATAGGTAGGTCCATGCCTTGAGGCCATAATAGCTCCACGAGATCATGGTGGAGAAGGCAAAGAGGACCACCGCGATGGCCAGCAATGCCGGGAACCATGAGAAGACCGATGCAAAGGCGGCCGAGGTGAGTTCGACCCCTGCGACTTCGCCTTGGGTCGAGATGCGGCCCGCTTCGGCGTTCCAGACGTAGAGGCCGGTTTCCGGGTCGACGTTGAGGACACCGGTGATCACGATGACCAGCGCGGTCATGGTGCAGATCACAACCGTATCGATAAAGGGTTCAAGCAGGGCGACGTAACCTTCGGTGACCGGTTCCTTGGTTTTCACCGCAGAGTGGGCGATGGCGGCCGAACCGATACCGGCCTCGTTCGAGAATGCCGCGCGCCGGAAACCCTGGATCAGCGCGCCGGTAAAGCCGCCGACAACGCCAAGCCCGGTGAAAGCACCCATGAAAATCTGGCCAAAGGCCCAGCCGATCATGTCGAAATTCATAAACAGGATGATAAGCGACACGGCAACATAGAAGATCCCCATGAAAGGCACGACCTTTTCGGTGACGCTGGCAATGGATTTGATGCCGCCGACGATGACCATGAAAGTCACGATGGCGATGATGATGCCGGTGATCCAGCCGGGGTAGTCCCCGAGGACGCCCGATAGCTGCGCGTGTGCCTGGTTGGCCTGGAACATGTTGCCGCCGCCAAGGGCGCCGAGGATGGTGAAGATGCAGAAAATGATCGCGAGGATCTTGCCGCCGGGAAGCCCGCGTTCCGCGAAACCTTTGGTGATATAGTACATCGGGCCGCCTGAAACCCGTCCGTCCGGGTATTCGTTGCGGTATTTCACGCCCAGCGTACATTCGGTGAATTTCGTCGCCATGCCGAAGATGCCAGCGATGACCATCCAGAATGTTGCGCCCGGCCCGCCGATGCCAACGGCGACCGCCACGCCGGCGATGTTACCGAGGCCGACGGTCCCAGAGAGAGCGGTGGCAAGGGCTTGAAAATGGCTGACCTCCCCGGCGTCGTGGGGATCGGAGTAGTCGCCCTTTACGAGCTGGATGGAGTGAGTGAAGCCGCGAAGCTGGATGAACCCGAAGTAGCCCGTGAAGATCAGGGCGCCGACGACGAGCCAGAGGGCGATCCATGAAAAGGTGGTGCCGGGAAGCGGCGCGAAGATGAAAGATACGTACCAGCCGGTATAGTCGGCAAATATCGTGTTAATGGTTTCGTCCAGGCTCTGAGCCATCAGCGGCGCTGGCGTCACCGATGCGACAAGAGCGGGGAATAATTTATTGAAACGCATGAAAGACTGCTCCTGTGGTCAGGGGACAATGACGGTGGGGACGTGGGCGATCTGGGCCAGCCCCAGCGGGACAGAGCCGAACACGCGGGCACTGATCGAATGCATACCTGAGCGGCCCACGTAGATCATGGTACCATTGACTTCCTTTGTGATGGCAACGACCAGTTCGGCAATCGACCCGTACCGGATTTCGCCGTCGACGGGCACACCCGCCGCCTTGACGCGTGCCATGGCCGGGTCAAGCAGGGCTTCTTTGGCGCGTGTCAGTTCTTCCTTCCGCCGCCCGTGACGTTCTTCGATCTCTTGGGGAGTCAGGAAAGTGTAGGGCGACCATTCAAGGATATGCACAATGTGAAGTCCGGCCCCTGTTTTCTTGGCGCTGGCGATAGCGTAATCCAGAACGCTATCGTCATCTTCGACGCATTCATAGGCGACGACATAGGTTTCAGATGTCATTTCATCCCTCCGGTTGCGTACGCCGTCGATTGGAATTCAATGACGGAGCACGAATTCAGCGGTTAGACCCGCATTTGTTAAGGATGGACTCTGATACCCGGTCTGTCATGACATATTTACAAAAAGTTAATACCCGCTGGAGTAGACGTTAAAGTTTTAGCTTCTTATGCGGGAATTCGCCGGTTAGTCTGTTAACGAAACCGGGAGCTCTTCCCGGATTTCGCGCGTATTAACAATTTGGAAAGGCCAAGACCGATGGGAAAAAGAGACGAGCTGATTGAAAAATACGCCGCTGATCTCAAAGAGAAATGTGGCATGGACCCGGATATGGATCTTTTGACCAAGGTTGTGATCGGCTGCGGTCCGGCAATTTACAATGACGATTCCTCGACCGTTGCAGCAAGCCAGCCGGGTGAGCTGGAAACGGTAAAGAACAATTTCCTGATCAAGAAGCTCGGACTTGCCGACGGACCGGAATTGGATGCAGCCATGAATTCGGTGATCGAAACTTATGGCCAATCCGAACGCAACAAGTATCGGGCCGTGGTTTATTACATGCTGACCAAGCATTTCGGAAAAGAATCCGTCTACGCCTGAACGAATTAAGGCCCCAACCGATACAATTTGCGTCTTATCCTACGGGCAATTGTTTTGCCATGTGGCACCGGTTGGGGTACTACGATCACAGACCAGGACGGTCGGAACCAGTTTCAAGTTACACGTGTGGTGCGTAGGGAGCACGTGGGTGACAGAGGGTTCCGGCTGTGGCCGGGCCCTCTTTTCAATTCTGCCTCACGGATCGGTTTTGCCCATTTCGCAGACGCGTTTCCATTCCGTATCGGTCACCGGCTGAACCGAGAGGCGTGAGTTTTTCACGAGGATCATTTCGGCGAGCGATTCCTCGGCCTTGATCTGATCCAGTGTGACCGGTTCTTTAAACGATCGAACAGCCTTTATGTCCACGCATTCCCAACGTTCGTCATCCGTCGTGCTATCCGGATGGCTTTCGGCGCAGACTTCGACAATGCCCACAACTGCCTTTTCCGTTTGAGAGTGGTAAAAGAACCCCCTGTCGCCAAGTTTCATCTCTCGCATGAAATTGCGGGCTTGGTAGTTGCGCACGCCATCCCATTCCTCGCCTTCCTCGCCCTTGTCCTGCTGGTCTTGCCAGCTCCATGTCGAGGGTTCCGATTTGAAAAGCCAGTATGCCATGAGACCTCCGGTTATGTGGCGTTGCCCGTCTATTCTTCCTTGAGCGAGCGGGACAAAAGTTCTGAAATCACTTGGTTTAGGGTCTGTTTCTGGTCGATCAGCGTTACCACGGCCCGGGTGATCGGCATGTCGATATCGGCCATGTTGGCAAGGATGGCGCGGGCGGTTGCCGCACCTTCGACCGTGATCGAGGGGTCGAACTCTTCACCGCGACCGATTGAGAGGCCAAGCCGATAATTCCGTGACAGATCGGAACTGCAGGTGAGGGCAAGATCGCCGAAGCCCGAGAGACCGGCCAGGGTATCCGCCTGCCCGCCGCGAGCCACGGCGAAACGGACCATCTCGGCATAGCCGCGGGTCATCAGGGCGGCGCGGGCACTGTCGCCAAGCTGTGCGCCGATGACGGCGCCACAGGCGATGGCCATGACGTTCTTGAGTGCGCCGCCAATTTCCGCGCCCATCGTGTCTGTCGTGCGATACAGCCTGAGGCTTCCGGTCGACAGCCTGGTCTGGAGGTTCTTGCAGAGCGTGGCGTTTTCGCAGGCGAGCGTCAGGGCCGTCGGCAGGCCCCGGGCAATGTCTGCGGCAAAGCTTGGCCCGGTCAGAAGCGCAGGAGACCCTTTTTCCATGACCTCCTGCGTGACGGCGATCGGACCGAGCCCGGTGGATAGTTCGATGCCCTTGCAGCAGATGACAAGGTTCTTTCCGTCCAGCGCTGAGCGGTGTTCGGACAATACGTCCCGCAGTTTTTGCATGGGAACGGCGATCAGAACGGGATCTGCCGAGGACAGGTCGGAAATCTCTGATGTCGGTGTGATCGTGTCGGGCAGCAGGTGTCCCGGCAAGCGGGCGGCGTTTTCACGCGTCTTGCGCATGCCCGCTGTCTGTTCCGCGGAGCGTGACCACAGGAGGACTGGGCCTTCATGCGATTGCGCGATGGCGAGGGCGGTGCCGAATGCACCCGATCCCATCACCGCGACAGTCATGCCTTGGCTCCTTTGCGGCCGCTTCCAAGAAGGGCGGGGCTGCTTTTGTCCAATGGCCAGCGGGGTCGCGCGGCGAGTGTCATGTCGTCGCGATGTCCGCTGTCGAAGAGTTCGATACCAGCATAAGCGATCATCGCGGCATTGTCGGTGCAATATCTGAGCGGGGGCGCGAGGAAAACACTCCCTAACCTGGCGCAAACAGTCTCTAATCCTTCCCGGATCTGCTTGTTCGCAGCGACACCTCCGGCAACGGCCACTGTCGGTGACTTGGTCCTCGTGCGGGACATGTACTCACCCAGCGCGCGCTCCAGCTTGGCGGAAAGAACATCGACCACCGCCTGCTGGAAACCGGCGCAGAGATCGGCGCGGTCCTGTCTTGTCAGCCCGCCTTTCTCCGCGACGATCTGGTCGCGGGCGCGCAGGAGAGCTGTCTTCAGGCCGGAGAAAGACAGGTTGCAGTCGTCGCGGTCGAGCAGGGGACGCGGCATTCTGAAACGCTTGGGGTCGCCCTTTGCGGCCTCGGCCTCGACCGAGGGACCGCCGGGCTGGGGCAGGCCAAGAAGCCGCGCGACCTTGTCGAAAGCCTCGCCCGGTGCATCGTCGATCGTGCCGCCGAGGCGAGAGAATTCGGTCGCACTATGAGCGATGAGAAACTGGCAGTGCCCGCCGGATACCAGCAGCATCAGGTAGGGATAAGCGATTCCATCTGTCATCCGGGGGGTAAGCGCGTGGCCGACAAGGTGGTTGACTCCGATCAGCGGCAGCCCTGTTGAGGCGCTGAGGCCCTTGGCGCACATGACACCGGACAGAACACCGCCGATCAGACCGGGACCGGCTGTAACGGCTATGGCGTCGAGGTCATCAAAGCCGAGGCCGGCCTGCCGCATCGCTTCGCTAACCGAGATATCCAGCTTTTCGGTGTGCGCGCGGGCGGCGATTTCGGGGACGACCCCGCCAAAGGCCGAGTGAAGGTCGGTCTGTCCATAGACGACAGACGCAAGGATTTCGGTTCCTTTATCGGCCGAGTGGCGCACGATGGCGGCGGCCGTATCGTCACAGCTGCTTTCCAGTCCGAGAACGGTGAGGTCTTGAGACATGCCGCAGGTTCCGTTGCATGATTGCCTGACCGGAGGTAACACTCAACCACGCCGCTCACAATCCCGAGGCCTCGGATCATCATGCCGAACCCTGTCTTGCTGATGACGCGCCCGAGGGAGGGCGCCGAGCGCTTTGTAGCGATGTTGCCGTCGGAGGTTCGTGGCCGTATCGATATCTGCCATGCGCCGCTGCTTGAGATCGAAAGCCTGCCTGTTTCGCCTGATTTTGAGCGGGTGAAGGGCGTGATATTCACCTCTTCCAATGCGGTCGACAGTGTCGTGGCACATGATCTGCACGCGTTCTGTATCGGCGAGGCGACAACGAGAAAGGCGGCTATGGCCGGGTGGAACGCGCGTCAGGCCGGGCAGGATGCCGACTCGCTCGTTGCCGACCTATGCCGTTCGCAGCCTGAATCGCCGTTGTTGCATCTGAGAGGGCGCCATACCCGTGGCAACATAGCCGAGCGTTTGAGCCAATGCTCCCTGCCGACGCAGGAAGCAATCGTTTACAATCAAAAGTTGTTGCCCCTTGGCGATGAAGCCATAAGGTTGTTGAAAGGGGAGCGGCCGGTTATCGCGCCTGTCTTTTCGCCACGTGTTGCGCGACAATTTGTCGAAACCGCCTGTTTTTCGGTCAACCTGCACCTTGTTGCGATGAGCGCGGCCGTGGCGGAACCCTTTAAGGGCTTGGCTTTTGGGTCAATGGACGTAGTTGAAAGGCCCAACGCCGAAGAAGTTGCCGAGTCCGTGGCGGGTTTGGTGGAACGCTTGATGCGGGTTGAGGGTTAGATGCTTGCGCAGTAGGGTTTTTCTGCGCTTTGCGACATTGGGTAAGATTCGAAAGGGTGGGGCACGTTGGTCGACAAGAAAATTTCGGATGAAGACAAACAGGGCGCCAAGGATCAGGACGTTGATGCCCTGACTTCGGATGAAGGGTCTCCGGTCGATATGCCTGAACCAAAGGAAAAGGTGGATACCGAGCCAGGAAAACCTGACGCACCGGTAGCTGATACCGCGTTTGATCCAGAGTCCGATGCGGATGCGGAACCTGTGCCGCTTGGCGACGACGACCCTATCGATATCGGCGAACAGGATACCGAGCAGGAGGAAGTTCCGGTTGCGGATACCGAGTTCGCGCCAGATGAAACCGAAGCGGAGCCCGATCCTGTCGTCCCGGATACCGAAGGGTCGGCTCATAGCGAACCGACGCGTGAACCTGTTGCTCCCGCACCGACACAGACGGTTGTGGAACGGCGCGGAGGATTTTTCCCGGCGTTGCTGGGTGGGATTGTGGCCGCCGTTCTTGGTTTCCTTGCGGCGCGTGCGGACCTGATTGACCCAATCCTGCCGCCTTCTCTGCAGAGCAGCCGTGACGCCGGGATGGTCGAAGATCTTAGCGCCCGTGTCGATGGTCAGCAGAGCGACATCGAAGCCTTGCGCCAAGACGTAGACAATCTGCCGCCGCCGGATACGTCGGCAGTGGACGCGCAGGTTGCGGGTATTGGCGATGACCTGGGCGCGATATCCAGTCGTATCGACGAGTTGAGTTCAACGATTGACGGGTTGCAGTCGCGTGTGACGGAAATTGAAAAAGCGCCGATCAATGATGCCTTATCTGAAAGCGCGATTGCGGCCTATGAAGATGAGCTGAACCGCCTCCAGCAGGCGATGGCCACTCAGCGCGAAGAGGTCGAGGCCCTTGTTGCCGAGGCGCGCGAAATGGATGCTCAATCCGCCGAGCAGGCACGTCAGGCCAATGCGCTGGCAGCGATTGCGCGGCTTCAATCGGCGGTGAGCAACGGGCTGCCTTATGCGGATGTGGCGCAGGAGGTTTCCGATGCTGGTGTGGAGCTGCCTGAGGCATTGACTTCGTCGGCCGAGACCGGTGTACCGACGCTCTCTGAGTTGCAGGCCGCATTCCCGGGCGCTGCCCGCAACGCGCTTGCCGATGTGCGTTCAAGTCAGGTCGGTACGGAAACGGGGCTGGGTGCATTCCTGCAACGACAGCTTGGTGCAAGGTCGGTGGAACCGCGTGAGGGCAGTGATCCGGACGCGATCCTGTCGCGGGCCGAGGCCGCTGTGATGGACGGCAACCTGCAAACCGCAATCGAAGAAATTGAAACGCTGCCCGAAGAGGCCAAAGGCGCCATGTCCCAGTGGACCGCCGATGCGCGCGCTCGTGCAGATGCCATGACCGCCGCAGACGGGCTTACTGTCAGCGCAACATCGAATTGAAGGACCCGTTATGATTTGGTCATTGATCAAGATCCTGTTTTTTGTTGCCCTGGTTGCCGTTCTTGCCTGGGGCGCGGCAATGTTGTTGGAGACCAGTGGCGGTCTTCAGATCACGGTTGCCGGGATGGAGTATACGCTGGGGCCGCTTCAGTCGGTGATCGCGGCTATCGTTCTTATCGTGGCCGTATGGGTGTTGCTGAAAATCCTGTCGCTTCTGGTGGCGACGCTGCGGTTCCTGAACGGGGATGAAACCGCGATTTCGCGTTATTTCGACAAGGGGCGCGAGCGGAAAGGGTATCAGGCGCTGGCTGACGGGCTGATGGCGCTGGCCTCGGGCGAGGGTCGGCTTGCCATGTCGAAGGCCGCGAAAGCCGAGCGTTATTTGCAAAAGCCGGAACTGACCAACCTGATAACGGCGCAGGCCGCCGAGATGACTGGCGATACGCGCAAGGCGACCGAGACCTACAAGAAGCTGATCACCCACGATGCGACCCGGTTCGTCGGCGTGCGCGGGATCATGAAACAGAAGCTGGCGGAGGGCGATACCGAAACCGCGCGCAAGCTGGCAGAGAAAGCGTTTGAACTGAAGCCCAAGCACGAGGAAACGCAGGACGTTCTCTTGCGGCTTCAGGCGCAGGCGCATGACTGGGCGGGTGCCCGGAGCACGCTGACAGCCAAGTTGAAATCCGGGGCCCTGCCGCGTGACATCTATACGCGACGCGAAGCTGTGCTGGCGCTTTCCGAAGCCAAGGAGCTTTTGGACGATACCAGCAGCATCGAAGCGCGCGAACAGGTGATCGAGGCCAATCGCCTGTCGCCCGATCTTGTGCCTGCGGCGGCGCTGGCAGCGAAATCCTATCTTTCCAAGGGCCAGCCCAAAAAGGCCGTGCGTATCCTGCGTAAGGCTTGGGACGCACAGCCACATCCCGACCTTGCGGCGGCGTTTGCGGCGCTTGAGCCCGACGAGACACCGACTGAACGTCTGAAGCGGTTTACGGTTCTGACCAAGATTCATCCGGATCACCCCGAGACCCGTCTGCTTTTGGCTGAACTCAACATCGTGGCCGAGGATTTCCCCGAGGCGCGCCGTGCGCTGGGCGAACTTGCGGCGTCGGATACGGCGGATGCGCGGGCGCTGACGCTTATGGCCGCTGTCGAGCGGGGCGAAGGTGCCTCGAACGCCGTGGTTCATGGCTGGCTGGCAAAAGCGCTGAATGCGCCGCGCGGCCCGCAATGGGTCTGCGAGAATTGCCATCAGGTGCACACAGAGTGGATGCCGGTGTGCAGCAATTGCGAGGGACTCGACACGTTGAGCTGGAAATCACCGCCGCGTGCTGAATACGTCGGAGCCACCGGGGCGCATATGTTGCCGTTGATCGTCGGTGACACCGAGGGCGAGGCACCGGATGACGCATCGGGCATGGCAGAGGCGGAGCTGATCGCCACCCCACAGGAACCGGCAAGCGCGCCGGATCCGGAAGCGCCCAACACCGAGTTCGAGGAAGCGGTCGAAAAAGAACCCAAGCCTGCGGTTTAGCCGGTTTAGGCGGATATTGAGAGAGCCAAGCCTTGCCCTTTGGGCGAGGCTTTTTCGTTTTGATGAGGGGAATTTCTCTATCGGGTCGGCGCTAGGCATGCGCTGCATCGGCCATTTTGCACAAGATAATGGCTGGATCACGGGTGTCGCCACGAAATCTTTTAATTTTTATTGAGCGCTCAAATAATTCTTGCTAAGGTCGCCGGGACCTCAGGGAAAAGGAGCCGGAAATGGCCGCGAGGACGACGGGAGACGCAAAGATCAACGGAGACCGGTCGGGTTTGCCCGCATGGAGCTACTTCAGCGAGGAAATGCTGGAGGAGGAAAAGGAGCTGCTTTTCCGACGGCATTGGCAACTGGTCTGTCACGTCAACGATATCCCGGAAAGCGGCGACTACATGGCGATGGATTTCGTCGATGAACGTGCGCTGGTCGTCCGGGGCAAAGATGGTGAGGTCCGCGCCTTTCATAACCTCTGCCGCCACAGAGGCTCGCGCGTGGTCGGGGACGACAAAGGCCATTGCCGGTCCGCAATTATCTGTCCTTTTCACGGCTGGGTCTTTAACCTCGATGGAACGCTGCGCGGGGCCTCCCGCCCGGACACGCTGCCTAAGCTGGACCCGGTGAAATGGGGTCTGAAACCGCTTGAGATGGATATCTGGAACGGTTTTGTCTTTGTCCGTTTCAAACCGGGCCCGCAGGAGCCGATGAGCAAGATCATGGCGCGGTTCGACGAAGAGCTGGCCCAGTATGATCTGGCGAGCCTTGTGCCCGACGGGAATGGAGTCTCGCACGAGGAAATGCGCGCAAACTGGAAATGCGTGCGAGATGTCGACAATGAAGGCTACCACGTGCCGATGGCCCATCCCGGTCTGGATGACCTTTTTGGCAAGAACTATTTCGATGAACCGTTTCAGGATGGCACAAGCCGGTCGTTTTCGTCCTTTCGCGAGGCAGACAGCAAGCTTTGGAGCGTACGGCACTACAAGAAGATCCTGCCGCAGGTGAATACGCTGGATGCCGACCATCAGCGCGCATGGCTCTACGTGGGGGTGTTCCCCAATCTGGTCTTTGGAATCTACCCGGATTCAGTGATCTTCTATCATGAATTTCCGGTCGATTTCGGCAAGACGGTTCAGCGCGCCGCTTGCTATCGTCGACCTGACGAGGACCGGCGCATGCGGATCGCCCGGTACCTCAGCGGGCGGATCGACAGGATTACCAGCAAGGAAGACGAGCAGCTAATCGAATGGAGCTGGGAAGCGGCCAAGTCGAGCGCTTATGATGGCGTGATCCTGTCGGATCTGGAGGCCGGGGTGAAAAGCTATCACGATCAGTTGCGCAAGCTGTATCCTGTTCTGAACGAGGAGGAGCCCGCACCGGGAACTCTTGCCGAGCAGAATGCGGCATTGGTCGAGGCGGAAAGCTGAGAATGGCAGTGACTTTAGACCTGTGCGAACGCCGGTTTCGCGCATGATTTTGAGCCGGGAAGCGCGACAGGGGCTGACGCTTATAAGTCCCACACTGGTTTACGCACTGTTGCTGCTGGCGGCGCCGCTGTTGACGGTGGTCACGTTCAGCTTCTGGACGCAGGACTATCTGGATATCGACACCACGATCACGCTGAACAACTATCGTGAAGCGTGGACGCAGCCGATCTATCGGACCCTGATCTTTCGCTCGCTCTGGGTGTCGCTGGTGGTCACGCTGGTAACAGTGGTTCTGGCCTTTCCCATTGCCTACTACCTCAGCTTCCATGTCACGCGGCGCAAGGCGCTGTGGTTGTTCCTGATCACCATACCGTTCTGGACCAGCTACCTGCTGCGGGTATTCCTGTGGAAGGTCATCCTCGGCTATAACGGCGTGCTGAATTCGGCGCTGACCGGGCTGGGGATCATTGATGAGCCGCTGACCTTTCTGCTTTATAACGTGAATGCGGTGGTGATTACGCTGGCCCATGCCTGGGCGCCTTTTGCGATCCTTCCGATTTTCGTGGCGCTGGAAAAGATCGACCGGTCGCTGCTGGAAGCGGCGGAGGATCTTGGCGACGGGGCCGTGCGCCGGTTCTTTCGCGTGACGCTGCCGCTGGCGATGCCGGGTGTGATCGCTTCGACCCTGATTGTCCTGATCCCGACCGTCGGCGATTTCGTTACGCCGCGCCTTGTCGGGGGGACCGACGGGCTGATGATTTCGAACATGATCCAGATCCAGTTCGGCAAGGCGAATAACGCGCCGCTTGGGGCCGCGCTGGCCGTGTCTTCGATGGTGATCGTATCCTCGATCAGCCTTGTGATCTTCCTTGTCGGCAAGAAATTCGGAGGGCGTGTGCAATGAGACCGGGACGCGCCAAGAAGCTTTGGAACTGGCTGGCGGTATATGCCTTTCTCTACATGGTGTTCCTTTATGCGCCGGTGATCCTGCTGCCGCTGTTCGCCTTCAATGAATCGACGATCATCGCCTTTCCGTTGAGCGGGTTCACGACCGAATGGTTCACTGTGCTCGTCAACAACGATGCCCTGGCACGTTCGGTTGAGAACAGCCTTTTCGTCGCCGTCACCACGGCGGTGGTCTCTACATTGCTGGGCGCCTGTGCGGCGCGGGCGGCCGCACGTTACAGGTTCCCGGGACAGAAGGGCGTTATCGGTTTCATCATGCTGCCGCTGGTCCTGCCAGAAATCATCGTCGCCGTCGCGTTGCTGGTCGTGTTGATGCAACTTGGGTTCAGCCTGTCGCTCTGGACGGTGATCGCGGGCCATATCCTGATCTGCATGCCCTATTCCATCGCGATCCTGAGTTCGGCCTTTCAGGGTCTGGACCGAAACCTTGAAGAAGCGTCTTTCGATCTGGGCGAAACCAACTGGGGCACGTTCAAGCGCGTGATCTTTCCGCTGGTCCTGCCGGGGGTGATTTCGAGCCTTCTCATCACTTTCACGATCTCACTCGATGAGTTCATCATTGCGTTCTTCCTGACGGGCACCGATGCGACTCTCCCCGTCTATATCTGGAGCCAGCTGCGTTTCCCGAGCAAACTGCCGTCGATCATGGCGCTTGGGACAATCCTTCTGGTTCTGTCCATTATCCTTCTTATTCTTGCCGAGTGGTTCCGTCAGCGTTCGGCCAAACGACAGGGCGTCGAAGCTGCCGCCGGAGGTTTCATATAATATGTCAGAAAAGCCGATCATCGAACTCAGGGACGTGGCCAAGTCATTCGGCACCGTCAAAGCGCTGAACGGCATCAATGCGAATATCCGCGAAGGCGAGTTCTTTTCGCTGCTTGGGCCGTCGGGGTGCGGCAAGACCACGCTGTTGCGGATGATCGCCGGGTTCGAAGATCCGAGTGGCGGGGAAATCGTGATTGACGGCAAGTCGATGCGGGGCATTCCGGCAAACCGGCGGCCCACCAATATGGTATTCCAGTCCTATGCGATCTTTCCGCATCTGAGCGTGGCTGAAAACGTGGCTTATGGGCTGAAGCGGAAAAAACTGCCGAAAAGCGAGGTGACCGACGAGGTCAACAAGGCGCTGTCGATGGTCGATCTGTCCGGTTACGGCGGCCGCGCGGCGCATGAGCTTTCCGGTGGACAACGGCAGCGGGTGGCGCTGGCGCGGGCGCTGGTGATGCGGCCCAAGGTGGTTCTGTTGGACGAACCGCTGTCTGCGCTGGACAAGAAGCTGCGCGAGCAGATGCAGGTCGAACTGCGCCAGTTGCAGCAATCCATCGGAATTACGTTCATCCTCGTGACCCACGATCAGGAGGAAGCGCTGATCATGTCGGACCGGATCGCAGTGATGTTCGAAGGCGACATCGCGCAAATCGACAGCCCCGAGGGGCTTTACCGGCACCCGGTCAGCAAGCGGGTCGCGTCCTTTATCGGGGTCATGAATTTCCTCGATGCGCGGACCACGGGTCAAAGCGATGCGGGCGTCAGTCTGGATATTCCGGCGCTGGGCAAGGTCACGGTACCTGCAAGCCATGTACCGGACGGGCTGGATGCGAATTCGGTTGAATCCGTGGGGGTCAGGCCCGAAATGCTCACCATCCTGTTCGACGAACGGGAAACGGCCGAGGCTGTGGCCAAGGGGGTCGTGACCTCGACGTCGTATTACGGGGATATGACCTATTACAGCGTGGCGCTGAACGAGACGAAGGCGCCGGTGACATTGTCGATGCGCAATACCGCCGGTCGCTCTGTTCTTCCGGCCGGGAGCGAGGTGCGTGTGGGATGGGGTGCTGAATCCATCGTTTTGTTCGAGTGAGGCCATGACCGCCCATACCAAGAGCAAAACCGAGGTAAGTCTGCTCGAGATGCTTTCGCGTCATCGCGATGGGTATGCGCTTGAGCAGGGGTTCTACACCTCTCCCGAAATCTTTCGGGAGGATATGGAACGGGTTTTCATGTCGGACTGGCATTTCGCCGGTCACATCAGCGAGCTGCGCGAGCCGGGGGATTTCCTGCTTTTCGAGATGATGGAGGAATCTGTCATCATCGCGAGGGACGGAGATGGTGAGATCCACGCGCTCGCGAATGTCTGCCGTCATCGGGGATCACGGGTCTGTCTTGAGCAGCGCGGCAACGCGCGGCGGTTCTCCTGTCCGTATCACGCCTGGACCTACAACCTGGATGGCAGCCTGTTCTCTGCCCGGCTGATGGATGCGGGGCTGGACCAGTCGGCGCTTGGGCTAAAGCCTGTGCCCTTCGAAATTTTCCACGGTCTGTTCTTTGTGTCCTTTGCCGAAGATCCTGCAAGTTTCGAAGCGGCCCGGGCCGAACTGGATCAAATCCTTTCGCCTTTCCAGCTTGAAAATACAAGGATCGCGCATCGGGTAAGTTATCCGGTCAAGGCGAACTGGAAGCTGCTCGTCGAGAATTACAACGAATGCTACCATTGCGCGCCGGCCCATCCGGAATTTGCGCGCGCGCATCCCACGCATATGGATTTCGACCGGATGGAACCGCTGAACGAGGCGATGATCCCGCGATCGGAAGCCTTGGGCATTCCGAGGGATACAGTGGATCGGGTTGGTCCTTTGTGTCCGCCGGGATCGGTCGACTACACGGTCAGCCGTCATTCGCTTTATGAGGGAACGGATACCGGGAGCGAAGACGGGAAGCAGGTTGCTCCGCTGTTGGGGGATATCAGGGGGTTCGATCAGGCGGCCTGCGATCTTTATGTCGGGATCTTTAATCCCGTTCTGATCTACAACGATCATGCGGTGCTTTATCGGTTCATCCCGGTCGATACCCAGAATTCGATACAGGAAATCATCTGGCTGGTACGCGAGGATGCGGAGGAGGGGCGCGATTATGACCGCGAGCGCCTTACATGGTTGTGGGATGTCACCACCAAGGCCGACAAGTTCATCATCGAAAAGAACCAGCAGGGGGTGAATTCCCGCTATTACGAACCCGGTCCGCTGGCCGGGATGGAAGCCTTTACCAAGCGGTTTCTCGATCTTTATCTTGAACGGATGGGCAGGAAAGCATGAGCGACAGCGAGCTTCTTTACGACGATCTCCATATCGATTTCCTCGAAGACCTTTGGGGAGAGGGATACCTTTCGCCGGGCGGTGAGGAGGAGGCGCTGCGCGTGGTTCAGGGCTTGGATCTGAAAGGTAAGCGCGTACTGGATATTGGTTGCGGCTCGGGCGCGATTTCCGTGTTGCTGGCTAAGGAATGCGGCGCGGCAGAGGTTGTCGGCATCGACGTGGAACGCGATGTCTGTGCGGCGGCGCAGCGCCGTGTCGATGCGGCAGGAGTCGCTGACCGGGTCACGATCCGAGAGGTCACGCCGGGCCCGTTCGATTTTGCCGATGAAAGTTTCGACGTGGTCTATTCAAAGGATTCGATCATCCATATTCCTGACAAGGAGGCGCTTTCAGCCGAAGTGTTCCGCATTCTGCGCCCGGGCGGCTGGTTTGCCGCGTCGGACTGGCTGATTTCGCATGACGGAGAACCGTCGGCGGAGATGAAGGCCTATATCACGGCCGAGGATCTGGATTTCGCGATGGCCTCGCCCGACCGCTACGACAAGGCGCTTCAGGCGGCGGGGTTCGAGAAGATTTCCCTTTTGAACCGGAACCCGTGGTACAAGGAAGTGGCGGAAGAAGAATATGCCTATCTCACCGGGCCAGAGCGGGCGCGACTCGAGTCGCGGTTCGGTGAAGAGTTCATCGCCGGTCAGATTGGCACATGGACGGCCATGAACAAGGTTTTGGCCAGCGGTGAGCATTGTCCGCACCATCTGCGCGCCCGTCGACCGGGATAAATCAGCGTTTAGCCGGCGGGATGTCCCTGAGTTTGAGGCTGATCTCGCTGACGTCTTGGCCGCACCATTTCGAGTGAACGCGTTTCGTGCTGGCGGGATGAACACCGAGGCCGAGTTTTGGTTGTTCGCGATGGGCATACCGGGGCCGGATCGGACGGGGGACGAGCCCGCCGCCGCAGGTCGCGCAGACGTTGAACAGGACGGTTTCGACGGATTCGGCGCAGTAGGTGCATTCGTAGCTGCAAATCCGCGCATCGGTGGCGTCAGGCGGTAGTGACTTGTCACACCATTCGCAGTTGGGTCGTAATTCCAGCATCTCTTTCTCCTGTCGAAGGCTCGCAGGGATGATACCGGTTTTTCGTTGGTGCACGTAGTTGCACGCGAGGCGGAACCGAAATCAGTCAGGCTAAAAAAAATCCAGCCCCGGCGGGTTGAGCCGGGGCTGGCGAAAACTGTCTCGATGGCCCGAGTTTCGGGTTCGGGGGTTGCTTAGAAACCGGCCTTGATCAGTTCGAATTCCGCGATCATCTTTTCCCGCAGCTCTGCCGGAACCGGACCCTGCCAGAGCGTATTCTCACGCAGTTTTTCGCTGGTGTTGAGACCAACGGCAGAGAGGTCCTCTTCGCTCATCTTGCCCATTTCAACCATGTTGGAATGTCCATAGCCCCAGGCGTTAACGATATAATCGGCGGTCTTGGGTTCGAGCCATGCGTTGATGAAATCATAAAACTTTTCATCAGAGCCGGGCGCGTCCTTGAGGTGAACATAGCCACAGACCCAGCTTGAAGCGCCTTCCTTGGTGTCACGCTTCATGGCGATGGGATGGCCTTCGCCGGACATGGTCGAGAAGGTCTCGTTCCAGGCCCATGCAAGATAGACTTCGCCGCTTTGCATCAGCTGCGCGAGGGATGAGCCGGAGTCCCAGTAGGAGCGCACGTTCTGGTGAACCTTGCGCAGGAAATCGGATGCGGCCTTGAACTCTTCGTCGGTGGCGTTTGCCCAGTCCTTGACGCCGGTTGCGAGGAAGCCCAGCGCATAGGCATCATCGACGTTATCGCCGATGGACACGCGGCCCTGGTTCGCGGGATCGGCGAAAGCCTGCAGCGAGGATACGTCTTCCTCGTTCTGCAATTCGGTGTTGTAGGTCAGACCGGTGTTGCCCCAGTCGATCGGGACAAAGTAGTACTCACCGTCTTTCTGGAAGGCTTCGAGATCGCGGAAGGCGGGATCCAGATCGTCCCAGTAGGTGATCTTGGAAGTGTCGAGCGGCTGGAGAAGGCCGGCTTCGATCCATTTCGGTACAGATTGTGCACAGGGGTGCGCTGCATCTGCCTGAAAGCCAGACCGCAGTTTTTGAAAGGCTTCTTCTTCGTCGCCGAAGAAGGAGAAGGTCGGCGCGTCGCCGTGCGCCTCGTTGTAGCTGGTGTAGAATTCCGGGTCTTCGTATCCGGCCCAGTCAAAAACAACGAGATCCGGATCGGCAGCGTGAACAGTTCCTGCTGTGAGTGCCAGAACCGCTGCAACGGACGTTGCCGTCTTGGTTAGGATGTTCATGGGTAGCTCCCTGTTGATTTGTTATTTTTGACCCGCGCGGCGGACCGCGCGCGCCTTTTCCATGGCTTTCAGGCTATGGGCTATCGTGTCGTGACTCAACGTTTTACTGAGCGCTCAAACAAATTTTATCCCCCCTTGGCGCGGCAGTAAGCAGGATGAGAACACCCCGACAGAGAGTCGCGCAATCGCGAAGATGCCGGGGTGGATCCTACGCGAGATCGCGGGTCACCTTTTCGAGCGCCTTTTCCAGCAGGTCGAACATTTCGTCGATTTGTGCCCGGGTGATCACGAGGGGTGGAGAAAACACCGCCATATTGATCAGCGGCCGGACCAAAAGCCCCAGTTCCTCGCAGGCGGCGTCAATCATATTGCCAAGTTCGCGCTCTTCTTCGAGCGTTTTTCCCTTGCCTTCGATGCATCCCAGAAGGCCCATGCCCCGTGCATCGCCGACGATCGGGAATTTCTTGAGTGCGCGGAGGCGTTCCTGAAAATAGGGCGTGATCTCGCGCACGTGCTCGAGGATGTTTTCTCGTTCCATGATTTCGATGTTTGTCAGCGCCGCGACGCAGCTTACCGGGTGCGCAGAATAGGTGTAACCGTTGGAGAAAAGCGCCGGATCGTCGGGAGAGGCGCAGCGCTCCATGACGCGATCCGAGATGATACAGGCACCGAGCGGCAGGTAGCCCGAGGTCAGGCCCTTGGCGCAGGTGATCATGTCGGGCTGGATGCCAAAGACTTCCTCGGAGCAGAACCAGTGACCGAGACGTCCGAAACCGGTCACGACCTCATCCGAGATATAGAGGATGTCATGTTCGCGGCAGATGTCGAAGGTGCGCTTGTGATAACCGGGCGGCGGGACGATGACCCCACCCGAGGACAGGATCGGTTCGGCGATGAAGGCGCCGACATTCTCGGGTCCGACTTCGGCGATCATCTTTTCAAGATCAGCAACTTTTTCATCGCACCATTCCTCGACGCTCATCCCGTCGGGGCGGCGATAGGGGTTCACATCGGGGAGGAAGCGGACGAGGCGGCTTTCAACGTCGAAACGGTTCTTGTCGCGTTCCTTGCCGGTAACGGAATGCGCAAGGTAGGTCGAGCCGTGATAGCCCTTTTCCCGCGCGATCACGATTTTCTTGTCGTGCCGCCCGAGGCGGTTGTTCATGAAATGCATGGTGCGCAGCGCGGTATCCACTGCTGTCGAGCCACCGGTGGTAAAAAACACGTTGTTCAGATCGCCGGGCGCCATTTCGGCCAGTCGTTTTGACAGGATGGCCGAGGGTTCAGTCGTGTTGGTGAAAGGCGAGGTATAGGGCAGTTTCTTTACCTGCTGCGCGATGGCATCCGCCATTTCGTCACGGCCATAACCGATCTGGACGCACCACATGCCGCCGGGGCCGTCGATAAATCGTTTGCCGTTCCCGTCCCAGAGATAGATTCCGTCGGCTGTGTCGACGAACATGTTGTCATAGCCCTGATAGTCGTCCATGGCCGCCCAAGGGTGGATCTGGTGCAGACGGTCCCATTCATGGAGCGTTTCCATGTTCGGTTCGTTACTCAGTTGGGGTGCAATCGTATCGCTCACGTTCATATTCCTTTGGTTCGTTCAGAAAGGCCGGGGCGGGGTGGCCCGCGCCCGGTCGTTCCTGAAAAAGGGATCGGTGACCACGGTCACGGGGACAAGACGTTTGTCCCAGATGCCTTCTTCGTTTACATAGACCTCGGCCCAGAGATCGTTGATTTTTTCACCGCCATAGGGGGCTTTCAACTCGGCCAGCGCAATGTTGCGCTTGGCGGTGGGGGACCAGATAGCTGAGGTCACATGTCCGACCTCGCGTTTCTTTCGGTGATAGATCAATGAGCCGTCGGCGGGTTTGAAGCCGCCGATCTCAAGCTTGATCAAATGGTGACGCAGGCCGCATTCCTTTTGTTTCAAAAGGGCGCGGCGGCCGTTGAAGTGTCCCTTGGTGAAATCGACCAGCCTGTCGAAACCAAGTTCGAGTGGCGAGCGCCCGCGACCGAGCCGCGAGGCCGTCAGCACCGGTTGGAAATCGACCTTGGCCGCCATGAATCCCGCCTCGATCCGGACCATGTCAAGCGCGTGGGACCCGATGGCGCGCAGGCCCCAGGGTTGCTTTTGTTCCCAGAGACGGTCCCAGAGCGCACCGGTCTTTTGCCAGTCGGTCCAGAGTTCATACCCAAGATCGCCGGTAAAACCGGTCCGGGAGATCCAGAGACCGGGTTCGATCTCTCTCAGATCGAAAGGCTTCATGTCAGCGACGGCGGAAAGACCCGCGGCATCAAGAAGGGAAAAGGACGTCGGACCCTGAAGCGACAGGCCCCCGATGGAATGGCTTTCGTCTTCGACGGTGACGTCGAACCCCCATGCGGCATCGAGCAGCCAGCCTTGCATGGATTCCTGGCAGCAAAGCCGAAAATCGGTTTCGGAAAAGCGGAAGAGGGTGCCATCGTCGATCACCATGCCCTCTTCATCGCACCAGAGCGCATACCCGACGCGGCCCGGTTTGATCTTGCGAATGTCACGGGTGACCATGCGGTTCAGCATCGCCTCGGCTTCGGGTCCGGTGATGCGATACTTGTGCATCGGAGAGACATCGAAGAGCGTCGTTTGATTACGGATCGCGAAATATTCGAATTCCACCGTGTCCAGCACCAGCGGCGAGACATATCCGGCCCAGTTGCCCCAGCTTTTCGCCGTGCTGATCTTTTCGAGGCGCGATTGTACCGGCCCGGGGATAAGTCCCGTCGGGACGGCGGCGATGCTGTCGGTATCTATTCGTCCGTCCATCATGCCACCCCGTCGAGAAGTACCTGCGCGGCGCTGTTGCGCCCCGGCATGCCGGTGACATCGCCGCCCGGATGGGCCGAGGCGCCGCAGAGATAGAGGCCCCGCACGCCAAAGCGGTAACGGGCCATTCCAACCGTCGGTCTTGTGGTGAGCATCTGGTCGAGTCCCATTTCAGCGTGGTGCCAGTGGCCGCCCGGCGCGCCGGTCAGGTGGGCGATATCGGCAGGTGTCAGGAGGTCTGTCGAGGCGATCTGATCACGCAGGCCCGGGGCATAGGCTTCGATGGTGGCAATCACGGTTTCGGTGAGCGTGCCGCTTGCCTTTTCGGTCCAACCGGATTTGAGATCTAGGGGCACATGGCTAACGATCACAGAGAGGCGGTCCTGCCCATCCGGCATCACTATCTCAAGAGACGGTGCGCTGGGCAGTTCGCCGTATTTTGCCGGGTTGAAGGCGCGTTCGACCTCCGCGACGGAGGGGGCGATCAAAAGTCTCGATTTTGCCTGTTCCTTGGTAAGACCGGCGAATCCCGGGCGACCTTTCAACGCTATATTCAGTTTGGCCGTTGTCCCCTTGGCGCGAAGGTTCCGGGCCCGGCGCACGGCCTCGATATCAAAAGAGGGTATACCGGCCATCTGCATCGTCTGCATGGGGCCTGCGCTTGACAGCACGGCCGGGGCAAGCAGCTGACCTCCGTCAGAGGTGGTGACACCAAGCACGATATCGTCTTCGATAATGACGCCCGTGACGCCGACGCCACAGCGGATGTCGGCCCCTGCCTTACGGGCGGCATCTGCATAGGCATTGGTGATGGTTCCCATCCCGCCAGTGGGAAGCGAGACAGACCCGCCGTTGCGCAACCGGTACATCAGCGTCAGCACGGTACCGGGCGATCTGGGACCGGCAAAGGCACCGCGCACCGCGTCAGATGCCAGCGCGCCGGGCAGGGGGCCATCGGGCATTTCGTCAAGCAGCAGGTCATAGACATTGGTCAGGAGGATACGAAGGAACTCTCGCATCTCGGGTTTGCCCAGACGTTTCACGCCGATCCCAAGCTTGGCCAGACGTGACATTTCGCGGAGGCCGGCAGGCGAGGTAAGCCCCTGATCGAGACCCGGCGGGGCGGATTCGGCGAGCGTGTTGAGCAGGGCGGCATAGGTAACCAGACGGTCATGCAGGGTTTTGAAGGCGGTGGCATCTGGGTGCGCCTCGCCGGAGGCGTAGCTGGCAATGCCATCGCGCAGAACAACATGCTTGCCGTCGGGGGACATGGAAACAGTGTCTATTTTGCGTGTTTGAGCCTGAACACCGCGCGGCAGCGGATTGTAGAGAAGGTGCGCCATCCGGTCTGAGGCCATGCCGCCGATATGATCGGCACGTTCAAGAACGCAGACCGACTTGCCACGCGCTGCAAGAGAAGCCGCGGCGGAAAGCCCGTTGTGACCCGCACCGATCACGATTGCATCGAACTTTTCACTCATGCCGCAGCCGCCACGTTCGAGGTGGTCTTGCCAAGCTTGCGCAGGATTTCACGCGCGGCATTGGCGCCGGGCGCTGCCATCACGCCGCCACCGGGGTGAGCGGAAGATCCGACGAGGTACATGCCGTCGATCGGTGTCGCGTAATTCGCATAGCCGGGCACCGGCCGGTTGAACAGCAGCTGATCAAAAGTGAGTTCGCCCTGAAAGATATTGCCTTCGGTCAAGCCGACCTCCCTCTCGATGTCTCTTGGTGTCCTGATCTCGGCGTGGACCACGCGCTGGCGAATGTCGGGGCAGGCCTCTTCGATCTTGTCAAAGACACAGTCGGCGAAGGCCCTCTTGCGCTCTTCGGTCCAGTTTTCGGCGCTGCGCTTGCCGTCGGCCAGAAGGTCATAAGGCGCGTATTGCACGAAGACGGTCATCATGTGCTTGCCCGGCGGGGCCATCGTGGGATCGATCTGGCTGGGGATCAGCATGTCGAAATAGGGATTGGACGACCACCGGCCCTCTTTCCAGTCGTCATAGGCGCGTTCGAGCTCTTCAAGCGAGGTCGAGCAGTGCAGGTCGCCGCGCAGGAAACTGGCATTCTTGGGCGCGGCGGGAAATTCCGGCAGCGCGTCCAGCGCGATGTTCAGCTTGCCGCTTGAGCCGCGGATCTTAAAGCGTTTGACGGCGCGGGTGAAATCCTCGGGCAGGTCCCTGGCGTCGGTGTGTTCAAGGAAGGTACGTTTCACATCCATGTTCGAGGCGACGATCGGTGCGCGGAATTCATCGCCGTTTTCCAGCGCCACCCCAATGATCTTGCCGCCTTCGACCAGAAAACGGTCTACACCCGAGCCGGTGACAATCTTGCCGCCCGCCTCTTCGAAACAGTCGCCTAGGGCCTTGCTGATCGCGCCCATCCCGCCGCGTGCAAAACCCCAGGCGCCGATCGCACCGTCAACATCACCCATGTAATGATGCAAAAGAACATAGGCGGTACCGGGCGAGTAGACGCCAAGACCGGTGCCGATAATGCCCGATCCGGCAAGATGCGCCTTGATCAGGTCGTTTTCAAAGTGTTCGTCGAGAAAGTCGCCGATAGACATGGTCCAGAAACGGAGGGTCTCGGCCAGTTCCTTTGCCCCCAACCCGTGGGCGCGTTTGACCAAATAGAGTAGCTCCTGCAGGTCGCGGACCTTGAAAGAGGTCGGATCGGGGGCGGAACGAAGCAGAAAGGGCCGGATGAACCGGCACTGCCGGATGACCGTCTGGCTGAACCGGTCATAGGCATCGACATCACGCGGTTCGTGGCGGGCGATTTCCCGGCGCAGCGCGTCATGATCGGAATGATAGGCGAAATAGTCTCCGTCGCGCGTAAAACTGGCACCCCCCTCGTAAGGGATCACCTGAAGCCCGAAACGGGGGAGTTCGAGGTCGCGCACGATTTCGCGGCGAAGCAGAGAACAGACATAAGAGCAGTTGGAATAGGTCCAGCCCTCGTGGAGAGAGCGGCTTACAGCAGCACCGCCGATCCAGTCGTTTTTCTCGACGACAAGGACTCTCATCCCGGCCTTGGCAAGATAACAGGCGGTTGTCAGGCCGTTGTGCCCGGCCCCTGCAACGATGGCGTCATATCTGTCGTACTGCCCCATTGGCCTCTCCTGTTGGTTGCGGCGAGGTTAGGCGCTCGGGAGGCGTAGGTAAAGTTTTTTGAGCGCTCAAACAAATATTTTCTGCACAGGATGCCGCAATGTGCTACTGACTTCATCGAGAAGATGTGGAAAACACGTTGAACGAACAGAGGTTGAGGCCCGCCCATGACGATGCAGCCCGACGACACATTGCGGCCGCGCAAGGAACGCAAGGAAAACGCCGACAAACGGCGCCGGCAGGTGCTGGATGCGACCTGTCGCTCTATCGTGACGAACGGGTTGGTCAAGACGACGCTGGCGACGGTTGCGAAAGAAGCTGGCCTGTCGCAGGGCGTCGCGGTGTTCTATTTCAAATCAAAGAGCGGGTTGCTGACCGAGGCCCTGCGGGACCTTTACCAGTCTTACGAGGCGCATTGGAGCGCGGCTGTCGATGCGGCCCCGGAGGATCCGGTTTCCCGGCTGGTGGCGCTGATCCGGGCCGATTTCGACCCGAAGATCTGCAACCAGCAGACGCTTTCGATCTGGTACGCGTTTTGGGGAGAGCAGGCGTTTGTCCCGCAGTACAGCGAAATCACCCGGGAATATGATGAGAACCGGGGCGGGGCGATCCGGGAGGCCTGTATGGACCTGCTGCCGGATGACCCGGTTCGCGCGGCAAATGTTGCCGATTGGATCGACACGCTGACAGACGGGTATTGGCAGAACCTCCACCTGTTTCCGGCCAATACCGATAATGAAAAATCGCTGGCGGCATCGCTGGAATGTTTGAAAGCTTTGCTGCCCGAGTATGCGCAGGAAATCGCAACTGCCTGAGAGGTCAGTCACCCATTTCCGCAAGCACCCATTTGTGGAAGTAGTGAATGTCGAATTCTTCGGGCATGAGCCGCCCTCTCTCGTAGGCGGGAGAGGCGATGCCTTTTTGGTTCAATTCACAGGCCGCCCCATCCTGTTCCATGACCAGCGTCGCAAATTCTGTGACGTTTTTCAGATCGAAACCGGGTGCGGCCATGGTGTCAGGCAAGAACAGCCATTCCGCGCGAAGTTTCGTCTTTTCGGGCCCTAACGGAGTGAGGGTTACCGAGCGCACGTAGTCAACATGCGCGACGATGAAGGCCGAGGGGTAGAGCGTCACGAAGTTATGCGCAGTTCTGCGTTCCGTCGTAGTGAGGTTGGGGAATTCTGGGCCGCAGGGCTGGCCGTTTGCCGTCCATGTCTGCGCGCCTTCCTTGAGGGGAGACAGTTCGGCCCCGCCCGGTTTGTTTTTGCGTTCGGCTTCGGACATCACGCCTTCGCGGTAGACGGGGACAAGATCGCTCAGCTCGGGGTGGATGCCCGGACAATGGAGGCATTCGTTGTAGTTTTCCCAGAAGATCTTCCAGTTGCAGTACAGTTCCTTTTCAAAAACGTGGCCGCAGACGAGGTCATTCATTGGCCAGTTGTCGAGCGCGTTCAGTCCCATGTCCGGAGAGAGCGGTCCTGGATCTTTCGGGAGGGACAGGAAGACAAAGCCGTTCCATTCCATGAGGGAGACGGGGAACAAGCTGTGTTCCGATTTGTCGAAATCAGCAGTGGGTTGGCCAAAGCCGGTCGAGATCAGGCAGCCGTCTGTGGCGTAGGACCACGCATGATAAGGGCATTTAATCAGCTTGCCGCCGAATGACTCTTGATGGGTCGCACACAGCGCTGCGCCGCGATGACGACAGGTGTTGTGGAAAGCGCTCAGCTTGCCATTGGCGTCCGATACTACGAGCACATCAGCGCCGCCAAGGGAACGACGGGTGACGCTGCCTGCCGGGAAATCCGCTGCGCGGCCTACCATGACCCAGTTATTCGACCAGATCGTCGATAGTTCCTTTTTGTACCAGTCGATATCCATATAGGCCGCTTTGGGCAGCGTCTCGGGGCAATGGTCGAGCAGGGGCGAGGGGGTCGGCGACTGAATTGTCATTGGCGGATTTCCGTTGGCTCAGGCAATTGGTTTCGCATGCCCGATCTCGAGACAATCGGGAGGGCGGTTGGGACAGAGCGTAGACCTCTGAACAGGTGTGCGACAAGAGTGAATTTATTTGAGCGCTCACATAATATGCTGTTCGTGCAAGATTCGTGCAGACCTCACGACCTCGGCCTCTCGCAAAGGATGACTTGCCTTGGCTGCGGCGGTTTAACCGCTCGTGTCTAAAACAGCAGACCACATAAGGCTGCGCGATTCGAGCGCGCTTTGCGCGTCGGCCGCCTTTGACAACGGATAGATCTCGGGTGACGGAATGCGTAGCTTTCCGCTTGAGATCGCGTCGAAGAGCAGCCGCGAGTATCTCTCCACCTGCGCCGCGCTTCCCACGTAATGCCCGTAATTGGGTCTGGAAAAGCGAAGCGATTTGGAAGACATGTGCCCAAGATCATGGAGGCCCGGTGGTCCAGAGGCTTCGCCAAAGCTTACGACGTGACCCCGGATTGCCGCTGCCTCTAACGAGCCTTGAAGCGTGCTTTGACCGACACCGTCAAAGATGACGCTGGCGCCCATGCCGTCGGTCAGGTCAAGCGTGGCTGCGACGAAGTCTTCTTGCCGGTAATTGATGACGCGGTCGGCCCCGTTGCACAGGGCCATCTCGAGCTTTTCCCCGGAAGAAGCTGTTGCGATCACCCGCGCGCCCAGCGTTTTTGCCCATTGCACCAGTAGCTGTCCGACGCCACCTGACGCAGCGTGGATCAGGACGATGTCGTCAGGGCCAACGGGCTGCACATCATGCAAAAGAAAACTCGCGGTCATGCCTTTGAGGAGCGTTCCGGCTGCCCGATCGTCGCTCAGCCTGTCGGGCAGTCTGACGAGCATCGATTCCGGCATGACCCGGTCCGTACAATAGGCGCCCACCGGCGCACAGGCATAGCCGACACGGTCGCCGGGACGCAAAGCAGAGACCTCCGCCCCGACATTCGTGACAATGCCGACCGCTTCCATGCCGGGAATGCCGGGCGGGTCGATCAGGTTGAAATGGCCGGTTCGACAGTGGATGTCGATGAAATTGACGCCTACAAATGTTTGATGCAGACGGACTTCGTTTGGACCAACAGGCGGAAGTTCGATTGGTTGAAAGGATAGTACGTCGGGTCCGCCGTGTCTTTGAATGATGATTCCCATTGGTGTTTGGCTGCTGTTTTTTGGCGGGGCCGAGGCGGGATTCGACGGGGCCACTGGTTTGACAGGCTGCGGCGCACCCGAGAACCAGTCGTGCAAAGCGGAGAACCCGGCCCGGTAGATGTCATCTCTTACCAAGGCAATAAGGCGATTTCTTTCAGGTGCCGGCGGGTTGAAGGCGCTTGACCATTCAAGCAGTGTCCTGTCGCCGTCGGTGACAGGCCGCAGGCGCATTTCCGCGACATAGCCCATGAGCGGCAATGGTGAATCGAGAAGGCAGTAGCGCAGCGACATGTCGCGGTCGGAACAGGAAATCAGTTGTTCCCGCAGGATGCTGCCATCGGTGAGGGAGAAATAGCGGACGCCACCGACGGTTTGCGATGCCAGGCCATCCTCGATCCGGCTGCTGGCGATTGCCGGATGCCAGCGGTCGTGGCTGTTGAAATCGCGTAATAACGCCCAGACCGCACCGACCGGTGCGTCGATGACCGTGCTTTCGCGGACCGTATCCATCAGGCGTGCGGTTTCCGTTTCAACTGAAACGTTTCTTCAGTGCGTCGAAGGCGGTCTGGAAGACGCCCTGCCCGATCTGGTCGATCAGACCGGATTCGGCCTGTGGATCACAATCGAAATTCGCCTCCCACGAGGCAAAGGTCCGGTTGCCGTCGGTCACGGGGATGAGGGCAAGAGTCGCGATATAGTCGCGCACGCCCATGCCGCTCTCGAGAATGGAATAGGTGCAGCTCATATCGTAATCGGAAAGGGCCAGAAGCTGCTCACGTATGGTGTCGCCGTTTCCAAGCTGAAAGTTCCGGATGCAGCCGATCTGATCCGGATGCATGCCGCCTTCGATGCGGCTTGCGGTGACGAAAGGTGTCCAATCCGGCAAACCGTTGAAATTGCGCACGACCCGCCAGACCGAGGTTACGGGTGCTGGCACCACGGTCGAGATATAGACTCTAGTCATCGTCGCGATCCTCTTTTTCAACGGTTTCGACCGAGGACTTGTCGCCCTTGGAAAGGCTGGCGATGTCTTTGGCGTTGCGAAGGACGTCAGTCATCCGACCCATGGAGCTGCCTTCGATGCCGATTTCCTTCATCAGGTTGTCGATCATCGGAGCCTGCACGCGGTAGCGCAGGGCGCTGTCGATCACCTCGTCGGTAACGTTCTTGCCGCCTGACGCGCCGCCGCCGTTCATGCCGTCCACATGCAGGATCTTGATCCCGTCGATCTTTTCCATCGGCCGGACGCTTTCGCGAACGATGCCTTCGAGACGGTCCAGCAGGGCCGCGCGGAGACGGCCGGCGCGGGCGTCTTCGGACAGAACGTTTTCGGCCTCGTTGAGTTGACGCGCGCCTTCGGCATCCACGCCGAATTTCTCGGCAGCAGCAGCGGCGAGGATCTTTTCGGCCTCAGCAGTAGCCGCAGCGGCGATGCGGCGGGCTTCGGCTGTCGACTTGGCGGCTTCCATCTCGGCCTGTGCCTTGGCGGTAAGGGCTAGAGCTTCGCGTTCAGCTTCGCGATGGGCGGCGATCATGTCGGTCATCTTGCGGCGCTCGGCGATCTCGCGTTCGCGCATGGTGAAGGCCTGTTCCTCGGCCTGGATGGCTTTGCCGCGCTGGGTCTCGGCGGCCGCGACGGCGATGCTGCGTTCCTCGCTCTTCTTGGCCAGTGCGATGGCCCGGTCCTCACGGGCGAGATCGACCTTGAGATCGAGTTCAACCGCGATCTGGCGCAACTCCTGATCGGTAAGAAGCTGCGCCTCTTTCACCCCGCGTTCTGCGGTCAGACGGGCGCGTTCGATTTCTTCGTCCGAGGCAATCTCCGCCTCTTGCACGGCCTGACGCTTGGCGACCTGAAGGGATTCAAGATGCCGTTCGCGGGCGATGCGCAATTCGTCTAGCGCGCGATCCTGGGCAAGTTTTTCGGCCTCGGCACCCTGATTGGCGACAATTTCTGCCCGACGGCGGGCGCTTTCCGCCTTGGCCAGTTCCTGCGCCTTGATCGTCAGGGCGATCTTGCGGTCCTGTTCGGCGAGTTCAAGCGCACTTTGCCGTGCGATATTGAGCCTTTCCTGCGTTTCCGCGCGGGCGATGCGTGCTTCTTCGAGGGCAAGTTCCAGCGCGATGGCCTCCTTTTCCGTGAGTTCGCGCATCTTGAGATCGGCCTCGTCCAGCGCACGGCGGCGTTTCAGATCAAGCTTCTGGGCTTCTTCCTCTTTCTCGATCCGTTCCTGTGTGAGGCGGCGTTCCTGCATAACGCGGGCGATTTCGATCGCTTCGCTGGATTGCAGCCTTGCCTGTTCCGCTTCCTGATCGCGCATGGCCCGTTCGCGCACCAGTTCGGTTTTCTGTGCAGCGCGGCGGGTTTCGATTTCCTGCTCTTGCGCAAGCTGGGCGTATTCGGTCTCGCGGTCGATTTCGAGAACCTTGCGCTGGGTGTCGAGATTCTGGTTCCGGATTTCGACAAGGGTGCGCTGTTCGATCTCGTTCCGGAGCTTGCGGCGGGTCTCGATGGTTTCGGTCAGTTGGGTCAGGCCCTCGGCGTCAAAGCTGTTGGACGGATCGAAGTATTCCAGCCCGGTCTGGTCGAGATCGACGATGGACACGTTTTCAAGTTCAAGCCCGTTGGCTGAAACGGTGCCTTCGGCAAGGGCTCGCACGGCTTCGGCATAGTCATGGCGGTTTTCATGCAGCTCTTCGAGCGAGCGTTGCGCCGCGACAGAACGCATGGCGGCGGAAAATTTGCCTTCGAGAAGTTCGGTAAGTCCGTCACGGTCCAGCGTTCTGCGACCAAGCGTCTGGGCGGCGGCGGCGACCTGGTCTTTCGATGCGCCGACGCGAACGAAGAATTCCGCATTCAGATCGACACGCATCCGGTTCTTGGTGATCAGGGCGTGATCGTTTTCGCGAACCACGCTGATGCGCAGGACACCCATGTTCACGGGCGTAATTTCATGAAGGACCGGTATGACAAAGGCGCCGCCATTCACCACGACTTTTTCGCCCATGAAACCCGTGCGAACAAAGGCCGTATCTTTGGTCGACCGCCGATAGAGCCATCGGAGGATGTAGACGACAACCGTTATCACGATCGCGGCGACGATGATCCACAGCAGGAGTGCGCCAATTAGATCCGAGGACATTTCGATTTCTCCTATGCGGTCGAGTTACGAGAACCTGATTGATTTGAATTTGCGGGTCTGGTCGGTGAGCGCGCGTTCTGTCGGGAGCCTCTCCATCGAAGACGCGCCGTAGAAGCCGTGGCAGTGATCGGCGTGGCGCAGCACATAGGCCGCGTCGTCGGGTTCGGCGACTGGGCCGCCGTGTACCAGCACCAGCACGTCCTCGCGGATTTCCATCGCGGCCTTGGCCCAGCGATCGACGATTTCGGGCACCTGTTTGAGTGTCGTGGCAGTTTCCGCGCCGATGCTGCCCCCCGTGGTCAGGCCGAGATGGCAGACAATGATGTCCGCCCCGGCGTGGGTCATGGCGCGGGCGTCTTCCTCGGAGAACACGTAGGGGGTGGTGAACAGACCCTTTTCATGTGCCGCTGCGATCATGTCGACTTCGAGCTGGTAGGACATGCCGGTTTCCTCGAGGTTTGCGCGGAACATCCCGTCGATCAGCCCGACGGTCGGAAAGTTCTGAACCCCCGCGAACCCGACGCGCTTGAGGTCGTCTAGAAAACTTGAGAAAAGACAGAACGGGTCGGTCCCGTTCACACCGGCGAGCACCGGTGTGTGCTTGACCACGGGCAGAACCTCGCTCGCCATTTCCATCACAATGTCATTTGCGTTGCCATAGGCCATCATCCCGGCCAGCGAACCGCGCCCGGCCATGCGATACCTTCCGGAGTTGTAGATGACGATCAGGTCAATGCCGCCTTCTTCTTCGCATTTTGCGGAGAGTCCGGTGCCCGCCCCGCCACCGACGATGGGGATACCCGCGTTCCGCATTCCCTGGAATTTGGCGACAAGCGCCGCTCGATCATGATGCGACATCAGGCATTCCTTTTTCTGGCAGAGTGAAGAACAGGCATGGCGTCCAGAACCGCGTTTGCGAATTCTTCGGAGTTGATGTGAGCGTTGATGCGGGTGACCCGGCGGTTGCTTCCCTGATTCACGTTGGTCTCAATCGCATTGAACAGGGCGTCGCGGGCCTCGGGGTCGTGGAATGGCTGACCCGGCGCGTCGAGCGCGGAAATGCCGCCTTCGGGTAGCAGGAATGTCATTGGTCCCTGCATCTGGTTGAGGCGCTGGGCGATCCACTCCCCGATTTGCCTGCATTCCTGGGCGGTCGTGCGCATCAGGGTGACGCTATCATTGTGGATCACGAATTTCCGCGAAGAGAACCTGTCCGGCACCGTGTTGCGCGGCCCGAAGTTCACCATGTCGAGGGCGCCGACGGATCCGACATAGGGAACACCGGTGCGGATGATCGCGCCGAAACGATCCTCGGTGGCTTGGAACACACCGCCAACCAGCATGTCGGCAACCTCGGTCGTGGTAAGGTCGAGCACGGTTTCGATGTCGCCGTTGTCGACGAGGGATTCCATGGAGCGCCCGCCGATGCCGGTTGCGTGGAAGGTCAGGCAATCAAAATCAGGCTCTAATTTCCCAGTTAGCCTCTGTATCAGCGGAGTTGTAACGCCGAACATGGTCAGGCCGACGGTTGGCTTTGCCTCTGAGCCGAGAGATTTATCGGCGCGGGACGACGGCAGGTCGGCTGCCATTCCTGCCATCGCGCGCGCTGCGTTGCCTAAGACCTTTTGCGTTATGCGGTTCAGCCCCTGAACGTCTGCAACGGAATGCATCATCATGATGTCGGAGGACCCGACATACTGCGCGACGTCGCCGGCTGCGACTGTGGAAACCATGACTTTGGGGATCCCAAATGGAAGCGCCCGCATGCCGGCGGTGGCCAGGCTTGTACCCCCCGAACCGCCCGCTGAAAGAATGCCGCCGATACCGCGTTCCCGCGCGATCCAGGTTTCGAATGCCTTAGCCATGGCGCTGACCGACTGCCCGCGATCTCCTGTCATCACGGATTGGGTGCCGCCACGTGCCATGATGGCGATCTGCGCAGGGGTGACATCCGCGCGGGACGGCTTGCCGGATGTCGACAGGTCGACTGTCTTGACCGGTAAGCCAAGCGCCTTGATCCGATCCGCCATGTAGTTCAGTTCGCGCGCCTTAGTGTCGAATGTACCCACTACAAGTACTGTCCTACCAACCCGTTCCGCATAGGGGATATGAAACACGTTCTCGGGGGCTGGCTCGGGAGCAGGTTTGCTTTGCACCACGGTCGCGTTGGGCACATTCCAACGGTTCGGCATTTGAGTCACCGGGTGGAAGTCAGAGACCTTCTGATCTCCGCTGCGATTGACCCTGTAGACCTCGGCCATCTGCTCGGCGACGACAGCCTGTTCGCCGGGAGACGGCTCGGGCATTTCATCTTCGCTGTGGCGTCCCACGCCAAGCAAGCGTTGTTGCAAATCGCGATCCGCAGCCAGTGCTTTTGCATCCATGATACGGTTTATCCGACCGTTCACCATGATCCCGACACGGTCGGAAACGGACGTGGCAACGCCGATGTTCTGTTCGATGACGAGGATCGCCATTTCATCTTCGGCGGCGAGGCGGACCAGCATGTCACGCACCTGATCGACGATCACCGGGGCCAGACCTTCGGTCGGTTCATCCATGATCATCAGTTTCGGGTCGGACAGCAAAGCGCGGGAGATCGCAAGCATCTGCTGTTCCCCGCCCGAAAGCTGGGCGCCGCCATTGTTGCGCCGTTCGGCCAGCCGGGGAAACGTCTGGTAAATCCGCTCCGGGCTCCAGCTGGCGTCGCGCGTTGTTTTGGCCGCAAGACGTAGATGTTCGTCGACCGTCAGGCTTGGCCATACCCGGCGTCCCTGCGGAACATATCCGATGCCGAGCCGGTGAATTTCATGCGGTTCGAGGTGGGAAATTTCGCGCCCCATCGCGCGGATCGATCCGCTTTGAGCTTTTTTCAGCCCTGTGATTGTGTTGCACAGGGTCGTTTTGCCCATGCCATTACGCCCGACGATGGAAAGAACGCCGGTTTCGAGCGTAAATCCGACGCCTTGCAGCGCATGGCTTTCGCCATAATAGACTTGCAGATCTTCCACCTGAAGAACGGCCTTACCTCGACGTTCAGCCATGGCCGTCTCCTAGGTAGATAGCCTGAACTTCGGCGTCATTTTCAATTTCTTGCGGCGTGCCTTCCTTGAAAACGCGGCCGTTATGCATCATCGAAACATACTCCGAGACGCGCAGCGCCACGTCGAGATCGTGTTCGATGATGACGTATCCGATATGCAATGGCAGGGCGCCGAGTATGGCGACGAGATCACGCCTTTCGGTTGGCGAAAGACCGGCCGCCGGTTCATCGAACAGGATGAAACGGGGCGCGCCTGCCAGAGCAAAGGCGATTTCAAGCTGCCGCTTGCGACCATGCGATAGTGTCGCGACCTGAAGATCGGCGTCGTCGTATAGATGAACGGCCATGAGGATCGACCGGGCCTGTTCCATATTGGCGTCCGTATCGCGGGGCCGGAGCAGCGAAAACCGGCGGCGCGAGACGCCGCGACAAGCGAGATAAACGCTTTGGAGAATGGTCAGCCCGTCGAAGAGCTGTGAAATCTGGTAAGTCCGGCGCAAACCGCGCCGGATCCTGTCGTGTGCAGGGATCGATGTGATGTCTTCCCCGAAAAAGCGGATCCGCCCGAAAGTACAGTCGAAATCCCCTGTAATCGCGTTGAATAGAGTCGTTTTCCCGGCTCCGTTCGATCCCAGAACCGCGCGGCGTTCACCTGCGGCGATCTTCATATTGATATCGGACAGCGCCACGAGGGCACCGAAATGACGTGCCACGCCATCCAGCTCCAGCGCGTAAGAGCCGGTGCTGGACAGAGGAGTGTTTTCACTTAGCAATGCCATATTAGGCGCCAGTCCGAAACATCAGGGGCAGCTAGGGTTTTCGCGGCTGACCGCGCCGAGCGCCCTGAACTCTTCCTTGTCAATGCCGAGGGTCTGATTGACCTGCGGCGTGGTCTGGATGAGCTTGTTCACGAGGTTGCCATCCGGACCCTCGACCACTTCGGTCAGGTAGATGTCGGCAATCGCGTTGCGATTTTCATCGAGTGAAACCTTGCCTGTCGGGGTCTCAAATTCTAGATTGGCAAGGGCTTCGCGGTAGGCTGTCGGGTCCGAGAGATCACCGCCGGTTTCCTCGAGCGCGAGCAGGGCTGCTTTCATCCCGATGTAGTACCCATGGGCAAAGAGCGAGGGCGACGGGAACGCACCATCAGTTTTCTTGTACTCTTCGACGAAGGAAAGCCACTCTTTGCTGTCATTGGTATCGGCTGTGGGACCGGCCGCCGGCGTTCCAATCAGGATGTCACGCAGGCGTCCTTCGGAGGTCAGCACAGTCTGGTCGACCGTAATGGACCCGCCGATTAGTGGAGCCTCGCCCCCGGCCTGCTGGTACTGGCTGAGGAAGTTCACCGCATCGGCACCGCCGAGCGCGACATAGATCGCATCTACCTCATCAGGAATAGCGGCAATGACCGACGAGTAGTCCTTGTTCCCGATTGGCACCCACGACTTTGAGGGAACCGTGCCGCCTGCATTGCAGAATTCAGCCATAAAGCCAAAGACCTGCGTGTAAGGGAAGGAATAATCCTCGGCTACGGTTGCGACGGACTGGTAGCCCTTTTCATTGTAGACATAGGTGCCCAAGCCGGCCATCCACTGCGCGCCGTCTGTCGAGAAGCGGAAGAAGTTGTCGGCCGGATCGCGGAACGTGGTGTCCTGCGCGGCGGATGATCCGTTGATGAAGGTCACATCGGGTTGCGTCTTGGCGTAGTCCTTGACGGCGATGCCTTCGTCCCCGGAAAGAGGCCCGACGAGCACCTTGACCCCGTCTTGTTCGACCAGCTTTCGTGCAGCGCGCACCGCGCTATCGGGAGAGGCATCCGAAGAGCCGCGAATGATCTCGATCTCATGTCCGGCAACTTCGCCGCCGAATTCGTTGACGGCAGTCATTGCGCCGCGCTCGCCGTCTTCGCCAAGCACGGTGAACGCGCCTTCGAAGGTAGCCAGCAGGCCGATCTTGATCGCGCCATCCTGTGCAAGCGCGATGCCCGGAAGCGTGAGCGCCGTGGACAGCGTCAGCGCGAGCAGGTTGCGTTTTGTGATCCTCATGTCTTTTTCCTCCCTGGAAGTTTGAATTGGATCGTCTTTCCGGAACCCTCTCCTCAGGAGTCCGGTCGTAATGAGTTCTGTTTCAAATAGGGTTTGGCCTTTTCCCAGAGGCCGAGCATGCCGTCAGGCGATACAAAGACTACGCCCAGGAAAACGAGGCCGATCAGGGTGTTGAAGCGTTCCGCACCCACGATATCGATGGCAAAGGTCTGCATCATAACGACAAGGATCGCGCCGAGGAACGGCCCGATGGGATGTCGCAATCCCCCGATGACGGCGATGATGAGAACATTGACCGCCGCGCCGACCCCGATGGTGCCGGGGCTGATACGACCTTGGAACCAGACGAGCAACACTCCGGCCAAGCCGGCAATCGCCCCGGAGAGAAACCAGGCAAAGACCTTGTGCGCGGTCGTGTTGTAGCCGATGGCGCGCATCCTGCGCTGGTTGTCGCGAGTCGCCTGAAGTGTGAGACCAAAAGTGGATTGCGCACCGTATAGGACAGCCGCGTAGCAGAGCGATGCTGTGCCAAGGCAGAGGTAATAGAAGGGCAATGGATCGCGCCAGTTGACGCCGAACACTTCGGGTGCGCGCAGACCCGCATAGCCCGGAAAACCGTTGAACAGAGTATAGTTTTGCTGGGCGAAGTAGAAAGCCGCTGTGGCGACGGCGAGGGTGATCATGATCGTATAGATGCCCTCGGTTCTCACGGCGATCAGCCCGATCAGTGCAGACGCTGTGGCTGCGAAAAGAACCGCGACTGGAACATAAATCCACCAAGGCCAGCCAAAACCCATTACGTCAGAACTATTTTCACCGAAAATCGCGACGCTGTACCCTGCTACCCCGACAACCGTGATTTGCGCGAGGCTGACCATGCCGCCATAACCCGCCAGCAGCATCAGCGAGAGCGCGATCATCCCGAAAATCAGGGTATAGGCGCCTATCTGGGTCAGGAAAAAGTCAGATGCGACGGCCGGGTATATGATCAGAAGGACGGCCAGTATGATGTTGCCCGCGCCGATATGCCGGATAAAGGCGGGCCCGGACGGGTTTGCATCGCGAAGGGTTTCGATCGAACTCACAGCCGTTTCCCCATAATGCCTTCGGGGCGGATTGCCAGTGTAACGACCATGATCACGAAGGTCAGGACGACGCCGTATGTCGGGAAATAGACGAGGCCGATCTGTTCGGCGAGCCCAATGAGCAGCGCGCCAATCGCGGCGCCGGTGATAGATCCCATGCCGCCGACGATGACGACCACAAGGCTTGCCAGCAGGTAACGGATGTCTTCGCCGGGCGCGACAGAGAGAGCAGATCCGCCGATAACACCCGCCAGCCCAGCCAGTCCGGCGCCAAGTGCGAAAACGCCTGCAAAGACATAGTGGACGTTTACGCCCGTGGCCGAGAGCATCTCGCGGTCATCGACACCGGCCCGGATCATCATGCCGATGCGGGTCTTGTTGAGGGTCAGCCAAAGCGCCACGCCGATTGCCACAGCCACGCCGAGGACGATCAACCGATACAGGGGGTACTTGAGAAAAACGAGCGTGCCGTTCGAGCGCTCTGCCGTTACAACCGGCAGTTTGATCGCACCGCTTATCCATTCAGGCGTCAGAATTTGATAGGTTCCGCCAGACCAGACAGCCAGCATGAGATCGGCTGCCACGATGGAAATGCCGATGCTGACCAGTGTCTGGCGCAGATCGTCGCCTTCGAGGCGGCGGAACACCAATATCTGCATGATCAGACCCACAAGAGCGATGGTGATAAAGGCGCCGGCGACCCCGATGAACCAGTTGCCGGTCCGGGTCGCGATTTCATACCCGACATAGGCTCCAAGCAGGTAGAGCGAACCATGCGCAAGATTCACATTGCGCATCAGCCCGAAGATCAGGGTAAAGCCGCTTGCGACGAGAAAGTAGAGGCCCGCGAGTGTCAGCCCGTTAAGGATCGCGCTGAGAAAAGCCTTTTTCGAGATAAGTATTGCGTCAAGCCAATCCGGCCATTGGGCGACGATCATCCATATGAGCACCAGTCCGACAAGAATGCCGAAACCGACCCAGATCTGCTTCCGGGTTGGCCCCTTCGGCGGGCTGGACAGCTCGTTGCGGAGATTGCCGGTTTCGCTCATGCGATCAGTCGACGCCTTTGTTCCTGTGCCTGAGGCGCCTTGTGAAACTTGCCGTCTTTCATAATCGCAAGGATGCGTTTCTGATCCTGAAGGATGCGGACGTCGGAAATTGGATCTCCGTCGATGAGGATGAGATCGGCAAGGTAGCCTTCCTTGATCAAGCCAAGCTCATCTCCCATCTGCATGATCTGGCCGCCATACTTGGTGCCGGCCTGAATCGCTTCCATGGGACTGAAACCCAGCATATCGACGAAGGTCTCAATGTCCTTGGCGTTGGTGCCCTGGGGGGTCCAGGCAAAGCCGTAATCCCCGCCGATGCAGATGCGGATTCCGCGGCGGTGCATCTTTTTCATCGTATCGATGCACATCTCCAATTCGCGTTCGTATTCCATCGCGATCGGCGATCCGGGTTTGATCCCCCATTCTTCGGCATAGCGTGCGGTATTGATCAGCCATGCGATGCCCGGCGCGACAAAGTGCCTGTCCTTGGCCGCTTCGAGCATGTCGAGGCTTTCCTCGTCAGCGAAGGAGGCATGGTAGATGTTCGTGATCCCGTGGCGGATACATTGCTTGACCGACCCCGAGGAACGGGCATGGGCCGATAGTGTCTTGTTGCGACAGCGGGCTTCCTGCACGGCCATTGCGACTTCCTCCTCGGACATGGGCGTTTCTTCGGCGCCCATTCCGGTGATCGCTTCACCGCTGAGGTTCAGCTTGATGCTGTCGACACCATATTTGATCAGAGTCCGGACGGTCCGGCGAACTTCCTCCGGACCTGAGACAACCAGTCCGAGGTTCAATCCTTCGTGCGGGATGTGGCTTGGCGCGGCATCGCCGAGACCGCCGACCGTCGTGATCTCGGGGCCCGCCGACAGGTAGCGTGGCCCGGGAAAACGGCCTTCATTAATAAAGCGTTTGGCCACGACATCCAGCCTCGGTTTTGCAGCGGCTGCCCCCCTGCCTGCGGTGAAACCAGCATCGAGAACGAGCTTGGCCATCTCCATGGTGACCAGCATGTGTTCTTCCAGTTCCATCATCTGGATCGGGTCGATGCCCGGCGCGTTGTTCCAGCTTAGATGAAGGTGCGCGTCGATCATGCCGGGCATCAGCGTCGCGCCCATCCCGTCGATTACCTTGGCACCCCCGTAAGAAGAGCCGCCAAACCGGGCACCCCCCCGGGAAATGCGCGAGATGCGGTTACCTTTGACGACGACCTCGCCAGTGTAAGGGTTTTCACCCGTTGCATCGAGCACGCGCACATTCGTGAAAACAGTCTCGCTGTTTCCGTTCCAATCCGTTTCAGCCATGTGTTCCTCCCAAAACTGGCCGCCTCCTGTGTGTCGCGCGCGTCAGATCCTGTGACGTTGCAGAAATTCCCGCGTCGCGTTTGCACAATCCCTTGGCCGTTCAATCGGGGTCCAATGGCCGCATCCCGGTATGATGCGAATTTCGGACCCCTCGATATTTTCATTAAGCAACCGGGCCATGCTGACCGGCGCGACAGGGTCATGTTCTCCAGTAACCAGCAGAACCGGCGCTTTGATCTTGCGCCAGTGCGCTGCTTTTGCGCCGGAGAGGGCTTCGCAATTCTGTGCATATCCCTCGGGCGGTTGCCGCATCAGGGATTCACGCACGAATGCTGCGGCGACCGGATTTTCGCGATGCGTTTCGGGCGCTAGTGTCGCTTTGGAAATCTGGTCGGCGACCTCGTCCATCCCGTTCTTACGAACGCCAGCGGCCCGGTCGAGCAGCCCCTTGCGGGCCGCATCCGGCGGTTCCGTCAACGCGCCGAAGAGCACCATCGAGGTAACCAGTTCAGGACGGGTTTCGGCCAGTTTCTGACAGACGAGCGTTCCCATGGAATGTCCAAGCAGGTGGCAGCGTTCCAAGCCGGTGGCTTGAATCCAGTCGGCTACGAGATCGACAATCACATCGAGGGTCAGCCGGGCATGCGGAAGCCCGGTTCGAGCAGCCCCCGGCATGTCCGGTCTGACGCAGCGGTATGTTGTCAGCTCAGGCATCAGAGCTTCGAATGTGTTCGACGATCCGCCCAACCCATGAATCATCACGACTGGATCCCCGTCGCCAGCATCGTCCGAAACAAGGGTGAAGCGGTTGTTCATGATGCCCGTACCGGGTTTTCGAGATAGCCGATCTGGTCGATTTCGACCCGGATGAGGTCTCCGTCCACGAGATACTTCGGTGGTTTGAAGCCGATGCCCACGCCTTCGGGTGTTCCTGTCGCGATGACATCGCCCGGTTTCAGGCTCACGCCAGCCGAGATGGTTTCAATCAGCGTCGGGATGTCGAAAATGAGATCCCTGACGGAAGCGTCCTGTCGCATTTCTCCGTTGATGGCGCAACGCACTCGCATGGAGTCGAGATCAACCTCATCTGCCGTCACGACCCACGGTCCCATCGGGCAGAACGTGTCCTGAGATTTACCGATCAGCCATTGACTGTATTTGCCCTGCAGATCGCGTGCGGTGACATCGTTGATGATGGTATAGCCCCAAACGTGGCCCATCGCCTCATTAGCGGAAATGCCACGCCCGCCTTTGCCAATAATCACGCCAAGTTCGGCCTCGTAGTCGATGGAGGTAGATACGTTTGGGTCAAGCCGCACCTCGGCACCCGGTCCGACAACTGTTTCCGGCACCTTGGAGAAGATAATCGGGTCTTTTGGGACCACAGAATTGGCGGCGCTTGAGTCGAAACCGCTGCTGGCGAATTCCTCTGCATGCGCGTGGTAGTTCTTGCCGACGCAGAAGATGTTGCGTGATGGACGCGGGATAGGAGCGCAAAGTTTCACCTGGCTTAATGGGATTGGCTCCATCTGCCGGGGCATCTCGCTCCTACCGATGAGAACAGCCACACCTTGCGCGGATTCCTCAAGGGTGAGGTCAAACGGGCGCACTGTACTGCCATCAGGATCGACAAGCCCAACTCGCCTTTCGGATTGAATTTCAAATGTGGCGAATTTCATCCGGCACTCCTCCCAAAGTGAACCGATCCATTTATTGGTTCAATATTTTTGTTCTGTAAACCCTATTTTGTTGCCTTGGTGAAATTTAGTAAGTATTGGATCAGGAAGTTTTTGAACTCGACTGCAACGATTTTCGCTTTTTCGGTCAGGACAGTACCTGTTCCCGTTGTCGGCCAGAATGTTATCAGCCTTGAAAAGTTCCAGAATCTGAGCCGGACACGCCATTGGTTCAGAACCTAGAAGAGGACCTCAATGTCGCGTGTGAAGTCCAAAGATATTACCCAGTCGCTGCGGGCGCGTATCGCAGAGGCAGAGTGGGGTGCAGATCAGAAATTACCGAACGAGAGAGAGCTGGCTCAGGAATATGGAGTTGCGCGGAATACGGTGCGCCGGGCGATCTCCGAGCTTTCCGAACAAGGCATACTCACGCGGCATGTGGGCCGGAGCACCGTCATCAACGAAACAGCCGTACTGGGTAGCAGCGATCTGTCTGATATCATCCGCAGTCTCAATGAAATCAGCCCCTTCGATATCATGAATATGCGTCTGATCATCGAACCTCAGGCTGCGGCCAGTGCCGCGACGATGGGTTCCGACAGCGAGCTCGAGGCGATGGAAGAGATACATCAGAAGTCGATCGAGATGGAGGATCGGGAGAAGTTCGAGAAATTGGACATGGCGTTTCACGAAGCCATCTTTGCAGCTACACGGAATGAGCTGCTCAGGAACCTGAACGAAATTTCGTGTATCGTTCGGCGGCGGTCGACCGTGGCGGCAATTCGCAAGAATGGGTTCAGCGAAGCGCGGAGAATCGAGAGTATCGCGCAGCATCGGTCGATCCTTGATGCGCTCAAAGCCAGAAATCCCGAAGCGGCGGCAGAGGCCATGAAGTTGCATCTTGCTGTGCGCAGCCGGAACATTTTTGGTGGAGATACACCCGACCATATGCCGATTGGACAGGTTCTATGAACGGGCCGGAGATCGCGGTCGTTCCGGAACATGATGACGATCAGGAATTGATGGGCGTCCTTCGGCGGATTGCCGGAACAAGCCCGCGGGACATCATGGAAGTGCGTATGATTGTTGAGCCAAAGGCCGCCGCTGTGTCGGCAGCCAACGCCCGGCCCGCCGATCTTGTGGCGATACGCAACGCGCATGATCTGGCTGTGGCGTCGATGGAATCCGGGACCTTCGAGGCATGGGACGGAGAGTTCCATAAACGCATTTTCGAAAGCACCCGGAATGATTTCCTGACGACATTGCACGATATTCTGAACGCGATCCGGATGCGAGAAAACTGGGTGGAGATCAAACGCCGTACCTTTGATCCCGAACAGCGCATTATATATTGCGATGAACATGCTGCCATCTACGCCGCAATCGAATCCCGTGATCCTGCGCGCGCTGCGAGTGAGATGCGCCGACATATCAGAACGATCAGCCGAAACTTGTTCTGACAGCAGAGCAAGATAACCGTTACAGGCTGGTCCCGTCGGGTCGCCGGTGGCCACTTTCCATTACGAAGCTTCGTTCTGACCGATATTTGCCGTCAGGATTGAGAGTGCTTTATCAACATTTTGTCGGCAACGCGGCGGATTCGAGGGAGCGCTGCGCGTCGCAGAGTTTGGAAAGTTCCATTGGAGCGAGGGAAAAAAACAAAGCTGCCGAGCTGCGGTTCGATAACAAGCAGGCCTTCCATCTCGCGACGGTCTATCGCGTTTCGTACAGGCGGGCAGCTGACCTGAATTTTCGAGGCGATTCGCGCTTCGGAAAGTTGGCTTCCGAGGTCCAAGTCATCCGAGATGATCAAGTTCCGTAGGGCTTCGGAGACCATTTCTTTCTAAGATTTAAGGCGCGAAATGGATCTCATACGGGTCTTCTCTCCGAGACTTTAGTCCACACCTGACGGCATACAAAATGCCGGATGTTGGAAAAGTGGACTAAAGCGTATTTTGCGCCCCGGTGATCTGATTGTGGGGTATATCGATGGCTGTGTTCTTGTACCCATCGTGCATGCAGAAGCGGTGCTGGAGACGGCGCGAGAGATAGATGAGCGCGAGTCGGAGCAGGCCGGCTGATCATCGAAACGGGATCCACGAAGAAAGGTCTTGAGAAATACTGGCGTATCTCATCCGGTAGCTTAGACCTGATTCAGCTGTCGGGTGCGTTGGCAATCGCAGGTTCAGCATCCGTAAACTCCGATCGCAGACCAGCCCTGCGCTATTAATAGAAACGAACCCGCGCTTCGCTTTTCGGGCGTGGCCAACCATAGAGAAGGCGATATGGCACCAGAATTACTATGTCTTGGAGAGCCTCTGCTGGAGTTCAACCAACAGAAGAATGGCACCTATCTGCCTGGACATGGCGGTGACACATCCAACTGTGCCATCGCTGCTGCCCGGCAAGGCGCGAGGGTCGGTTATGTGACCCATGTCGGTGCGGATACCTTTGGGGACAGTTTCATAAATCTGTGGGCCGAAGAGGGAGTCGACACCAAGACGGTTCGGCAGGTTAAAAATGCGCATACAGGTGTCTATTTCGTGACCCACGGCCCCGACGGACACCAGTTCAGTTATTTCCGTGAGGGCTCTGCCAGTTCCCGTATGGGACCAGCGGACTTACCTGTTGCTGCTCTTAAATCGGCAAAGATCCTGCATGTCTCGGGTATTAGTCAGGCGATTTCGCAGACGGCGGCGGACGCGGTTTTCGAAGCGATCGATATTGTGAGATCTGCAGGGGGGAGGGTGTCCTACGATACCAACCTGCGGCTCAAGCTCTGGCCGATTGCCCGCGCGCGGGCAGTTACCCATGCAGCGATGGCGATGTGCGATATAGCATTGCCCGGTCTTGATGATGCGCGGCAGCTGACAGGACTGAATGACCCTGACGCAATTGCGGATTTCTACCTTGATCTCGGCGCGGAAACCGTTGCCCTGACTCTTGGCGAGGAGGGCACTCTTGTTGCGACCACAGAAGAACGGCGCCGTATCATCGGTCGTCGGGTAAAGGCGGTCGACGCCACGGCGGCGGGTGATACGTTTGACGGCGCATTCCTTGCCCGCATTCTTGCAGGCGACGACCCTTTCGAAGCTGCAAACTATGCCAATGCTGCCGCAGCCTTGTCGACACAGGGTTATGGGGCCGTCGTGCCCATGCCGCGTCGAGAGGCCGTGCTTGAATTTTTATCGGAGTGCTGAGTGAAGTTGGTAGCCGTTATCGGCGGTTCTCGCGCCATTGGAGTCGCAGCGACCCTTGTTTAGGAGGGATGTTCCGTAACTGCGACCGGCGTAACACGCGAAGAGGTCCAAGCTTTTTGGTACCTATACGCTTGGGATTGCGACCGCAGTGCTTGATGTGACCTACAATAATGCTGTTCCGCTTGGGACAGACTATTTGCTGTGTAAAAGTCTTTTCCAAGATCGACGTGTGTCGATAACACTATGAGAAGTTTGGTCTGAGCGGAGACTACGTGGATCAATTTTGATTATTAGACCCTGATTGAGCAAGTATGCGCAGCCCATGCGGCACTTTGTAAACATGATTTTTTCCAGCGCGTGAGATCGTTCTCGAAAGGCGAACTGCTCTTTTCGCGATCATTCCATCGGTATACATTCGAGCGATGGAATGGATCATCTCAGAAGAACTTGTCCCTTATCAGGATGCGCTGGACTTTATGGAGGCGCGGGCGGGTGCCATCGCCTCGGGTACCGCTGGGGAGTGTATCTGGCTGCTTGAGCATCCGCCGCTCTACACAGCAGGAACAAGTGCGAACCCGAAGGATCTCAAGGAGCCGGACCGATTTCCTGTGATTCCGACGCGACGCGGCGGGCAATACACATACCACGGACCCGGCCAGCGCGTAATTTACGTGATGCTGGATGTCGGACGGCGCGGCCGGGATGTGCGGCGCTTTGTTCAGCAGCTCGAGGACTGGGTTATCCGGGCCCTTCAGGAGTTCAATATCACAGGGCATATCCGCGAAGGACGTGTTGGCGTCTGGGTCGAAAGGCCCGACAGGCCTAAGGGTTTCGACGGATCGGTGCAGGAAGACAAGATTGCGGCCATCGGGATACGGTTAAGGAAATGGGTCAGTTTCCATGGCATCTCGATCAATGTAGACCCCGATCTTTCGCATTTCTCGGGGATCGTGCCCTGTGGAATCGCAGAGCACGGGGTTACCAGTCTTGTTGATCTGGGTATGCCAGTGACGATGGAGGATCTCGATGTTGCGCTTATGCGGTGTTTCAAGGAAGTTTTTGAAACTCATAACGCCGAGGTTTGACGCGACGCTGAATAGTCAGCGGCCGTCGAAAAGCTCGTCTAGTACGTCGAGCACAAGATTAGGCTGATCGTAAAACATGAGCTGCCCGGCGCCGGGAACGATACGAACCTCGACGTTTTCCCGTCCTTTCATGGTATCAACCACGCTTTGTGCGGATACTACGGGGTCGATTTCGCCATTCAGGAAGATGCTGCGGGTCTTATTTTTACCGAGCTGGCCGCCCCAGTCCCGAACGACAAAATAGCTGTCGGTTTCAAAACCGGCCTGTCCCTGTTCAACTGTGAACCTAAAGCCAGATTGCAGCAGGTCGGCAAGTTGGTATTTTTGAATAATACCGTTGTCCCATGTGCCGGGAGCAAAAAGGGAGTTCATGAACTCTGTCACCTCTTTCCCGTCGATTTGCGCAATACCTGCACGCAGGACGGTCGGCAGTAAGGCGGGGGCAAAACGTGCGGTGTAGGCGACGACGCGCTGCCTTGGTGGCATGCTGCGGAACTGGCTCAGACGAGTGATGGGAGCATTGCCGGAAACGCTTAGCGTGCCGGCAACGAGGTCGCCCAGCCGAGTGGCAACAGTATGTGCATATAGACTGCCACCCAAGTGGCTCATAATGACGGGCCGGTCGAGTTCGAACCTTTCGATGAGTTCCTTGGTATGAAGGTAGGCGATATCGACGGCCTGATCGATACGATCGACGGGCGTCGATTTTCCGAAACCCGCGCGCACCGGCATTAGAACCTGAAAGTTCCGGTCCATGAATTCCGCCGCATGCCGTTTGAGCGGGGCTGGTCCGTCTATCATGCCGTGAAAGAAGATCACAGGGCGAGCAGAGCTGCTTCCGATCCGGAAGAGCTGCATCGTCATGCCGGTGGATTCCATCTGCAGGAGTTCGAAGGGCAGATCAATGTTGCTGCGTCTGTTCTTTCCCTGAGCGTCGTTCGTATTGATCAGGAAGACGACAAGGCGAATGAGATCCACCTGACTGGGAGCCCCGGTCTTTGAAAGGACGGATTTGGCTTGATTGCGAACCGTGTGTTCGGACCTGCCGGTTTGTTCGGCGATCTGCTTTAGGTTGTTGCCGCCCAAGAGATTTCTGACAAGTTCCACTTCTGCCCGGGATAGGCCAAAGGAACTGACCAGCATATTGCCTGCCGAGTCGCTCCACTGAAATTCGAGGCCCTCGATTGCAACAAGCAAAGTGGGTGTGCCGTGCTCGGTCGGAACGGGCACGATACGCGCCATGAGATGCCGCGGTGTCAATGCGCTCGATAGAACAACGGGAGGAACAGCGGCGCGCTTCAGTCGCGCAGAAGCGAAAAGTTGTTGCACAAGTTCCACGGAAACAGGGGTCAGCTCGGCGAGCATATCGTCCAGTTCAATGGCCCGGCCCAGCAGCTGCTTTGCAACATGACTCGCCGCCACCGACTTGCCCTCTGAATCGAAAAGGAGGGAGAAAACTGGAGACGCGGCAACTTGATCACTGACATTAGCCTTGGGGGGCGCGACCCGGCCTAGCTGTTCGAGAATATTGTAAGCGCGGGCGAAGTGCGCTTCGAGTTCCGGATCGACGTCAAGATCGATCGTCCCCGGTGGTTCGCTGCCGTCCTTGAGTGCTTCCTGACCCTCAAGCACTGCCTGAATATGATCTCCCCAAGCGTCCATGAACGAATCATAAAAGTCCGGCCTTATGACAGACTCATAAATCGCAGCGACGACTCGTTCCCGCGTCGTGGCCTCTGGTTGGTAACTTTTGGGTGAGTCCCGAATGATGCAATATCCCTATGAGTTGCGGGCTGCGGCTTAAACTTGATCGAAACAACTTTGGTACACGGCTTTTGACCCATTTGGGTCATGGCAAAAATATGCCGTCAGGTTAACAATGTTTTATCGTTCCTTTCGTGAGTGGCGATCATTTCAGTGACAATTTCAGGGCTATTTTTCCGCCCGTACCCATTTCAATACCTTCTACCGCTCCGGGTAACCGGAGCGGTTTTTAGCTCTCTATGTTACTGAGAACTTGTGTCAAAGTATCGAGATGTCAACTTCCGAAGTCTCTCAGTGACCGATGAGTTTCGGATTCTCGCAGATCAGGTCACCGTATTCGAACTCAAGAGTCGTATGGCTGATACTGAACGTGTCGAGCAAGAGTTGCTTGATGTCCTGCTTGATCCGGGTTTGCTTGATCAGATCGGACTCGGCGATGAGCACATGGGCTTGAAGCGCGGTTTCTGACTCCTCCATCTGCCAGAGATGCAGGTGATGGATACCTTCGACGCCGGGCGTCTTCAAAATTGCTTCAATGACTTCTTCAGTATGGATGCCGGGCGGGCTACCCAGCATCAGCACCCTGGTGACACCACCGATTTCCGCGTAGACATGCCATAGGATGTATCCCGCGATCATCAGCGTTACGACGGGGTCAACCCAGTCCCAGCCCAACACGATAACAGCAAAACCGGCGATGATGACTGCGACTGAACCCAGTGCATCCGCAAGGTTATGGAGGAAAGCCGCCCTGATGTTCATGCTTTCCTTTGACAACCTGTAAGTTAGCGCAGCGGTCACCAGATCGATGACAAGTGCAATGGACGCAATCGACACGACCATCCAACCAGCTATAGGCTGCGGGTCCAACGCACGCATGACCCCCTCGAACCCGAGGTAGAGCGCGATAACGACAAGCGTTGTATAATTGATGAGAGCGGCCACGACTTCGGCGCGTCCGTAGCCAAAGCTCATATTCGTGTCTGCCGGACGGCGCGCAATCTTGCGGGCCACGAATGCGATGATGAGCGAGATCGCATCCGAGAAGTTGTGCAACGCGTCTGCGATCAGCGCGAGGGAGCCGGAAAGTATCCCGCCAACTACCTGAGCGAGCGTCAGAAGCATGTTTACAGCGATGGCCCAAGCGACCTTGGCGTCGCCCGCATCGGGATTGATGTGGTGGTGGTGATGGTCAGATTGATCGTGTGGCATTTCGGGTCCTGGTACTTGTGCAGGCTCAAGGTAATTGCTCTAGTAACTAGAGGTTCAAGAGGTGATCTGAATGTTTTCGATAGGCCAGCTTTCCCGCCGAACAGGGGTGAAGGTTCCGACGATCAGATATTACGAAGATCGGGGTCTTCTCCCGCAGCCCGAGCGTTCATCCGGCAACCAGCGGCGCTATGATGAACATACGCTGAAGCTGCTGAAGTTCATCAGGCATACCCGTCAGCTGGGTTTGCCGCTGGAAGATGTATCTGAATTGATTTCCTTGCAGGAACAGAGTGGACCGGTGCTTTCAAAGGCCCATGAAATCGCATTGCGCCAGCGCGATCTTCTGCGTGAGCGTATTGAAGAACTGCAGAAACTGGAGGCGGAACTTGAGCGGATTTCGAATGCGTGCACGCATCCTCATCTCGAAGCGGAGCATGCGGGGGAATGTGCCGTCCTAAACGGCTTCTCGGATCACGGTTCGTGCGAGCATGCGCACAGGAGCTACCCGGTCGGAAGAAATCTGCCCAGAACGACGGGCTAGTCCAGAGCCTTGCGGATCTTGTCTGCAACCGCCGCAATCTGATCCAGATCTCCCATCTGGCCCGGAGGACGCAGTACGTCGCCCTGACGGCGGGGCAGGATATGAAAGTGGAGATGAAATACTTCCTGTCCGCCGGGCGCCTCATTGAACTGCTGAATGGTCACGCCTTCGGCATCCAATCCCTTCATCACGGCCTTGCTGACTTTTTGAACGGTGTTCATAACGCTGGCCAGTTGTTCAGGGCTGGCGTCGAGAACATTCCGGCAGGGGGTCTTTGGTATGACAAGACAATGACCATCGGCCCTTGGCATGATATCCATGAAAACAAGCGTGTCGTCATCTTCGAAAACGCGTGTCGCCGGCAGCTCGTCCCGCAGGATTTTTGCAAAGATATTGTCGTCCTGATACTCGGCCATCTCGTTTTCCCTGCAAGAAATCACGTGTTTCAATCTGTTTCTATTGGTCGTGACGAGCGGGTCAAGCGGCAAAACCTATCAAGGGGGCGCGTCAATATATCTTACTCTGGGACGATTTACGCCATTGAAGCACCAGTCAGGTCATTCTAAAACCTGCATGAATATGCAAGCGGCCGCAACAGGGCTGCGCGCCCATAGCCCATAGCTAACCAGGAGGTGCCCGATGGCAGACGCAGCCATTCACGGCCACGAACACGAGGACACACGCGGGTTTTTCACGCGCTGGTTCATGTCCACAAACCACAAGGACATCGGGGTACTCTACCTCATAGTGGCCGCAATTGTTGGTTTCATTTCAGTAGGCTTTACCGTTTTCATGCGGCTCGAGCTTTTGGAGCCCGGCGTTCAGCACATGTGTCTCGAAGGCGCACGTCTGTTCAGTGATGCGGCGCGCGAATGTACGCCGAACGGTCACCTCTGGAACGTTCTGATTACGGGCCACGGCATCCTGATGATGTTCTTCGTGGTGATTCCTGCGCTCTTCGGCGGATTCGGCAACTACTTCATGCCGCTGCAAATCGGCGCGCCGGACATGGCATTCCCGCGGATGAATAACCTCTCCTTCTGGATGTATGTTGCCGGTACAAGCCTTGCGGTCTGTTCGGTTCTGTCGCCGGGTGGCAACGATCAGCTTGGTGCTGGCGTGGGCTGGGTGCTTTATCCCCCGCTCTCTGTCCGTGAAGGCGGTATGGCGATGGACTTCGCCATCTTCGCGGTTCACCTTTCCGGCGCGTCGTCGATCCTTGGTGCGATCAACATCATCACCACCTTCCTGAACATGCGTGCCCCCGGCATGACCCTGTTCAAGGTGCCGCTGTTCGCCTGGTCGATCTTTGTCACGGCTTGGCTGATCCTTCTGTCGCTGCCGGTTCTGGCGGGCGCGATCACCATGCTGCTGATGGATCGTAACTTTGGTTTCACCTTCTTCGATCCGGCCGGTGGCGGTGACCCGATCCTGTATCAGCACATTCTCTGGTTCTTCGGCCACCCCGAGGTGTATATCATCATCCTTCCCGGATTTGGTATCATCAGCCACGTGATCGCAACGTTCAGCCGCAAGCCGGTGTTCGGTTACCTGCCGATGGTCTGGGCTCTGATCGCGATTGGCGCGCTGGGCTTCGTCGTTTGGGCGCACCACATGTATACAGTCGGTATGTCGCTTCACCAGCAGGCCTATTTCATGCTGGCGACGATGGTTATTGCGGTGCCAACAGGGGTCAAGGTGTTCAGCTGGATTGCCACCATGTGGGGCGGTTCCATCGAGTTCAAAACTCCCATGCTCTGGGCGTTTGGCTTCCTTTTCCTCTTCACCGTTGGCGGTGTAACCGGGATCGTGCTCAGCCAGGCTGCTGTCGACCGTTATTATCACGACACCTACTATGTCGTGGCGCACTTCCACTACGTCATGAGCCTTGGTGCCGTGTTCGCGATCTTTGCGGGTATCTACTTCTACTTCCCCAAGATGACCGGACGCATGTACCCGGAATGGGCAGGTAAGGTGCACTTCTGGACGATGTTCATCGGTGCCAACCTGACCTTCTTCCCGCAGCACTTCCTGGGCCGTCAGGGCATGCCGCGCCGCTACATCGACTATCCCGAGGCGTTTGCCTACTGGAACGCTTGGTCGAGCTGGGGTGCCTTCCTGTCCTTCGCATCGTTCCTCTTCTTCTTCGGCGTCATCATCTACAGCCTGCGCGCAGGCGCCAAGGTGACCGAAGCCAACCCGTGGAACGAATATGCGGATACGCTGGAATGGACTCTGCCGAGCCCGCCGCCCGAGCATACGTTCGAGATTCTTCCGAAGCAGGAAGACTGGGACAAGCACCACGCGCACTAAGCGCTGGGGACGCAAAAAAATCAGGAGCCCCGGCGTTTGCCGGGGCTCTTTTCATTTTTGGCCATCGAAAGTCCAGGTTTTATTGGCCGGGAATACTGAACTGGCCCTATCCATTTAGACAAGGCTCTCTCGATGCCATACCAATGGGAAAGTCAGGAAGAACCCGTCCGGATCCTCAAGCTTTGGCCGCATCAAAGCCTGCAGCCAAGGGGGTTCGTCATATTCATCGGCGCGACCTGCGGGATGCTTCTTTTGCCGCTTTTAGCATTGTTGGGAAGCGTACTGCTTTGGCTATTGCTTCCATTCCCTGCGGCAGCCGTTTTCGGAATATGGTTCGCGATCGGCAAGAACCGAAAGAACGCGCGGATTATGGAAATCCTGACGCTCACAGATAACTTGGTACGCCTCGAAAGACACACGCCCAAAAAGGACGTTAAAGAGTGGGAATGCAACCGGTACTGGGCCCGCCCGCAGATGCATGGAAAGGACGGCCCGGTCCCCTACTACGTGACGCTAAAGGGAGCGGGCCGGGAAGTGGAAATCGGTGCGTTTCTGTCTGAAGACGAACGTCGGGCGCTTTTCGATGACCTATGCCGGATCCTGCCGAGCAGAACCTAGAAATATAGCGCTTGTTTGGGTTTATCTCACCCCGAGCAGAGCCGGTCCTTTACCAACGGACCTACTTTTCCGAAATCCATCTGACCCGTGTAGCGGGATTTCAATTCCGCCATGACCTTACCCATGTCCCGGATGCTTTCTGCTCCGGTGCTATCAATGGCCTTATCCACGGCCTGGGTCATCTGACCTTCGTCAAGCTGCGGTGGCAGGAATTCTTCGATAACCTTCATCTCTGCCAGTTCCCGGTCGGACAGATCGAGGCGGCCGCCTTCCTCGTAAGCAATCGCGCTTTCATGGCGTTGCTTCATCATCTTTCCAAGGATTGAAAGCACTTCCGCGTCGCCCACCCCATTGGCTTCGCTGTCATCGCTCCGCGCGGCAATGTCTTGATCTTTGATCGCCGCGTTAATGAGCCTGAGCGTAGAAAGCCGGGTCGCTGCCTTGTCCCGCATTGCCTGTTTCAGGGCATCATTCACCCTAGACCGCAAGTCCATCTTTTGTCCCATCCCCATGGATCATGAAGTCTCTCACTTTACTAAAAGCGTGTAGTTCTGACAATATCGCTTTCGCGACGTAACTTTTTCCTTAACTTTAACCCGGCACGGCGACTGCGGGTTGACCACGGCTGCGCCGCCTCATACTACTCCATGAATTTGCCGAAATCGGAGTCGTATCATGGTCGCCACAGCCCCCGCGAAGCCTACTGCATGTCTCGCACTTGCCGATGGGACAATCTTTTACGGTGTCGGTTTCGGAGCAATCGGTCAGACAGTGGCCGAGCTTTGCTTTAACACGGCGATGACCGGGTACCAGGAAATCATGACTGACCCTTCCTATGCAGGTCAGATCGTGACTTTTACCTTCCCGCATATCGGCAATGTGGGCGTGAACCCGGATGATGATGAAACCGGCGATCCGGTCGCCGCAGGCATGATCGTCAAGTGGGACCCGACAATCGCTAGCAACTGGAGAAGCGCTGACGAACTGAAAGTCTGGCTTGAAAGACGCGGTCGGATTGCAATGGGAGGCGTCGACACGAGACGTCTGACCCGGGCGATCCGCCAGCAAGGAGCACCGCACGTTGCACTGGCGCACAATCCCGAAGGCAACTTCGACATTGAGGCTCTTGTTGCTGCCGCGCGCGCTTTCCGCGGGCTGGAGGGCATGGATCTGGCGAAGGATGTGACCTGCGCGCAGTCCTATCGTTGGAATGAAATGCGTTGGGCATGGCCGGGAGGCTACACCGCGCAAACAGATCCGAAATACAAAGTCGTTGCCGTCGACTACGGCGCAAAACGCAACATCCTGCGCTGCCTTGCCAGTGTCGGCTGTGATGTGACGGTTCTCCCGGCTTCGGCGACAGCGGAAGACGTGCTTGCGCACAATCCTGATGGATTGTTCCTGTCCAATGGGCCCGGGGATCCTGCGGCGACCGGTGCGTACGCCGTACCAATGATTCAGGAAGTGATCGGAAAAACGGAACTTCCAGTGTTCGGCATTTGCCTTGGGCACCAGATGCTGGCGCTCGCACTCGGTGCCAAGACGGTCAAAATGAACCACGGTCATCATGGTGCCAACCACCCCGTAAAAGATCTTGAAACCGGTAAGGTGGAAATCACCTCCATGAACCATGGTTTTGCTGTTGATGCCCAGACGCTACCGAATGGCGTTCGTGAAACTCATCGTTCGCTGTTCGATGGTTCCAACTGCGGTATTCGCATGACTGATCGACCGGTCTGGTCCGTTCAATACCACCCCGAGGCAAGTCCGGGGCCGCAGGACAGCTTCTATCTTTTCGAAAGGTTCGCGGAGGCAATGAAAGAACGCGCGTCCGCCTGAGAGAAATACCGACGGACAACCAAGGAAAAATTTACCTCTCTTTAAGGTTAACCAGCCAACTCTGCCCTATCCGGCTCGGGAGGCAGGTTACCCATGGAAAGAGGTCCCTTGGTTCACGATGGTGGTGCCAATACTGCCGAGCGGATGCCAATCGGCCGCCACTTGGTTGACAACGGATCGATCACCTCTTCGCAACTGGTAGCCGCGCTTCAGCTTCAGACAACAATCAACGCTCCCTTGGGTGAAATCCTTGTTGCCGAAGGAATCGCGAAGAAGCAGGATGTCGAAAAAGTCCTTGCGCAGCAGTTCCCCCTGCCTAAAGCGGACTTTGATAAAGAACCAATAGACACGGAACTGTGCAAATCTCGACCGCCGCGTTTCTGGGTTCGAAACCGCCTTCTGCCTTGGAAGAATGACGGCGAACGCGTCCTGATTGCCACGGAACGCCCTGATCGCTTTGATGACATTCGCGGCAGTCTTGAAGCGAATTTCGGATCTCTCGCACCGGCGCTTGGCGAATCCGACGATATGACAAGATCTATCAGCTTGTTGTTCGGGCGCCAGCTGGCCCTCGAAGCCAATGAACGGGTTGCGGCTGAATTCAGTTGCCGGAGCTGGCATTGGAGTGCGCGCCTGATTTTACCTCTTCTCCTCGTGGCTAGCGGAACAGGCTTTTACAACTTTCCGACACTCGGGTACTTCTTTGCCACTCTTGTCGCGCTTTCTGCTCTTGTTCTGTTTGCTTGTCTCAGGTTCACGGCGTTCATAGCTCATATGACTGACAACGACCTTCTTGCCGTACCGCTAGGCCGAACCGTGATGCAGGCAGAGAAACTGCGCAAACCAAAAGTCTCGGTCCTTGTTCCCCTTTATCGGGAAAAAGAGATCGTAAAAACGCTGGTTGCCCGGCTTAGTCGTCTGACGTACCCAAAGGCGGTCCTTGAGGTGCTTTTGGTCCTGGAAGAACGGGATGATGTGACCCGGCGTACACTGGCCGAAACAACCTTGCCTAGATGGATGCGTGTCGTGGAGGTTCCCGCAATCGGAGGCATCAAAACGAAGCCACGCGCGATGAACTATGCGCTGGACTTCTGCGGGGGCGAAATCGTGGGAGTTTGGGATGCCGAGGATGCACCGGCTTTTGACCAAATCGAGCGCGTCGTCGAAAGGTTTGCATCGGCGCCCGATGATGTTGTCTGTCTTCAGGGCGTGCTGGATTATTACAATCCACGGACCAACTGGATTTCACGCTGCTTTACCATCGAATACGCCGCCTGGTTTCGTGTCATCCTGCCGGGACTCGCACGCCTCGGTCTGATCGTTCCGCTCGGCGGTACAACACTTTTTTTTCGCAGGGACAAGCTGGAAGAGCTTGGAGGATGGGACGCTCACAACGTGACCGAAGATGCTGATCTTGGCGTACGGCTTTCCCGGTGGGGTTACCGCACGGAAATGATCGATACCGTGACCTATGAGGAAGCGAACTGTCGGGTCTGGCCATGGATAAAACAGAGATCGCGATGGCTAAAGGGATTCATGGTCACATATGTCGTTCACATGCGGCGTCCCTTGAATCTCTACCGCGACATTGGTCCCCTCAAGTTCCTAAGCTTTCAGGCGTTCTTTCTCGGCACTCTCAGCCAGTTCCTGTTGGCCCCTTTCATCTGGACCTTCTGGCTCTTTCTATTTGGCATTCCGCACCCGTTGGAGGGATTCGCACCCTATGAGTATCTCCTAGGCGTGATGCTGTTCTTTTTCTGCATCGAGTTGATGGGGTTCATCATCGCAATGCTTGCTGTATCGAAATCCGACAGGCGTTTTCTGATGATATGGGTGCCAGCGATGCTTTTGTATTTTCCGTTAGGTACAGTCGCCGCGATCAAGGCATTGGTAGAGCTGATGGTGGCGCCGTATTATTGGGACAAGACCCAGCACGGCGTTGTCTTGGCTGACGAATGTGTCTGATCGTCAACCGCGCCTGTCGGCATCCTGTTTCAATCTTGTTTTGAAGGCGACCGAGATATGGTTCTGTAAGGCATGTTCCGCGGAATCCTCATCGCGTTTTTCTATTGCCGCTACAATTTTGCGATGTTCGGCCTGAGCGATTTCACCGCGACCTTCCGCTGCCAAGGAAGTTGTCGCCATCAAGGCCATCGTCCGGTGCACCAGATCCAGTTGTTGCACCAAATATCTGTTGTGCGAGGCAAGCTGTATCTGCTTGTGAAAGCGCCGGTTGGACCGTGCAAGCGCAGGTGGGTCGTGGATCAAGGCGTCGTCCGCCTCTACCATCTCACGCAGAACTGTAATCTCTTCTTCATTCGCGTGGCGGGCAGCAAGGCGGGCGGCCAAGCCTTCCAATTCGCGGCGCACAACATAGAGTTCGGCCATCTGGTTGTGATCCAGTGAAGCCACGATGAGCGAACGGCCGTCTCGGGCCAAGAGTGATTGTGTTTCGAGCCGCTGCAAGGCTTCGCGCACGGGTGTGCGCGAGACGCCCAGCCGCTCTGCAAGATCGCTCTCGACCAACCGGTCGCCGGGCTTGTAGTCACCCATGTCAATCGCTTCGAGGATCAGGCTGTACGCATCCGTCTGCGCCGGTTTGGTTTCTTTCATATGGCCACCGGAAGATTTCATCCCTAGTGTCTACTCGCGGCGCTATGACCGGATCAAGCCCGCCGTTGAAAACCCGTTGGTGCTGAGCTAGAGCCTCCCAATGATCAAAACATCATTCAGCCATGTCGAGACTTGGGTCTTTGACCTCGACAACACTCTTTATCCGCCCTCTGCGCGCCTCTTTGATCAGATCGAAGTCCACATGACCAAATATGTCATGGATGCGCTTTCCGTGGACGCTGAGGAGGCTGACAAGTTGCGCTCGGAGTATTGGCGCACCTACGGAACCACTCTCGCAGGACTCATGAGGGTTCATGGGGTGGATCCCGGTCCATACCTCACGAAGGTGCATGAAATTTCGTTCGATCATCTGGAAGAAGACCAAGCCTTAGCAGCAGCAATTGCCGCATTACCCGGAAGGCGCATCGTGTACACAAACGGTACACGGCCATACGCGGAAAACGTACTAAAGGCGCGCGGCCTGAGCGAGGTATTCGATGGTATCTATGGCGTCGAGCATGCGCAGTTTCTTCCAAAACCTGAACGCGAGGCCTTTGAAATGGTGTTTGCTCTCGACGGTCTGAACCCAGCGCGGGCGGCGATGTTCGAAGACGATGCCCGCAATCTTGTGGCGCCACATGCGATGGGCATGCAGACGGTTCACGTTGCACCTGATCGTCTGGAGTCGGACCACATACATCACCATACCGACGATCTGGCATCATTCGTTGCCAGACTTATCTAATGTGACATAGCAACGGTGAAAGCCGTCTCGATAACATGGAGAGAGGATAGCCATGCCGGAACAAAGCGACGTTCTCGTTTCGGGTGGAGGTATCGCTGGCCTGACCGCGGCAGCCGTTTTCGGGGCAATGGGCTATGACGTTACATGCGTGGATCCGGCTCCACCGATAACGTCGCGCGATGTGTCGGGCTCAGACCTTCGCACCACGGCGATCCTGCAACCTGCCAAGGCTTTGCTTGAGAAATTCGGTCTGTGGCAGCGATTGGCGCCGCACGCCATGCCGCTGCGAGTCATGCGGATCGTCGATGCTGGCGGTGAGGCTTCAGAGCCCAGAGTGGTCCGGGAATTTCGCGCTGACGAGATTTCCAATCAGCCATTTGGATGGAACCTGCCGAACTGGTTGCTGCGCCGAGAATTCCTGTCCCAGCTTACGGATCTACCTTCCGTCAGTTTCCGACCCGGAGTGAGTACGAATTCGCTCTTTACCCGAATGGGCGAAGCGCGTGTCGGATTAAGCGACGGTTCAAAGGTTTCCACGCGTCTTGTCATTGCTGCCGATGGACGAAATTCGTTTACCCGTGAGGCCGCGGGAATTTCGATTACTAAAAGGCACTATGGCCAGAAGGCGCTGGCCTTTGCTGTGACGCACACTCTGCCACACGAAAGCGTTTCGACCGAAATCCATCGAAGCGGCGGACCTTTTACACTGGTCCCACTGCCGGATCACGAAGGAAAACCATCCTCCGCTGTCGTGTGGATGGAGACCGGACCAAAGGCGCAGGAACTGCATGCGCTTTCTGACGATGCCTTTGAAGTTGCCGTGAATGAAAGAGCTTGCGGTCTGATGGGTGAAATTCATCTGGCCACCGGCCGGGCGCTTTGGCCAATTACGAGTCAGCATGCAGAAACCATGCAGGCAGAACGAGTCGCCCTGATGGCCGAGGCCGCCCATGTCGTTCCGCCCATCGGCGCTCAGGGACTTAACATGTCACTTGCTGATCTGCGCTGCCTGACGGAACTGGCCGAGAAATACCCGGACGATCTTGGATGTGCCGACATGCTAACGGCCTACGACAAGGCACGCATGAGCGATATCCGGTTGCGCGTTCAAGGGATCGATCTGCTGAACCGGGCATCAATGGTGGATGCCCGAGCTCTGCGGGATGTCAGGGCCGCCGGGTTAAGCGCCCTTTATGCACTCCCCCAGATCCGGCACATGCTTATGCGCATGGGGCTTGGCGTTGCTTAGATCACCTGGTCGAGAACCTTCTTGAGCCGGACCAGAGTAGCGTCGACATCGTAAAGCTTGTCGAGACCAAAGAGGCCAAGTCTGAAGGTCTGGAAGTTTTCGGGCTCGTCGCACTGAAGCGGCACACCGGCGGCGATCTGCATTCCCTTCGCGGCGAAGGCGCGTCCCGATTGTATGTCGGGCGAGTCGGTGTAGCTGACGACGACACCCGGCGCGCCAAATCCATCGGCTGCCACAGAGACAATGCCTTTGTCAGCGAGCATAGCGCGAACGCCCTCGCCCAGTTTCCACTGCGCTTCCCGCAGACGGTCGAAACCATAGTCACGCGATTCCATCATGGTGTCCCGGAAATCGCAGAGCGCGTCGGTCGGCATTGTGGCGTGATAGGCGTGCCCGCCGCTTTCATAGGCGGCCATGATCTGCCGCCACTTTTTGAGATCAATGGCAAAGCTGTCGGATCTTGTCTCGTCCAGCCGTGCCAGTGCCTCTGACGACATCATCACGAGACCCGCCGAAGGAGATGAACTCCACCCCTTTTGCGGCGCGCTGATCAATATGTCGACGCCTGTTGATTTCATGTCCACCCACGCACAGCCGGACGCAATGCAATCCAGCACCACCAGTGCACCGACCTCATGCGCGGCATCCGCGAGTGACGAGACATAATCGTCTGGCAGGATGACGCCTGCCGAAGTTTCCACATGAGGCGCGAAGACAACCGAGGGCTTTTCCCTGCGTATCGTTTCAACAACCTCATCGATTGGGGCTGGTGCGAAAGGTGAGGGAGAAACGTTGCCGACCCGACGCGCTTTCATGACGGTGGCCGAAGTTGTCAGGCCGCCTGTTTCAATGATCTGGCTCCAACGATAGGAAAACCATCCATTGCGCACAACCAGTACATCCTGCCCCCGGGCGAACTGGCGCGCTACGGCTTCCATTGCATACGTACCGCCACCTGGGACGATGGCAACGCCGTCGGCCTGATAGACTTCCTTCAACCCATCGGAAAGATCACGCATGACTTTCTGGAACTTCATGGACATGTGGTTCAGCGATCGGTCGGTAAAAACGACCGAGAATTCTTCCAATCCGTCAGGATCTACAGTCTCAAGCAAAGCTGGCATGGGATGTCCTTTCTGAACCTGCCTAACCTGATAGCGATCAGCGAGACGATTGGCAAAACCTCTGTGATCACCCGAGGGGGCCGGGCAGCCTTTCTTCGCTCAGCAGAACATTCGCCTCAAGATCGCCGGCACCTGGAAGCGTCATTATCCTGCGCCTGAGGATGCGCTCGAAGTCAGACAGATCGCGGGCCACGACCCGAAGACGAAAATCGTAGAGACCGAGCACGTGCTCGACTGTCTGCACCTCGGGGATCGCGCTGACCGCTCTTTCGAAATCGGCAAGACTTGGCTGTGCCTTGCGGGCGAGTTTGATGCCCACGAAAACAGTGACGCCAAAACCAAGTGCCTCGGCGTTGAGGCGAAGCTGGCGCCCTTTCAGGATGCCAGCGTCTTCCAGCCGGCGAATGCGCCGCCACGTTGCCGGTTGCGAAAGGCCGAATTTGCGACCCAACGCGCTCGCGCTTTGCGTGGCGTCCTGAACCAGCGCACTCAGCAGTTTGCGATCGATATCGTCAATTTCCGTCATACTGGCAGAACCTTGTCGGATTTGATCCGCGCGATATGCATAAGGGCTTCTATGTCGGCGACATGGGGCAGGGTGAGAATCCTGTCACGATACAACGACTGATAATGAGCTAGATCTTTTGCGATCACAGAGAGTCTGACGTCGACCCGACCCAGAAAAGTCTGGATCTCGAGAACTTCCGGTACCTTCCGTGACTCTGCAAGAAATTCGTCAAACGCGCGAGGTTCCGCTTTTTCCAAGGTGAATCGAAGGCTTACTTCGACCGTATAGTCAAGAGCCGCCCAGTCGATGATTGCTTCCTGGCCAAGGATGACCCCGTTGCTTTCCATCTTTTCGAGCCGTCGCCAACACATTGCAGGCGTTACTCGCGCCCTGTCTGCCAGTTCGGAGACAGAAAGACTCGGTTCAGCCTGGAACTGGCGGAGAATGCGGCGGTCGATGTCATCTAGCATGAATATACCGAAAATCTAATGATCTACGAATGATACTTCCTCTTGCTCTTAAATACTCAAGGAAACTGATATCGCAACAACGATATCGGCGGAGTAGACAGGGCGACATCTGAGACGCTGCGGAAAAGGAGCTACCGATGCGTGTGTATTATGATCGCGATTGCGATATTAACCTGATCAAGGACAAGAAAGTTGCCATTCTGGGTTACGGGTCGCAGGGCCACGCCCATGCGTTGAACCTGCGCGACTCTGGCGCCAAGAATCTTGTCGTCGCTCTCCGCGAAGGTTCGCCTTCGGCAAAGAAGGCTGAGGGCGAAGGTCTTACGGTTATGGGGATCGCCGAAGCAGCGGCATGGTGCGACCTGATCATGTTTACCATGCCCGATGAACTGCAGGCCGAGACCTACAAGAAATACGTGCATGACAACCTCAAGGAAGGTTCGGCAATCGCGTTTGCACATGGTCTGAACGTGCATTTCGGGCTCATCGAGCCCAAGCCCGGTGTCGATGTCATCATGATGGCACCAAAGGGCCCGGGTCATACCGTGCGCGGCGAGTACACCAAAGGCGGCGGCGTTCCCTGCCTCGTGGCCGTGCATAACGACGCATCGGGCAAGGCGCTGGAGCTGGGCCTGTCCTATTGTTCCGCAATTGGCGGTGGTCGTTCGGGTATCATCGAAACCAATTTCCGCCAGGAATGTGAAACCGACCTGTTCGGCGAACAGGCCGTTCTCTGCGGTGGTCTGGTTGAGCTGATCCGCATGGGTTTCGAAACTCTGGTCGAAGCCGGGTACGAGCCCGAAATGGCCTATTTCGAGTGTCTGCACGAAGTGAAGCTGATCGTGGATCTGATCTACGAAGGCGGCATCGCCAACATGAACTACTCGATCTCGAACACCGCTGAATACGGCGAATATGTCTCGGGTCCGCGTATTCTTCCCTACGATGAAACCAAGGCACGTATGAAAGCGGTTCTGACCGACATTCAGAACGGCAAGTTCGTCCGTGATTTCATGCAGGAAAACGCTGTTGGTCAGCCGATGTTCAAGGCAACGCGCCGCCTGAATGACGAACACCAGATCGAACAGATCGGCGAAAAGCTGCGTGCCATGATGCCTTGGATTTCCGCAGGCAAGATGGTCGACAAGGCCAAGAACTGATCGAGCATATGGCTTGAAAGAAAAGGCGCCCAGTTTGGGCGCCTTTTTTTTGGTAAGTGACAGTCTGAAACGACTGGAATAACGCTAGCGGAACAGGTCTAGCCTCGTTTGGCTTCATGCTCCGAATGGATGAACTTGCAATCGCAGTAGGGGCATTCGACCCAGCCTGTATCCAGCGGGATGCTCAACCAGACACGTGGATGACCGAGGGCACCTTCGCCGCCGTCACATGCAATGCGATAGCTGTCCACCACCTTGGTTTCAGGCGCTTCGATGGTCATGGTCTCTGGTATCCTTCTGAGCTGGATTTCTTGACTCTTTTATGTGTCAGTAAAGCCAACGCTGCAAGGCCCCGATTGTCGCGGTTACTGGAGTATCAGGGCTCTCGCCAGCTTGGACCGGCTTGTTGATTATTCATGTCGAAGCTTTTAATCCGCCAAGTATGCTTGTCCTTGAAAACATTCTGTCCGACCGGGGTTCCAGGTATGCCGTGTCGGGTGGTCCCGCCGATACCGCAGAGGCAGCGCGTGCATTTGTTCGCGAACTGACACGCCGAAAGAAATTCGCGAAGGCGACCCACAATACATGGGGATTGCTCACCAGTGAGGGTGCGCAACTTAAGAGTGACGACGGCGAAAGTGGCGCCGGATTGGTGATTCTGCGGCAGTTGGAGACCGCCGGTTTGCACGATCATGTCGTGGTGGTGACGCGCTGGTATGGTGGAAAACACCTGGGCGGCGACCGGTTTCGGCATGTTCAGCAGGCGGTTCGGACCTATCTGGAGGCACTGGAAAATACGTAGGAAACGTTGCCTGATTTGCGCTTTTCTGCTGCGAGAACAGTGGTCTTTCTCGTGTCTAGCCAAGAGATTCGTTGCGTGAAAGCAATTTAGCGGTCAACCTGAGAGCGACTGGCTTTGGGTGACCGGAAATGAGCACTAAGAAAGTCTGTATAGTGGGGGGAGGCTGTGCGGCTGTCGCAACGGCTTTCGAACTGACCCAACCAGAACGCAACGGGGAGTTCGAAGTTACCATCTATCAGCAGGGTTGGCGTCTGGGTGGCAAAGGCGCATCCGGACGGGCTTTGCCGTCGCAGCGGATCGAGGAACACGGGCTTCACCTATGGATGGGCTTTTACGAGAATGCCTTTGGCATGATGCGGGCTTGCTACGAAGAACTTGGCAGGAATCCCGAGACCTGCCCGATCGCCACTTGGGATCAGGCCTTCAAGCCGGATAACTACGTTGGAGTGACCGAGGATCTGGCCGATGGCTGGGCCAACTGGATGGCTCTTTTTCCGCCTGCCTCCGGCAATCCTGGCGATCCGCTGAAAACGGCCGATCCTTTTTCCATTCCTGCCTATCTCACACGTTGCGTATTGTTGCTGAGAACGTTGATCACTTCGGTGCAAGACCGCGTGCCGCAGGCAGAAGTGAAAGGCGGTAGTGATCTCGTCGGTGCGGTGGCAGCTCTTGCACGCAGTACGGCACGGGGAGTCGTGGCTGAACCATTGAAATCCGCAGAGCGTCTTGCGTCTTATGGACAGCTTGCCATCGGAGTGGTGATTGCCGAGGCGCTGGATATCTTGAGACGCATATTCGATCGCCGACCTCAGTCATGGAGGCCGGACGACGATTTGCATGCCGCTCAATCACTGCTGACAAAATTGTCGGTCGTTATCCATAGCCAGATAGAGCAACTCACAGCCTTAGACCCGGAATTGCGTCGCGTTTGGGAAATCGCCGATGTGGTGCTAGCGATCATACGCGGTATCCTTCGTGACGGGCTTATATTCAACCCGCGCGGGTTCGATGCGATCGACGATCTGGACTGGCGAGAATGGTTGCGATTGCACGGAGCGTCGGAGCTTTCCGTTAACAACGCTTTTGTCAGAGCCTCCTATGACCTGCTGTTTGCCTATGAGGACGGGGACATTAACAGGCCGCGACTTGCGGCAGGGCAGGCTTTGCGCGGCGCGTTACGCATGTTCTTTACCTATCGCGGCGCCCTGTTCTGGAAGATGCAGGCCGGTATGGGAGATATCGTCTTTGCGCCATTTTACGAGGTGCTAAAGCGGCGCGGGGTGAAGTTCGAATTCTTTCATCGTCTGGAAGACCTGAATCTTGATGGTTCCGGCAAGCTGGTAGAGCAGGCCATTTTCAATGTACAGGCGAAGGTCAAACGCGGCCTAGATTACGAGCCGCTCGTCAATGTGAAGGATCTGCCAAGCTGGCCCTCTGAGCCGGATTTTTCCCAGCTCACGGGCGGCGACAAGCTGAAAAAAAGTGGCTGGGATGCGGAATCCCGTTGGGATGAACATTCGGCTGGGACACGGACGCTGAAGATAGGGAAGGATTTTGATTTCCTTGTACTTGCAGTGGGTCTGGGCGAGGTGCCTAACGTGGCTGCCGAATTGATCGCGGCGTCGCCAACATGGCGCCGTATGGTCGAAGAGGTCAAAACTGTCGCCACGCAGGCATTTCAGATCTGGCTGGACAAGCCGGTTGACGAACTGGGGTGGTCAAAACCGTCGCCGAACATTTCGGGTTATGTCGAACCTTTTGATACCTGGGCCGACATGCCACAACTGATCGCGCTGGAAGATTGGGAAGTCGATCCGAAAGCGATTGCGTATTTCTGTTCCGTCCTGCCCGACAGTGAGATCCCCACGTCGGATAACCCCCTGTCTTCTGCTCGGGACAGAGTGAAAGAAAATGCCATTCGCTTCCTCGACAAGGATGTCGCGCATTTTTGGCCGGCTGCCGTGCGGAAGGACGGGTTTGACTGGTCGCTTTTGTCCGGGCCTGACAAATCGTCCGATGGGCCTGAACGTTTATCCTCGCAATTCTGGACGGCAAATATCAATCCGACCGATCGTTACATTCTGTCCCTACCGGGCAGTCTCAAGTATAGAATTTCACCCTTGGATCAACATTTTGATAACGTGACTGTTGCCGGGGACTGGACCCGTTGCGGGCATCAGGCTGGGTGCGTCGAAGCGGCTGTGATGTCGGGACGCCTCGCCGCCCATGCCATGTCTTTGCACCCGCCGCTTGAGGAGATTGTCGGATATGACCACCCATGATGAAAATGGCATAACGGACTCCCTGAGCAGCCATGCGGGCGAGTTCCTCCGGCGTCCGACCCTTGATCGAACCGACCCGCACCGAAACATTTTCAATGCGTTCCGGCAAAGCGATGGTCGGAAACAGGACGTATTTGGAGACGAAAAAGTCTGGCGAAGCTTCCAGAGTAGTAACGCCGAAGAAGCTGAGCCGTCGAACGGGTCATCATGGACACCGGGTCCGCTTTGGGATGGCGTTTCCGAGAGTGTGCGGGCCGGGTATGATGTGATAAACCGCCAGATCGAGGAAGGAAAAGCAACCGCTGCCCGCTTCGCTAGCCCGGATAGAGGTGGCCAATCGCGGGGCATGCCTGAAATCTTGGAGCGCCTTATCCGCACATACTCGGATATTGGCTCGGTCTGGGTAGAATTGTTGGTCGCGGCCACCGAAAGAGATCAGCCAAAAGCACCCAATGCGCCCGAAACGACTGCTGGCTTTCGAGACGACATTGGCGTTGGTGTGCAGGTCCGAGCATCTTGTTCAGTGACGGCTCGCGCGCGGTTATACCGCTCGGTGACAGGAACACTTAACGTTTTGCCTCTGCGCGGCGCCGGCCCGGACGGAGAGGAAATTCGCAGTGTTAGCGTTGAACCGGGGTATTGTGTCCACATCGACATCCCGAGTGATGCGAAACACGGGATATACTATGGTATACTTCTAGAGCAGGGGGCGGATGAGCCAGCCGGTTCACTGACCGTGACGGTTGGTGGGGATTGAAATGAGCGAGCCGGCCATCCAGGAAACACTGGAAGAATACGGCGCCATGACTCGCGATCTCATGGCGCATTACTTGCCGACGCCTGAAGCAGATCACTACCTTTACGGTCCAGCGGCGGATTACCCGTTGCGAGGCGGAAAGATGATGCGGCCCAGCATATGTATCGCGACGGCTCGCTTGTTCGGCGCTTCTCTTGAAGATTCACTGAAGGTCGCCGTAAGTATTGAATTGCTGCACAACGCCTTACTGATCCACGATGACATCGAAGACGAAAGCGAAACCCGCCGGGGTCAGCCGACGCTGCACATGAAGCACGGAATACCAATTGCATTGAACGTTGGCGATGCTTTGGCGCTTTCGAGTCTTCGACCTTTGATCCATGTTTTTCCCCGGATCGGACCGTGGATGGGTCTGAAACTTATCGAAGATATGGAACGCATGGCCCGTGAAACCGCTGAAGGTCAGGCTATGGAACTCGCATGGCGGCACGACAATACGCTGAAACTGGCCCCCGAGGATTACCTCGTGATGGTGCTCAAGAAGACATGCTGGCTGGCGACAATCTTTCCATGCCGGGCGGGAGCGTTGCTGGGGTCGAGATCGTCGATTGCCGAGGATGCTTTCATGCGCTTTGGCTTTTTCGTTGGCGCAGCCTTTCAGATCAGTGACGATACGCTGAACATCGAAGCCGAAGCGATCTATGGCAAGGAAGCCTGCGGGGACCTGCTGGAGGGAAAACGGACGCTAATGTTGATCGACCTTCTTAATCTGTTACGGGGCGACGATCTGCATCGGCTTGTGACATTTCTTTCCAGAAAGAGATCGGAGTTGGCGGAGGACGAAATAGGTTGGGTTCGAGAGAAGATCATCGACCTTGGTTGTTTGAACAGGGCGCGATCAGCAGCGCGAGGGATGGCCGGAGCCGCGCAGCATGAGTTTGATCTGACGTTCGGGCATCTTCCCCAATCCCGGGACAAGGCTTTCCTGTCGGGCCTGGCCTGTTGGTCTTTGTCGAGATCGCATTGATCATACCTGTGAATTTGCCGGATGGCGGGTATCCGGGCAGTTTAGTTTGATAGCGAGTTGGGAATGATTGTCTGAGGCCTGAAGGCGGGAAACTTCGGCATGCAAGAACGGGAATTGCAATGAGCACTACCTTTGCGGGGAAACTATACGACTGGCTGCAATCGATAAATGCCGCCGAATGCTTCGACATTCTTCAGAACGCGGATATCGACATGGAGTTGCTGGTTGACCTGACCGAGGAAGACCTGCGTGAGCTTGGATTGTCTTTGGGGCAGCGGAAACGGCTCCAGAAGGGGATTGAGACATTACGATCGGGCGGCCAGTCCGGCTCGGTGACATCACGCGCTGAACGGCGACAGTTGAGTTTTCTTTTCTGCGATTTGGTGGATTCCACAGTGATTAGCCAGAGAATGGATGCAGAAGATCTTGCGTCCGTGCAGCAGGCTTATCACGGGCTGTGTTCGCAGATAGCCAACCGTTGGGGTGGCAGGATGCTTGCTCAATATGGCGATGGCTGCATGCTGGTGTTTGGTCATCCCAACGTCCATGAGAACGATGCCGAACGTGCGGTGCGGGCCGGGCTTGAACTGGCGACTGCAGTACCGGATGCACAGTTTGCGCCGGGCGTTTCGCTGAATTGCCGGATCGCCATCGCAACGGGCCGGGTGGTCATCGGTGACGTGACCGGTGGTTCAGACCCCAACGCCGTAGCTGGCGAAACGCCGAACCTCGCGGCGCGACTTCAGGACATAGCGAAGCCCGGGACAGTGGTTATCGCTGAATCCACGATGAACCTTGTTAAGTCCGCCTTCGATCTCGACAGTCGTGGCGCGCATAAATTGAAAGGGTACGACCAACCGGTAGAGGCCTGGACAGTTACGGCGGCGAAAGACGAGTCGGATCGTGTAACCGGACTTGGAAGCGATCATCACTTTGTGGGACGCCGGGACGAACTGGAACTGTTGCAGGTGCGATGGGAAAAGGCGCTTACGGGTTCGATGCAGATCGTGACCGTGTCTGGTGAAGCGGGCTTGGGTAAGTCATGGTTGCTTTCTGCCTTTGCCCAGCGCGCCATGGTTGCCAATGAAGAGATGCGCCGGTTTCGCTACTTCTGCGTAAGCTTCAAGACAAACAGCGCGTTGCATCCATTTTTGGCGGAGATTGCCAGATCTATCGGTATCGTGGGTGCTGAAAGCGCCGCGCAGACCCGTCAGCGCATCAAAGACTGGCCCGACCTGAAAGATATCGAGATCAGTAATGCATCTGCATTACTGGCGGCGCAGTTTGGCGTGCAGGATACCGAGACGCCTCTGGCACTGAATGCGGCGCAGCAAAAGCTCGCGATGTTTGCGTTGCTGAACGAAATGCTGAAGAAGCGTGCAGGTGCGGGACCCGTGTTGATCGAAATTGAAGATATTCACTGGGCCGATCCGACGACGTTAGAATTTCTCTCACGACTGGTGACGGATCCTCCGAAACTCCCTGTCATGCTGGTCACGACGCACAGACCTGAGTTTGAGTTGAACTGGCCAGCTCTGCCTTGGCTTACACATGTCGGGCTCAACCGCTTGTCGCTTGGCGAAAGCATCGAGATTGCTCGTTTGGCGGATGGCACCCACTCAATCCCGGAGGCGAGGTTGCGCGACATTATCGCCAAAGCCGATGGCGTGCCCCTGTTTGTCGAAGAACTGACCCAAACGGTGGCTGTTCTGGAGGGCAATGAAATCGGTGGTGCCATCAGGGTGCCGGAAACGCTTGAAGCGTCGCTTATGGCGCGGCTTGACCGGAATGCTGCGGCGAAGTCGATCGCGCAGATCGCTGCGACGATCGGCCGGAAGTTCCGAGGTTCAACGCTTGCGGCTGTTGCCAATAAGGATCCGGACACGCTTGCGCAGTTAATCCGACAACTTACGGACGACCGGATTCTCGAGCCGGTCAAGAATGATCCGGATTCATACATCTTTCGCCATGCGTTGATACAGGACGCAGCATATGGTTCGCTCTTGCGCAGCGAACGAAAGAAATTGCACGCCCGGATTGCGGACATTCTGGCGGAAGAAAACCAGCATGAAGCAATCATTGAACCGGAAACTTTGGCGCGTCATCTGGCTGGCGCTGAAATGCACTTGGAAGCCGTTGGAAAGCTGATTGAAGCGGGTCAGAATGCAACGTCGCGCGCAGCTCAGATCGAAGCTAACAATCATTTCCGTTCTGCATTGGACTTACTGAAAAAGGCACCTGTCGGTGAGATAACAACGCGGTTCGAGGCGACCGTGAACGCCTTGCTTGGTCAGTCTCTGTTGGCCACTGTCGGTTTTGCCGCGCCGGAAGTTGGAGAAGCCTTTGATCGTGCTCGCCACCTCAGTGCTGAAATTGGCGAAACTCCACTGCTTGTCTCCGCTCTTTATGGTGTATCGGTTGTGGCCGCATCACGTGGGGAGCGGGAAAAAACGCGCGAGCTGGCAGAGGAATCTATTCGCTTGTTCGGCGAAAGTGACGTTCCGCTGTTTGCGATGGGGAGCCATTTTACCAATGGACTGCTGCATATCTTCGAAGGGTCACTGGATGAGGCCGAAGCAGCTCTTGAAAAGGCGCTGGGCTACTATTCTCCAGCGCTGCTTGGCTATTCCTTGCAGGTTTATGGAGATGACCTTGGCTCTTATGCGCTGATTTACCTGCTGTGGATTCATGCCCTTCGGGGGGATTTCGAAAAATCTCTCGAGTATAGCCAGCGCAGTGAGGCGCTGACGAAGGAACTTGGAGACCGACAGGTTGAAATCAGGACATTGGCATTTGCCATGAGCGGTTTCCAGATGCTTGGCGAACTAGAAGCGACCGAGGCATTGGCGGACCAAGTGATCGCAAAGGCCGTTGAGCAATGCTATCCTTATTGGCAGGCGGTTGGAGAAGTCGGCAAGAGCTGGGTGCTATGTCATACGGGACGACCGGAAGAAGGATTTGCCAAGTTCGATGGAGCCCTGGCTTTCTTTGACGCCATCGGTCAGCGCACGCCGATGTCTCTTATACGGACTTACCATGCCGAAGCCCTGATTGCGGCCGGAGCTAAAGAGCAGGCCTTTTTGATGTTGAACGAGGCTATCCAAACCTGTGGGTCAGAGTTGGATACATTATACCTGCCGGAGTTGCTGCGCCTTAAGGCGGAAACTTTGCTGGGTGACGATGATCAAAGCGCTGTCGATCTGCTGACCGAAGCGCACGCGCTTGCCCGGTCAAATTCGATGGCATTCTTTGAGTTGCGCAGCGCCGTCAGTCTTTGCCGCGCTCAAGCGGGAGGGCTGGGCGAAGAAGAGGCCCTGGTTAGGCTTAGGGAAGCCAGAGCCAAGATACGCGCACCGCAGCCTTTTGCGGTTCTCAACGAGGCAGACGAGATACTATCGTCTTACCCAAACCCGGCCTGATCACGGATGCGGCGCGCAGTTGTTCTGGGCGGGGGCGGTCATTTCGGGGCGGCATTATGTGCAGGTTTGCTTGAGCGTGGTTGGGTTGTTTCTGCTGTCACACGGACCGGTGGCAGACGTGCCGGATTGCAGAACCTCTCGGTCGAACGGGTAATTTGCAACGATTGCGAATCCGGCGCGATGCGGCACCTCTTTCGGGGGCATGAATTGATAATAGATGCCGCTGCGCCCTATGCTCTGGACCTGCATGACGCGAGGCAGAGCCATTCGCAAAGGCTGGCAGCTGCCAAGGACCGAATGGAGAGCTTGATTTTCGCAGCCCGAGCCAGTGGATCGGTTGTCGTATACATCGGATCGTTTTTGACGCGATACTTGATGTCCGAAAATGACGACCGGCGGCTTCGGTTTATCTCCGCTATTCATCCTTACTTCAGAATGAAACTCGAGCTTGAGAGACTCGCAAAAAAAGCCGCCAAGCGAGGCGATCCGATGATAATCGTCAATCCGACTTCACTTTTGGGGCCTGGTAACCTGCGGATCGTCGAGCACTGCTTTGTCGCCTCTGTGCTGTATGGGAAAATGCCGGCGAGCTTTCCGGATATCATAAACGTAATGGACGTTCGCGATGCGGCCGAGGCGACCTTGCGCACGCTCGACGCTGGCATATTCGGTATGCCGGTTTGGTTGAGCGGCCATAACATTTCTGTACATGATTTGACCCAAATGATTGCCAATCTGGGACAGGTGGAATCTCCTCCACGATGGCGAGGTTTGGCAATGGGAGCGATGGTGTTATACGCACTGGAAAACGGGATGTCCGTATTGGGCCGTGAAACTCGCTTTCCCAGCCTTCCCGTTCTTTTGACACTGGCGAGTCGTGCTGTTGAACAAAGCACCTGCCAGCGGGCTTTGGGTGTCGACCTGAGACCCCTGGAAGCCACGATAAGAGACGAGATCGACTGGTATCGTGGCCGCGACCTAACCTGAGATATGATCTTCGGTATCCAGCGAAAGGCCTGTCAGCCGTTCTCCAAGAAGTTCTACTGCGGTCAGGCCGGTTGGCCACTCATTGTGGCCGATGTGCGGATTATAGTCGTGCTTCAGGCGTTCTACAGTGCGGAGCCACGCGGTTTTCCAAACGCGAAAATCGTCATCGAACATGTCCTGTTTTTCCAGTTCATCGAAGAAAGATAGGAGACTTTCCTTAAGGTCGGTCAACATGTCGAGATCCCAATATTCGCCAACATGACCTTTCATCGGAACGAGTTCCGGTACGACGCCTTCGGCGACTGGTTTAAACCACTCGGGCATTTTGTCTTCAGCGCATTCCTTCAAATAATCGCCATAGCGCGCGAAACCCTGAGCAGTTTCGGAGCTTTCATCATCTGAGCCGCAGAACAGGTTGATGACTGACCAGAACTCGAACCTGAGCAGCATAATATGGCCCACACGGAGTCGGATTGTCTGCAATTCATGTGCGTCGGAAGGAGGCCAGAATCCATCCTGGGTTTCCAATCCGGGAAAGAGTTGCTGGGAAATTGATGGGCCGAAGGACTCTGCGCGTATCCGGAAGTCTGAACGCGGGATCCAGATTTCGGGATGCGGTCTATCAGCTTTGCCCCAATGTCGGTTTAGAAGTGAATCGATGATTGTTGCCGGGCTTACCAGTTCCAATGCGCCAGCCAACTTGAGTAACGGCAAGCTGCCTGACACGTCGCCGTTTTGAGATTTCAGCGTCCTTACCAATGTAGAAATGTCTGGAATTTGGCCGTTATCCATACCGTCGACCACGTCCGCGACACAAAGCGTATCAATTGGCCGCGCGCGGTTCAGGGTCTTGATCGCAACGAGGCCGGACTCCTCGACGTCGGATCGGAAGGCTGCCATGCTTTCCTCGGTCAGACGTCGGGGCGCATGGACGATTTGCGTGTCACCGTTCCGTTCGGAACAAACATATGAGAATGCAATCGCCGGTTTCGATTTCGACAGGCGATCGAGCTCGGCCGGATTTTCTGTGTTCCATCCAAACAGGCCTTCCGGGACGGATACGGACGTCCACGGTTCGTCTCCTACACGCTCGAACAGGGTGCAGCCGCCTTCGCGGACCAGATCGGCATTGATCTCGAACGGTCGAAGCGGTTCAAACTCGTCGATCATTCCATGGTCAGTTGCGACCGTGCGCTTAGGTATCAATCCGAGGATTTTGCCTACCGGTTGGGTAGGAAACCGCGCGATGGATACTGACAGGCTGCGTTCGATTTCGCTGAGGTCGTAGAGCCGATCAATACGCGTGGTTTCACGAACGATACCCTGATAACATGCCTTGTCGGGATAGCCTGCATCCCTGAACTGCTTCAGCGACAGGGTATTTATGCCGCGTTCGCCGCCGAGTATGTTTAGTGCCAGACTTCTTGCGCCCTCGAAAGGCAAGTGATCACCTGCAGTCGGATCAGCGCCCTCTGCACGAGGACTGACACCAGTTTCGTCGAACTTACGGGCCAGATCGTCTTGGACGAGCGGTCCCCAACTGCCTGCAATGTTGCGCCAGCCGTCGACATCCCATTCCGGCAGAAGCGGACTGTCACGCACTTGAACAAGTGAATGTTGCAGTCCCTGCGCGTCGGTGCCCAGCGAAGGCACCATGATTGCTTTGACTTCCGCTAGGATGCCGCGGTCCGGGCCTTTGGCGGTCCAACCTGAGGGCGGCGTTGAAATGCTTGAACGAAGCGTCGGTACGCCGAAGACTTCGCTTTCCGCGACAGCCAGACGAATATCGTCGACATAACTGAAAGGCGATATCAAACCCGTTCCTATCAGCCTATTGGCGCCCTTGCGCCATTTTTCCTGTCTTTCCTCCTGTGCGAGATGTTGAGGCCCCATCTTGGAAGCGAGCAGGAAGGTCGGCATGACATTCTCCAGCGCATCGTCTTTTCCGGGCGTGGCGTCGTAATATTTGACAGGGACCGAGAAAGTGACTTCGTTGCCGGATGTCGTCGCCGAAGGATTCAAATCGGCCGAGATTTGTTGGTAATTTGCGATGATCAAATAGACATATCGGCCCCAGGCCTCCACGCGCATTTGATCCGGCACATTTATGTAATCCTCTACGAATTTCTGTAGAACCTCTTCATTCGCGAGAATGGGCAGCACACGGATCTTGGCACACGGCATACGCAGAGTGCCACCTATCGCTTCGCTTGCGCCGCGTGTTGTGTTGAAAGGATTGGTTCTGCCAATCTGGCGCATCTCAGGTGTCTTGGAGAGGAGGGGCTTTGTGCTCTGACCCGTCTCTGGTGGTGTCACCAAACGTGTCGGTTGAAAACTCGCTTCTTTTGCAACGCCCTGAATGCCTCTCGTTGTTTTCCAATCCCCATGTCGGGAGCGCCAGGCTAGGGTTTGGCCTTTGCCGTAAAGCATGTCGATCTTGATCCAGAATGGCATGACTGGACTAAGGGTAGAAATCGTTCCGCTTTGGACGTCGCGGGTTGAAATCGCCTGAAGGCCAAGTGTTTGCAGGACCGGAACCGTTGTGGTGTTGACCATGTGGATCTGGTAGCCGCCGCTGAACTGGCCAGCGAAAAGGTTTTCGCTTCCAAGAACGCCTCCGCTCCCAATGCGGTGAATGGGCATTTTGGCAGCTGTAATTGCCTGATAGCATGTCATCTCTGCATCTTCCGCGTCGCGGAATTGTTTGAGATTGATCGTATTGGAATAAAGCTTTGGGAATGCCTCTCTAAGCGATTGAAATGCGGCGAGGGGATCGTTCAACATGGACGATCCGGTTTTTATCAGGTTGTCTAAACCGGTATTGGAGTTTCCTTCTGTAGAAGGAGTCGCATCCCGCGCTGGACGCCGCGACGCGCGCATTTCAGCGAATGCTGTCAGAGAGTCACGCGCCATTCTTGTCATACCGGCCAGGTTATTGGGCCAGTTCAAGAGTGCGTCTGTGACAGAGGACAGGTTGGTTGGGATGTCGGTCAGTCCTGACATCGGCGTATGCGTCACGCTCAGAAACGGAGCTTTCAGGTCATCGCCCATCCGGTCGGCGGCCGATTGGGATCGTATTTCAAAGACCTGCCTCGCGCCATGTGGATCGGTCAACCATCTGTCGACCGAGGGATCGAGCCTCGCCAGGAGCTTCGGCCAGCCATAGACTTCGCGACCGGTACTAAGCGACAACTCGTTGTCCACGAAAATGAAGGGCGTGGTGAAAGCCCAATCGTGGAAGGTGAATTCCTGTCCGCCCGATTCAGGTTTCATCCAGGCGAGCGGCACGCCAAAGGCCACTTCGCGCTGGGATACCCAGCCCGTCCGGGCCGCGGCCGCCGACATTTTCCCGTAGTCCAGAATGATCAGATAAACAAAAGGCAGAACCGGTCGGAATTTTACGATCTCGGGTGCTTGGTTGAGGTAGTTGTCAACGAACTGGCTTAATCTGGCGAGGTTGGCCTGCAGCGGAAAAACCGTCATCGTGACATCGCTGAATGCAAAGGGTGGGGCCATTTGGAGCGAGCTCGCTTCCCCACGGGCGTTGTTATACGTCGGACCGTCAATGAGCATTGGTTCGTCCTGACATCAAGAAATGAAGTTGGTCAAAAGAGACTAGTCAACGTCTTGGAACAGGTCAGTTCAATAAGGCCTTACTTGCAGAAGCTATATGAGAATGGGTGGTCGGTCCAATCTTATGAGCAATTGGTACGGTCCGACTGTAGAGGTCCAGTTGCAGCCGCGTCGCTTGCCGCGTTGACAGACTGTCGCCTTGACCGCGCGATCATGGGCCTTCATGACAGCCATGGTACGAAGGCTGCTCATTGAGTACCGGAAAGCACGACAGGAAAATTATGGCCAAGACGCAAGCTTCAGCGAACGCGATTCCAAATGCCACCGGCACCGAGGAGCGTGCAAAATCGAAGAATGTAGCGGGCCTTGAGGCATTGTGGCCATTTGTGCGCCCGTATACCGGGCTGGTGGCGGCTGCTGGTTTTGCGTTGGTGTTCACCGCCGTCATTTCGCTGACGCTGCCCTTGGCGGTTCGCCGCGTCATTGACAATTTCCGTGTCCAGAATGGCGAACTTCTTGATAAATATTTTCTGGCGGCTCTTGCCATCGCGGCGTTGTTGGCTGTCGGGACCGGGCTTCGCTATGCTCTGGTGACCCGTCTCGGTGAACGCGTTGTGGCAGATATCCGCAAGGCAGTGTTCGACCGTGTCATCGGAATGAGTCCCGCCTTCTTCGAAAAAATCATGACCGGCGAAGTGCTTAGCCGCATCACCACGGACACGACCCTGATCCAGTCCGTGCTGGGATCTTCTGCCTCGATCGCGCTTCGCAACATGCTGATCTTTGCCGGTGGTCTCGTGCTTATGCTTCTGACATCGCCCAAGCTTTCAGGATTGGTTTTGTTGCTTGTACCTGCGGTTATCGTACCGATCATGACGCTCGGTCGGCGACTGCGTAAGATAAGCCGGGAAAACCAGGACTGGATCGCGGCTTCGTCGGGCAACGCCTCTGAAACCCTTGGGGCCGTTCAAACGGTTCAGGCTTTTACGCATGAAGCTGCCAGCAAGTCACAGTTTTCGGAAATGACTGAAACCTCTTATCTCGTCTCCCTGCGCCGGATCAGGACCCGTGCCGTCATGACGGTTATCGTGATATTCCTGATTTTCACCGGCATTGTCGGTGTGCTCTGGATCGGTGCGAATGATGTTCGTGCCGGTACGATGACTGAAGGTATGTTGATTCAGTTCGTCATCTATTCGGTCATGGTTGCTGGCTCCGTCGCGGCTCTAAGTGAAATCTGGGGAGAATTGCAACGCGCGGCAGGGGCGACCGAAAGATTGATCGAGCTGCTGAATAGCCAAGACACGGTGGTCGATCCTGCAGAACCCACAGGCCTTCCGCAACCGGTGAAGGGCGCGATTGAATTCGAAAACGTTCGATTCTCATATCCGTCGCGAAGCGATATCAGTGCGTTGGATGGTGTTTCACTTAAGATAAAGCCGGGAGAAACCGTGGCATTCGTCGGGCCATCCGGAGCTGGAAAGACAACCGTGATCCAGATGATCCTCAGGTACTATGATCCGCAGTCCGGCTGCATTCGTCTCGACGGAACCGACCTTCGCGATGTGAATCGGGCCGATTTCCGTAAGTTCATAGCCATGGTTCCGCAGGACTCGGTGATCTTTGCCGCATCTGCGCTTGAAAACATTAGGTTCGGACGGCCGGATGCGTCGGATGCAGAGGTGGAAGCGGCCGCAAGGGCAGCAGCGGCGCATGATTTTATTGTGGCCTTGCCGGGTGGATACGACGCCTACCTTGGAGAGCGCGGTGTGATGCTTTCGGGTGGGCAAAAGCAACGTATCGCCATCGCGCGGGCGATTTTGCGCGATGCCCCCGTGCTTTTGCTTGATGAAGCCACGAGCGCTTTGGATGCAGAAAGTGAGCGCGCTGTACAGCGCGCGGTGGACGAGCTTTCAAAAGATCGAACGACATTGATTGTTGCGCATCGTCTGGCGACGGTGAAAAAAGCCGACCGGATTATCGTGATGGAAGATGGAAGGATCGTTTCATCCGGCACGCACGAGCAACTCGTTGCGGAAAACGGGCTGTATGCGCGTCTCGCGAGGCTGCAGTTCACCGACGGGCTAGCTGCAGAATAACCTTGCGTGGCGTCATATTCATGTCGCCTTGCACATAAATGAAAATACTTTCATCTTTCCTTTCGAGAGAAAAGATGCCGCTAGGCATCTTCAGGGAGGAAATCAGATGAGTTTTGCGAGTCTCGAAGACAGCAAAAGATTACAGAACGAAATGCCGTGGGAAGCGCGGGAGGTGCCTGCCACGGTCTACGAGATGCTGAGTATCACATCTGAAAAGTTCCCGGACCGTCCGGCTGTTTCATACCAGCTGTTGTCGGGACCGGATGACAAGGCAGAGACTCTTACTTGGAGTGAGCTGCATGCTCGGGTGTCTCAGGCAGCTAATCTGTTCCGGTCACTTCGTATCGGTAAGGAAGACGTGGTTGCACTGATCCTGCCGAACACGACGGAGACCGTTGTTGCTACGATTGCCGGAACAGTTGCTGGGATCGTCAACCCTATCAACCCCTTGCTCGAACCTGAGCAGATTGCTGCAATCCTGCGCGAAACCGGCGCAAAAGTTGTCGTGACGCTAAAGGCGTTTCCCAAGACGGATATCGCGCAAAAGGCGCATGAGGCCGTGCGGCATGCACCGGATGTTCATACCATTCTTGAAGTGGACCTGAATCGATACCTGACACCACCAAAAAGTTGGATCGTTCCCTTGGTCCGTGGCAAAATTTCCGGGAAGCACCATGCCGACATCCTGGATTTCAACAAGGCCTGTGCGAGCCAGTCCAAGTCTCTTGATTTCACCGACGAGAAGGAAGACCGCATCGCAGCCTACTTCCATACGGGTGGGACGACCGGCATGCCCAAGGTCGCGCAGCACAAGTATTCCGGCATCGTCTATCAAGGCTGGATCGGTCACGAACTGCTCTACACTGAAGAGGACAGTGTTATGTGCCCGCTGCCTCTTTTCCATGTCTTCGCCTGCCATGTCATCCTTATGGCCGTTCTAAAATCAGGTGCGCATGTGGTTTTCCCAACCCCGGCCGGGTACAGGGGCGACGGGGTATTCGATAACTTCTGGAAACTCTGTGAGCGCTGGAAGACAACCTTTGTAATTACGGTGCCAACCGCGGTTTCGGCCCTTATGCAGCGTAAGGTGGATGCCGATATCTCTACGGTGAAGAACGCATTTTCCGGGTCGGCTCCGATGCCTCTGGAGTTATTTACCCGGTTCACGAACGCGACTGGCATCAACATCGTTGAAGGCTATGGTTTAACCGAGGCGACCTGTCTGGTCTCTTGTAACCCGGTTGATGGCGAAAAGAAGGTTGGCAGTGTCGGGGTGCCTTTCCCCTATACAGACATCAAGATCGTCAAGGTCGCCGACGGGAAGCCCGTTGAATGCGGTATGGACGAAGTAGGCGAGATTTGCATTTCCAACCCGGGCGTATTTGCGGGTCATACCTATACGGAAGAGCCAAAAAACAAGGATCTTTATCATTTCGACAAGTACCTCAGAACGGGAGATCTAGGTAGGCTCGACTCGGACGGATATCTATGGATTACCGGGCGCGCCAAGGACCTGATTATCAGGGGCGGTCATAACATTGACCCGGCCGAGATCGAGGAGGCGCTGTTGCGCCATCCCGCAGTTGCTTTTGCCGGTGCGATCGGTCAACCGGATGCAAAAGCAGGGGAAATTCCTTGCGCCTACGTAGAGTTGGTTGGGGGAGCTTCGGTAACGGAAGCCGAGTTGATGGAGCATTGCAAAACGCATGTTCATGAACGGGCGGCCCAGCCAAAGCATTTGACGATCATGTCTGAATTGCCGAAAACCGCCGTGGGTAAAGTGTTTAAACCCGAGCTTCGCAAGCAGGCGATCATGCGTATCTACAATGGCTCGCTGGAAGAGGCGCAGGTGCCGGCGCGGGTCACGTTTGTCATAGATGACAAGAAGCGCGGACTCGTGGCGCAAGTCACAGCGAATGGCGCCAAAGAGGACGATGTTGCTCATGTCCTTGGCCAATACACGCGGCCATGGGAATGGGCCGCTTGAGGAGAACCTGATGGTTGACTACGACACCCTTATCGATGCCCAGACATGGGCATTTATCCGGAAGACGGCTGAATCCTATCCGGATGACGCCGTCGATCTGGATATCGAGGGTCAGCGTCGCGTTTATGATGCGATGTGCAGAGAGTTCCATCAGGAATATCCCGAAGGCGTGTCAGCTGTCGATAAACTTGCGGATGGTGTGCCGGTTCGCATCTATACCGCCGGGGATCCCGGGCGTACGGTTATGTTTTTTCATGGTGGTGGATTCGTCGTCGGCGGTCTTGAGAGCCATGACGACGTTTGCGCCGAGATTTGCGCAAACACCGGCTATCGCGTGGTTGCCGTTGATTATCGGCTTGCCCCGGAACACAAGCACCCGGCTGCTTTTGAAGATGCATGGGCTGCGACGCAATGGGCCGCGAACCGATACAAGGACGGGCTCGTTCTGGTTGGTGACAGTGCCGGCGGGAATCTGGCAGCGGCTGTTGCCCACTACGCACGCGATAGGCTGAAAGGTATTCTTGGCCAGGTGCTGATTTATCCGGGCCTGGGTGGAGACCGGAATGCACCTTCGTATTCTGAGCATGCCAATGCGCCGATGCTAACTCGGGCAGATCTGGAATTCTACGAGAACATCCGGCTGAATGGCGAGGCCCCTGCTGGCGATGCCACCTATGCCCCCCTGCATGACACCGATTTCTCAAAGCTGCCTCGGACGGTCATTTTCACGGCTGAGTGCGACCCGATCGCCAGCGATGGTCCCCAATATCGCGACAAGTTGAAAGCGGCAGGTGTGCCGGTTCATCTCGTCGAAGAAGAGGGACTTGTGCACGGTTATCTGCGGGCCCGACTTATGTCGGCGCGTGCAGGTGAAAGTTTCGAGCGGATTGTTCTTGCAGTCGAGGCATTGGGACAGGATCTCTGGCCCTACGACTGATCCGTGATCGAGAGGTATCGGACATCTGGACTGGCTATGAAAGGGGCTTTTTCATAATCGATGGATCTCCGGCGCCCGGTGTGAGGATATGGCGCAGCATCGCGACCGGGTGCGCCTTGAGGCTAAGGCGGGTGGCTACGAAATCTTCAACCACCTCTTCTCCGAGTGTCATTTCCGGCAGATGGGTAGCGGGTTCGTCAATCAGTTCGCCGCCAATATCCTGAGCGAACAGGGGAAGGGGAGCAGGGGTAGTGATTGCCTTGGCCTGCCAGAGCGCTTCGCGGCGGCTTAGACCGAGAGAGGCAAAGACATCTGCTTCGGCCAGTCGTTCCAGAACCGCGGGGCGCACTCCTGCGCGCCGCCAGAGATCGTCCACCCGGTTGTATCCATTGCCTCGAACCGCCGTGAGCCAGGTTGCGTCTTCTTCGGTCAGGCCCTTGATCTGGCGGAAGCCTAAGCGAAGGGCCAGGTTGCCACGACCGTCGGGTTCCATCACGTTGTCCCAGAAGCTTGCATTCACATCAACGGGTCGCACGATGACGCCATGTTCCCGCGCATCCCGCACAATTTGTGCCGGCGCATAAAAGCCCATCGGTTGCGAGTTCAGCAGCGCACAGGCGAAGATCCCTGGGTGATGGCACTTGATCCATGCGCTGGCATAGACCAAGAGAGCAAAGCTGGCCGCGTGACTTTCGGGAAAGCCATATGAGCCGAAGCCCTCGATCTGCGAAAAACAGCGTTCTGCGAACATATCGTCATATCCGTTACGCTTCATGCCGCGCAGAAAGAGACTGCGGAATTCGCTGACATTGCCGTGTTTCTTGAAGGTCGCGAGAGAGCGGCGCAACCGGTCGGCCTGCTCGGGTGTGAAGCCTGCGCCGACAATGGCAATTTGCATCGCCTGCTCTTGAAACAAGGGTACACCCAGCGTCTTTCCCAACACTTTTCCAAGTGCGTCAGAGGGGAATGCTATCTGCTCTTCGCCGTTTCGCCGACGAATATAGGGGTGCACCATATCGCCTTGGATCGGACCGGGACGAATGATGGCGACCTCGATCACCAGATCGTAGAAATTGCGTGGTCGCATACGGGGCAGAAAATTCATCTGCGCCCGGCTTTCGACCTGAAAGACGCCGATACTGTCGGCTCGGCAGAGCATGTCGTAAACGTTTTCATCTTCTTGCGGCAAATTCGCAAGCGTATGCCGGGCTCCATGGTGGATCGCCAAGAGGTCGAATGCCTTGCGGATACATGTCAGCATGCCAAGGCTGAGCACGTCGATCTTGAGAATGCCCAGTGAATCGATGTCATCCTTGTCCCAGCAAATCACGGTGCGGTTATCCATCGTTGCATTTTCGATGGGGACCAGCTCGTCCAGCCGGTCCTGCGTGATTACGAAACCTCCTACATGCTGGGAGAGATGTCGTGGAAAGCCGACGATTTCCTGCACAAGCTCCATTGTAAGTCGCAGCTGGCGATCATCAGGGTTCAGGCCGATTTCACGCATCCGGCGATCTTCCATCCCATCTGCCGAGAAAAATCCCCAAAGCTGTGAAGACAGACCCGATATCGTATCCTCGGACAGGCCCATCGCGCGTCCGACCTCACGGATTGCACGTTTCCCGCGGTAATGGATCACCGTCGCGCATAGCCCGGCCTTGTGACGGCCATAGGTTTCGTAGATGTGCTGAATGACCTCTTCGCGGCGCTCATGTTCGAAATCCACGTCGATGTCTGGCGGTTCGTCCCGAGCCTCACTCACAAATCGTTCAAAGACCATCGTTCCGATTTCGGGGCTGACCGAGGTGATGCCAAGACAATAGCAGACAACCGAATTGGCTGCGGATCCGCGCCCTTGGCAGAGAATATTGCGTGAGCGGGCGAATGTGACGATATCGTTAACGGTCAGGAAATACGGTTCGTATTTCAGCTTGGCGATCAGGTCGAGCTCATGCTGCAGCATGTCGCGCACGTGATCCGGCGCACCGTAGGGATAACGCCATTTCAGTCCTTTCCGTGCAAACTGTTCAAGACGTTGCGCGGGCGTTTCCTCCGGGGTGCCTTCATTGGGGTATTCATAACGAAGTTCGTCGAGGGAGAAACTCAGCCTGTCTGCAAGCTTTTCCGCACGGGTGATCGCATCCTGGTGGCCCCTGAAAAGCCGCTGCATTTCAGCTTTGGAGCGGAGACGGCATTCTGCATTTGGCAGGGCCGCGCGGCCCAGTTGTTCTACGCGGCATCCCAAGCGAATTGCGCTAAGGACATCGGCAAGCCGCCAGCGTCCACCGTGGTGCATTCGGGGTGCGGCGCTGGCGAGTGTCGGGATACCCAGTTCCTGTGCAACCTTTGTCAGTGATGCAAAGCGTTCGCTGTCATAGCCGTTGTAGAGCGGATGCATCATCAGATGCATTCGCCCAGCAAAGTGGCGAGTCAGGTCCGGCATATGCGAAGACCATACCCGTGCTCCACCTTTTATATGCCGTTCGGGTGGCCAGAGGATGAGCTGAAGGCCATCCGGCCAGTCGATCAGGTCTGTGAGCCATAGATCGCAGTGTCCTTTCTCGGCTCTCAATCGACCGGTAGAAAGAATTCGGCACAGGTTGCGCCACCCCGTCCGGTTTTCCGGAAGGACTGTGATAGGCGGCGTATCCTTGAAGACCAAGCGGGTTGCCGGAATAAGCCGCGGTATATGGGCGACCGGAAATGAAACCGGCGGCCGGCAGTTTGCTGGCCGCGGGGGGCCGATCAACCCGTGTTGATCATTCCAGTCCATTCGTTCTTTGACCTGTCTGGCGATCGACTTGGCTTGGGTATGCGCTCTTACGATACCGGCGACGGAGTTGTCGTCAGCTATGGCAATAGCCCCAAGACCCAGTTCGCAGGCACGTTCCATGTACTCCTCCGGATGGGACGCTCCGGTGAGAAAGGTAAAGTTGGATAGGGCAGACAGTTCACAGTACATGATTCCCTATCATATTCCCCTTTTGTTCTCTTGTTGAGGGGCTGGTTGGGGTCAGGCTCCGCTGGATGAGGCGCGAAACGCCCTTTGGATCGCGTAAAAAACAGGTTTCACGCCGGTTGTGCGCGGAACAGTGGTTTTCTTAACCCATTATCAAAGTCTGTTTGGTGAATTGTCTTCGATGATTTCTGGAGATTCCGTATGTTCAATTTTCTTGGTAACAATTCCAAAGAAAAGCATAAGTTAATAGGTTTGGAGCATTCCGCCATAGACCGTTCACACGCAATCGTTAGATTTGGAATGGACGGCACAGTGCTTGAGGTCAACGACCTGTATTGCGAAATCACAGGATATAGGCGTGAGGATGTTGTCGGAAAATCATACACCGCAACGCTGCGCCAGAAAGATCGCGGTACGCCTGAAATGACTGAAGTGTGGCGCAAGGTCGCCGCCGGAAAAGTTGTCAACCGAACTGAACCGCGCGTGAACAAGGCTGGCCAGGAAACCTGGTTTGATACAACATACACTGCGGTTGCAGATGCCGACGGCAATTATGATCACATACTTGGTGTCGGCCGAGAAATTTCCATGGTCCACATGCGGCGTCGGGACAATCGCAGTCAAACCGACGCGATCAAGCGATCCATGGCCGTGATCGAATTTGACCTTAACGGCAATATCCTTGATGCAAATGAATTGTTCTTGGCCGCCACAGGATATTCTCTGGACGAAATAAAGGGTAAGCACCATCGGATCTTCATGCCGGGCAACGAAGCGTCCAAACCGGAATACACTGCCTTTTGGGATCGTTTGAAATCCGGCGCTTCAGAGAGTGGCGACGTGATGCGCGTCGCCAAAAGCGGGCGGGAAATCTGGTTGAATGCCACTTACGAGACCCTGATCGACCCCGAGGGCGTTCCCTTCAAGGTCGTCAAATACGCTTTTGACATATCTGAGGCAAAAAATCTGGCCGCCGATGCGAAAAGCCAGATCGACGCAATTCACAAGGTTCAAGCCGTCATTGAATTTGATACGCAAGGAAAAATCCTTCAGGCCAATGAAAATTTCTGCAAGGCGATGGGATACGAGAAATCCGAAATCATTGGTCGCCATCACAGTATGTTCATTCCCAAGGAACAGGCCGCTAGCGACGATTACGCAAAATTTTGGGAAAATCTGCGTAACGGGCATGAGGTTGCCGGGAACTTCACACGCATTGGCAAAGGCGGAAAGACAGTTCACATACGTGCAAGCTACAACCCGATACGCAACGCGGCCGGCAAGGTCTCGAAAGTTGTCAAATACGCTATGGACACGACGCTTTTGCAAGTGACAGTGGACACGATGCGTCACGGATTGGATCGTCTGGAGGAAGGTGACCTGTCAGTGCGGCTTGAGCAAAATCTGGGTGAGATGGATATGATCCGGCAGAAGTTCAACTCGGCCATTGAAAAGATTCATGATGTCATCAACGTGGTCGTCCAGCGAACGACTGATGTTTTTGATGAGACAGGCGGCATTACAAGCGCGACGGACGATTTGGCAAGGCGCACGGAGAAACAGGCTGCGACGCTTGAAGAAACTTCTGCTGCACTTGACCTTTTTGCGACGTCTGTAAGAAACACAGCCAAGGCAGCGACCGAAGCCCGCAACAAAGCGGATGAAGCGAAGAACCAGACGCGGGATTCCGGACAAGTCGTTGGCAATGCTGTCAATGCGATGAATGAAATTGCTGAATCTTCAAACAAGATATCATCGATCACAGGTGTGATTGACGCGATTGCATTCCAAACCAACCTGTTGGCCTTGAACGCTGGCGTTGAGGCCGCTCGCGCTGGGGATGCAGGGCGTGGTTTTGCAGTTGTTGCATCCGAGGTTCGAGAACTTGCACAAAAATCATCAGAGGCAGCTCGTGAAATCGCTGAACTAATTGCTGCTTCTACAGGCCAGGTGCAAAAAGGTGTAGATCTGGTTGGTCAGGCCGGAACTTCCATAAAGACGATTGATGATATGGTCCAGGAAATCAGTGTGGGCGTATCGCAGATCGCCAACTCCGCAAACGAACAGGCGGCCGGCGTTTCTGAGATGAATGCTTCTATCGGCGAACTTGACCAGGCAACGCAAAACAACGCTGCAATGGCTGAAGAGACAAGCGCGGCAACGCAGTCGCTTGCAAATGGCGTCGGCGATGTCCTGAATGCCGTGAAATTCTTCTCTAAACCTGGCAATGCAGGTGTCGATCATGAAAATTTGAGAATGACCGGATAAGGTGAGCGACAAAGAATTTCGAACAACTGGAGATCTATTTGAGAGCTTGCTATTCTTATAACGCTTCCGGTTCACAAAGTATGCATTCTGTTCTTCAGTTTTACCTTTCTTCCTAAAGAGATGTTTACCGGTAAGGGCGACCCTTCGAGACGTGTTTAGTTGATCAGCCGAAGCCAAGTGTCTCAATTGGATTGTTAGTGCATGACCAGCTTGGTGTTCACCGCGTCATTGGTCCGGGCGTTATGAGAACTTTGGGGGTATTGTTTAGTTGGGAAATAAAATGGCAAGCGCGCAAATCTGGGCAAGGCGTGTTACCAGCTCTTGCAATAAGCCAGCGCTCTGGAAAACTCGCCGCTTCTGATCGTGTCGGACATGGATGTGTTGCGCACCCAAACCAACTGGACCAGCACGGTGCAGCAGGTGTACACTCTGGCACTTGACGACCTCAAGGACGCCGCCAATGGCGACAAGCTGCGACATGCCTTCCTAAATCCAAGGCTCTTCAAACCGACCAATACCTGTCAATTGGTCACAGAACAAGCGACGCAGACGTTGCCAATCTTGCCCAGCGCCTACGGAAATGCGGTCACGACCCGCAACAAGTTGCGCATTTCGCCAGCCGTCTTGTTTTCTGCATGTTTGCCGAGGATGTGGAGCTTCTGCCGAGCAGAATGTTCGAACGGATGATGAGGGCCGCGGGCCCTGCCCCTGCCAGCTTTGCAACCCATACCAAGGCGCTGTTCGGTGCGATGAAGGATGGCGTGTTTGTCGGGTTCGAATAGGTGGACTGGTTCAACGGTGGACTGTTCGACAATGACGACGTGTTGCCGCTCGGATGGGAAGATCTGGACGACCTCACTCGCGCCGCACATCTGTACTGGTTCGATATTGCCCCCTCGATCCTTGGCACCCTGTCCGAACGGGGTCTGGACCCGGCCAAGCGTGGCCAGTTGGGCGCGCATTACACCGACCGCGACAAGATCATGCAGATCGTCAATCCGGTGATTGTGGAACGGCTCCCGAACGATTGGGCTGAGGTGAAAGCCCAGATCGAAGACCTGATCGACAATGTCCCCAAGGCGAACCAATGACAAGCTTCTCAGCACGTCACAGAAGGCCGCCGCCACCCGCGCGCTGGACAAGTCCGAGGCGCTGCACCAAGCGTTTCTGGATCGGCTCAAGGCGTTTCGAGTGCTGGACCCGGCCTGTCGGTCCGGCAACTTCCTCTATATCGCGCTTCTGGAACTCAAGAACATAGAATACCGGGTGAACCTCGAGGCCAAAGCGTTGGGCTTGACCTTCAAACACTATGCGAGATTGTCGCCCCGCTATTCGCGCTCTGATACCGTTGCAGCAGATTTTCGTCCCGGATCTACAGCAGGACTAATGCTCCAAGCGGAAACAATTTGGCGGAAAATTAGGGGATGATAGCGATAGGTTATCGCCCATGTACTCGATAAAAAGTGATAATTTTCAAGTTTGTGGCGGAGACGAAGGATAGCGAACACTCACTATAACACGTTGTTTTAAAATTAAAATATGTAAGTAAGAATTAAACGTACCACGATTTGCACCACGCGTTTCATCACGGTTCATTCTAAATGGCTCATGTGGCAAACGGGATAAGATTTAACGCTGCCTGAGATGGAGGTTTCCTTCATGCATCCAGAAGTCAGATCGGTGTTGGAGAGCGTAGCGACGATGGCGCGCGTGAACCTCTGGTCGCCACCCGCATGCCAAGGTATTGATTGTAAAGTTAAAAAAGTCCAACCTTGACTACCCAGCCCGCCCCCCCCAGAAAGTCCCAAAAGGGTTTGGGGCAGACGCGAGCGATGACATACGACATAGTGGTGATTGGTGGTGGAATGGCTGGTATTCTAGCAGCCTTGGAAGCCGCCGCTAACGGCGCCTCTGTGGCGCTCGTGGATCATGCAATCCCCGCAGCCGAAGGCAAACTCGGAGGTTTTGCGAAGTTCTCTGGAGCAAAGTTCTCAAAACTACCTGCCGGTCAGGGCCTCATTCCGATCGCTGGTAGTGAACACGCTCTGGCGCTCGTAGCTGACGAAGCATTCGAAATTCTGGGACTAGCGGAGCGCGCGGGAACCACTTCCTCTGATCGCATCCTAAACAGTGAGACCCTCACTCTTAGGGCTTATGACTCCATACTACTTACGCCGCATGAGATAGATGAACTCGTTGCTAGATGTGAAGCGCGCCTAGCGCGGCGTGTCACGGTCTTTAAGTCTCGGGCAATCACGGTCAATGATGGTAACCATTTCGAGGTCGTTCTGGAAGGCCAAGAAGTCTTGCGTTCCAAGTTTCTGCTTCTTGCTGCAGGCCGGCAAGGAGCCGAGTTCGCACGAGAACTTGGAGCGCTCGAGCAGAATGGCAAAGGCTTTGACGTTGGTGTTCGCATCGAGTTCCTCGATGGCTCGGCCTTAAGCAAGCTTCGTAGTCTGGGGCCCGACGCGAAAATCTTGGAGGGGAAGTGTCGGACGTTTTGTTTGAACGCGCCTGGTGAAATTTATCGTTATCCGTTCTACAACTTCACAATTCCTGGCGGTATTGTAGCTGAGCAGAATTTCCCTCGCGCCAACGTTGGGATATTGCGTCGTGTGGAGGGTAAAGTAAATGAGCTTCCAAGAATAATCGAAAAAATTAGGGCGCTCCCTCCTGAGAGCTTTTCAAGCAATCCCTTCATAACGGGAGGAGGTCTTGGGGATAAGGCTCCATACGTAAATGAGGCGTTCGGGAAGGAGATCGCGCTCGAGCTAGACACTTTTACAAATAGTCTATCGGAATCGGGCTTGATCACTCTGAGTAGAGAGCATGCGGTTCATTTTCCACTGATCGACTGGCATTGGCCTGTGTACGCTACTCCCAAATCCCATCGAACGACCGTCGAAAATCTCTACGTTGCCGGAGACATCGCGGGGCATGCTCGAGGTCTTCTGCAAGCGGCTGTCTCTGGAATTCTCGCAGCGCGGGAAATAGGATGCGCAAAGTGAAGAATAGATTTTTCGATCCCATCTACGGGCCCGTCGTAGTGGATGAACAGTCCATGTCACTTATGCTCTCTCCTGAAATACAGAGGCTGCGATATGTCAGGATGTGCAACATTAATTCCTTGCTGATAAGCGGCGCTTCCGAGCCATCCAGATTTGAGCACATCGTCGGCGTCTATCACCTGGCCAATGTCTGGGCTGATGCCCACGAAGTCCACGCTGCGAAGCGCGACGTACTTCGTGCTGCTGCAGTGCTACACGATCTACAGACGGGCCCGTTTGGGCATTCAATGGAGTATATACTTGATGACAATAAGATCGAAGGCGACTTCAATCACGAAGACATAAATGCGGGGAAAAGGAGCAGTTATCTTCAAGATTTAACGCAAGGCGTTTCATTTTCTGGCGCCCCGTTTAAATCTTCGGAGATTCTAGGCTCAAATTGGGATGACGTTGTGGAAATAATCAAGGGGCGTGGAGCGTTTGGCCCCTTGGTCTCGGCGGAAATCGATATTGACAATATTGACAACGTAGTCCGACTAGCATGCCATGTCGGCGTAACTTCCCAATCAGATGCTAGAAGCATCGCACAAGGTCTGGCTTCTGACATCGAAATAGGAGAGCAAGGCGCCTCCGTAGGAAAGAGTGGCGTCGAACTCGTAATGAGATGGCAAGACGTCCGAGAGAAATTGTATAAACTCTTGCTATGGGATTGGGCTGAGTTCTCAGCGAAAGCCATGCTGACTCGCGTTATGGAGGACGCTGTTGCTCTTGGGAAGTTGAGTTCAGATAGGTGGATCCTTACTGACGATGCTCTGATTTCTTACCTTAGCCAAAGCTTGACTGGAGAAGGAGGGGCGACGAAAGAAATTCTATCGCGATTGGTGAGAGGAGCGCTGTATGATCCTGTGTCGCTTCTTAGAATGAGCGGGACCGCGAACTATGACGGTATCTCCAATTTGAAAAGAAAAAGGGAAATCGAAGTCGCTCTCGCAGAGGCTGCGGGTTGCTCGTGCATATTCCATGCCATTAAAGATAGAGCCAAAACGAACAGGGCCATTAACATCTACAACAGGGCCACGATGAAGAGTGAAGTGATTGGTCGGAGCTCTAATGAAACTCTGATCGGCGTTTTCTCCGCAAAGGAGTTGAGCAAGGCTGCGAAGCGTCGTGTTCGGGTGCTTTTGCAGGAAATTCTTGGTGAATTGCCAGGTGATGAGCATGTCCTTCCACTCCCCGATCCGATAGAAGATATCTATGGAGAGCCCCTAGTACCCGAATCTCAGTTGGACCTCTTCCAATGAGGGACCAAATACGACGGCAGCTTGAGAACGTTGATTGGGATTTCTCTAGCGGGGACGACAGGATTGCTTCAGGGCTGCATTGGTATCCAGGCACATTTATTCCGAGCATACCGGCGACTTTGATAGAGGCGCTTAGTGAACCTGGGCAGAACATTTTTGACCCGTATTGCGGTAGCGGAACTACAGGAATTTCTGCGCTCTCGCGGTCTCGCAATGTAACCTTGATGGATCTCAATCCGATTGCGCTGCTCTCGTCGGCCGCAGGCCTTTCGTTGACGGTATTGAGACTTTCTAACCCCAAAGTTTTTGAGCTGATGTTTCAAGTGTTGGAGAATAAACTTGATGCATATTTCGGAAGATCCTCTCTAGTACCTTTGGGCGCCTCACACATCAGCGAGATAGAGTCTGTTGTTCTTTCTCACTACTCCGGATGTTTGTTGAATGATATTTGCATCCCGATCATGCAGAGGCCGAACGAAGAAGCTCTGACACCTTGGTATGACATTGAAACACTTTCTCGCATAATCGGCCTCTCGGATTATTTGAAAGAAGAGCTTGGGGCTGGACCTGTTTCCCTTGTCGCCCACACAATGATCTCCGCATGTCTAAGGCAACTTTGCTCGCAAAACCAAAGCTGGGGTCATATTGCTGACAATGTTAAACCAAGAGAACTAAAGCCAAAGGACGTGTATCGCTCATTGAGGGATTGGCTTGTAAGGGTCAAGAACCGACTTAAGAACCTATCGTACGTAGGCCCGGGTGTCTTTGATGCGAAATTCAAAATTACGCGTGCAAACTGGGATTTGGAATCTAACCCGACGCCCCCTGGCGGGTTTGATCTTTTGGTCACGTCGCCACCATATGCGGGAGCTATTGATTACGCTCTCTCTCAGAGGCTTTCCCTCTATTATATGGGGTACGCGGACACTGAAATTTCTACGCTAGTGGGCGCGGAAATAGGGGCAAGGCGCAAGCGATCCAAAACCACACATATTTCAACATGGGCTGAGCAAGTAGCGAAAACTGCGGGACATCACGACGGATATGCCAACGCTGGCTCGCACGCAGCCTATGTCTTTCCTCACAAGGACAGCGGCCGCGAGTTAGGTGAAGAGAAAATAATTCTTGAGATGGAAAGCAAAGGCTGGAATCTTGAAGTTCAATTCGACCGATCGATACGCCAGGCAAGGGCACGACACGCGTGGACTTCGATAAAGAAAGAAACAATACTGGTTTTTGGAAGGTGATATGCTTTTCGTAATTATTGGCGCCCGAGGCGCCGGGAAAACTACCCTTGTGGACTCTCTTAGGGAAAGGGGTGAGCTCGTCCTAAAACCTTCAACCGACCGGAAGCCGAGGTTTGACGGAGAGGACGAGTATAGCTTCTTTGATAGCTTAGAGGGCCAAAAGCTCTCTTGGGTGATCTCGGTAGGAAGCAGCAGATACGGCTATCTCAAAGATGAGACGGATAAAGCTATAGAGTCCGTTGCGTTTGCGGTGTTCGACCCTCTCAATATTGACGTTCTAGATAAATTTTCAGAAAGCGCTCCCTTCGAGGTTGTTAAAATTGGCCTAGATACAATTTGACCTGCCCCCCGCGAAATCCCTCATCATGATGTAGAGTCTGCCCAACCTTGAAGGAGCAGACGAATGCGAAAGAGCCGTTTTACCGAGGCGCAGATTATCGGGATGATCAAGGAGCAAGAGGCGGGCATGCCGACGGC